>NZ_CP036295.1:2380000-2980000 GCF_004801255.1 Desulfovibrio desulfuricans | reverse complement strand
CCGGTGCACATCCTTAAACCTTCGGGCCGGTTTAACCGTCACGGTTATGAAGTGATGGAAATGGACGGCCAATGTACGGGCTGCACTTCGTGCGCGGTCATGTGTCCCGATGTGGCCATACGCGTGTTTAAAAGCGCGAAAACCAGGGAGGACAAGGCATGAGCGCCACTACTGAACGCATGCTCATCAAGGGCAACGAGGCTGTGGCCTTTGGCGCCATTGACGCGGGCTGCCGTTGCTATTTTGGTTATCCCATCACCCCGCAAAACGAAGTGCCCGAGGCCCTCTCCTCACTGCTGCCCGAAAACGGCGGGCAGTTTGTGCAGGCCGAGAGCGAGGTGAGCGCCATCAACATGGTGCTGGGCGCAGCCGCCTGCGGCATACCCGCGCTTACGTCGTCCTCCAGCTGCGGCATCTCGCTGATGCAGGAGGGTATTTCGTACATGGCGGGCAGCCAGATACCCGGCGTCATCGTCAACATGCAGCGCGGCGGGCCGGGCCTTGGCGACATCGGCCCCTCGCAGGGCGATTATTTTCAGGCCGTCAAGGGCGGCGGCCACGGCGACCACCGCAATCTGGTGATTGCCCCCTCCACAGCCCAGGAGTGCTACGACTTCATGTTCAGGGCCTTTGCCCTGGCGTTCAAATACGCCAACCCGGTCATGGTGCTGGGCGACGCCATTGTTGGCCAGATCAAGGAACCCGTGCGCCGCGTGCCGCCCAAGGACGCCGTGCCCGCCGAAGATCTGGCCGCCCTTGCCGCGCCCTGGCGCATGGAGGGCTTTGGCCGTCGCGGCCCCAATGCCGCGCCGCGACTGCTCAAGTCGGTATATCTGGCCGAAGGCGCGCTGGCCGAGCGCAACCGCATGCTCATGCGCAAGTACGAATCCATGAAGGCCGACTGCGCCTTTGAATGCGTGGACACCGACGATGCGGAACTCATCGTGGTGGCCTTTGGCTCCATTGCCCGCATCGCCCGCAGCGCCATACGCCAGTTGCGTGCCGAAGGGCACAAGATTGGTCTGTTCCGGCCCATTACGCTGTTTCCCTTTCCGGAAGAAGCCCTGCGCGCCCTTGCGCCTGGACGGCGTTTTCTGGTTATGGAGCAGAACACGGGGCAGATGGTGGAAGACGTCCGCCTGTCCCTTTTCGGCCAGCCGGGGGTATCGCCCGCATCCGTGCTGTGGCACGGCGTTATGCCGGGGCTGTTCATCGGCGCTGATGCCCTGCGCGACCCCATGCTGCAGGCCCTCAAGGAGAACTGATCATGCAAGCTCAGGAACTGGACGCCCTGCGTCCCGCCGAGGGCGAAAGCCTGGTTTTTGATACCAACCCCGTGCTCAACGAGCGCCCCACCCACTATTGCCCCGGCTGCCACCACGGCATTGCCCACAGGCTGGTGACCGAGGTGCTGCACGAGCTGGGCGTGGCCGAGCGCACCATTCTGGTGGCCTCTGTGGGCTGCGCCACCTTTACCTACGACTACTTTAACGTGGACGGCCTTGAGGCCCCGCATGGCCGCGCCTGCGCCGTGGCCACAGGGGTGCGCCGCGCCCGTCCGGACTCTGTGGTGTTCACCTATCAGGGCGATGGCGACATGGCCGCCATCGGCATGGCCGAATCGATGCACGCGGCCAACCGTGGCGAAAAGATCACCGCCGTCTTCATCAACAACACGGTGTACGGCATGACCGGCGGTCAGATGGCCCCCACCACGCTGGTGGGGCAAAAGACCACCACTTCGCGGCAGGGGCGCTCGGTCAGCAACGAGGGCGGGCCTATCCGTATGGCCGAAATTATGGCCCAGCTGGACGGTGTGGCATACTCCGCCCGTTGCTCGCTGGATTCGGTCAAGCACGTGCGCGAGTCCAAAAAGGCGTTGCGCAAGGCCTTTGAGGTGCAGTTGCAGGGTCTGGGCTTTGGCTTTATCGAGCTGCTCTCGGGCTGCCCCACCAACTGGCACCTGGACCCCATTGCCGCCAACAAACGCATTGCCGAGGCCATGATACCCGTATTTCCCCTTGGGGTGTACAAGGACATGACCGCCAATGGGGAGGCCGACCATGCCTAGCGTATATCAGGATGTGATCATGGCCGGGTTTGGCGGCCAGGGCGTTATGCTTATTGGCAACCTGCTGGCCCAGGCGGGCATGGAGCACGGGCTTGAAGTGAGCTTTATCCCCGTGTACGGGGCGGAGATGCGCGGCGGTACGGCCAACTGCACGGTGGTGCTCGACGAGCACCCCATCGGTTCGCCCCTGGTTCGCGAGCCCATGTCCACCATCATTCTCAACGGGCCTTCGCTCGACAAGTTCCAGCCCCGGCTGGCTGCGGACGGCGTGCAGATTGTCAACGCCTCGCTGGTGGACGAAAACCTGCTCGATGCCGCCAAACGCACGGTGTATATCCCCGTCAACGACATGGCGCACGAGCTGGGCAATGTTAAGATGGCCAACATGGTGGCGCTGGGCGCGTGGCTCAAGGCCACCGGCGCTCTGCCCCTCAACGTGGTGCAGGAAGCCCTGAACCACGTGGTCAGCGCGCACTACGCCAAGCTGATCGCTGCCAACGCCAAGGCGCTGGAGCAGGGCTACAACTTCGCCTAGCGCGGCCCGCCTGGCGGCGGAACGCGGATTGGTACAGCTGAAAAATCCGGCAGGGGTTGCTCCCCTGCCGGATTTTTCAGCTGTCGACCTGAGGGGGCCAGCTGCGCGGCCAGTCTGTCAGGCCCCGGCCAGGCCGTGCCCGATCATGGTTTCTGGCCGCACGATGCTGTCAAACTGCTCCGCAGTTACCGCGCCCAGCGCCAGGGCTGCCTCTTTGAGGGTAAGGCCCTCTGCGGAGGCTTTTTCCGCAATTTTTGCCGCCTGCTGGTAGCCGATAACCGGTGAAAGCGCCGTAACCAGCATGAGGGAGTTGTTGACAAAAAAGTCTATTCTGGTCCTGTTGAGCTCGGTGCCTTGCACGGAATGCTGGCGGAACTTGCGGCAGCCGTCGGCCAGAATGGTTATGGAGTGCAGGACGTTTTTGATCGCGACCGGGCGCATGACGTTGAGTTCAAAGTTGCCCTGACTTCCGGCCAGGGCAACGGCGCTGTCGTTGCCCATGACCTGTATGGCGATCATGATCAGGGCCTCGCACTGGGTAGGGTTAACCTTGCCGGGCATGATGGATGAGCCGGGTTCGTTCTCCGGCAGCTGCAGCTCGGCCAGCCCGCAACGCGGCCCTGCCGCAAGCCAGCGCATGTCGTTGGCTATCTTGATGAGCGCCACGGCCAGCCCGCGCAGGGCGGCGCTGAAGCGCACCACCGCGTCTTGCGACGCCAGCGCCATAAACTTGTTGGGGGCCGTGACAAAGGGCTTGCCCGTAATAACCGCCAGCTCGTGCGCGACTGCCTCGCTGAAGCCCGCAGGCGCGTTGAGGCCCGTGCCCACGGCTGTTCCGCCCAGGGCCAGCGGGTAAAGACCGTTGCGGGCCGCGCACAGGTACTCCATGCAGGCGCGCAGCTGGGCGGCGTAGCCCGACCACTCCTGCCCCACGCTCAGGGGAACGGCGTCCTGCAGGTGGGTGCGGCCTATCTTTACCACATCCATCCACTGGGCAGCCTTGAGCTCAACTGCCTGGGCCAGCGCCTCCACCTCCGGCAGCAGCCTGGCGTCGCAGCTCAGCACGGCAGCCAGATGCATGGCCGTGGGAAAGGCGTCGTTGGACGACTGGCTCATGTTGACGTCGTCGTTGGGGCCTACGGGTTTCTGGCTGCCCATGACGCCGCCCAGCAACTGTATGGCGCGGTTGGACAAAACCTCGTTGACGTTCATGTTGGTCTGCGTGCCCGAACCCGTCTGCCAGACAAAAAGGGGAAAATGCCCGTCCAGCAGACCGTCCATGCCTTCCTGCGCGGCGCGGTCTATGGCCTGCGCCTTCCATGGAGGCAGTTTGCCCATACGGGCATTGACCAGCGCGCTGGCCTTTTTTATCAGGCAGAGCGCGCGGCAGATCTCCATGGGCATTCTGTCATCGCCGATGGCAAAATGCTCGAGCGAGCGCTGTGTTTGCGCTCCCCAGTATCGGTCGGCGGGCACCATGACCCGCCCCATGCTGTCAAATTCTTCCCTTTCGCCCACGGCGTCCATGCCCACCGGCACGTCCAGAATGTGCGGGGCTTTGCCCTGTGCCGAACCGCCCATAAACACGCTCCCTGTTGCGACAAAGGCCCCCGGTACGCACCGTGCGGAGCGTAAACCGGGGGCCTGATCGGTTTTATCCGTTGTCAGACGGCGAGGCTAAAACCCCTTGGCCCCCATGAGGCAGGCGAGGTCGCACACGCGGTTGGAGTAGCCCCATTCGTTGTCGTACCAGGCCACGATCTTGACCAGGCGGCCTTCCTGCACCGTGGTGTAGGGAGCCTCAAGGATGGAGGAATGCGGGTCGCCCTTGAAGTCCATGGAGACCAGCGGCTTTTCGTTGTAGGCCAGGATGCCTTTGAGGTAGGTTTCCGAAGCCTGCCTGAGCTCGCCGAGCAGGCCTTCGGTATCAGTGGATTTTTCCAGGATGGCGGAAAAATCCACCACCGAAACTGTGGGCGTGGGCACGCGCAGCGAGTAGCCGGTAAATTTGCCCTTGAGCTCGGGGATAACCTTGGCCACGGCCTGGGCGGCGCCCGTTGACGTGGGGATGATGTTGCAGGCGGCGGCGCGGGCGCGGCGCGGGTCCTTGTGGGCCATGTCGAGAATGCGCTGGTCGTTGGTGTAGGAGTGGATGGTGGTCATGTTGCCCATCTCGATGCCAAACTTGCGCTGCAGCACAAGCGCCACGGGCGCAAGGCAGTTGGTGGTGCACGAGGCGTTGGAGACCACATGGTGCTTGGCCGGGTCGTACTGCTCGTGGTTTACGCCCATGACGATGGTAATGTCTTCTTCCTTGGCCGGGGCGGTGATGATGACCTTTTTGGCGCCGTTTTCAATATGCACGGCGGCCTGGGTGGCAGAGCGGAAGATGCCCGTGCTTTCCACCACGATGTCTACATCGTACGCGCCCCAGGTCAGCTGTTTGGGGTCGCGCTCCGCAAAGCAGTGGATGTTCCAGTCGCCCACGCTGGCGTCCTGTCCCTCGACCTTGGCGTCGAGGTAGGCGCGGCCATAGACTGAGTCGTACTCCAGCAGATGAAAATTGGATTCCGCGTCGAAGAGATCGTTGATGGCGACCACTTCCACACGGTCGCGGTAGCTCTGGTGCAGGGCGCGGAAAACCTGCCGGCCGATGCGGCCGAAACCGTTAATGCCAACTTTGATTTTGTTCATATGCAAGATCCTCATAACGTAGAGGGAAATGGCGGATGACTGACCTTCAGGCGTAATGGGGCGCTGTCTGCGGGAGCGGCCTGCGGATGCGCCAGCGAGTTGCGCCGCGCCGTCTGCGGCGCACGGCCTGCAGCACAGGCCTGCAGCACAGGCCGGAAGCGGTAAAACCGTCTGAAGACGCGTCCTAGTCTTCGTAAAGCGAGTAGGCGTGTTTGGCCATCAGCTCGTAGTTGTTGCGCAGGGCTTCGTGCAGGCGCGAGTTCTCGATGGCCAGGGCAGAGATGGCCGCCACGGCTTCCAT
Source organism: Desulfovibrio desulfuricans (assembly GCF_004801255.1). Lineage (NCBI taxonomy): Bacteria > Pseudomonadati > Thermodesulfobacteriota > Desulfovibrionia > Desulfovibrionales > Desulfovibrionaceae > Desulfovibrio > Desulfovibrio desulfuricans. The sequence goes on along the minus strand of NZ_CP036295.1, from coordinate 2,974,399 downwards.
AAAGGTTTCTTCGTCGGCGCTGAATTCGCGCTCCACGTCCGAATACACGCGGATAAGGCCAATGGCCTTGCCGTCGGCCATAAGGGGCGACGAAAGCACGGAGACCAGACCCTCGGATTTGGCGGACTCGGGATACTGAAAACGTCCGTCGGCGGTGGCGTCTTTGAGATGGATGGTTTTGCCGGAGAGTACTTCGCCGTCAAGACCGCTGCGTTTTACTTCCACAGGGCCTTTGCGCATGTAGGTGGAGGAAAGGCCGTAAGCGGCGCTGGGCAGCAAAAAACGGCCCGTGCTGTCAAGCAGGCGTATTGTGCTTGCCTTGCAGCCCATGGTTGCAGCGGTTTGCTCGGTGATTTTGTGCAGAACTTCGCGGGGCTCAAGGCTGGAATTGATAACCAGCGCCACATCCCTGAGCGCACGGAAATAATCGTGTGCCATAGGTGCCTCCTGAGGAAAGCGCTCAACAGGTTTTCAGGCCTGTCGCGCAGTGTTGTTGATCTGGTTTGTAACACGTATTCCAAGACCAACTATGCGCTATTTTCCTGCATCAGGCAAATATGGCCCCCCCCAATGGCCCGGCAGCGGGCACGCATGCCGGGGAGGGTCTGTCTGGCGCTGTTGTCAGGCCTTGGGCTTGGCCGGACCTTTCATGCTGATCTGTCCCTCGATGATGCCGCCTTCTTCCGTCAGCAGGTTGGGGGTGGCCAGCTGGCCTTCGAGTACGCCGGAACTGTACACCACCACGCGGCGCTTGGCGGTCACCTCGCCGCTAAAGCGGCCGGAAAGCAGCAGCTCGCCCACATCAAGGGTGCCCTGCACCTGGGCGTCCTTGCCCACGTTGAGGGTTCCGTCGCTGACAATTTCACCGGTGTAGCGGCCTTCGATACGCACGGTACCCTTGAAGTGAAGCTTGCCTTCATACACGGTGTCGGAGCCGAGGTAGGCGATTTCGTCCTTTGCCACGTTGTTCCCCTTTGACTTGCTGTCAGCTCTTAAACATGAATCGGCGCATGGACACGTTAAGAACTATGCCCAACAGGGTGAAGTTGACCACCGTGGCGCTGCCGCCGTAGCTGATGAAGGGCAAGGGAATGCCCACCACCGGCATAAGGCCGATCACCATGCCCATGTTGATGAATATCTGCCAGAAAAAGTAAAAAAATACGCCCACCACCAGGGTGCTGCCAAAACGGTCTTTGGCCTGCACCGCCGAAGAAAAGATGGAGAGCAGAAACAGACAGAAAAGGGTAACGAGCGCCACGCAGCCCACAAATCCCCATTCTTCGCCAAAAACGGCCACGGCAAAGTCCGAATGGCGTTCGGGCAAAAAGCGCAGCTGGCTTTGCGTGCCCTCGCGAAATCCCTTGCCCCACAGCTCGCCCGAGCCGATGGCAATACGCGACTGGATGATGTGGTAGCCCGTGCCGCGCGGGTCGTTGCCCGGATCAAGAAATGTCAGGATGCGCTGCCGCTGGTAATCGTGCATGCCCACAACCCACATGAGGGCCACCGCGGCAGGCGCGGCCAGCAGGCATGTTTTGAGCACATAGCCCTTGAGCCCGTGGAACAGGATCATGCCGCCCATGATCAGCAGTATCAGCAGGGTAGTGCCAAGGTCGGGCTGGATGACGATAAGCCCGCACGGTATGAGCCCGACGCAGAGCACGCTGAAAAAGTGCTTCCAACCCAGGGGGCGGCTGTCGCGGGCCAGCAGGCGGGCCACCAGCACAAGCACCGAAAGCTTGGCCATCTCCGAGGGCTGCAGGCTCATGAAGCCAAGCGATATCCAGCGTTTGGCCCCGTAAACCGTTTTGCCGGCAATGGGCACAAGCAGCAGTAAAAATACGGTTATGAGAAAGAACGGCCAGGCAAGGTTGCGCAGCTGGCGGTAGTCAAACAGCATGGCCAGCAGCATGCACGCCACGCCGCACAGGCCCCATACCAGCTGGCGCTGGTAAAACGAGTTGAAGGCAAGGCCCGACTCGACCCGCGTGCCGCTGGCGGAATACAGATTGCCCACGCCCACAAGATAGAGCAGCATCATGCAGGCCAGAAGGCCCCAGTTAATATAGCTGTACAGACGGTTATCCATGCTGCGTGTTCGCTTGCTGATGCTGTGTGGTTGCAGGTTTCATAGTAAATATTGCCTGATGCGGCGGGGCCGTCGCCTTGCCGGCTATTCGGGGTGATCGACCGCCGGGGGGGGGGCAGGCATGGCGAGCATGGGCGCGTTGGGGTCCGGGCCAAAAAGATAATCGTACACCTTGCGGGCTATAGGACCGGCCACGCTTGAACCGCCGCCGCCGTGCTCCACCATGACGATAACCACATAGGTCTTGCCTTCCTTGGAGCCCCAGGTGGCTATCCAGGCGTGGTCGCGCTGGGCGTATTCCATCTCCGAGGTTTTCAGGCGGCGGTCGCCAGTGGTCATCTTGAGCTTGACCACCTGGGCCGTGCCGGTTTTGCCGCCAATGTCGGCGTCCTTGCGGCCCACGACCTTGGCCGTGCCGCCGTTGGCGGTGCGGCGCATGGCTTCGACCACAAATTTGAGCGTCTCCGGCTTGGCGGGAACCCGTCCGCGCACCTCGCGGGTGGCGTCGTCGACCAGCTGGGGTTTGAGCAGCTCCCCGCCGTTGAGCAGGGCCGACACAAACACGGCCACCTGCACCGGGGTAACCAGGGTGTAGCCCTGGCCGATGGACACGTTGTAGGTTTCGCCGCGCGTCCAGGGGCGGCCAAAGCGCCGCCGCTTCCAGTCGCGCGAGGGCACGAGGCCAGATTTTTCGTGCGGCAGGTCAATGCCCGTGGGCCGCCCGAAACCGCAAGCCTTGGCGAATTCCTCGATCTTGTCAATGCCCAGACGGTCGCCCATCTGGTAGAAGTAGACGTCGCACGAGTCTATGAGCGCGTGCACCAGGTCTTCTGACCCGTGCCCGCCTTTTTTCCAGCAGCGGAATATCTGGTTGCCCAGTTTGACCTGACCGGGGCAGAACACGCTTTCGCGCGCGTTGACGCCTTTTTCCAGCAGCATGGTGGCCATAATCAGCTTCCAGACCGAGCCCGGGGGGTAAACGCTCTGGATGACGCGGTTCTGCAGCGGAAACCGGTTGTTGGTGCGCAGGGCGTCCCAGTCGCGTTGCGAGATGCCGGCGGCAAAAAGGTTGTTGTCGTAGGCGGGCGAGGTTACCAGCGCCCGCAGCTTGCCGCTGTCGGGTTCCATGACCACGATGCAACCAGCCTCGCCGCCCAGGGCGTCCCATGCGGCCTTTTGCAGCCCGTCGTCGAGCGAAAGGTGTATTTCGTGGCCGCCGCGCGGTTCTTCGCGCAGGGTTTTGCCAAGCACTCGGGCGTGGGCGTCCACCTCCACATCATACAGGCCCTTGCGGCCCCGCAGCTGTTTTTCCAGCTCGAGTTCCAGCCCTTGCTTGCCTACCAGGTCGCCCATGGCCAGGGCGCTGTCTGCGGCCATTTCCTGTTCGTTGGCTTCTGCCACGTAGCCCAGAATATGGGCAAAAAGCTCGCGCTCGGGGTAACTGCGCTTGGTGCGCACCACAATTTCCAGCCCCGGCCACTCGTGGATTTCGGATTCGATGCGCGCCACCAGATCAAAATCAATGTCGGTGATGAGCAACAGCGGTTCAAAAGGCTTAACTTTAAAGCGGTCCTGGCGGAACTTGTCCCAGATCTGCTGCAGGGGTATGCCCGACCACTCGCTGATCTGGGCCAGCGTGGCGGGTATGTCGTGGCAGTCTTCGCGCACGATGGAAAGGCCGTAGGCCGTGCGGTTGTCGGCCAGCACCCTGCTTTTGTCGTCCAGGATACGCCCGCGCGGGGCAAAAATGCGCTCGATGCGCAGGCGGTTGTCCTGCGCCTGACGGGCAAACTCCTCGCCCCGGTGCACCTGCAGATACCAAAAGCGCACCACCAGCACAAAAAACATCAGTCCCACCATGACCTGCAGCAGGATGGCGCCAGCGCGCGGCGGCTGATAGCCCTCGCTCTCAACCTGAATTTTGAGCCAGGAACGTATGCCCTTGTGCGAGCCTTTGTCGCTGTGCGCGAGCAGGGAGGTGTTGTCAGTTTTCCTGATCATGGGGGTTCCAGTGGCGGGTGGCCACCAACAGCCGCCAGGCGAAAGGCACAAAGATAGCCTGAATCAGGCTTCGGTCCAGGGTTCCCTGCACGTCGAGGGGCAGGTTTTGCAAGGGGGCCATAAGCCAGGCCACCGCGTAGTATGCAGCGCCCAGACAGGCGGAAAGTAAAAAGACAAAGATGAAGTTTTCCACTTCAAAAAGCCAGCGGCCCATCTTGAACAGCACTATCACCGCCGCATACCAGACGATGACCGCGCCAAACGGGCGCGTGCCCATGCCCTCCTGCAGCAGGATAAACAGGGGCAGCAGCCAGAGCATGTTTTTGTAGTCGCGCTCCTGCAGCAGGATGATCAGCCCCACCGTGAGCACATCAAGCCCCGGCACGGCCGCCTGCAAAATAATGGCCCCGGCCATAAAACAAAGCCACCATGCAGTGCTGCTGAACTTGTTCATGGCGTGGCGCTTTTGGGCGCGGGCGGCCCGACGAATTCTTTGGGCGCGTCGCCCAGGTCCAGCGGACGCGGCGCGCCGGTGGGTTCCAGCAGCAGCACTTCTTCAAGGTGCTGCAGATCGACCAGCGGGTCGGCCTTGATGGCCATAAACTGGGTGTAGTCCGAGGGGGCGACCTTGAGAACCTTGGCCACGGGTATGCCCTTGGGATACTTGCCGTCCAGGCCGGAAGTGATGAGGATCTCGCCGGGTTTTACCTTGGCGTCGCGCTGCACAAAGTTGACTTCAAGCTTCTGGCCTGTGCCCATGCCAACCAGGATGCCGGGAGCGCGGGTCTCCTGCGAAAAAACGGCAATGCGGCTGCTGGGGTCGGTGAGCAGCAGCACGATGGAGCTGTGGGCGCTGGCCTTGAGCACGCGGCCCACAAGGCCCAGATGGGTGACCAGCGGTGTGCCGGGCCGCCCGCCCGTGCTGTAGCCACGGCTGATGGTGATGCTGTCAAGAACGGCGTTGGGCCCCATGCGGCCCGAGAGTACGCGCGCGCCAAGCGGACGCCAGGTCTGGTCTACAGGCAACTGCACCAGGGCGCGCAGGCGTTTGAGCTCGGCCAGATCCTCGCCGTTGGCGAGCAGGCGGGCTTCGAGCTCGGCTACATTTTGCTTGAGGGCCTCGTTTTCTTCGCGCACGCTCACCAGGTCAAAATAGCGGTCCCACATGCTTTCTGCAGTGTCCTGCGCGGAGCGGATGGGGGTGAGCACCGCGCCGGTGATTTCCAGCCCCAGTTTTGCGGCCAAATCGTCCAGAAAACGCGTCCGCTGGTTCCAGGAATACATACCCAGAAACAGGATGAGCAAAGTGCCCGCGAGGAGGAGAAGACGCCGCAATGTCACTGGCCGAAGCTCCTAGAGCAGATTACCTATGAAGCGTTGCACGTTCAGAGGTGAAAGTCACGCTCACTTCGCCGTCAGGCCGCGCGGATGCCGAGCCTTGGGGTTACGTGGCGCAAGGCGGCTCGCGCAGCCCTGCCGGGGCGTTTTAACGTGCGCAACGCTCTTAAAGCGGTGCATAATAAACCGCGCCCCTGCGCCGGAGACGCAGAGCCGGAACCGAGTTCCGGCATTGCGTCAACCGCACAGGGGCGCGAGGACAGTCGGTTCTAGTCGATGCACACTTCTTTGAGAATGTGCAGATTGTCCAGCGCCTTGCCGGTGCCCATGACAACCGTGGACAAGGGATCGTCCACAACCGTGATGGGCAGCGAGGTTTCTTCACGCAGCAACTGGTCAAGACCCTTGAGCAGCGCGCCGCCGCCCGTCAGCACAATGCCCCTGTCCACAATATCCGCCGCCAGTTCCGGCGGGGTCTGTTCCAGGGCGATGCGCACAGCCTGTACAATGCTGTCTACCTGCTCGGAAATGGCCTTGCGCACTTCTTCGGAGGTAATGATGATATTTTGCGGAATACCCGTCACAAGGTCGCGGCCCTTGACCTCGATCTGCTGCTCCGGATCAAGCGGATAGGCAGAAGCGATCTTGATCTTGATTTCTTCAGCGGACGATTCGCCTATGAGCATGTTATACTTGCGCTTGACGTGGGTCATGATGGCTTCGTCCATCTTGTCGCCGCCCACGCGCACAGAGCGCGAGTACACAATGCCCGAAAGGGAGATGACCGCCACTTCTGTGGTGCCGCCGCCGATGTCCACCACCATGTTGGAGGTAGGCTCCTGAATGGGCAGGTCGGCGCCGATGGCCGCCGCCATGGGCTCCTCGATGAGGTAAACCTCACGCGCACCGGCGGACTGGGCCGATTCTTTCACCGCGCGTTTTTCCACCTGGGTGATGCCCGTGGGCACGCAGATCATGATGCGCGGGCGCACAAGACGCCGCGAGTTGTGAACCTTGGCGATAAAGTGACGCAGCATGGCCTCGGTAACTTCAAAGTCGGCGATAACGCCGTCTTTCATGGGACGGATAGCCCAGATATTGCCGGGGGTTCTGCCCAGCATGCGCTTGGCGTCATGCCCAACGGCCAAAACCACGTTGTTGCCGCGCGGGTCTTTTTTGACCGCAACCACAGAGGGCTCGCGCAGCACAATTCCCTGTCCTTTTACGTAGACGCAGGTATTGGCCGTGCCCAAGTCGATGGCCAGGTCATTGGAAAACAATCCTAGTGCGAAATCCAGAATTTTGGACATTACTCTAACTTGCCTCGCTGTGCTGGTGTGCTACCTTACCGTCATGTTGAAACAGCATCCACGCCCGGCGAGGCGAAGAGGCCTGGAGCGGGGGCGCTGTTGGAATTGGTAACGTCAGGCTGAAAACTGTTCTGCTAAAACCGGCATGAAGTCAAGACGGTGGACGCAGGGTTAAAATATTTGTCCCGTCCGCAGGCGCGGATATAAGCCCCCAAGGCATGTAAACATGCAGCGTTGGCATACTCTGGCCGCACATTATAATCATCTGTACGGCTGCCGGGTGCAAAAAATTCCACTTGATGCCGGGGCTTCCTGCCCCAACCGCGACGGCACGATTTCGCGTTCTGGCTGCACGTTTTGCAATGCCGACGGTTCGGGCTCCGGGCGTGCAAAACTGGGCGATTCCCTGTTGCAGCAGTGGAATGCCAAGCGTGCCGTTTATCTGCGGGACGACCCCAATACGCGCTTTATTGCGTATCTGCAATCTTTCTCTAATACCTATGGCCCACAGAAACGCTTGCAACAACTGCTCCAGACCGCGCGCGGCCTGCCCGACTGCTTTGGCGTGGCCGTGGCAACCCGCCCCGACTGTCTGGATGCCCCAAAGCTTGATCTGCTTGCGGCTCTTGACTGCGACCTGTGGCTGGAGCTGGGCCTGCAAACCGTCCATAACGCAACCCTAACCCTCATAAACCGTGGACACAATGCATCCGCGTCAGAAAAATCTGTCCGCATGGCTGCCGAGCGCGGCATAGCCGTATGCGCCCACCTGATGGTCGGGCTGCCCGGCGAAGACGAGCGCCATTTCATGCAGAGCGTCGACTGGGCGCTTTCCCTGCCCATACGCGGTCTCAAGCTGCACAATGTGTACGTTCCCAGGGGCACTGCGCTGGCCGGGCTTTACGCCTCCGGGCAGTACCACCCCCTCTGGCGCGACGAGTATGTGGATATGCTCTGCGCCGCCCTGCCGTGTATTCCCTCAAACATCGTCATCCATCGCCTGCAAAGCGACCCCGCCCCCCGCGAGCTGCTTGCCCCGGCCTGGGCCAGCGACAAGCGCGGCCTGCTGGGCGATTTGCGCCGGGCGTTGGGCGCGCGGGATTTGTGGCAGGGCAAGGCCTGTGATTGCCCTGTGGCGTGTCCGGCGGTCTTTTTGGGCGCTGGCGGCCCATGACGAGTTAGCTGACGCCAGCGCAGACCAATATCGTCATGTTTGGCATAAGCGCTTCGGGCATGCCGTCTGGGTGGTTCGGGCAGCAGCTCGCGCCTCTGGGCCTGCTGGTCAGGGGTATGGGCAATGATCATCTGCGGCTGACAACCTGCAGTGGGGCGGGCTCCCGGACATCGCACGGGCCATTGAGGTTATTGCCGCTGTTTATGGAGCAAACCGTGCCCGCTGGGCCTGAACCTCGCTGGGAGGGCTCCGCGTGGTCAAAAATTACGCTGACAGGGCAACCATGCAAAAAGCCGCGCCGATCCGTATTTGCGATCGGCGCGGCTTTTTGCCGTGCATCTGGTAGCCCCTGCGGGGCCTAGTCCACGGTAAGAATAACGGAAAAAGCCTTGAAAAATACCGTAACCGTCTGCCCGGCGGTCAGGTTGATGGGGTTTTCGGGCCCACGGTTGCGCAGGGCGCACACCTGACTGCCTTCGCCCAGAGCCACCAGAATTTCGGCCACCATTTCGTCTTCGCGCACGCGCTCGACCACGCCGGTAAAGCAGTTTTCCGCCGGGGGCGAGCTTTTGGGCGACATCTCCCCGGCCTGCACCAGCACCCAGGGGGCCTTGATGCTGGCATTAACCAGTTTGCCCTCATTGAGACCCAGGGTTTTGTAGCTTTCGTCCGTAATAAGCGAAGAAACGCGCAATCCGCCTGCGGTGCGCAGTACTACCTCCACCAGCAGGCCGCTTTGGCGCAATGAGGTGATGCGTCCCTGAAAAACATTTCGGGCACTGGTTTTCATGGGTCGCTCCCTTTGTAATTGTTCGCGCAGCAGGCGCTTGGCCTCCTGCGGGTCGCAGCGGACAATGCCGCTCTGGCCCGGCGCCGAGCGCCTGCCCAAAAAAATATCCACCACCGGCAGCGGCAGCCCCTGCCGACCCAGCTCGAGGGCGCGGGTGTGACGTAGCGCACGCGCGCTCAGCAGACCCTTGGGCAGGCCGCAGGCCGCGCCTACCTGCTGCAGGCAGCGGCGTACGTAGCTCGCGTCGCAGCGCATAAGCTCGCGCGTTTCGGGAAACAGCGTCGGGTCTTCAAGCACCCGTTTGAGGCGGCGGCTGATGGTAAGCGGCAGAGGAACCTCGCGTCCGGGATTGTCATTGGTGCCGGGTACGTGGATGACGCCCTCCTGGAAATCGAGATGCGAGGGCATGATGTCAAAAATTTCCACAAGCCGCAGGGCCGCATAGCGCAGCAGCATGAAGATGAGCCACATGCGCAGGCGAGGGCGTTTTTCGCGCGGGCCGCGGGCGGCGCTGGCCCGCTCCCACAGCCATGTTTCTGCGGCCAGAAGCTCGCGCGGGCTGATGCGCCCTGTGTCCTGCAGCAGCGCCGCCGAGTCGCGGCGCATAAGCCGCTGACGCAGCCATGCTCTGTCTGCAGAAGAGAGCGAGCGCAAAAGCGCGGCCATTTCCTCACGGTTTTTGTTTTTTTCCATGCTTCTTCCCGTCAGTTTTCTGATCTTATACAAATAAAACTCCTTTGTTGTACAGTGTTCACGGTTTTACAAAAAAACGCGACTGCATTGCTCGCATGGGCGGCTTCTGTACTGTGAACGTACAAACAGCGCTTCTGGCGCACGGAGGAACTTCATGAAAACGACTGCATATGCTCGTGGGGCATTGGGCCGCATGGTACTGGCACTGGCCTGCGCGACCCTGTTCAGCCTTCCTGTCCAGGCTGCGGAAATGACCGTTTCCGCAGCTGCCAGCCTCACCAACGCCTTTACCGAGATCAAGGGCCTGTTTGAAAAAAAGCACGCCGGGCTGACGGTGAACACAAATTATGCGGCTTCCAACCCGCTGCTCAAGCAGATTCAGGAAGGCGCGCCGGTGGACGTTTTTGCCTCCGCCGACCAGGCCACCATGGATAAGGCAGTGGCCGCCAAGGTTGTCGACCCTGCTACCCGCAAAAACTTTGCCCTCAACGATCTGGTGCTCATCGTGCCCGCCGGGGCCAAAAAACCGGCCAAGCTTGAGGACATCAAGGCCTACAAGCGCATTGCCACCGGCAACCCCGATTCAGTGCCCGCCGGGCGCTACACCAAGGATGCGCTCAATACGGCCAAACTCTGGGAGGGCGTGCAGCCCCAGCTTATCCTCGGCAACAGCGTGCGGCAGGTGCTGGACTATGTGGCGCGCGGCGAGGTCGACGCCGGTTTTGTGTACCGTACCGACGCCAAGCAGCTTGCCGACAAGGTGGACGTGGTTATGATAGTTGAAGGCCACGACCCCGTGAGCTACCCCATTGCTGTGGCAACCACCGGCAAGGACGCCAAGATGGGGCAGGAATTTTTGAACTTTGTGCTGTCCCCCGAGGGGCAGGCAGTGCTTGCCAAGTACGGTTTTTCCAAGCCGTAACCTGGGCTGGCCCGGCACTCGCCCCAAAAGGACGAGTGGAGCGGGCGTGAATTAAAAGGCGGTTGCCGTTTTGGCAGAGACGGCAACCGCCTGGATTTTGCAGAAGCGAGGCGTCAGTCGGCAGGGGGGATGGATATGGATTTTGATGTTGCGTTTATCTGGAGCCCCCTGGAGCTTTCGTTGCGCGTTGCCGGTGCGGCAACGGCCATCTCCTTCATCGTGGCGACGCTGGCGGCCTGGCGGCTGGCCCGCAAAAGGGGCCCCATGCCAGCCCTGCTTGACGCTCTATGCTCGTTGCCTCTGGTGATGCCCCCCACAGTGCTGGGGTATTACCTCATACTGCTGGTGGGGCGGCGCGGCGTGCTGGGGCCGGGGCTGGCTGAGCTTGGCATCAACCTGATATTTTCGTGGCAGGGAGCCGTGGTGGCGGCCACGGTGGTGGTGTTTCCGCTCATCTACAAATCGGCGCGCGCCGCGCTTGAACAGGTGGACAAACACCTGGAGGATGCAGCCCGCACGCTGGGCGCGTCGGAATGGCGGGTGTTCATAAGCGTCTCGCTGCCGCTGGCCTGGAAGGGCATTTTTGCCGGCATAATGCTGGCCTTTGCGCGCGGCATGGGCGAATTTGGCGCAACGCTGATGATAGCGGGCAATATCCCTGGCAAGACGCAGACGCTGGCCCTGGCCATTTACGACGCCTTTCAGGCGGGCAACGACCTTCAGGCCTCGTGGCTTGTGGCGGTTACCTCCGCCGTGTGCGTGGGCCTGCTGATGGCGGCCGAGCTGCTTGTAAAACTCAAGAGGCGGCGCTGATGATCTCGTTGCGTCTGGAAAAAAAGTTCCGTAACGGGGTAACGCCGTTCACCCTCGACGTGCGCTACGACATTGGCGACGAGCACAAGTGCGCCGTGCTTTTCGGGCCTTCCGGCTCCGGCAAGTCCCTGACCATGCAGTGTCTGGCGGGTCTGATCCGCCCCGATGCGGGGTACATCCGCGTGGGCGGCTGCACGCTGTACGACAGTGCGCAAAACGTCTCCGTCTCTGTGCAAAAAAGGCGCATCGGCTACATGTTTCAGGATTACGCGCTGTTTCCGCATTTAAACCTGCTGCAGAATGTCGCTTACCCCCGCACCGGCTGCTGGCCCTGGCGAGTGTGCGGAGACGAGCGCCACAAGGCGCAGGCCATGTTGGAGAGGCTGGGCATAGGGCATCTGGCCGCGCACCTGCCCTCGCAGATTTCGGGCGGTCAGCGGCAACGCGCAGCGCTGGCCAGGGCGCTCAACGCCGACCCTCTGCTGCTGTTGCTCGACGAGCCTTTTTCGGCCCTTGATCCTTTGCTGCGCGAGCGGCTGCGCCAAGAACTGCTTGAACTTATCAGCGACCTGACCATCCCTGCGGTGATTATCAGCCACGACCCGGACGATGTGGATACCTTTGCCGGGGGGCTTGTGCTGTACGACAAGGGCGGCGCCCGGACGGTTGCCGACTATGCCGGGCTGCGCAGCGGTTTTGCCACTGCGGGCAAGTGCCTGCGCTACCTGCAGGAGCAGGGCGGGCAGGCAGAAGCCTGAGCCGTTTTTGCCGGGCAGCGATCAGTGGTGCAAGGTCTGGCAAGGAGTGGGGGTATTCTGCTATTGCCTTGGAGGGTGTCCGCACACGGGCTGACATTGACAGGCGCGGCAGAATCCCGCCTGCGTGCACCGCATGACGCGGGCTGGTCAGGGCGCGTCTGAAGGGCCTTTTGCGGTTTTCTTGGCCATGTACAGCGCCCCGTCGGCCCTTTTCAGGGCGTCTTCAACAGATTCCTGCGTGCAGTGCCATGTGGCGTGCCCAATGCTGATGTCGATGTGCAGCAGCAGCCCCTCGGTAGAGATGGGCGCGCCTACTGTCTCGCGGATGCGCCGTACTGTGCGCAATATGTCGGGCGTTCCGTTACGGTGGCTCAGCAGCGCCAAAAATTCATCGCCGCCAAGGCGCACAAGCACGTCGTCCTTGCGCAGACAGCCCGAGAGGCGCTGCCCCAGAATGGTCAGCACCGAGTCGCCCACATGATGCCCGTAGGTGTCGTTGACCGGCTTGAAGCCGTCAAGATCCATATACAACAGTTCAACAATACCATGATGCTGCTGCAGATCAGGCATGGCCTCTTCAATGCGCGCAGCAAGCCCGTGCCGGTTGAGCAGGCCGGTGAGGGCGTCGCGTTCCGCAGTATGCTGTATGCGGTTGCGGTCTTTTTCCGTGCGGGTGAGGTTGTCAACCAGGGTCGACAACGATGTGGAAAGCACTTCGATTTCTCGTATGTCCTGCTTGCGCGGGATGGACACTCGTTCGCCCTTGCTCAGCTTGTCGGCCGCAACGCTCAGGGCTTTGAGCGGCGCAATGACCCGCTGGGCAATGTAGCTGGCAACCAGCGCAAACAGCACGGCCAGCGCCAGCCCTGCCACCAGAATACGGGTTACAAGCCTGCGCACGGGTGCGTAGGCGGCTTCAAGCGATTGCTGGGCCACCACGCTCCACTGAAGACCGTCATAATCCTTGAAACCGCTGCATCTTACAGCGGCGGTCAGGTAGGAAGTGCCATCGGGCCACGGCTCTACCGCCCATGCCGAAGGGGAGTTCTCCAGCTGTTGCAGCAGAGGCAGGGCCAGCGGTTCCGTAGTGCTGTCGCCGCCAAGGATGGGGATTCCGTCCTCGCTGAGGACCGTGATTTTTGTGTTTGTGTCCGAGCCCTCGCCGGACAGGATAAATTCCTCCACCTCTCTGGCCCAGGTCCAGCTGAGATGGGCTACAATAACCCAGTCCTTAAGTTCGCCTTGGCCAATGGGCATGCTTATGTCCACGAACTTGAGGGGGATACCCTCCGGGTGGGGCAGCAGCTGTCCCAGCAGGTTGGCCCTGCGCACATCGCCCACAAACAGGCCGTTTTTGCCCTGGCGAAAAATGGCGCAGATAGAAAGGTCTGTGCCTTGCAGCACCCCGTCTGTGGCGGACACAACATAGCCCTTGGAGTCCATGAGCCCGATCCAGGCAAAGGTGGGCATGGTGTCCTGCAGGCGGTTGATTGCCACTGAAATTTTGTTCATGTCCGGGCCGAGCAGGCCCACGGTATGCCGCAGGGTGTCCACTTCCTTGATCCAAAACCACATGGACTGGTCAAGAGCCTTAGCCAGCGACTGCACGCGGTTGGTCAGAAGTAGGCCGCGTTCATAGCGGGCTTCGCTACTGGCCTCGCGCCCAGTTATGGCCGCAAGAAAACAGGAGGAAAGCAGGATGAGCAGCGTGAAGGCCTCAATGAATTGCGCCTTGAGGCTGCGCGTGAACATGCGCATGACGCCTCCTGCGGGTGCATGACGAAAAAAGACAATGGTTCTTTGTGTCGATTATGGATAAATACAGGAATGTGAAAAATATGCAATGGGCGATGGGTTTTTTCCGGCTTGGTAGTCAGCGGTTGACCGTAAAAAAGGGGGGTGCAGACGCAATGCACCCCCCCCTTGGCTATAGGGTTTGAGGAGAAGAGATTTAGTTAGGCCGCGCTGCCCAGCGCCGTAGCCTTGCGGGCGCGCTGCTGGCCGCGCCACATGGCGCCAAGAATCATGCCTGCACCCACGAGCAGACCGGCGCACATGGTCACAAAACTGACCACCTTGCAAATATAAAGCATGCCCGGCCCCATCTGGATAATCCCCAGGGCGGTGAGGTAGCCCGGCAGGGCGACGATGCGGCTGCCCGCCACGATGAGCATGATGGCCGCCATGACGTATTTGATCATGATCGGCTTGACGTAGGTGGTGCCGATGGCTCCCAGCTGCACGCCCAGCAGGGATCCGGCCAGGATGATGAAAACCAGGCGGATGTCTATCATGCCGTGCATGGCCCAGTTGACCGAGCCGCACAGGCCCATGGCAAAGGCGGTTACAAGCTCGGTGCCGGAGGCGATCAGCCCCGGTACGCCGATGACGTAGATGAGCCCCGGCACGCCCACAAATCCGCCCACGGCAATGGTGGCGGCCAGCATGCCGGTGGCGATGCCCACGGGCAGCGTAAACCACAGCGAGATGCGCAGGCCGGACTTGGGAAACGACATCATGGGCGGCAGATTGATGGATTGCAGTTTTTTGGCCAGAGGCGGCGTGGCTTCATCATCCTCCAGGCCCGCATGGCTGGAGCGCAGGGCGTCCTTGAGAATGTAGCTGCCCACCACAACCAGCACTGCCACAAAGGAAACGCTGACATACAGGTCGGACCCTGCCTGCCCCCAGTTTTCCAAAACAAAACGCTGGATGCGTATGCCGATCTGCACCCCCACGCCTGCGCTGGCGGCAATGACCATGCCCATCTTGATATCCACCTGACCAAAGCGGTAACGCTTGATGGCGCCCACCATGGCCTTGGGGAATTTGTGGCACATGTTGCTGGCCACGGCCACCGCGCCTGGTACGCCGAGGCCCATCATGCCCGGTGTGAGAATAAAAGCGCCGCCGGAGCCGATAAAACCGCTCACAAGCCCGCCCACAAACCCCACGGCCAGCAAAAAGGCCACGGATACGGGCGTGAGTGTTATAAACTGCGACGGGTCAAGACTGAGCAGATCCATTGGTTACCTCCGACGGACATTATGTCTGGCGTGCGCGGGCCGGGCACGCGGCCCGGCCCTGCAAAAAATACGGGTCTAGCCGTGAGCCGCAGCTGTGGCGTCCAGCCTGGGCGCAGGCGCGGACGTCTTGCGTACGGCGGGCTTTTGAACGGCCTTGGCGGCCTGCTTTTGCACGCCGGTGATGCCGCACAGCTCCCAGAGCGCACCGGCAAAATGCCCGTGCACATACGAGAGCAGCAGTACCGAGGCGATGGGCAGGGCCGTCCACAACCCGCCCTTTGCGCACAAGGCGGCAAAGGCGTCGGTGTTGGAAAACGCCAGCACGTAAATGATGATGCTGCCAGCGCCGTACTGCAGGGTTTGCCTGAGCGCCGGACTCTGTGCCTTGCCGCTGACCGTCCATAAGTCGTCCGTCCAGCCGGGCTGTCCGGCATCGGCATAAGCAACTGCTGTAAACCAGTTTTCCATTGTTTTTTGCAGGGTGTTCATGTCGGCCTCCTGCTCGGGCAGTTACAACTATTGTGCCAAAAAGATCAAATGATAACATGCCGTTTTTTAATAATATATTTTTTAGACCGGCGCATGTCCTCCGTCCCTCGACTGTTGCATTATGACATGTACGCCCAGGCATGGGGTCGCAAATTGTTGCTGGGCAAGCCTTGTCAGCGATGTTCTATTTCTGTACGCTGTTGCAAATTGAAACAGAGACGGGCGCGGGATTGAATCCTTGCGCCTGCGGGGGTGGAGCATGCTTCCGCATTTTTTTGTCTGGCATACAATACGCGGCAAAATCGCCATCGGCACGGGCCTGTTTTTGGCCATGCTGCTGCTGTTGGGCGGTATTGCCTGTTACGATCTGGGGCGCATCGACAGGGCGGCCCGCCTTATTGATATGGTGGACGACCTGCGCAGCGACGTGCTTGAAATGCGCAGGTACGAAAAAAACCTGCAGCTTTTCCCCGGCAGACAGGGCGACCTGGCTGCTCTGCGCAGCTTTGTGGAGCTTGCGCGGGAGCGGGCCACGTCGGTCGGGCAGGGGTATAATGCCGCCATGGGCCGCCGCGTGGGCGACGGGGCGCACCGTACCCTCGACCTGCTGCTTGAAGGCATCGGAACCTACGAGGCCCTGCTTGAAGACGCGCCCTCCGACGGCGCGGCTCTGACCGATCAGGGGCAGCGGCTGAGCGAGCTGGCCGATTCGGCGGTGCGGCGCATGCGGCAGGGCATCTTTACCGCCGTGGGCGACCTGCGCACCCAGCTGCTGGCGGCCATTGCGGCCCTGCTGGCCTGCGGCGTGGCCTTTGCCTGGCAGATCGGCAGGCACATCATGCGCGCGCTCGGCGCCATCGAAAGCGCCGCCCGCAATGTGGGCGCGGGCATTCCGCTGCCGTCGCCGCCGCCGCAGCTGGAGGCGGAGGCCCGCCATGTGCTCCAGACCCTGGACGGCATGGCGACCGAGCTTGAAAAACGCCACTCCCTGCTGCTGCAGGAAAAAAAGCTGGCCTCGCTTGGCGTGCTGACCTCCGGTGTGGCTCACCAGCTCAATAATCCGCTGAACAATATTTCCATGGGCTGTCAGCTGCTGGGCGAGGACGTCAACGACGCGCGCCAGGGCGTGCGTCCCATGCCCACGGCGGACGACGTAACCGCGCAGCTCAATGAAATTCAGGCCGAGGTGGTGCGCGCCCGCGATATCGTGCGCGGCCTGCTTGATTTTGCCCGCGACCGGCCGTTCAGCGTGGCACTGCATGAGCTTGGCGGGGTGGTGCGCAGGGCTGTGGCCCTGGTGCGGCACGACATGGGCGCGGGCGTGCGCATAGAGGTAGACGTGCCAGAGGGCCTGCGGCTGCCCATGGACGCCCAGCGTATGCAGGAGGTGCTCATCAACCTGTTGCTCAACGCCGCGCAGGCCATGAACGGCGAAGGGCTGGTGCGCATAACGGCGCACGCGGACAAGCCTGCCGGTATGGTCGAGCTGCGCGTGAGCGACAGCGGCAAGGGCATTGAGGCGCAGTATATTGGCCGCATTTTTGACCCGTTTTTTAGCCTCAAGCCTGTGGGCGAGGGTACCGGGCTTGGGCTGTCCATCGCCTTTGGCATTGTGGGCAAGCACAGCGGAACCCTTGAAGTGCAGAGCAAACCCGGAGAAGGGGCCTGTTTTACCGTGCGCTTGCCCCTGGCGGCGCGACAGGCTGCCGATGTTTCAGGAGCGGATGTATGACGACAGATCGCTTTCGTCTTGCAGATCAGCCCGCGACAGACGCGGATTCCGGTGCCAAGCCCCTGGAGTGGCGCGATCGCGAGGCCGCGCCGCGCAAGGGCGGTCGGTTGCTGATCATTGACGACGAGCGCATGGCCCGGGCCAATCTGGCGCGGGCGCTGGAACGCGGCGGGCACGAGTCGGCCCAGGCGGGCAGCGGCGAGGAAGGCCTGAAGCTGCTGGCCGAGCAGGATTTTGACGTGGTCATCACCGACATCGCCATGGCGGGCATGAACGGCATGGAAGTGCTCAAGGCCGTGCGCGGCAGCAAGCCTGATGTGGAAGTGATCATGGTCACCGGCTACCCCATGATTGAAAGCGCCGTGGAGGCCATGCGGCTCGGGGCGTTCCATTATCTGGCCAAGCCCTATTCGCTGGAGGAGGCCCGCATGCTGGTGGCTCGTGCGCTGGAAAAGCGACGCCTGCGGCAGCAGGTCGTCCAGATGCGCGCCCAGCTTGAGGCCAGCGGCTCCGTGCCCGAGATGGTGGGCGCATCGCCCGCCATGTGCGGTCTGCGTCAGGCCCTCATGCGCCTTGCCCCCACCGATGTGGCCGTGCTGCTGCAGGGCGAGACGGGCACGGGCAAGGAGCTGGCCGCACGCACCATGCACGCCCAGAGCCAGCGTGCCCGGCGGCGTTTTTTGGCGGTCAACTGCGGCGCTCTGTCGCCCGAACTGCTCGAAAGCGAGCTGTTTGGTCACGAGCAGGGGGCTTTTTCCGGCGCGGTGCGCCGCAAGGAAGGGCTTTTTGAGGCCGCCAGCGGCGGCACGCTGTTTTTGGACGAGATAGGCGAGATGCCGCAAGGCATGCAGGTCAAACTGCTGCGCGTGCTGCAGGAGCAGAACCTGCGCCGCGTGGGAGGCACTGTGGACATCCCCGTGGACGTGCGCATCATTGCCGCCACTAACCGCTACCTCAAGGAAGAGGTGGAGGCCGGGCGATTTCGCCGCGACCTGTATTACCGCGTGGCCGTGGTCACGCAGGAGCTGCCGCCCCTGCGCAGCCGCGCCGAGGACGTGCCCCTGCTGGCGCGGTTCTTTCTGGCGCGACTGGCGGAGCAGGGCGGCGGCGTGCCGCTTGACCTTGACGACAGCGCCCTGGATGCCCTGAGGCGGTATCCCTTCCCCGGCAATGTGCGCGAGCTGGCCAATATTCTGGAGCGGGCGGCGGTGTTCTGCCCGCCGGGCGGCAGCATCGGCCTTGCGCACCTGCCGCCAGAAGTACGCGAAAATCCCCCTCGCCAGGCACCACCCGTGGCCATGGGCACAGACCCGCAGGAGGCCCTTGCCACGTCGCAACCGCAGGCTGGCGGGCAGCTCCAAACAACGACGCAGATAACGGCACAACCTCTGGCAGCAGGGCATGCAGCGGGCCAGGATGCGTCCGCGCACCTCGTGCCCTTGGCCGAGATGGAGAAGCAGCATATCCTGCATGCCCTTGAGCTGGCGGGCGACAACCGCACCCTGGCGGCAGACATGCTGGGCATCAGCCGTTCATCCCTGTGGCGCAAACTGCGGGAATACGGCGTCTAGCCCCTGAGTCTTCAGGTTTGCCGGGCTGGCGGCCCGTAGCGGCCAGGTTGCCCTAACCGCAGGAACAGCCCGTGCCGTCAAACCACTTTTGCCCCAGCAGGGCGTCGGCATCGCGGTCGGCGGGCTGGCGTACCGTTATCAGTTTGAGGCCCGATTCCAGCTCTTCCCTGGTAATTTCCAGCCCTGTTACCAGCGCAAAACTGGGTAGCCAGCGCGGTTCGTGCTCGCACCTGACCTGCAGCTGCACAAAGGGCTTGGTTTCCACAAACACCAGTATGGACTCCCTGGCTGTAAACAGGGGGTCGGTGATCTTGGCCTCGCACATGTCCAAAAAGAAACGCCCCGGCGCGATCTCGCGCGGTCTGCTGCCGGGCAGCATGCCGCACTGGGGCTTTGTCGTCTGCTGCACCGCCGCCAGCACGCCCTTGCGCACGCCCTCCAGCGCCATTGGCTCAAACCTGTCCATCATGCAGATGTAAAAGCCCAGCTTGTCGAGCACGCCGTAGGGCGCGCCGTGATCCTCGGCCCCCACCACAATGCGGCAGGCCCCCAGATTTTCGGCCAGCGCGTGCATCTGCTCGCGCAGCTGGGCAAGGCCCCCGCCGTCGGTCAGGCTGAATACGTGCCTTTTGTCCTCGCTCCAGTCGTTTTCGCTCCGCACATATACGGCCACGGCGCTGGCCGCAGTTGGCGCGGCCAGCGCCCCCTGAGCATCATGAAACACCGCAATCCGCGACCCGTCGAGTAACCCTTGCATACGCGCTCCGTCTGTTGCGGCAGGGCCTGCAAGCGGCGCTGCCTTGATGGAGCAGCGTCTGCAATATCCATGCGCTTGCGCGGCTATTTATATATTATACTGTTTTTATTGAAATATTATTCAGTATCCAGCCGCTGAGCCTGTGGGGAGGGGCGAGTAAGGCGCTGCGCGTGACGCAAACGTACACAGTGGTGTCCTGAAAAATAAACGGGATAAATTATCAGTATTTTATAAACATAAATAAATCATAGTGTTAATGAATTTATCTTTTTATGGAGTCACGAGAAAACAGAAAAGAGTGATTTTATAATATACCGTAATTATTTGTTTAATTGAAAAATGTACCAAAATGTTCAAAAAATCGGTGTTTTGTACGCTTGTGTACGCTTTGGCAAAAGCGTGAGGATAGATTTATTTTATAATTATCTGTTTTAAAAGAAAAAAGTAGTTTTTCCCAGCAATGGCACGGCCGATGCACAAGGGGAGGCATACACGTTGCCAGAGACGCCTTGTCCCTGGTCAAAACAGCCGGAAGACCGGCGGGAGAATGCGTTATGCCTCGTAAGATAGCCATTTACGGAAAGGGCGGCATCGGCAAGTCCACCACAACCCAGAACACGGCTGCGGCCATGGCCCATTTTCACGGCAAAAAGATTTTCATCCACGGCTGCGATCCCAAGGCCGACTCCACCCGCCTGATTCTGGGCGGCAAGCCGCAGGAATCGCTCATGGATACCCTGCGCGCCGTGGGTGCGGAAAAGGTGACCCTCGACAAGGTGGTGCGCAAGGGCTTTCACGACATCCTCTGCGTGGAATCGGGCGGCCCCGAGCCGGGCGTGGGCTGTGCCGGGCGCGGCGTTATCACCGCCATTGACCTGATGGAAAATCAGGGGGCCTACACCGACGATCTGGACTTTGTGTTTTTTGACGTGCTGGGCGACGTGGTGTGCGGCGGCTTTGCCATGCCCATCCGCGACGGCAAGGCGCAGGAAGTCTACATCGTGGCCTCTGGTGAAATGATGGCCATTTACGCCGCCAACAACATCTGCAAGGGCCTGCTCAAGTACGCCAAGCAGAGCGGCGTGCGCCTTGGCGGCATCATCTGCAACAGCCGCAACGTGGACAGGGAAAAGGAATTCCTTGAAGAATTTACGGCTTCCATCGGCACGCAGATGATCCATTTTGTGCCCCGCGACAACATCGTGCAGAAGGCCGAGTTCAACAAAAAGACCGTTACCGAATACGACGAAACCCAGAACCAGGCCAAGGAATACAGCGCGCTGGCAGAAAAGATCATCAACAACCAGAACTTTGTCATTCCCCAGCCGCTGTCCATGGACCAGTTGGAGGCGATGGTGGTCAAGTACGGCATCTCCGACTAGGCCGCGCGGGCATTCGCGCCTTTTCGTTCCCTGCTGCGTCTGGCTCGCCTTTTATTCCGGTCGAGTACCATGAGAGTACACTCCCTGCATAAAAGGCTCGCCATCCTTGCAGGAAAGCAAAAATGCATCAAATGCCCAACGCGGCCTGAAGCCTGAAGCGGACATTTTCTTTGCCAGGAAACAAAATACGCTTTTGGCAAGATCAAATGCCCAACGCGGTCTGAAGAGCAAGACGGACATTTTCCTGCAAGGGACATGAGAAAATTTGAGCGTAAACGACAGTTTCAACAACTCCAAAGGAGCCGCCAATGAAAATGGTACGAGCCATTGTTCGCCCAGAGAGCACCGAAAACGTGGTGGAAGGGCTTGCCGCATCCGGTTTTGTGGCCCTGACCAAGATTCAGGCCTTTGGTCGCGGCAAACAGAAAGGGCTGGACAGCGGCAGCGTCCACTACGACGAGCTGCCCAAAAATCTGCTCATGATGGTGGTAGAGGACGAGCACGTGGATCAGGTGCTGCATCTGGTGCAAGACTATGCCAAGACGGGCAACTTTGGCGACGGCAAGGTCTTTGTCACGCCGGTTGAGCGTGTGCTGACCATCCGCACCGGGCAGAACGGCATTTAGGCGCAACCGCCCGCCTGGCCCTGGGCAGAGTTGAGAGGCGCTGCTTTTGCGCCGCTACGGGCGGCATGTACACACTATGAGGCTACACGCTTAGGAGCTCGCCATGAAGGAGATTATCGCCATCATTCGCCCCAACAAGGTGACGGCTACAAAAAAAGCCCTTGATCGCATGGGCTTTCCGGGCATGAGCGTCATCCCCGTTTTTGGGCGGGGCAAGCAAAAGGGCATCGCCGATGAGGTCTCGGTGGAGATAAGCCCCATCGTGCGCGGCATGGGCAGCTACAAGGGCATGATGTACGTGCCCAAGCGGCTGCTTTCCATTGTGGTGCCCGCCAACATGCTGGACAGGGTTGTAAACACCATCGTCAAGATCAACCAGACGGGCGGCATCGGCGATGGCAAAATTATTGTTTGTCCGGTTGAACAGGCCCTGCGCGTGCGCACCGGCGAAAAGGGCACGGCGGCCATTCTGTAAGCCGCGTAAAGGATACTGACATGCCATACCATCTTTTTAAATGCAGCGAATGTATCCCCGAGCGGGAAAAGCACGCCGTGGTCAAGGGTGAAAACGACGACCTTTCCACCTGCCTGCCCCTCGGGTACCTCAACACCATCCCCGGCAGCATCTCCGAGCGCGGCTGCGCCTTTTGCGGGGCCAAGCACGTGATCGGCACGCCCATGAAGGACGTGATCCACCTGAGCCACGGCCCGGTGGGCTGCACCTACGACACCTGGCAGACCAAACGCTACATCAGCGACGACGGCAACTTTCAGCTCAAGTACACCTTTGCTACGGACATGAAGGAAAAGCACGTGGTCTTTGGCGCGGAAGACCAGCTGCGCAACAGCATCAAGGAGGCCTTCAAGGCTTTTCCGCACATCAAGCGCATGACCATCTACCAGACCTGCGCCTCGGCCCTCATCGGCGACGACATCAACGCTCTGGCCCAGGAAATCATGGAAGAAATGCCCGATGTGGACATCTTTGTGTGCAACTCGCCCGGTTTTGCCGGCCCCAGCCAGTCGGGCGGGCACCACAAGATCAACATCGCCTGGATCAACCAGAAGGTGGGCACCGTCGAGCCCGAAATCAAGAGCCGCTACGTCATCAACTACGTGGGCGACTACAACATCCAGGGCGATGTGGAGATCATGTGCGACTACTTTCGGCGCATGGGCATTCAGGTGCTCTCGGTCTTTACCGGCAACGGCAAGTACGACGACCTGCGCGCCATGCACAAGGCCCAGCTCAACGTGCTCGAGTGCGCCCGCTCGGCGGAATACATCTGCAACGAGCTGCGCGTGCGCTATGGCACGCCGCGTCTGGACATCGACGGCTTCGGCCACGAGATGGTGAGCGAATCGCTGCTCAAGATAGGGCTGTTCTTTGGGCTGGAAAAAGAGGCCCAGGCCATCATTGATGAAGAAACCGCCCGCTGGCGGCCCGAGCTCGACTGGTATGCCAGGCGTCTCAAGGGCGTGAAGGTCTGCTTGTGGCCCGGCGGCTCAAAACTGTGGCACTGGGCGCATATTATTGAAAAGGAAATGGGCCTGGATGTTGTTTCCATCTACTCCAAGTTCGGCCACCAGGGCGACTTTGAAAAGGGCATAGCCCGCGTCAAGGTGGGCACGCTCGCCATCGACGATCCCAACGAGCTGGAAGGCCTGGAGGCCATGGAAGACTGGAAGGCCGACATCATCTTTACCGGCAAGCGCCCCGGCGAGGTGGCCAAAAAGGTGCTGGTTCCCTACCTCAACGCCCACGCCTACCACAACGGGCCATGGAAAGGCTTTGAAGGATGGGTGCGCTTTGCCCGCGATATTTACAACGCGGTGTATTCGCCCATCCACCAGCTGGCAAAAATCGACATCACCAGGGACGAGTTTTCGCTGGACCGTGGCTTTATGACCCAGGAGATGGTCTGCGGGCGCGACATCAGGGACGAGGAAGGCCAGCGCGAATACTCCGGCGGGTACGACTGCGTAACCCATTTGCGCAGCAAGGAATATCCGCCCTATCCCGAGCCGCTTCTGCAGGCGGTATAGCCCCCGAGGCGCAGCCCAAGACCTATATTGCGGAGGAGCAGCATGAGTGCCGGAACCCTGAGCGAAAATGTAGAAGCCGTCATCGACTATATCATGAAAAAATGCCTCTGGCAGTTCCACTCCCGCGCATGGGACAGGGAACGGCAAAACCAGGGCATCATGACCCAGACCACGCAGATTCTCTGCGGCGAGCAGCCGGATGTCGAATCGCCCGAAAACCGCTGCTACTGGGTGGACGCCGTAATGATGGCCCGTGGCCTGACCAGCGAAAATCCCTGGCTTGCCGCCATGGGCAAGGATGACATCCGCGAGCTTATGACCGCAGCCAAAACCAGGCTGGACTTTTTGACTATCCACGGTTCGCTGAACCTGGAGCTGACGGACCCCAAGTATTAGACGTGCGCCCTCGCGTCCGGCCCGACGAGCATGTCTGCCGGGCGCAGGGGGCGCCAGCGCGGCGCGCAAGGCCGGTTACGGCATTGCTGGCGGCAACATGCGGGGTGGCCTGAAAGGGCATGTTCCTTGTCAGGAGTGTAACGACTGCTTTTACAAACAGCCCAAGCGCCGGAGCCTGCGGCAGCGCACAGCCCGGCCTCAGAAAAGGAAATGCCATGTCTTGCGAAATAATGGAAAAAGAAAGGGCAGGGGTCATCAATCCCATATTCACCTGTCAGCCCTGCGGTGCGCAGTACGCGAGCATAGGCATTAAGGACTGCATAGCCATTGTTCATGGCGGTCAGGGTTGCGTCATGTTCGTGCGGTTGCTTTTTTCGCAGCATTTCAAGGACAATTTTGAAATCGCCTCTTCGTCGGTGCACGAGGACGGCGCGGTCTTTGGCGCGACCAACCGCGTGGAAGAAGCCGTGGACGTTCTGCTGATGCGCTACCCCGAGGTAAAGGTGGTGCCCATCATCTCCACCTGCTCCACCGAGGTTATCGGCGACGACATCGACGGCGTGGTCACCAAGCTCAACAACGGCCTGCTCAAGGAAAAATACGCGGGCCGCGAGGTGCACCTTGTCGCCATCCACACGCCCAGCTTTGTGGGCAGCATGATCAGCGGCTACGACGTGGCGGTACGCGACATCATCACCCACTTCGCCGAAAAGGGCGAACCAAACGGCAGGCTCAATCTCTTTACCGGCTGGGTGAACCCCGGCGACGTCAAGGAGCTCAAGCACCTGCTCAAGCTCATGGATGTGGACGCCAACGTGCTGTTTGAGATTGAGAGCTTCGATTCGCCGCTGCTGCCCGACGGCACGGGCAAGTCGCACGGCAGCACCACCATTGCCGACCTCAAGGACACCGCCAACGCCCTGGGCACCATTGCCCTGAACCGCTATGAGGGGGGCAAGGCTGCGGAATATCTGCATAAGGAATTTGACATCCCCACAATTGTAGGCCCCTCGCCCATCGGTAT
Source organism: Desulfovibrio desulfuricans (assembly GCF_004801255.1). Classification (NCBI taxonomy): domain Bacteria; kingdom Pseudomonadati; phylum Thermodesulfobacteriota; class Desulfovibrionia; order Desulfovibrionales; family Desulfovibrionaceae; genus Desulfovibrio; species Desulfovibrio desulfuricans. Next base: position 2,949,459 of record NZ_CP036295.1, on the reverse strand, counting down.
CCGCAATACGGATATCTTTCTCAAGCAGGTCTCACAGCTCACGGGCAAGCCCCTTACCAAGGAGCTGGTGCACGAGCGCGGCATTGCCCTGGACGCCATCACCGACGTGGCGCACATGTTTCTGGCGGACAAAAAGGTGGCTATCTACGGCAACCCCGACCTGGCCATTGGCCTGGCGCAGTTTTGCATCGACCTTGAAATGAAGCCCCAGCTCCTGCTGCTTGGCGACGACAACCAACGCTATGCCGCGGACCCGCGCCTCACGGAAATGGTCGAAAAGGTCAACTGGAAGATGGAAGTGGTCACCAACGCCGACCTGTGGGATCTCGACGGTCGCCTGAAGCGCAAGGAAATTGAGCTGGACCTTATCCTTGGGCACTCCAAGGGCCGCTGGGCCGCCATGGACAACAACATACCCATGCTGCGCGTGGGCTTTCCCACCTACGACCGGGCGGGGCTCTACCGCTACCCGGTCATGGGGTACGCCGGGGCCATGTGGCTGGCTGAGAACATGGCCAATACCCTGTTTGCCGACATGGAATACAAGAAAAACAAGGAATGGATACTTAACGTCTGGTAGCGCTGTGCGGTTTTTGCTTCCGGCGGCGTCAGGCCAGCCTTTTTATTCCGGTCAAGCGGCATACGCTCCGTGGTCGTTGTCAGTATCTGGCCATGCAGCCTTTACCCGCAGAGCTTGAAGATGCGCCAGCAAGGCTCCCTGCTGCGGCGGCCAGGGCGCGTACGCCCCCCCCCGGCATGATACCCGCCTTTCTTGCCGGAAACAAAAAACGCGGCAGGCCTCCGGCGGCATGGGGGGAGGCGGAGCGCTGTTGCCAGCGGTTAACGAACCAACGTTTTTTTGCAAAAGGCATGCGTCATGAACATCACTACCGGGTTTGATCACTACGGGCGCAAGGACCGGCAATATTATTTTGCCTACGGCTCCAACATGCATCCCGAACAGATTGGCGAGCGGTGCGCTGTCCCCCGAGTGGTGTGCGCGGCCTGCCTGCGCGGGCACAGGCTGGCATTTTACGGTCGCAACCGCATGTGGGACGGCGGTATGGAAACCGTGGTGCAGGCCTCGGGGCAAGATACGTGGGGCGTGCTGTACGAGCTTGCCTTCAGCGACGCGGCCAGCCTTGATATGTGGTGCGGCGCGCGGCTGGACGGCGGAGGGGCGTATTTTCACTATCCTGTGCTGGTGCAGGATGCCGGGGGCCGCGAGCATACGGCGGTGCTGTACAAAAAAGACGTGCTGGGGCATGCCGTGCCGCCCAGCAGCGAATACCTCGCCCGCATACTTGCAGGCGCGGCGGCCAACAACCTGCCCGCCGCCTATGTGGACTGGCTCAAAAATTTGCAGAGCGCGCCCGCGCGTTATCCCGTACCCAGCAGGGAGGCGCTGCTCAGGGGCGTGTTGCACGAGTCTACCTGCGCAGAGTGCGCCGGATAGGGCCGGATGGTCCGGTTCTGTCCGGCGCGCCCTCATTGGGCAGGCCGTTTGCGCCCGGCGGTTATTTCTGCACCCGGCCGACGCGAAGCCAAAAACCGTGGTGCTCTCATAATTTTACTTTGAAATAATGCATGGATGAAATAAAAAGGTGTTATGGAAAACGCCGTAACCCGCGTTTTTTCAGTGCGCTGGCCGCCGGGCAATAATGGCGACCCATGACAGCCAGGCGCATCTGTGCCTTTTTTGCAGACCATGTACCGTATCCGCATACCCAAGGAGGAGCCATGCAGGCCCGTATGAAAGAACATCCCCTGACCGCTGAACAGATCAATTGCCTGCTGGGCGCAGCCCAGGTGGGGCATCTGGCCACGCAGGGCGACAACGGCTTCCCCTACGTCACCCCCCTGCACTTTGCGCACATGAATGACCGCGTGTATTTTCACGGTCTTGCGGCGGGGCAAAAGCTGAAAAACCTGCGCGCCAACCCCAAGGTCTGTTTTGAGGTGACCGGCCCGCATTCGTTTATCCAGGCCGACAAACCTTGCGACACCAATACGGCCTACCAGAGCGTGATCATCCTGGGCAGCGCTGCTGTGGTGGAGGACGAGGCCGCCAAGACCGCCGCCCTGGACGCAATCGTGGCCAAGTATACCCCGCGGCATAGCGGGGCGGGGTATCCCGCCAACATGCTCAAAATGACGGCTGTGGTTGAAATCACCATTCATGAAATCACCGGGAAATACTATGCGTGAGCAGGCGCATGGGGTAGATTGGAATCAGGGATTTTTGCCCGGCGCATAGCCGGGCTGTCCCTGCCGGCGCAGCCGGTGCAGATTCTGAACAATGGTTTGGTTCCCCATGAATTCCAATGCCGCAGACCTGTTGCACGAGTGCGAAGCCGAACCCTGCCGGGGCAGGATTATTGCGCTCTTGCTCCATGTGGGCAGGTTGCTTTCTGAAAAAAACGACATCGTAGCCGCGCTGGATTGCCTTTTGGACTACATGCGCCGGGAGATGGGCATGGCGCGGGGCATGATAAGCCTGCTGCACCGCGAATCGGGGCATGTGTTTGTGTACCGCAGCCTGGGCATGACCCCGTCCGAGCAGGACAGGGGCGTCTACCATGTGGGCGAGGGCATCACTGGCAGGGTGGTGGAAAGCGCCGAACCCATCATTGTGCGCAGAATAGGCAGCGAACCGGCTTTTTTGAACCGCACGGGCAGTCTGGCCCTTGAGCGTGACAAGGATATGTCGTTTCTCTGCGTGCCCATCCGCCATGGCCGCAAGGTGCTGGGGGCCATAAGCGCCAGCCGCCTTTACAGTACGGAGTCTGCCCTGCAGCAGCATGTCGACGTGCTCAGCGTCATGGCGCAGATACTTGCCCATGCGGTGGAGCTGTACCTTGTGGAAAACGTCGACAAGGTGGAATGGGAAAAACGCACCCGTCTGCTGCTCAGCGATCTCAAGGAACGGTTCCACCCCTCCAACATGATCGGCATTTCTCGCTCCATGCAGGAGGTGTACGAGCTTATCCGTAAGGTTTCGCCCACGCGCACCACAGTGCTGTTGTTGGGCGAGAGCGGCGTGGGCAAGGAGATGGTGGCCAACGCCCTGCACTACGGCGGGCTTGCGCCGGGCGGGCCGTTTATCAAGTGCAACTGCGCAGCCCTGCCCGAAAGCATAGTGGAGAGCGAGCTTTTTGGTCACGAAAAAGGCTCGTTTACCGGCGCGTCTTTTCGCAAAGGGCGTTTTGAAGAGGCCGACGGCGGCACAATATTTCTGGACGAGGTGGGCGAGCTGCCCCTGGGCGTACAGGCCAAGCTGCTGCGGCTGTTGCAGGAGCGCCGCTTTGAGCGCGTGGGCGGCAACCGCAGCATCGCCGTAAATATACGCATTATCGCCGCCACCAACAGGGATCTTGCAGAGATGGCGGCAGCCGGCGCATTCAGAGAGGACCTGTTTTACCGGCTCAACGTGTTCCCCATCCTGATTCCCCCGTTGCGCGAGAGGGGCGACGACATGGTGGCCCTGGCCGAGCATTTTGTGGCCCACTACGCGGCGGAAACGGAAAAGAACCTTTCGGGCATTTCACCCGCGGCCATGGATCTGCTCATGCGGCACAGCTGGCCGGGCAACGTGCGCGAGCTTGAAAACGTCATCCACCGGGCCGTGATTCTGGCCGAGGGCCGCGTTGTGCACGTGTATGACCTGCCGTTGGGCCTGCAGCAGGCGGAGACTCCGCAGGCGGCGCAACCGGCGGGTCTGGAGGCCCGGTTGGCAGCCATGGAGTACGACATGCTGGTCGAGACCCTGCGCCGCTGCCACGGCAATACCAGCAAGGCAGCCGAAGGCCTCGGTCTGACCCGCCGCAGCATGGGCCTGCGCATGAAAAAGTTCAACCTGACCTTCAGGCAGTTTCGGGGAGAGGGGTAAGACTTAAGCTTCTCCTAACCCCCTTGTTCACCAAATATTTTCCATTGTGCCTCTGGATTATTCCGGGGGCATTTTGAATTTATACGGAATTTATGAGGTATTTGCGTATAAAAAAATAGCAAACTGCTATTATATAAATAATACTATCTTGAAAAGACGGCATGATGTAACGTGTGCAAAACACCGGGGGGTGAAAAATGCAAAAAGATATGCACTATTTTTGCACATTTGCGATGGCACGGGCATCGGGGATTCCCGCTGTCGATGCAAATACCGTCGCCTATGCATCTCAATTTGTTGATGATTCTACAAGGTATGATAGCAAAGTACATGAAGATGGAGGATTGCTGTTTGGCATAACAACAGCGCATTCTCCACTAGAGGCGCTAGTTAGGAGCCCTCGTGATCATCTTTCGAAGTTTGAAGATCAGCGGAAGGTTTGGGTTCCCTTCCACTTTTTTCCTGGCGGGAAGGGCACGACTTTTCGAGAAAAAATCATATGCGTTAAGAACGGTGATCTTGCAAACGAAATGTTCAAAAACAATCTTTCTGTCGCCTTAACTAAAGATTATTGCCTGGAACTGTTAGGAATTTCGTCGCATGTGTATGCGGATACTTTTTCGCACTACGGATTTTCGGGAATGTGCTCCCCGTATAATCGGGTAGACCAGGATTCTCTGGGTGAGCAATATGCCTCCAAAAAAGGTATACTTTCCACACTGTCTCATGCCTATGACGTTGTAAAAGACTGCATAATTGGGGGAGGCGCAGAAAAATTTACGGATGCTCTCGGTCATGGACCAGTGTCAGATTTGCCTGACAGGCCCTTTGAAGAATGGAGTTTTTCCTATGAGGTAGATTGTCCGAGCAGAGACTCGGATAGCAGTAGGAAAAATTACGAAACCTACCTGGAATATTGCGAAAAAGTATATGGCTATTTCATGCAGTTTGCCGACAAATATTATGGGGCAAAGTGCCTGATTCCTTTTGAAGAAATGCGGACTGAGCTTGTTGGGTTGCTGCAGTATAAAGGAGAGCTTGAAGAGCGCGAAGCCTACTGGAAGGCGTCAGGCCTGACTGCCGGGGTTGCTGACTACGACCCGGAGGAATGGGAGAATGATAAAAAAAGATTCGTATATAGAAATTCGTCGAGCGATGGAATAGCAACACACGCCTACAGGTTTCACCAAGCCGCCGCGTACCATCGATATCACGTATTGAAAGACATGCTTCCAAGTCGCGGAATCGCTGTATATTGATGTATATTGATATATGAGGCGCAAGTGACAGGAATTTTTCGTGTTGCTTGCGTCTACAGTTTTTTGGCGATGATGTAGCGCGGCCTGTGGCGCACTTCGGTAAAAACCTTGGCCAGATATTCGCCCACCAGCGCCAGACAGAAAAGTTGCACCGCCCCCAGCAGCAGCACCACAATGATCAGTGATGTCCAGCCCTGAATGGTTTCGCCCATGGCGTATTTGAGCAGTGAAACGCCGCTGAAGGACAGCGCCGCCACCATGCAGAGCATGCTCATGAGGCCCGCGATGCGCAATGGCGCAGCACTGCAGGCGGTGATGCCCTTCCATGCGAATGAAACCATCTTCCAGAAGGGATACTTGCTCTCGCCCGCCATGCGGCTTTGGCGCACGTAGTAGACCTGCGCGCTCTTGAAGCCCATGGCCGGGAACAGCCCGCGCAAAAACAGGCTTTGCTCCTGAATGCCGTCCAGAGCCTCCAGCACGGGACGGGCCACCAGCCGGTAATCTGCATGGTCGGGAATAAGCGGAACCTTGAGCCAGCGCATAAAACCGTAAAACATGTGGGCCGTGCGGCGTTTGAAGGCCGTATCGGTACTGCGGTCGTTGCGCACGCCGTAGACAATTTCGTTGCCTGCGGCATAGCTGGCGATCATTTCGGGGATGGCGGCGATGTCGTCCTGCAGGTCGGCGTCAAGGCTGATGATGCAGTCCACGCCCCAGTCGCGGGCAGTTATCATGCCCGCCCATACGGCGTTCTGGTGCCCGGCGTTGGCCGCAAAGCCCACTGCCCGGCAAAAGGGATCTGCGGCGTGGCGCTGCTCCAGAATTTCCCAGGTACGGTCGCGGCTGCCGTCGTTGACGTACAGGGCAAAGCTGTCGGCGTGCACGCGTCCCTGCTGTTTGAGGTCGTTCAGCAGGCCGGCAAGGGCGTCAAGCGTGCGCGGCAGGGTTTCCTCTTCGTTGTAGCAGGGAACCACCAGGGCCAACAGTGGGGCGGGACGGGACAATGCTGCTTCCTCCATGCGGAGCCTGCGCAAGGCGGGCTCAGTTCTGTGATCGGGAGACGGTTACACTGCGCCAGACCAGCGGCGCGTCGCCCTGTTTTACTGCTATGCAGGCGATGTCGTCCACTGATTTGATGCCGGGGATAAACACGGCAGCCTTGCCGTCGTCGGTCACCTCGGCCGAAGCGGAAAAGTACCGCAGGCCCACTGCCTGGGCGGAAACAACGCCCTGATCGGCGGGGGTCAGGGCGCGTGCGGCCTGCTGCAGCCAGCTCGCGGCAGTGGCGGTGCGCACCCGCGCGGCCACATGCACCTCGCCCTGGGGCAGGTTGTCCAGAAACACGATATTGCACGCCACCAGCGCCCGGACATCGGGCGCGCCGTAAATGCGCAGGGTCTGGGATTCATTCCAGGGTACGTTGCTGCGCCAAACAGGTGAAAAAAGGTTCACCTGCCGGATGTCATAACCGGGAAAGAAATACTTGTCGGTTTCGGGGTAGTCCATGTCGCGCAGGGATTGACTTGGCTGTTCGGCAAACATGGGCCGCGCCATAAGAAAAACACGTGCCTCAAGCAGTACGCTTGAGAGCAGCAGCCCGCAAAAAAAGATAAACAGAGCCCTGGCCTTGAAGCTTGCGGGGTTGAGGGCCGCAAGCAGGCAAAAAGGGCACAGCGCGGCGAAAAAAAGGGTGGCGCTCATGGCCCTGTAGGGCGTTGAGGGGCTCATGACAAAGGCCGCCAGGCTGGCCTGCGCCATAAGAAAAAAGACCACAGCGGGGATCCATGCGGCGGGGTTTAACCGTCCGCGTCGGCGCAGCATCCACGCAAGCACAAGGGCCGCCGCAAAATAAGGAAGCATTTCAATCTGTTCCGTGCCCCAAAACTGCAAAAAGCGCAGCAGTGCCTTTGTGGACAGCAGCGGTATTTTTTCTGCGCCGCCCACGGCTGCCAGCCGAATGGCATTGCCAGGCGAGGCCATCATCATGACCCAGCCCAGCGCCGCGCCCGCCATGCCGGCCATGGCCCACAGTGCCGTGCGGCCCGACGTGCGCCAGCGGTACAGCGTCACGCCCGCAGCCCCAAGCAGGGCCAGCATGCCCACATTTTCGTTGCTCCAGCCCGCCAGGATTCCGGAAAAAACAAAGAGCGCGCCGCCCGGCAGGCGAAAGTCAGCCCGGTCGGCCCACATGCGGTAGGGCACAAGAAACAGCGTGGCCCAGACCAGGCTGTAGCCGTAATCGGGCGTACCCGTGCGCCAGAAAAAAACTGTGCCAAAGGCGGGTAAGGCTATCCAGACAAGACCGGCCACCACCACAAGGTGCCATGCGCAGAGCCGCTCGCGCCACTGCGCCCCCAGCGCCAGCAGTGCGCCGCCCGCAACAAGCAGCATGAACATGATGGGGGTGAGCACCGGGTGTACCCATTCGGGGCCGGAAAGCAGCACGCGGGCCATAAAGTGCCCAACAAACTTGCCGCTCCACTCCATATATTCCTTGGCCTGGGTTGCCCACAGGCCAGCCTCGTTTTTTGAAAAAGCATAATCGTCGCTGACCCATGGCGTCATGGCGCAAAACCACGACATCACCGCCAGGATGACAATGCTTGCGAGCATGATGCGGTTGCGCCGCAGAGCGGCGCAACGGGATGCCTGGCGGGGTGCGGAACTGGAGCTTGGGTGTTTCATTACGTAAAATCCTGCGGCGGATACTGGGGGGATTGGTGACAAACATTTTACTATATTTCTGCAGCAGATATCTATGAGCAAAAATATTGCGGTGTCAACGGCCTTATGCGGGGCTGCGGTCATTATTGTTTGTCTGATATGGACAAAACCCCCTAATGCTTGCGCCAGTATTGTCGTTAAGCAGCAATACTGGTAGGGATTGAATATAAAGGGTTTTTCAGCGCCAACACCTCGCTGCCGTAAGCCGGTTCACGTTTGCCATCGGAGTACCCCACATGCGTCAAGTCAGCATCAACAGCATCTGCACCCTGTCTGTAACGGCCGCCATCGTTGCAGTGATCACCGTGCTTGTCATTTATGTGTCTACCTCGTCGTACCGCATGGTGGCAGGCGTGCAGACGGAAGCCCTAGACGAGGCCAGCAAAATTGTGGCGCGTTCGGCCGAGATATACATCAACCAATCCATTGACGTGGCCAGCATGCTTGCCCGTCAGGACGCGGTTCTCGAGGCTTTTTCCGGTCATCCGCAAGCCGCGCAGGAGTTGATGCGCGGTTATGTAAAGGTGCTGCCGGGGTATTGGTCCTTTCTACTTTTTGACCTCAAGGGGCGTATTCTGGCCGGGGTGAATGCCGACATGGGCGACCTGACCGGGGGCGAGCGGGGCGACAGGGATTACGCCAAGCAGATTTTCAGCGGCAAGGATGTGGCCCTGAGTGAAAACGTGATGAAGGCCGCAACCGGCGACGTGCTCATATATGTGGCGGCCAGGGCCGTGCGCGGCAAGGACGGCGCTTTGCTTGGCGCTGTGGCCGTGTGCCCCCGCTGGACGGACTTTACCGCTAAAACCATTGACCCCATCCGGCTCGGGCGGCGCGGCTATGGCTTTACCCTCGACAAGGAGGGGCGCTTTATCTCCCACAGCATGGACAAAAAGTTGCTGCTGCAGGATTATTCCAAAGAAAAATTTATCCAGGACGCGCTTGCCACGGGCAACGGCACGTTTCGCTATGAGTGGCGGGGCGAAGACAAGTTTATGTCTGTGGCCAGGATTCCCCTCACGGGCTGGCTGGTGTGCATGAGCGCATACGATGCCGAGCTTACGGCCCCTGCTGCCGACCAGCGTACGGTGTTGTATCTGGTGGGCGTGTGCGCGGTTATTCTGCTGACCCTGGTTATCAGGTTTGTCAACGCCCGCCTTGTTTTTGGCCCCTTGCAGCGTCTCTCCGATTTTACCGAGGCAGTGGCCGGAGGCAACTTCAAAGCCGAGCTTGCGGGCAGATACCGCGCGGAAATGCAGCGCTTTGCCAGCAACCTGTGCACCATGGTGGACGAGCTGAAAAAACGCCTGGGTTTTGCGCAGGGCGTACTCAACGGTATTCCCACGCCATGCTTTATCATTGACAGCGACTTTAAGGTCACCTGGCTCAATGATCAGATGTGCGGCCTGCTGGGCAAGCCCGGCCCCAAGGAAAGTTATCTTGGTTTGCGCTCCGGTCAGTTTACGCGCGGCGATGCCAACCACGAAACGCTCTCCGACACCTCCATCAATGAGGGCAAGGCCCTGAGCCGCGAATACGATTTTGCTGCGCAGTCGGGCAAGCAACTGCGCGTGACCGTGCAGACGACGCCTTTTTACGATCTGGACGGCGGCCTGTTGGGCTCCATAACCTTCTGGACAGACCTGTCGGAAATCTACGGGCAGAAGACCCGCATTGAAGCGCAAAACGCCGCCATTGCCCAAACTGCGGTTGAGGTTTCGCAGGTGGCTGAAAACATCTCCGCCGCCTCGCAGCAGCTTTCGCGCCAGATTGCGCATTCCAGCCAGGGCGCGCGCGACCAAAGCGGGCGCGTCAGCGACACGGCAAATGCCGTGGAAGAGATGAACGCCACAATTCTTGAGGTGGCCAGAAGCGCCTCCTCCACTTCTGAAAATGCGGAAAAAGCCAAGCAGAAGGCTCAGGACGGAGCCCGGCTGGTGGAAGAAGTGGGCGCAGCAGTGCAGAGCATACGCGACGAAGCCGGGCAGATGACCGACAGCATGCGTGGTCTGGGCGAGCAGGCCCATGGCATCGGAGCCATCATGGGCGTTATTTCCGACATTGCCGACCAGACCAACCTGCTGGCGCTCAACGCGGCCATTGAGGCTGCACGGGCCGGAGACGCCGGGCGCGGTTTTGCCGTGGTGGCTGACGAAGTACGTAAGCTGGCGGAAAAAACCGCCCACGCCACCACTGAGGTGCGCACGGCCATAAGCGGCATACAGGGCGGAACCAACACTGCCGCTGCACAGATGGATGCCGCCGCAGACCGTGTGGCTGCAGCCATGGTGCTTGCGCAGCGCTCGGGAGAGGCGCTGTCTGAAATTGTGGATATGGTCGAATTGGCGGGCGACCAGGTGCGTTCCATCGCCACCGCGGCCGAGCAGCAGTCCGCCACGTCAGAGGAAATCAACCGGGCGGTAAGCTCCATCAGCGCGATTGCGTCTGAAACCGACAGCGCCATGGCCCAGTCCACCGAAGCAGTGGACGCCCTGGTAGAGCAGACCAAAAAGCTTGAACAGCTCATAGCGGCCCTGCGCACAAGCTAACTGGCTTGCCCGCAAAGGGCGGTGTTTTTTTGCGGCAGCCCCTGCCGCTCCACAGGGAGCGACAGGGGCTGCCTTGCGTGTGGGAGGACTTGGGGAAACCCTTATGCGCGGGTTTTTCGCCAGCTTTGCAGCTCTATGATGTTGCCCTCGGGGTCGCTGGCGTATACAAAAACCGCTTCCATCCCGTCAGGATAGGCGGCGGTAACAACTTCTCCCACCTGTCCGCCGCCAGCGGCGAGCACTTCGGCCAGGTTTTTTTTCACATCGTCCACTTCAAAAGCGATGTGGGCAAAGCCGGGGCGGTTGATTTGCGGCGGCAGCGAACTGTGCGGGCCGTCGTACGAAAATATTTCAAGCGTCGGGTGGGATTCGCCGTAGCCGGGCAGCAGCAGGTGCTCGCCAGTGATGTGGGCATCGGGCAAACCGGTGAGGCGGTCCAGCCACGGGCCGCGCAGGTCGCGCGCCTGCCCGATGCTTTTGCAGCCCAGTACCTGTTTGTAAAAGGTTATGAGCCGTGCGGCATCGCGGGCAATAATGTTGGTGTGTACATAACGAAGCATGCGGGCTCCTGACGTTGGAGGGTGCGTGCGCGGGGCGCTGAAGCTGCGGGGGCCTCATGGCCTACGTGCACCCCAGACGGCGTACAAACTGATTTTAGGCTCGCGCGCGCTACTTTTCAACCGCGCTGTGCACCGAGGGCGTGCTGCCCCGGATACGGCAGAGCGCCCTCCACGGCGGCAGGGCTTGAGAAATTCAGTGGTGCAGCTATCAAAAAAAATATACAGAAAATTGCGGACGAAATAAAACCTGTTGGCATTAACCTGTGCAAAGCAGCATTTGAAAATATATTCTTTTCATGTGCTGGCTATCTTGTTAAGCTCATGCTCTGTTTGAATCAGCTATCTTTGCCTTTTAAACGCAGGGTCGCCACTATGGAAAAGCTGTCGTTAAAAGAATTGGCTGTTCCGATCATAAAGGCCATCGATAGTTGTAATTATCTGTTAAAGTCGCATCATCGGCGAACAGCTGTTATTGCCTATCACATTGGTAAAAAAATGGGTCTGGAGCAGGATCAGCTTTTCAGGCTGGTCATTTCCGCCGCCATTCACGATGTCGGGGCCCTGTCTGTTCAGGAGCGCGATTCCCTCATCAAGGAGGACGTGCTCACCCCTCGTCCCCACTGCGAAATGGGCTCCCGAATGTTGTCTTCATTCGGGCCGTTTGAGGGTGTTGCCCGCGTTATCAAATATCACCACATCCATTATGACGATTTTTTGGGCATGGCAGAAGGCGAGGTTCCGCTAGAAAGCCATATCCTGCACCTTGCCGACAGGGTGGATGTGGTCATCAATCCCGATGTTTTTATTTTAAAGCAAAAGGCGACCGTTGTAGAAAAAATACGGTCAAACGTGGGCAGTATTTTTCACCCCAAGGTTTTTGACGCCTTTGCGGCGGCCTGCATCCCCGACATCTTCTGGATAGAAATCAACAATCTTGAGATTGATATGCTCTTCAGGCGGGTCGATTCGTCGCTGAATTTTATTCTCAGTCTGGACAATATCCTTGAGTTTGCCCTGACCATTTCGCGTATTATCGATTTCAGAAGCCATTTTACAGCCTCCCACTCGTATACCGTTGCCAATATTGCCTATGAGCTGGGCAAAATATTTGGCTTTTCGCCCGAGCGCTGCCTTAAGCTGAAGATCAGCGGCTACCTGCATGACATAGGCAAAATAGGCATAGACCCCGGCCTGATAGAAAAAAACGGCCCTCTCACCGATGACGAATTTGATCTGGTAAAACTGCATACCTACTACACCGGGCAGATTTTAAGCAGCCTCAGCAACTCGGAATGGTTTAACGAAATTGTGCCCTGGGCCCAGAACCATCATGAAAAAGCGGACGGCTCGGGGTATCCCTATGCGCTGCAAAGCGAAAACCTTGATCTGGGTTGCAAGATTGTTGCCTTTTCGGACGTGATTGCCGCGCTTATGGAAGACAGGCCATACAGAAAAAGCCTGTCCATAGACACGGCTTTTGAAATACTGCGCGACAGGATTGCCGCAAAAATTTCTACAGAAATGTTTGATGTCATTGCGCAACACAAGCAGCAGATTGATGCCATCGTGCATCAATGCCACGAAAATATTTTGAACGAATACAAGCCAGAAACCTGGTGCTGATTTTTTAAAACAGCTGACTGCTGCAAGCAAAAACTGCGCGTCGCCCTGTGGCAACGCGCAGTTTTTGCTTCTGGTCAGTGGCGGCCTGCCCCTGACGTAGATTCTGGCCGTAGGGACGCCCCTATACGGTGGCAATCTGGTTCATGGCTTTGTCTGACATTTCAATGGCATGCTGCAAAGACTCCGACACTACGTCTTCGGGGATGTTCAGCGATGTGGACAGGCTCTTGGCACGCTCAAATTCAAGATTTTCTATGGATTTGGCAAGCGCGATGTAATCTGAATAAATACCGCCTTCTCCCTGGAGCGAGGTTTTTATTTCATTGCTCAGGGGCAGTTCCTTGAGAATTTTTTCCATCGGGATATTCAGTATGACTTCAAGCAGTGAAAGCATGCCCACGAGGAAGAGGCTTTCGTTTTCTGCTGCGGAGATTTTTGTCGCCTTGCCCAGCGCATCCAGAAAATGCGCACGCTGCAGCGCCATGCGGAGCGCCTCGCGATTGGACTCGGGGCTGAGCATGTCAGAATAGAGCACCAGGCGCAGCCAGTGCCGGGTTTTGACTGTGCCCAGCAGGCCCAAAGCCTGGCGGATGGACGTGATTTTTTCCTTGAACGAAAATGCGGCAGAATTGATGTACTGCAGCAGCCTGTAACTGAGCGAAACGTCAGTTTGCACGGCTTCAAGTATTGTTGCGGTATTCAGGTCTTCTTTTTCGATCTCCGCAGCTATTTTGAGCCGCGAGGCTGTGGAGCTGGTAAGCTCCTTTCCTGAGAGAATCTGGGGCTTTGCAAAATAGTAGCCCTGAAAAAAGGATATCTTTTGTTCCCTAAAGGCCAGAAACGCGGCCTCGGACTCGACTTTTTCGGCCAGAAAGAGGCAGGGCGTATTGGAAAAGTTTTTTTTGATTTCAAGTATCTCGGGGATACTACGGCCCAGACAGTCAAGCTTGATGATGTCGATGTAGGGAAAGATGTCCTTGTATGCGGTGTCGCCCACAAAGTCGTCAAGAGCAATGACGTAGCCTTCGGACTTCAGTTCCTTGAGGCGCTCTATGAGCTGCGGGCTGACCGGGATGTTTTCCAGTATTTCCACAACCGTGTTCCGGGGCGGCAGCGCCAGCGGAAAGCGCTTGAAAATCAGGTCTTCCGTAAAATTGATAAATATTTTGACGTCGTCGGGCAGGCCGGCGGTTGCCCGCAAAAAGCCGTTGGAGGCAACAAGCAGCGTCGCCGCATCAGGGTCGTTGATGGTGGCCGAGTTTTCAGAAAGCCCCGTGCGAAAAAGCAGCTCGAAGCCCCAAAGCTTGCCCTTTTTATCAAAGATGGGCTGTCTTGCTACAAAAAAATTGTTGAGCATGCTTTTCCTTGCGGCCAAGTCTGTCTGAGGATTGATCGAGTAGGTGCATCGACCTACTGCATAAGTTATCAGTGTCCATAGTCAATAGCAAGGGCTGAAGGATTTTATTCAGCAAAATTCTGGTGTTGTATAAAAAATGGCTTTTAGGGTATTTAATGGTTCTCAGCCGCAAGAGGATTTGTGCGGCGAATACCTAGTGGCTTGAAGAGAAATGCAGAGCATGGTTCTATATACGAGTTGATAAAATCATGGCTTGAATTGCTTCCAATGTGAACAAGTTTTTTTGCGCTGCACGGCAGATGAAACCCCGCAAAAAGTCGAGTTGCAGGATAGACGTTTCGCGTCATAAAATTTGGCGCCTGAGTCCATTCCATGCAACCATGCCGCCAATGGAACGAAGTTGGGCCAATGAGCGCCCATGTAGACAAAGGCCTGCTGCCTCCCCCCTGGAAAGTACGCCATTGAACCGTTACCGTCCCTGATATGGTTCCTGCGTCGCCTCGCTCTTGCCGCGATCATGTCCAAAAAGGGCCACAGCCAGCACCGTGGCGGACAAAGCAACCGTCTGCCTGCCTTGACCACCAGCCAGCGGGGGGATACCGTCCTGGCATGATTGAGGATAGGGTGTGGTTGACGGCACGTTTATTTGTTGAATCGCTGCATGTTGGGGGAAGTATGAAGGCCTGTCTCAAACGTCTGTGTTTTGTACTGGTGTTGTTTGCCATATTTTTGGGCACGTCGATGCGTGCCTCTGCAAAAGAAGTGGTGTTGTATTCTTCCAACCAGCCGGACATGCTGGACGCCATTTCGCAGGACTTTGAAAGCAAAACGGGCATCAAGCTCACCGTGGTCCGCATGGGCACCGGCGAAGCCATGAAGCGTATTGAAGCCGAAAAAGCCAACCCCCTGTGCGATGTGTTCTGGAGTGGGGATGTGGCCGTTTTGGACAACGCCAAAGCCAACTTCATGCCCTACACCTCGCCGGAAGCCGCCAGCCTGCCAGTCTCATTCATCGAAAAGGACCACAAGTGGACGGCGGCCAACATGCATCTGATGGTCGTCATGGCCAATACCCAGCTTGTGCCTGCTGCAGAGTTGCCCAAAACATGGAGCGACCTGCTTGATCCCAAGTGGAAGGACAAGGTGGTCATGGCCAATCCGCTCAAATCCGGGTCTGCCTATGCGCAGGTGTATGGCCTGTACAAGCTGTACGGCTGGGAAGGTCTGACAAAACTCATTAACAATGTTAAAATCCTTGATAGCTCAAGCCTTGTCTACAAAGGAACCGCCGAAGGCGAATTTGCCCTTGGCATAACCATGGAATACGCCGCTCACCGCTATGTGGCTGGCGGCGCGCAGAACGTGCGGGTTATTTATCCCGCCGACGGCGTCATTGCCGCTCCTGAAGGAGTCGCCATAGTAGCCGGCTGCAAGCATCCCGAAGAAGCCAAGGTCCTCACGGACTATTTGCTTTCCCGGCCTGTGGTGGAGGCCATATTCCAGAAGTATTTTCGTCGCCCTGCACGGCCCGACGCAACAGCGGTAGAGGGCATGCCCTCGCTGAAAGAGCTCAATATGCTCAAGGATTTTGATCCTGCTGAAGCCAACGCTCTGGAAAAAGACATGCTCGCCAAGTGGAAAAAGCTGGTTTTGCAAAAGCAGTAGCGATCATTCAGGCGCGGTCCCTTCCGCGCCTTTTTTATGGCCGGAGACTTGCCGTAAGGCTTTGTTGCCCGCCTGGGTCTGGTTGCTCCATGGCTGGCGGCAGCAAGCAGGTTGACCTTGCAGACAAGGATATTTTTGTGCGTATAGAACTTATTGATATTGTAAAGCAGTTTGGCTCTCTCACGGTTGTGGACAAGGTCAATCTGACCATTGACGACGGTGAGTTTTTTACCCTGCTGGGGCCCAGCGGTTGTGGTAAAACTACGTTGCTGCGCATGATTGCCGGGTTTAACGACCCCGACAGCGGGGATATCGTTTTTGGGGGCAAGTCCGTTCTTTCGCTGCCTGCCCACCGTCGCAATACGGGCATGGTTTTTCAGAACTATGCCCTGTTTCCGCATATGACGGTTTTTGACAATGTGGCCTATGGCATGCAGGCCAGAAAACTGCCGCGCGATACTATCAACAAGCGGGTCATGGATATTCTTGACTCTGTACAGCTGCTTGATCTACGCGGCAGATACCCCCGCCAGCTCTCCGGCGGGCAGCAGCAGCGCGTGGCCCTGGCCCGTGCCCTGGTTATTCGCCCTGACGTGCTGTTGATGGACGAACCCCTGTCCAACCTTGATGCCAAGCTGCGCGTCACCATGCGTGAAGAAATACGCCATATTCAGCAACACCTTGGTATAACGACCATATATGTGACGCATGACCAGGAAGAAGCCATGGCCGTATCAGACAGGGTGGCCATTTTTTATGGCGGTAGCCTGCAGCAGGTGGCTGATCCGCAGGGTATATATTTTTCGCCTGCCAACAGGTTTACGGCAGAATTCATGGGTTCCTGCAATATTCTGGAAATGACGCCATTGTCCTGGAATGCCGCTCAGGGCCTAGCCCGTATGCTCTGCGGCGGGGAGGAGTTTGAAGTGGGCATGCGCAATTTCCATGGCGTCAGCCATGGAGAGTTGCAGGACCAAGCCCCTGTGCAACCCCGGCTGCATGAGCCAATGAGCGTAATGCTGCGCCCGGACTGGATACACGAGGTAACGCCCGGTTCTGCTGCGCAGAATGTTTTTACCGGGCATGTTCATGAGGTCATGTTTTTGGGCACAGTGGTGGTGTATCAGGTTGCCGCTCTTGGCACGCTGCTGCGGGTGGATGTTCCCGCGCTGCACTGCGGAGATTTCAAAAAAGTTGGCGATGCCATTACGCTCTGCTTTTCGCCGACCAGTCCGGTCAAGGTGGGCGTGTGATGTGCTTGCGAAAACTTTTTTCCGCATGGAACATGGTTCTGCTGCTTGCCCTGCTGACGCTTGTTTTGCTCGTAGTTTACCCCATGTCCGCCATTTTTCAGGCCAGCTTGCTTGACCCTGACACTGGCGTGTTTACGTGGAATAATTATGCCAGCGTTTTCAGCACCCCCTTTTATCGGCGCTGTCTGGGCAATAGCCTGTTCATGAGTGGCCTTTCCACGGTATTTAGCGTGCTTATCGGCGTGCCGTTTGCCTTTTTTACCACGCGCTACAGGCTGCCCGGCGCTACCACGCTGCGCACGCTGGCCACGCTGCCCCTTATTCTGCCGACCTTTATTGGGGCGGAAGCGTGGCTGCTATTACTTGGCCGCAATGGCATCGTCACCCGCCAGCTTGCGGAATTTGGCCTGCATATCCCCAGTATTTACGGCTGGCAGGGGGTTGTGCTGGTTTTTACCCTGCAGTTTTTCCCCTTTGTATTTCTGATGGTTTCCGCAGCGATCAATTCTGTGGACAGGTCGCTGGAAGAAGCTGCCCGCAATCTTGGGGCATCGCCATGGCGGGTTTTTCGTACGGTAACGCTGCCGGTGGTTACCCCCGCCATTGCATCCGGGGCCTTGATTGTTTTTTGCATGTCTATTGAAAACTTTGGTGTGCCAACTATTATCGGCAATGATTATAAGGTGCTGGCTGAGCAGGCATATAGCGAGTTTGTCAGCGAAATGGGGGGCAACCCCTCAATGGCGGGCACGCTCAGTACGGTGCTGGTGGTCGTGACGCTGATTCTGACCGTACTGCAAAAAGTGTGGGTAGAGCGAAAAAACTATGCCATGTCGTCACTGCGGCCCCCTGAAATAAAAACCCTGTCTCCCCTGGGCAAAAAGCTGGCCTGGGCGTTCTGCGCCGGTATTGTCTTTATCTCGTTGGCGCCGTTTGCCGTGGTCATGGTGGCTGCTGTTACGAAAACAAACGGGCCGGTCATGTACTACGGGCAGTTTACACTCGATAACCTGCTGATTGCCCTTCAGGTGGCGCCGCGGCCTATTCTCAATTCGTTCTTTCTATCCACAACGGCCACGGTTATCGGTATGGTATTTGGTCTGGCCGTAAGCTATCTGGTGGTGCGCAAAGGCGGGGTGGCTGGCTATGTTCTTGATCTGGCCATGATGCTGCCGCTGGTCATAGCCGGTTCTGTGTTGGGTATTGCGCTGGCCGCGTCATATAATAAAGGGCCAGTGGTGCTCACCGGCACATGGATGATTATTGTGCTGGCCTATTTTATCCGCAAGACGCCGTTTTCCGTCAAAACAACCTCGGCCCTGCTGCACCAGATTGAAGTGTCGGTGGAAGAAGCTTCCATCAGTCTGGGCGTTCCGCCGTTTACGACGTTCCTCAAGGTGGTTGTGCCCTCCATGCTGCCGGGGGTGGTGGCCGGGGCCATCATCATGTGGGTTACAACACTGGCGGAGCTGAGCTCTACCATCGTGTTGTACTATGGCCCGTGGAGCACCATGACCGTTCAGGTTTTTCAGTATATTGGCAGCGGAGATTTTGGCCCTGCCTCTGCCTACGGTGCTATTTTGATCGTTTCCGTACTGGCCCCGCTGTTTCTGCTGAGCAGGTTTCTGGGGCGGGATCTGACCACCGCGCTTTAGCGCATACGCAAATTCCACGCTTTTGCATCGGGTTACGGATGCCCAGTTTAAGGGCGTTTGGCAAAGCCGCTCCGCACTATGATGCCGGGCGGCTTTGCCTTGTTTGGCCCAACGCGGGTTTGAGCCTGTATGTTCTCTTGGCAGGCGATCCCCGTCAGTTAGCTGAAAAAATTCATCCTGCCACAGTCGGTTAGTGAAGCTCCATGCCATTTGCCTTGTCTGTGCGTGCAAACAATGCTGTTTACAATCAGGCAGCCCTGTGTTGATGTATGCGCGTCGAAGTGGGTGATCCCTCAACCGCGAGTGCATCAATATGGCTGATTTTGTTGAGATAAAAACATTAGTTATTTGCTATGGTTTGTGCTGTTGCACCCAGCTTGTTGCCTTTCTGCTGCAATACCGGATTAACAAGGTCGGGCAGGGGATACAGTGGTGGATACTGGGCAGCGTCTTGATGGTTTTTGGCTTTTTCATGAACGCGTTCAGAAGTGTAGAGTCACTATCCGGCATAGTGATTTTTATTTATACTGCTTCTTTTTTACTTTGCTTTTTGTGCATCTACATTGGCCTAGCGGAATTTGTAGAAAACAGAAAACTGCTGCGGCCAGTGCTGTTTATAGTTGGCATTACCCTGATTGCGCTGAGCTATCTGGTGTTTATTGATGGCAGTATCTTTTTACGGCGTACACTCCTTTCTTTTTCATGCTCCATACTTTCGCTGTTTGCAGCCATTACAGTTTCCGGTGGCAACTGTAAGCATGCGCTGCCTGCCAGATTTTTAAAATACGTATTTATCTTTAATACGTTGTGGCTTTTTGTTTTCGCCGTTCTTCCCTGGTGGGGAGGGCCGGGAATGCCCATGTTTACAAGCCCTTCGCCTCTGGCGGCAACGTATTTTCTTCTTATGACCACCAGCACCTTTTTGACAATTGGGCTCATCATGCTGGTGAGCCAGAGGCTGTCCGACCAGTTGCGCTCATCCACGCTGTTTCTTGAGTCCACGCTCAACGGCCTTTCTGCCAATATCGCTCTTATCAACGCCGCGGGCGAGATAGTGCTGGTCAATCAGGCCTGGCGCGAATTTGCTGGTACGAATGGCATTTCGCAGGAATTTGTTTCTGAAGGGGTAAACTATCTGCGTGTCTGTGAAGGCGTGTGCGTTGATAATGCTGGGGAAGCCAATTCATTTGCGCAGGGCATAAGGGATGTTCTTGACGGCAAGCTTGAGACGTTCTCAATGGAGTATGGCTGTCATTCGCCAGAGCGCAAGCGCTGGTTTTTGGGCAGGGTCAATCCTTTTCGCGGCGAGGGGCCGCGCATGGTTGTGGTAGCGCACGAAGACATCACGGAGCGTAAGCTTGCAGAGATTGCCCTTGCGGAATCCAACCACAAACTCGAGTTGATGACCAACGAGGATGGCCTGACAAAGATTTCCAACAGGCGGCATTTTGACGCCATGCTCGCCTATGAGCGCAATCGTCATGCCCGCTCCGGGGCAACGCTTTCGCTCATCATGTTGGACATAGATTTTTTCAAAAAATACAATGACACGTACGGCCATGTGAAGGGTGATGAATGTCTTCAGGCTGTTGCGCAGACCGTGGCGCACTGTCTTAAGCGCCCTACAGATCTGGCAGCGCGATACGGTGGAGAGGAGTTTGTCTGCCTGCTGCCCGATACCGATGTTCTTGGTGCGGTGAGCCTGGCCGAGAGCATACGCAAGGCGGTCATGCAGTGCGGGATTCCCCATGCGGCATCGAGGGCTGCCAGCGTGGTGACGGTCAGTATCGGGGTGGTGTCATGCACCTGTCAGGAGTCCACTACTCCAGAGCTGATTGTGCAGCGCGCGGATGAGCAGCTTTATCTGGCAAAGAATGAAGGCCGCAACTGCGTTAAATTCCGGTCAGATGACGACGGCCTGTATGTTCAGATGCATAGCGGGAACAGCTGGGGACTGAAAGTTGTATGGAACAGCGAGCACGCTTCTGGCAACGCGGAGCTTGACGGGCAACACATTGAGCTGGTTTCAATCGTGAACGGCCTGCTTGAGCGTGTACTTGCAGAGGGAGATGCCCTTGACCTCAATTCCCGGTTTAACGACGTGTGCCATATTGTGGAAAAGCATTTTAATGACGAAGAAGCGGTGCTGCGCAACAGCGGATACCCGGAGGTCGACGAGCATGCAGCCCGGCACAAAGAACTGCTGCAAAAGTGCGCGGGCCTGCTCGGGCAGAATGCTGAAAATCCCGTGTCTTCAGTGCAGATGCTGCAATGCATAATACACGACCTTGTGCTGAACCACATGGTTAAGGAAGACGGTAAATATTTTGCTTTTTTAAAGGGAATTGAGGCCTCTTCACAGTAAGTGGCACAGGACGCAGTGGGCGGCTTTTGGCTGATCCCGCAAAGGCCTGATGCCGGTATGCACGCCACCACGCGCCGCCCCGAATTTCACCCCACTCAGACGCAAGAAACGGCGGGTTACCTTTAACAGTAACTCGCCGTGTTTGCGCATGGTGCGGTGTGGGAGAGATTTGGACCCTCGCTGCAGGTTTAAGCCCGCATACTCCGCAGTCGGTTCATGTAAATCGACAAAGAATGTATGCGGCATGCAGGGGTTCGAACGGCCGATAGCCTTCAGTCGTGTGAGGGCAAGCAATCATTCCAGAATCGGCTCACGCGTAGACATCCTCGCGACAATACACAAAAAAGATCAGCAACCTTTTTCAAAGTTGCTGATCGAATGTGCTGCAGGATGCTGTGCTAGTGGGGGTAGCTGCGAACAGCTTTGCCCTCTCCAAGCACCAACGTTTGGTCCATGTTCAGAGCAAAAACTTTTATCATGTACTGATGGCGTTGCGACATTGGCGGTTCTGGGCCGCGGTATCCCTTGAGAGAGCCTTGCGCGATGGTCGCTGTGCCGTTTTTGACGGTGCACGGTACAATGCCCCCGCCATGGTCAAAACTGGTCATATCCAGATCAGTCATCTGGACCTTGAAAAAGCCTGTTCCTGCGGGAGGATTAGTAATTATGATCTCGGGATTGGGAGAACTAAGCCCCCCGCCTGCCCACTCAAAATTTACAGCAAACTGCTGATAATTGTCAGCTTTTTTAACGCATCCTAGCGAGAGCATGATGGATGCGCAAAAAAATACTGCAAAACAATGCATGCTCCATTTTTTCATCACTTCACCATTCCTGTGTAGGTTATAAAAGGTTACTATATATACGTTCGATTCCATTGCGGGTCAATGAGTTGAAGCACTGTGAGTTGTTAACTTTATCGTATAATAGATATTTATGTTTGTTGTTTTCGCAAGGCAACAAGATGCCATCGGCCAGCATTGCTAGCAGGCGCAAGCATCGACAGCAGCCCAGCTAGTGCAAAATCGCCCCAAGCCAGGCCTCTTTACGGTCAAAGATCAGGGATGCATCAATGCCAGCGTTACACTGGGCGTGGTTGCCCTGTTGCATGTAATGCGGCAGGTGGAAGCCCCCGTGAAACTGATGCTGAAACGGCTTTGCGAAAAGGCGGGGGTAGCCCCATTCGGGTTCCATGCCATACGCCACTATTTTGCCGTCAGTCTGGTCAAATCGCAGATAACGGACATCCGCTTTTGGGCCACCAGAGGCCCACCACAACGGATATTTACCTGCGTAGTGTTGCCCCCAACCTTGACCGCTTAGCCGGGGTCATTGAAGGGGTGGTTGGGGATGTAGCTATCCACAGGGACGGGACTGAGGTGGAAGGGTAGGCTTGGCTGTGTGAGGAGAAGGGGCGGGTTGCTTTACGGCAGCTCGCTTTTTTGCGTTTAATGGGGGGGGGGACAAGAATGTGCCAGGTCTGATTGCAAAGAAGCCCGTGCCTTGATTGATGGGTTGCGCGCGGAAGCATTTTTAGCGGATCGCGGGTATGCTCCTGATGAAATCGTTTAAATGGCTGTCAACGCGGCGATGAAGGCTATTATTTCACCCATAAAGAACCGTAAAGTCCAGCGCGAGTATGACAAGTATGTGTACAAATGACGGCATCTTGTTGAGAATGCATTTCTACATCTCAAGCGATTGCGATGGACTGCAACGCGCTATGCGAAGCGGAACAGTTCATTTCTTGCCGCAGTTCAAATCAGGAACATTTCACTGTGGTCGAAAACAATTCGACAACACTATCTAGTTATAGAATGCAAATATTATCATTTAAGTATTATTAAAAAAAAAATTGACGAAGGCTTGCAGTCATGAGATCAAATAAAAAATCATGTATTGTATTAGACACTAGGAGGGCATATGAAAAGTGTCGGGGGAAGGGCAGCTATTGAAGGTGTATCTATGTATATTGGTACGATTGCAGTCTTTGTGGGTGCAATATTTATTGCACTTTTAAATCAATCAATAGTGGCAGGTATACTTTCATTAGTTATAGGCGTTGCTCTACTGGTTTTTTTTGTCGGAAAACTTTCTAATGTTGGGCGAGTGCCCATGGATGACTGGTTAAATTCAATACAGAATAAAGATTATAGTTATGCATGGGATGGCACTGGTATTGCTGTCGACCTTCAAAATAACAAAATATTTTTAGCTGGTTATTTTTCTGATAAACAAGAATCGAAGTCATATTGTCTTTCTGATGTTAGAGAGTGGGGCTATGAATTACATTCCGTTCAGAAATATGGGCGTGATAATCGGCTTGCAAGTGTGGCCGTTGAAACAGCGAATGAAGTGATCACAAGGGAAAAGACCGGCTTTTGGGTGTCAGTTGCCGATATAGACTTCCCTGTGTGGTTTGTAAAATTTCAAGAAAAAAAAGATTTGAAGATTGAACTAGAGAGGTGGATGGAAATTATGCAACAGGCGGTAAATAGGGGATGAAAATTAGCCAATATGATTAGCAAGCGCTTAATAGCAACGCGGTTTAAAATATTGGCCCTTTATTGGGGTTAGCAATGGATTTCCTTCACCACTTTCATAATTATTGGTCATGGCGAGGGCAACCATATAAAAATTATCACAACGTATTGGATTTGGCAAAAAGGTATACGGATTGCTATTGTTATAGTTGCGGTAAGGAGGACTCATGAAACCTTTGATTTCTGGTGTCATCTTTTTATTACTATTGGGGGCATGGCTGTCGCCCGTTCACGCTTCGCGCCCTGGAGGAAACCTGCCAGAAGTTTTTAAGATGGTTAATGACGAAAATGTTTATATGACTTTTGACGGAAAAGTCTTGTTCGCCGCTCCCAAAAAAAATGCTGGCTTGCAATATAGCTGCAAGGTCAAGGGAAAATTCCCTCAGATAGCATATTCAGGTGAATACACTGTTCAAGGCCCATATCACCAAAAAGATCCTGGTGTCGCAGCACGCATCACGCGTGAAAACGGTCGCAATACTGTTTCACTTGTATATATTGATAAGATGCGTGCAGATGCTGAAAAGGCAGGAATAAATCCTGAATTTGATGATGCGTTTGCGAATAGATATATAAAAACGTTTGATACGCAAAGCGCAGACATGCCAGCCGATTTAAAGCAAATTGAGCAGATAGTGCGCCAGGATGGCGATAAAATTTGTAATGATTTCGTCAAGTATGCAATCCCACGATTGAAAAATCCACCAGCATATTAGGTGCATGCTGAATTCTGCTTGGATAGTTGAAGGTCTGTGGGTGCCTTTGGGTGCCAGAAATTTCCCCGCAGATTCCCCAAAAGTATGTATGGCGGTATGCACGCCAACCCGCGCCGCCCAGAATTTTACCCCGCTAGAACGCAAAAACGGCGAGTTACCTTTGACAGTAACTCGCCGTTTTACTTGCGTATGTGGCGGAGAGGGAGAGATTTGAACTCTCGATACAGGTTTAAGCCCGTATACTCGCTTAGCAGGCGAGCTCCTTCGGCCGGCTCGGACACCTCTCCGCGTGCATCAGGTCTGCCAGATAGCTAACCCAAATGCAGAAAAGCAAGCTAGCCCAGACAGGGGCACCTGTCAAGAATGTTCTGCCGTATTGCGTAAATGTTCTTTATTCAAGGCTGACCAGCAAGAGCATCCACACATTGACCATGCCCGCGCCTTGGCGTAATTTTATGGACTACCCATTAAATGGAACTATTGGAGCGCATTATGGCCCCCGAAAAAGATACGATGCCCGCCGCCCCTCTGGCAGCAGAAGGCGAACCCACTGGCGAAGCAGCAAAAGTCGGTCTCGACTTTATCCGCACCCGCATTACCGAAGACAACGCCTCGGGCCGTTTTGGCGGCCTCGTGCACACGCGTTTTCCCCCTGAGCCAAACGGGTATCTGCATCTGGGGCATGCCAAATCCATCTGCCTCAACTTTGGCGTTGCCAAAGAATTTGGCGGCCAGTGCAACCTGCGCTTTGACGATACCAACCCCACCAAGGAAGAGACGGAATACGTCGATTCCATCCGCGAAGACGTGCATTGGCTCGGCGGCGTGTGGGATGACCGCGAATTTTACGCTTCCGACTACTTTGAGAAGCTCTATACCTACGCCGAGCAGCTCATCAGCATGGGCAAGGCCTATGTGGACGACCTCTCGGCCGAAGAGATACGCGAGTACCGAGGCACGCTGACCCAGCCCGGCCGTGAGAGCCCCTGTCGCAACCGCAGCGTGGAGGAAAACCTCGACCTGTTCCGGCGCATGCGCGCGGGCGAATTTGCCGATGGTCAAAAGGTACTGCGCGCCAAGATCGACATGGCCTCGCCCAATGTGGTCATGCGCGACCCCACGCTGTACCGCATCCGCCATGCAGAGCACCACCGCACAGGCAACAAGTGGTGCATATACCCCATGTACGACTACACGCACTGCCTGTCAGACTCTATCGAGGGCATCACCCACTCGCTGTGCACGCTTGAATTTATCAACAACCGCGAGCTGTACGACTGGGTGCTAGAAACCCTGGGCGCGTACCGCCCGCAGCAGATCGAATTTGCGCGCCTCAACGTCACCTACACGGTGCTGTCAAAGCGCAAGCTCATCCAGCTGGTCAAGGAAGGCCACGTCACAGGCTGGGACGATCCCCGCATGCCCACCCTGAGCGGCATGCGCCGCCGGGGCATTCCGCCGGAGGCCCTGCGCGAGTTTTGCGCCCGCATCGGTCTTGCCCGCGCTGATTCCACCGTGGATTACTCCATGCTCGAATTTTGCGTGCGCGAATACCTCAACGATCACACCCCCCGCGTCATGGCCGTGCTGGACCCGGTGAAGGTGGTGATTGAAAATTATCCCGAAGGGCAGGTGGAAGAGTTCGACATGCCCTACCACCCCGAGGACGCCTCGTTTGGCAGCCGCAAAGTTCCGTTTTCGCGCGAGCTGTATATCGACAGGGACGACTTTCGCCTTGAGCCGCCCAAAAAGTACCACCGGCTGGCTCCCGGTGCGGAAGTGCGCCTGCGCTACGCCTATTTTATCACCTGCCGCGAGGCCGTGCTGGACGACGCGGGCAATGTGGTCGAGCTGCGCTGCGTATACGATCCCGCAAGCAAGGGCGGGCAGAGCCCCGATGGCCGCAAGGTCAAGGGAACCATCCACTGGGTCTCGGCGGCGCACGCCGTGCCCGCCGAGGTGCGGCTGTACGAGCAGCTTTTCGCGGCGGAAAACCCCAATGCCGCCGCCGACGGCAAGACCTTTCTGGACTACCTTAACCCCGACTCGCTCAAGGTTGTGCAGGCCCAGCTTGAACCGGCGCTGGCAACCTTTAAGGCTGGCGACAAGATGCAGTTTGAACGCCTTGGCTACTTCTGCAAGGACAAGGACAGCACCGATGCGCGCCCTGTGTTTAACCGTACCACAACCCTGCGCGACACCTGGGCCAAGCTGGAAAAAAAGGGCGCGTAGCTTTTTGGGGCAAAAAAATTGAGGTTTGATCGGTATTTTGCCGCATGACGCGCTTGACAGTCGCCGGGGCTGTCGCTATATTCCGCGTCTCTACGGGTCGTTAACTCAGTAGGTAGAGTATCTGCCTTTTAAGCAGAGAGTCGCAGGTTCGATCCCCGCACGACCCACCAAATTTTTTTCTCATAAAGCCCCGCAAAGCCTTAAAAGCCTTGCGGGGCTTAGCTTTTCCGCCATTTCGACTTCTCACTAGTTCTCACTCCCTACCTGTACATACCAACATAGTGTTGGTATATCTGTTGGTATCTTTCGTATCCTGAAAGCTGGTACCAACATTTTTGGGCTCTACACCAAAGACGGGGGCAAGCCCCTTCAGCGGGCAGTTTTTCCGACAGGTTTCTGATCTATTCCCCAGCCATTTCAGCAGCACAAAACGGCTCTACCTCAAAGACGGGGGCAAGCCTGGCTCTACACCAAAGACGGGGCCGTGGGCGCTCCGCAATAGGATTCCACCGGCCCTCCATATGGAGGCCGCACGGCAGTGTATAGTAGGGTCAGGCGTCAGCGACGCGTCAGGATGCAGCCGGGCGGCGTGCACATGGATGCGTGCAGTGGGGGCAGTGGCTCAGACAGGCGTTGTAACCAAAACGGCCCGTCCGGCTGGGTAGCCGGGCGGGCCGCTGTATAAACGATGGCGGTTGGTTATGATTCCCTGTCGTCTTCCGCGCCGCGAGGCTTTCTGCCCCATTTGTCAGGGTGCGAAAAACGCTTGCCGCCGGCTGCGGCGTTGCCGCCTTCGCGCGGGTTGCGGGCGGGGTAGCCGGGGCGGGGGCCGCGGGGCGCGCGTGCGCCGGGGCCAAAGCTTTTGCGCTGGAAGGGGCCGCCTGCGCCGGAATCCTGCTTGGCGGTCACCCGTGTCCCGGCGATAAACACCCCACGGTTGAGCACGGTCAGCACGTCGTCGGCCAGGTCGCTCTGCACTTCCACAAGGCTGAAGTGATTCTGGATGCTGATGGCCCCGATGCTGCGGCCAGGGATGCCGCACTCGCCCGTGATGGCGCCCACCATTTCACCGGGCGAAACCTTGTGGGCGTGGCCCACATTGATGTGCAGGCGCGTCATGGGGGCGTCGTTGCGGCGGGGGCGGCCCCCGTCGCGGTCGCCCTGGCGGAATCCGTCTCGGCCGTCTCGGCCGTCTCGGCCATCGCGGCTGGGACGGCGTGGCGCGTCGGACAGCGGGTCTTCATCGGGCACGTTGCTGGCGTCGCCAAAGTCGCGCTGCATCAGCAGCTTGAGCAGGGCGGCGGCCACGTCGCGGCTGGTGATGACATCGTCGGCAAACTGCTCGGACAGAAAGTCCTCAACCATTTGCATGCAGGCTTCGAGGGCGCCGGCAGTCAGGGTGGCGCGCACTTCATCCAGCAGCCGCGAGGTGCGGATATTGGCCACATCGCGCAGCGAGGGCAGCCGCTCCTGCTGGATGCGGGCCTTGGTGTGGCGGATGATGTCGCGCAGCTTGTGCTGCTCGCGCAGGGTCACAAAGGTAAAGGCCTTGCCCACGCGGCCAGCCCGGCCCGTGCGGCCTATGCGGTGCACGTAGCGCTCTGCGTCGTGGGGAATGTCGTAGTTGACCACGGCGTCCACGTCGTCCACGTCAATGCCGCGCGCGGCCACGTCGGTGGCGATCAAAATATCGAGCCCCTCGCCGCGAAAGCGCTGCATGACCCTGTCGCGCTGCGACTGGGCCAGATCGCCGTGCAGACCGTCGCTCTGGTAACCGCGCTGCTGCAGGTGGGCCGTTACTTCGTCCACACTGCGTTTGGTGGAGCAAAAAACCAGCGCCTTGCGAAAGCCCTGCGCGTCCAGCACCCGGCAGAGCGCGTCCATCTTCTGGTGCGGGCGCACCTCGTAATAGACCTGCTCAATGGCGGGCACGGTCAGGGTTTTTTGCGCGATGGCCAGCATCTCCGGGTCACGCAGAAAGCGCTTGCTCAGCTGCAGGATGGCCGGGGGCATGGTGGCCGAAAAAAGCACGCGCTGGCAGTCGGCGGGCATACGCTCCAGAATGGCTTCTATATCTTCGCGAAAGCCCATATCGAGCATTTCGTCTGCTTCGTCGAGCACAACGGTGGTGGCGGCGTTGAGGCGCAGGGTTCCGCGCTGCAGATGGTCCATCAAGCGGCCGGGGGTGCCCACCACCACCTGCACGCCGCGCTCCAGGGCGCGCAGCTGCCGTTCAATGGCCTGACCGCCGTAGATGGGCAAAATGGCCACGCCACGCTTGCGGGCCGCAAGTTTGCTGAGTTCTTCGGCAACCTGAATGGCAAGCTCGCGCGTGGGGCAAAGCACCAGCGCCTGCACCGCCTTTGCGGGGGTGAGCTTTTCCAGAATGGGCATGCCGAAGGCGGCTGTTTTGCCTGTGCCTGTCTGGGCCTGGCCTACCGCATCGCGGCCGGTCAGCAAAAAGGGCACGGCAAGAACCTGAATGGGAGAGGGCTCTTCAAAGCCCATATCCTTGACGCCCTGCAACAATTCCGGGGACAAATTAAAATCTTCGAACGATGGAGACATGCTGTTCCTGTACATAAAAAATTACTTGGTAGCGTACCATAGCCTCATACACGCCAATGCACAATGCCTCTGTAGCCCCAGATGTCGGCCAGCGGCGGTTGAAAGGAAAAAATCATGGCCGCAAGCGGCCCCGTGCAAGGGCTCGCTTGGCGGCAGACAAATAAAAAAATTTCCGCATGGCCGCGTATTGACCGCGCCAGCGGTTGACCTGACAGCAAACGCCTGTAGTATGTCGCAAGCCAGATCGGCCAGCACTTTGCCAGCAACGGGGAAAAACCATGTCCTGCATACAGACGCGCGGCCTTGCCTACGGCCAGATTGTTTACAACGACCTGGACATCGAGGGCGGCAGGGCCACCTTTATCAGCGGAGCCAGCGGCAGCGGCAAAAGCACCCTGCTGCGGCTGTTCAATAAAACCCTTGCGCCTACGGCGGGCACGGTTCTTTACAACGGGCAGGACACGGCCGGTCTCGACAGTATAGCGCTGCGGCGCGAGGTGCTGCTGGCCGGGCAGTCTGTGTTTCTTTTTGACGGCAGCGTGGGCGACAACTTTGACGCCTACTGCGAGGCCAGAGAATCCGCGCCGCTGTCCGCCGAGGACAAGCAGACGTTTTTGCGTCTGTGCTGCGCCAACTTTCCGCTGGACGCCCCTTGCGTGCACCTCTCAGGCGGCGAGCGTCAACGCGTGTTCCTTGCCGTCTGTCTTTCGTTTTTGCCCAGGGTGCTGCTGCTGGACGAGCCAACCTCGGCGCTCGATCAGGACACGGCCGAGCGCTTCATGTCGCAGGTGCTGGCCTATTGCCGCGAGCGCGGCATGACCGTTGTGGCCGTGAGCCATGACCCGGCCCTTACCGCGCGGCACGCGCAAAACATCATCAGCCTGCGGGCAGAGGCGGAATAGCTATGAACGGCGTTGCCCAGATCCAGTTAGGCTCGTTTTTGCTCGTCTATGTGCTGCTGCTGTTGGTGCTGGCCGTCATGAAAAAGTGCCGCATCAACCAGACAAAGCTGCTGGTGCTGGCCAGCGCGCGCATGACCCTGCAGCTCATTGCTGCGGGTTATGCCCTGACCTTTCTTTTTGAGCATCCGCACCCCCTGCTCACCATGGGTTATCTGACCATACTGGTGTTTTTTACCATTTATCTGGTGCTGTCGCGCAACAAAAGGCTTAACCCGCGTTTCAGGCTGGTAGTATCCGTATCCATCGCCTGTTGCGGACTGGGCGTTATTGTGTTTTTTGTGACCTGCATTGTGGGGCAGAGCCTGTTTGACCCGCAGTACATGATACCAATCAGCGGCATGCTCATGGGCAATGCGCTGACCGGCGTTTCGCTGGGGCTCAAGTCGTTCTGGAACGGCCTTGAAGGGCAGCGTGCGCGCGTGGAGGCCTTGCTCAACATCGGCGCAACCCCGGAAAAGGTGCTCTTTCCCTTTGTGTGTCAGGCGCTGGAAACAGCCCTTGTGCCCACGCTCAACTCCATGCTGGGCATGGGCATAGTGGTGCTGCCCGGCATGATGACCGGTCAGATACTCTCCGGCACAGCGCCCACCACGGCCATTTTGTACCAGATAACCATCATGGTGGCCATTTGCGCCTGCGTGTGCCTGTGCTGTTTCTGCTCGCTGTATTTCGGCTACAGAACCTTGTGGAATACCCAGAAGCAGCTGACCTTCTAGGCGAGCACGCTTTGCAGGGCCTGCTCCAGCTCCGGCTGGCGAAAGGCGTAACCTGCAGCCTGCAGTCGCAGCGGCGTGGGGTTTTGCCCGGCCAGCAACAGCTCGTCTGCCATCTGCCCCAGCAGCAGACGCAGCAGGGGACCTGGCACGGGCAGCCACGAGGGGCTGCCGCAAACCCTGCCAAGGGCGCGGGTAAATTCGCTCATGCTTGGGGTACGCGGGGCGCAGATGTTAAAAGCCCCCGCAAGGTCCGTGCGCTGCAGCAGCAGGGACGCGGCCCCGGCTACGTCCTCAAGGTGCGTCCAGCAAAACGGCTGGCGGCCTGAACCCAGCGGGCCGCCCACATGCATGCGGAAGGGCGGCAGCATGCGTTCGATAAATCCGCCTGGCGTGCCGTTGGCCTTTTTGCCCAGCACGGGCGCAAAGCGCAGCACGCAGCGGCGCAGGCCAAGGGCCTCAACGGGTACGGTGCTTTGCTCCCACTGGCGGCAGGTATCCGCCAGAAATCCCTGACCGGAGGCAGCGCCCTCGTCGCAGGGCGGCGCGGTCTCGCGCCACAGGCCATAGTAACCGCTGGCGGACGCCTGCAAAAGCGTTGCGGGCAGGGTATGGCCCTGCTCCCTGCGCATGCGCAGGGCAACGCACAGCGCCTGCCCGGTTTCAACCCTGCTGCTGACGATGGCCTGCTTGCGCTCGGCGGTCCAGCGGCCGCCGCCGATATTTTCGCCCTGCAGATTCACAATGGCGTCCACGCTGTCCAGCAGGCCCGCCAGAGCCGCTCCGTCCCAGCCGTTCCACACCACGCGCCGGGGACCGTTGCCCCCCTTGCCCGCGCTGCGCGACGCGACGCTGACCGTATGGTTTTCGCGCAGGAGCGCTCCGGCAAGATATCGCCCCACAAAGCCAGTGCCGCCCAGAATGAGAACATGCATGCTAAGCCCCCTCTGATGTGCGAAACGGTTGTGCGAACCTTAAGTGCGTATCCTTCGTCTGATTCAGACTATACCGATTATCCGCCAATAGGCAATTTTTGTGTGGCTTTGCCCTTGTGGTTGCTCGCCGGGGCAAATACCTGCTGCGCAATGCGTATGAATTCACGCGTGGCCGGGGATATGCGTGCGCGGTCGGGCACGGCCAGCGCCACCTCCCGCACGGCTGCCGGGCGCAGGGGCTTTTTTACATAGGCGGGCGTACCTTCGGGCGGCAGGGCTGATTCCGCCACAATACTGACGGCATCGCCCCGCGTCACGGCGGCGATGGTGCTCACCAGCTGCAGCGAGCGGCAGCGGATATTGGGCTGCACGTGCGCCGCCTGAAACAGCTGGCGGATGATGTCCTCCGACCCCGCCCTTGTCATGGCAAAGGGGCTGGCGCACAGCTCGGCCAGCGTCACTGCGCGTTTGCCCGCCAGAGCATGCCCCTGGGGCAGCAGGGCCACCAGCTGGTCCCGCATGAGGGCAAAGGTCTCAAACCGGTCGTTGGGCAGGGTTACAAAACCCACGTCCACGCGGTAATCAGCAATCCACTGGGCAACCTCGCCGTCGGGGCCTTCGTCCACATGAATTTCAATGCCGGGAAAGGCCGCCCGGTATTTTTCAAGCACCGGGGGCAGCAGGCGCAGCGAAGCAGTGGGACCAAAGGAGCCTATGCGCAGCGTGCCGCGCTTCATGCCGCGCGCGTCCGAGGCCTCCTGCCGCATGGATTCGGCCAGCCCCAGCATGGCCTGCGCCTGGCGCAGCAGGCGCGCGCCCACATCGGTCAGCTCCGGGTATTTGCCCCTGCGCAGCAGGCTGACGCCAAATTCCTGTTCCAGAGACTCGATGGCGTGCGACACCCCCGACTGCGAAATGCCCAGCTGCATGGCGGCGGCTGTAAAGCCCCGGCACGCGGCAACGGCAGAAAATATTTCAAGCTGGCTAAGCGTCATTGGGTTTTACCATGAGTATTTGCTCATTTCACCATGAATAAACATGGGCGTAAATATATGCCTGTATGCTCGCAAGGGCAATGGCGCGGCCCGCGCCCCGGGTATGTCCCGGCGCAGGGTCGCAAAACGCAAGCGCAATCAGGCAGGGCACAATGGCAATGAATAAGGGTGGAAAGGATACGGCGGTCTATGCCAGGCTGGCGCTGGTGGCTGTGGCCTGGGGCGGAACCTTTATCGCGGGCAGAAGCCTGGCCGGGGTTGCGCCCATGTTTTCGGCCTGTCTGCGTTTTTTGCTGGCCTCGGCGGCGCTGAGTCTGTTCCTTGTTATTTCGGGCAAGGGGTTCAGGCGGGTGACGGCCAGACAGGCGCTGGTGGTAAGCCTGTTGGGCTTTTGCGGCATATTTTCGTACAGCTTTTTCTTTTTCAGCGGGCTGCAGCACATCAGCGCCTCGCGGGCGGCCCTGATTGTGGCGCTCAACCCGGCAGTGATGACGCTTATCGCCTACCTGTTTTACCGGGAGCACGTGACGTCCCTCAAGGTGCTGGGCATCGCGCTGTGCTTTTGCGGCGTGGCGCTGGTGGTGGGCGGGGGCGATCCGCAGCGCGCGGGGAGCGCTACGGGCGCGCCCGGCTGGGTCGGCGAGGCGCTTATTGGCGGCTGCGTGCTGAGCTGGAGCGCCTACAGCGTATTTTGCAAGTCAGTGGTGCGCCAGCTGGGGCCGCTGCACACGGTGACCTATTCCATCTATGCGGGAACCGTCATGCTTGTGGCCTATGCCGCCGCCTCTGGCGTGCTCGATGTCGACGCCGTGCTGCGCTTCAGCGCCTGGGAGGTATCCAGCCTGCTCTATCTGGGTATTGTGGGGTCTGCCGTGGCCTATATCTGGTATTACGACGGCATACAAAAGATCGGCGTGGCCCGCGCGGGGGTTTTTATCGCTCTTAATCCGCTGGCGGCGGTGCTGTTTGGCGCGGCCTTGCTGGACGAGCGGATGACCCTGGCCACACTGCTGGGCGGGGTGCTGATCATCAGCGGCATCGTGGCCGAAAACAGGCGCAGCTCCGGGCAACGGGAGCCAGACGCCATGCCCCCTTGTCAGGCTACACCCCCAGCTGCAGCCCAGGCTGCAGCTCTGGCTGCAGCTCTGTCCGCAGAGCAGGATTCCGGTCCGTCAGCCCGTTGACCGGTCACAGCCCGGTCAGACAGCAGCCCGGTCAGGCAACAGCCGGTCAGGCGGCCGGCTGTCGCAGCCCGTGGCGTCCTCATTTCCCGCTTTTTTTTCAAAATCCAGCTGCTCCCGGCCCCAGGCGTAAAGCGCTTCCAGTGCCGGGAGCAGCTTTTTGCCGCGCTCGGAGAGGGAGTATTCCACCCGTGGGGGAACCTCGTTGTACTGCCTGCGGTGCACAAGCCCGTAGTCTTCAAGCTCGCGCAGGCACTTGGTCAGCATCATGTTGGTGACGCCCCGCACGCTGCGTTTGAGCTCGTTGTAGCGCACGGTTTCCCGGTCTGCCAGATGCCACAGTATGGGCAGCTTCCACTTGCCGCCTATGCGTTTGAAAACATGCAGTATGGGGCACTGGCTTTTGTCGTCGTACAGACCGCTGGATGCGCAGGCGGGGGATTTTGTCATGGGGCGCTCGCAAAAAAAGTAGGGAAGAAAAATATGCGTACTTGCGAAAATATTTTTATAGCAGGTATACATGGTGGTCAAGAGGTTCCCACTGCCACCAACCCTACTCAAGGAGAATACAATGAAAATTTTTGCCATAAACGGCGGTCCCAGAAAGAAGCACAATACCGCGCAGCTGTTGCAGGCGGCGCTGGACGGCGCAGCCGCCGCCCCCTGCGGCGAACCCGTGGAAACAGAGATGATTCATCTGTATGATCTTGCCTACAATGGCTGCGTGAGCTGTTTTGCCTGCAAAAAAATCGGCGGTAAAAGTTACGGCCACTGCGCGGCAAAGGACGATTTGGCTCCGGTGCTGGAAAAACTGTCGCAGGCCGACGGCGTAATCTTTGGCAGCCCCATTTATTTTGGCAATATCACGGGCAAGCTGCGCAGCTTTTTTGAGCGCCTGATGTTCGCCTACTTTGTCTACGACGCCAATTACAGCTCGCTGGCCCCCAAGCGCATGCCCACGGGCTTTATCTACACCATGAACGTGACCGCTGCAGAGATGCAGCAGCATGGCTACCGCCAGAACCTCCAGGGCATGGAAATGTTTGCGGGCCGTCTGTTTGGGGAGCCTCAGGTGCTGCACGCCTTCAATACCTACCAGTTCGAGGACTACAGCAAGTACAAGTGCGAACGGTTTTCGGAATCGGAAAAAGCCGTTTACCGCGCCGCGCAGTTCCCCAAAGATATGGAAGCGGCCCGGCTTATGGGCGAGTCCATGGTGACAGCTGGCAGATAACTGCGGCCAGATAACTGAGGCCAGATAGCTGCTACCAGATAGCTGCCGACAGGGAAATGCTGGCGTGAAATTGCGGACAAAACGCGGGCATCCCCTCCTTGCCCGTGGAAGCAGCCCCACGCGCCTCAGCCGCTGCAGCAATACGGCCCTCGCAGGTACTACAAAGCCCCCGTTTTTCAACGGGGGCTTTGCCTTGCATCGGTATTGCGGGTTACGGCACTGCGGCGGTTACGCGCCGAGGTAGGCCGCCTTGATTTCCGGCGTGTCGGCCAGCTGCGCGGCTGTGCCCTCGGCCACAATGGCTCCGGTGTCGAGCACGTAGCCCCGGTCTGCCACCTGCAGGGCCAGACGGGCGTTCTGCTCCACAACCACAACGGTCAGGCCGTCGCTGTTGAGCTGCTTGAGCGTGCGGAACATGTCGTACATCAGCAGGGGCGAAAGGCCCATGGAAGGTTCGTCCAGCAGCAGCACCGAGCAGTTGGTCATGAGCGCCCGCCCCACGGCCAGCATCTGCTGCTCGCCGCCAGAGAGCGTGTCGCTGCGCTGGTGCATGCGCTCCTTGAGGCGCGGAAAAAGTTCAAAGACCTTGTCCACGTCTTTTTGGATATTGTTGTCCTTGCGGGTCCAGGTGGCCAGCTTGAGATTTTCGCTCACCGTGAGGTTGCCAAAAATATGGCGGCCTTCGGGCACCAGATCCATCTTGAGGCGGGCCACAACATGGTGCGGCTCGGTCTTGAGGATGGATTCGCCGTTAAAGCGGATGTCGCCGCTGATGACCGTGGGCGATTCCGGCGGCGTAAGGCGCATGACGGCCTTGAGCGTGGTGGACTTGCCCGCGCCGTTGGCCCCGATGAGGGTGACTATTTCGCCCTTGTTCACGTGAAATGAAATGCCGTGAAGGGCTTCAATCTTGCCATAGCCGGCGTAGAGATTTTCAACTTCCAGTAGCATCACACGTTCTCGTCG
Organism: Desulfovibrio desulfuricans; assembly: GCF_004801255.1. Taxonomy (NCBI): domain Bacteria; kingdom Pseudomonadati; phylum Thermodesulfobacteriota; class Desulfovibrionia; order Desulfovibrionales; family Desulfovibrionaceae; genus Desulfovibrio; species Desulfovibrio desulfuricans. The sequence goes on along the minus strand of NZ_CP036295.1, from coordinate 2,913,512 downwards.
CCCAAGTAGGCCTTGATGACATCGGGGTTGGACTGAATTTCCTGCGGTGTGCCCTTGGCAATGGTTTTGCCAAATTCAACCACGGTAATGTGCTGACACAGCGACATGACCACCTTCATCTGGTGCTCGATCATCCAGATGGCGATTTTAAATTCGTCAAATATCCAGCGGATGTGCTTGATCAGGCCGTCCACGTCTGAAGAGTTCAGACCGGCGGCGGGCTCGTCGAGCAGCAGCAGCTTGGGGTCGGTGGACAGGGCGCGGGCCAGCTCTACCCGGCGTTGCAGGCCGTAGGGCAGGTTTTTGGGAAACTCGTTGGCCACGTCGCCCAGTTCCATGATTTCAAGAATCTTTGCGGCCTTTTGGCGTACACGCTTTTCTTCGCGGCTGTAGCGCTCGTTGCAAAGCCACGCGTCAATCAGGCCATAGCCCAGCCTGTGGTATTGCGACACGCAGATATTGTCGAGCACGGTCATGTCGTTCCACAGGCGGATGTTCTGAAATGTGCGGGCCATGCCCATGGTCGTGACCTGGTGCGGTTCAAGACTCTTGTCGTATGTCTGCCCGTTAAAGATAATCTGCCCTTCTGTGGCATGGTAAAAGCCCGAAGCCAGATTAAAAACCGTGGTTTTGCCCGCGCCGTTGGGGCCGATTAGCCCCACCAGCGTGTGGTCGTCCACAGCGATGGAAAAATCCGTTAACGCAATCAGCCCGCCGAAGCGTTGCGTGACTTCTTTCATTTCAAGCAGTGCCAAGGTCAGCCCCCACTCGTTCTGGTTGTATCTGCATCAATGGCGCATTTGGGACGCGCCGTCCTGGGGCAGCCGTTCTAGGGCCGCTTGCCGAAGCTTATCAGCCGTTTCAGTTTGGGAAAGGCGTCGGTCAGTTCCCGGTTGCCCAGCAGGCCCTCGGGTCTGAACTGCATGAGCAGGATAAGAATAAGCGGGATGATGACCCACTTCCATTCCTGGCTGATATTGAATGAATTGGGCACAAAGGGCAGCATGTGCGCCAGGTCGTTCATGGCAGGCAGAGCAAAGCGCAAAAGTTCGATGAGCAGGGTAAACATGATCGCTGCGAGCACCGAGCCGGAGAGCGAGCCCATGCCTCCCAGATAGACCATGACCATGGCTTCAGTGGACTTCATGATGCCAAAGCTGTTGGCGTAGATGGAGCTGAACATGTGCGCGTACAGCGCGCCCGCCACGCCCGCAATGCCCGCCGAGACCATAAAGGCCACAAGTTTTACCTTCTTGGTGTTGACGCTCATGATCTCCGCGGCCACTTCGTTCTGACATACGGCGGGTATGCCCTTGCCCAGGGTGCTGTTGACCAGCCGGTACAGCATCATGGTTGTGACCATCACGCCCAGCAGTGTCCAGATCATCATCCAGGGTATGTCTGCCACGCCCTCCATGGCGCGTACAACGCCGCGCATGCCCGTGAGGCCGCGCGGGCCGCCCACAAAGTCGATGTTAATAATGAGCGAAATAATAATGTAGTTGGCGGCGATGGTAATGATGGCCAGGTAGTCGTCGCGCGTCTTGAACGAGGGCAGGGCCACCAGCAGACCAAACAGCGCCGCCACCCCGCCCGCAACAGCGAGGACAAAGGGAAACAGCAGCGGAGCAAGCTCGGGCGGCAGCAGAGGCGCGCCCAGCATTTTGTTTTTGGTAAACAGAATGATGGAAATAAACCCGCCCACGTATGCGCCCACGCACATAAAGCCCGCGTGCCCACATGAAAATTCGCCCATGTAGCCGTTCACGAGGTTCAGGCTGGTGGCAAATATGATGTTGAGGCCCATGAACTTGATGACCGACAGCCAGTAGCCGTCGATCCACGCAAAGTATTCGGCAAAGATGAGCACAAGTCCGCCAAGCAGAAACACAAGACAGTCTATTTTTTTCTGCTTGATGACGCGCTTAATGGCATAGCCGATGCAGAGCACACCCAGAATGACAAGAACCGTTTGAACAAAAAGAGGCAGCATCAGACACTCCGGCTAGATTTTGGTCGTTTGCGGCATGCCGAAAATGCCCGTGGGCCGCACCCACAGGATGAGCAGCAGAATGGTAAATGAAAACAGATCCATGTAGGTGGACGGCAAAAAGGCTACCACCATGATTTCGACAAAGGCCAGCAAAAAGCCGCCCACAAATGCGCCGCGTATGTCGCCGATGCCGCCCACAACCGCCGCGATAAAGGCCTTCCAGCCGATCATGGCGCCCATGTACGGCTCAAGGTTGGGGTAGCACATGGCAAACAGCATGCCGCCAAGACCGGCGATGCCCGACCCCAGCACAAAGGTGACCACAATGACGCTGTCAAGCGGAATGCCCATGAGCGGCAGGGCAAAGCGGTCCCACGACACGGCGCGCATGGCCATGCCGACCTTGGTGCGCGTGACCATGATCTGCAAGAACAGAAACACCAGCACGGCCGCCACGATAACCCAAACCTTAAGGTTGGTTATCACCAGCGGCCCGATGGAATACACCGTTTTGTCGATGAGCTCGGGCAACTTGCGCTTGGTTGCGCCCAGCAGCGCCAGGTTGCCGTTTTCGAGGATAAGGCCGCACATCAGGGCGGTAATAACCACGTACAGCCTGTGCGCGCCCTTGCGGCGCAAGGGGCGGTAGGCGATGCGCTCAAGCGTCACGCCTACAAGCGCCGTAAGCACCATGGTCAGCACGATGGTCAGCCACAGCGTGTTTTGCGGCGAAAGGCCCAGCCCGTCGGAAGATAAGAGGTACGTGGCGACAAAAAAGGAGATGTAGGCCCCGACCATAAAAATATCGCCGTGGGCAAAGTTGATGAGGCGCAACACCCCGTAAACCAAGGTGTAGCCCAGAGCGATGAGGGCGTAAAAGCTGCCCCATTGCAAGGCGTTGAGGGTCTGTTGCAGCAAAAAGTCCATAGGGCTACCCAAAAGCTGGCGGTTACAGTGTGCGTAGTCTGTGTCAGTCGGCGTCGTTCCCGCCCATTGGGCGGTGATAAAGCAAAAAACGTACGGTCGCGAGCATGTTTGGCTCAAGCGGGGCCGAAGCGATCTGCAAAAAAAATCGTTGTTCATGCCCCCGGCAGCTTGCCGGCGGGCAGCCTTTGCGGCAGGCGAGACATTGCAGCTCGTGCTTATATGCCAAAGCCGCGTAAAAAACCATTACTGATTTGCAGGGGCTGGCTGATCGGAGGCAAAACACGCCAGCCAACGCAGCGCATGCTGCAAAACGTCAAAACAGCATGCCGCCGCGCGGCCCCCTGTGGGTTGGGCCGCGCGGCAGAGCCTGTAGTCTGCTATTTGGGGCAGACGGATTCAACAAAGGCGAATGCGCCGGTTTCCGTCACGCGCACGATAACGGCGCACTTGATGGGGTCGCGGTTTTCGTCAAACTTCATGCTGCCGGTGATGCCGTCAAACTTTTCCATGCCAGCCATGTTGTCGCGGATGATCTTGCGTTCCTTTTTGAGGTCGGGGTCGATCTTGCCGTTTTTCTGGATGGCCTGAAGCACGATGTTGATGGAGTCCCAGGTCAGGGCGGCAACGTCGTCAGGCACGTAGCCGTACTTGGCCTTGTACTTGTCGATGAATTCCTTGGTCTTGCCGGTGGCGCCTTCAGCGGTGTAGTGGGTGGAGAAGAACTGGTTTACACAGTCTTTGCCGCAAAGGTTGAACAGTTCGGCGGAACCCCAGGCGTCAGAACCCATGAAGGGGCCCTTGTAGCCAAGGTCGCGGGCCTGCGGCACGATAAGGGCCGCAAAGCTGTAGTTTTCAGGCACAAAGATAAAGTCGGGCTTGGCCGCGATGATTTTGGTAAGCTGGGCAGAGAAATCCTGATCCTTGGGGCCGTGCGATTCCATGGCCACAACAGAACCCTTGCCGTGAGTTTTTTCAAAGGATTCCTTGAAGTTGTCGGCAAGTCCCTTGGAGTAGTCGTTGGAAACTTCAAAGAGTACGGCGGCTTTTTTGGCGTTGAACTTTTTGGTGGTAAAGTCCACGGCCACAGGAGCCTGGAAGGGGTCAAGGAAGGCCCCGCGGAATACCCAGGGGCGGTCCTTGGTGGCGTCGGGGTTGGTGGACCAGGGGGTGATCATGGGAACCTGTTCGTCATTGGCGACAGCGCCCGCAGGCACCGCCTGACGCGAAGACTGGGGGCCTACAATGGCCATAACCTTGTCGCGCTCGATAAGCTTGAGGGTAACGTTAACGGCCGATTCGGGTTTGGATTCATTGTCTTCATAAATAAATTCAAGCGGGTACATTTTGTCGCCCACTTTCAGCCCGCCCTTGGCGTTGATCTCTTCCTTGAGCATCTCAGCCGCGTACTTGGATCCTTCGCCCACTTTGGGGATTTCACCGGTGAGCGGGATGGGGAACCCGATTTTAATCGGAGCTTCCGCGGCCATGGCCGCTTGCCCCACAAAGAGAGACAGGGCGCAGACTGACGCTACTTTCAGCAAATTCATGAAGGCCTCCCGAGTTTTATGTGCAGTTACAGGGGTGTACCAAATTACGGTAAGTCAAGATTAAGCAAGAAGTATTCCTTTTTGCTAACTATCAGTAAAAACTAACTATTTAAAAAGTTGCCGACCGTAAAAAATACGTTTTGGTAGCTTTAAGAGCTATAATCTCTACAACTTAGTGAAAAGCAAATTGGTTGTCAGAGCATGAACCTTGTCGCATATGCGGTATCGTTAGTCAAATATGATACCACGTGGACGGGCAGGTCTGCAACGCCCGCCTCACAGCGCAATCAAGATGCTGAAAATAAAGACTTTATTGTAAAAGGTTCAACGTGACGACAACAAAAAATAAATCTTTTTGCAGTCACGGTCAGCAGCCAGTCGACGGCATGCAGGTAAAAAATGTTTACAACTACCTGATTAAAAAGGCAAAAAAATAATTTTCCACAGAATATACTGTTCTGTAGATTTATTGGTCGGAGGCGGCGGGCAAGGCTCTGTTTGCTGTAAAAAAATGTATTAACACTCTGTATTCGTGAGCATTTTTATTTTCTACGAATTTGTATTTTTTGTATTGGGTGAAAGCCCCAGAATGACAAAAAGAGAAACTTCGCCTTTGCAGCGGCGCAGGTGCGGGCACGGGCGAGGCCTGCCAGCAAAAAAACCTGCTGTATATAACCACGATTTTACACCAATGGCTACACAAAATGCCTCACGGTGTTTTGCAGGCGCGGCAGTGGGTTGCGGTGTTAATAACCAGCGGCCAGGCCGTCGCTGCGCGGGTCGGTTGCGCCATACAGCACACCCGTGCCCTGGTCGCGCAAAATGGCTCCTGCATGCCCCATAAGGTCGCTATATCCCCCTGTAAGTTGCACGTCATGCCCCCTTTGGCGCAGGCTTGCGGCCACCTGGGGGGCAAAGCGGCCCTCGATGCGCAGGTTGTTGGCAGGCAGGCCCCAGCTGCGCCCGTACAGCCAGCGGGGCGCGGCAACCGCATCGTGCGGGCTGAGGCCAAAGTCGACCATGCGGGTCACAATGGCGGCCTGGGTCTGGGGTTGTCCCTCGCCGCCCATGGTGCCGTAGACAAGCCATGGCTTGCCGTCCTTGCGCAGCATGGGCGGGTTAAGCGTATGCATGGTTCGCTTGAGCGGGGCCAGCGCGTTGATGTGCCCGGCATCCAGCGAAAAAAAGCTGCCCCTGTTCTGCAGCAATACGCCCGTATCCCCGGCTACAATGCCCGCGCCAAAGTCGTGAAATATGCTCTGGATGGCCGAAACAGCGTTGCCCACGGCATCCACAACGCCAAACCAGCAGGTGTCGCCCTTTGGCTCCAGCGGGGCGTTGGGGGCAAGCGCGCGGCGCATGTCGATGCGGCCTGCCAGATCGCGTCCGTGCGCGGGCGACAGCATATATTCGACAGGTATCTCGGCAAAATCGGGATCAGTGACGTGGGCGTCGCGCTCGGCAAAGGCCAGCTTGGTGGCTTCGACAACGGCATGGATATGGTCGGCGCTGCCCTCGCCAAGGCTGGCTACATCCATATGTTCAAGGATGTTGAGTATGGACAGGGAGGCCACGCCCTGCGTATTGGGGGGCAGGTTGCACGCCTCAAGGCCTCGGTAGCGTACCCGCAGCGGCTCGACGGTCTCGGCCTGGTGCTCGGCAAAGTCCCTTGCCGTCAGCAGACCGCCGTTGGCCTGCAGCCAGCTGGTCATGCGCTGGGCCAGGTCGCCCTCGTAAAACGAGCGGGGGCCTTCCTGCGCAATCAGGCTCAGCGTGGCGGCAAGGTCGGGCAGGCGCATCCGTTCGCCCGCCCGCGCAGGCGAGCCCGTGGGCAAAAAGGTGCGGGCAAAGCCGGGCAGGCGCTGCAGCTCGCGATAGCCCGTGCTGTCTTTTTTGCAGTCTTCATGCAGCCAGAAAGCCAGCGACGGCGTCACGGCAAAGCCTTCAGCAGCAAGGTCTATGGCCTCCTGCAGCAGATCGGCCAGCGAAAGCTGGCTGCCCCACAAGCGGCTGAGGGCGTGGGCGGCGTCCCAGCCGGACACTACGCCGGGGACAGTGCAGGCCGCCAGCGGCCCACGCAGGGGGATAGCGGCAAGGCCCTTTTGGGCAAAATATCCAAGCGTGGCCTTTTCGCCCGACCGCCCGCTGGCGTTGATGCCGTGCAGCGCGCCTGTGGCCGCCTCGTGCGCCAGCCAGAAGTTGTCGCCCCCGATGCTGCACATCTGCGGATAAACTACGGCCAGCACTGCGGCCACGGCAATGGCCGCATCCAGAGCCGTGCCGCCTTTGCGCAGGATGTCCACGCCTGCCTGGGTGGCAAGGTAGTGCGGCGAGGAGACCATCCCCCGCGTGGTCATGGGGTCAAGGCTGCGCGATTCCGTCTCCGCATAAGGGCTGGGCGTAAAGTGCATGGTGTCCTCTTGGTAAACGTCAGGGGTAACCAGAGCAGAGTAGCGAGAGGTTTTGCGCGCGTCAAACAGCAGAAAAAACGCCCCTTTTTCCATAATTTTGCGTCGGCGGCGCTTATTGAGAGCCCGGAGAAAAAAGCGTAAGCAGTGGGTGCGCCGCTGCGCAGCGGCGATAGACAGAGCATGCGGCCGCGCCCGGCGCGGCGCGAAGGATATTTGCATGGGTACAACGATAATGCTGTTTGCCGTGGGGCTGGCGGGAAGTTTTGTTTTTGACCGCTTTCACCTGCCCGGCGGGGCCATGACCGGAGCCATGATTGCCGTGGTCATTTTTAAAAGTTGCGGCTCCATCACCGCACCAGACATGACGCACTGGGTGCGCTTTTTGGTTTACGGCTGCGTGGGTGTCATTGTGGGCAACATGTACAACCCCGGCATGCTTGACGCCGTGCGGGACACATGGCCCATGATGCTGCTTTCGACCTGCATCATCCTTATGGCGGGACTTTTGTGCACCTGGATAGCGGTGCGCTGGGGCGGGCTTTCGGTGGGCGGGGCGTATCTGGCCACAAGCCCGGGCGGCTTTAACGCGGTGGTCGCGCTTTCGGGCGGCACAGGGGCGGAGGCTCCCATGGTGATGGTCTACCATCTGGTGCGCATCTACGCCATTGTGCTGCTTTCGCCCTTTGTCGCCAAGATGCTTGAATCTTTTGTTAAATAACCCGGCACGCCACGGCGTTGCCCACGGGCGCAGCAAGCCTCCGTCGAAATTCGGCGGGGGCTTTTTTATCGGGCCAGCAGCAGGATTATGCCGCCCAGCGCGGGCAGCAACACCATGCAGCTTTTGAGCAGCAGCTGCGGAGCCATGCGGGTAAACTTGGCCCCAACGTACGCGCCGATGATCTGCCCGGCCAGCACCTGCACAAACAGCGTAAGGTCAAGGTGCCCAGCCGCCAGAAATCCCAGGCTGCCCAGCGCCGCTATGGGCAGGATGACCAGCATGGTGGTTCCCACCGTCTGGTAGAGCGGCACATTAAAGATGATCAGCAGCGTCAGCTGGATAAAGGGCGTGGCCCCCACGCCGCAGGCCCCGGAAACAAGACCGTTGAACATGCCCACTATGACCGTGAGCAGCCAGAAGCGTGCGCCCTTGGTGTTGCTGCAGCGCATGCTGAACATCGGGTGCTGGGGATGAAAAACGCGCAGATAGATGAGCAGGGCCGAAACCATCAGCACAACGCCGGTGAGCGGTTTGAGCGTGGCGGAGGACAGGGATGACGAGACGTGTGCGCCCCAAAAGGCCCCCACAGCGCCAAAAGCGCCCATGAGCAGGCCCAGGCGGCGGTTGACGTTGCCCTCGCGAAAGTGGCTTATGGAGCCGGAAAGCGATGTAAAAACCATGGCCGCCAGCGAGGTGCCCAGCGCCACATGCATGGGAATGTCAAAACCCACGCTGAGCATGGTGATCATAACCCCTGCGCCGCCCGCGCCCACAAAGCCCAGCAGCGTTCCCAACAAAAGCATGGCGGCAAAAACAAGCATAACTCACCTGTAATACTGTAAGACATGGCCGCTCGTCGCGGCATAAGGGGTACAGTTGCGAACATGTCGCGGACAGCCCCCGGCATGCATTTGTGCACGCTAGCGCCGCTGGGCGTACGGCGCAAGCCGATTTTTGCAAGCAACCCCACCAAGTTCAGATCTGCGCGGCTGCGTGGCGTGCCCGAGGGCAATTCAGACGTGCGCGGCCCTCGCGGTGCGGGCTGAAGCAACATGAATGCGCGCGGCCTTCTGTGCGCGCGAAAGCGTATCCCACGCCCGCACATAAAAAATCAGGTAGCGGCAGCACACATAGGCAACCACGAGGGTGGCCACAATCATCTCAAGCACGGCAAAAAACTTGAGCTGCAGGCTGTATTCGAGGGCAGCCGGGTAGGCCGCCAGCAGATCCGATACCTTGTACAGGGCGCTGGCCCCCACGGCCATGGGAAAGGTGTAGGCCGCAAACCCGGGGCTGAAAGGCAGCCGCAGCAGCTTGAAAAAAGCCACGTAGATAATGCTGGTCATCAGCACGGCAATGCCAAGCAGCAGGCTGCACAAAAGCAGCGAAGGCGCAGGCTCGAGGCTCAGGTAGGCCACCAGCGAGAGGCTGGCGGGCGCGGCGAGGATGGCGATGGTCGGTTTGAACGCGTCGTCGATTTGGCTGGCAAAAATGAGCCGGTACCACATAACGGGCAGCAGGGCGGCGTAGCTGACCATGCCAAAAAGCATCAGGCCGTAAGCCAGGCTGTAATATGCCGGGCCGGGAACGGTCATGGCCGCAACGCTTATGCCCACAAATGGCACAAACCAGCTGGGCACCATCTGGTGCAGGCGAAACTGCCCGATCCTGAAGCGTACAAAAGCCAGCAGCAGGCAGAGATGCAGGGCTACGGCAAACAGCCAAAGGTACTGGGCCGCCCGCGCGTCGACAATGCTCAGGCTTTTGGATTGCAGCATAAGCGCCATGGCGGTGGTGGGCAAAATGCTGCCCAGCACCGGGTGGCGCAGTTCCTCAACCAGCAGGCCGGGGTTGAAGGCAAATTTGCCCGCAAGCAGCAGGGTCAGCGTCATGGAGGTAAGCGCTCCGAGCACCTGGCCAAGGTTGTGCAGGGGCAGGCTTTTTTCAAGCCCCATGCCCAGGCTGGCGATGCCAAGGGCCAGACCGGCAAGCGGCGTGGGAACCGCGCGGAAAAAACTGCGAATACTCTGCAACATGATTATACTCCCGTGGTGATCTGCTTGCCTGATTGCCACGAAACTGGCATTAAAAAAATCGAAATGATTTTAACGCAACGTATAAAATAATTGAACAACATCATGACGCTTAAACAGCTGCAGGTTTTTTTGGCCGTGGCCCGGTATCAGAATCTCGGGCAGGCCGCCGAGGCCCTGTTTCTCACCAAGGGGGCGGTTTCGCAGGCATTGCAGGAGCTTGAGCGGCATCTTGGCGTGCGGCTGTTCGACCGGGTGCACCCGCATTTGCGGCTGAACCACGAGGGCGCGCAGCTATGGCCGCTGGCGGACGAAATGCTGCAGCGCGGAGAGGCCATCGAGCGCCTGTTTCAGGCAGGCGGAGCCTGCTTTTTGAACGTGGGGGCCAGCAAGACCATTGGCAACTATCTGCTGCCCCAGCTGCTGCACGATTTTGAGCGACGGTACGGCTGGCTGCCCAGGGCGCAGATCGCCAATACCGGCCGCCTGCTTGAACTGGCGGAAGCGTATGCACTGGACGTGGTGTTGCTTGAGGGCGAGCAGCACAGACCCCAGATGGCGGCGGAGGAGTGGTTGCAGGACGAGATGGCCGTGGTGGCATGCAGGGGGCATGCCCTGGCCGACGGGGTTGCACATGCCCCTGCGGAGCTGGCCGGGCAGCGCTGGATACTGCGCGAGCCCAATTCCGGCACGCGGGCGTATTTTGAGCATACCCTGGGGGCGCTCATTGCGCCCTACAGCGTGGCCCTGAGCCTCAGCTCCACCGAGGCGGTGCTTGGCACGGTCGAGCGCGGGCTTGGCATTACCTTTGCCTCGCGGCTCGTAGCCGAGCTGCCGGGCTTCAGCAGCAGGTTTTCCATTATCCGGTTGACGCAGTCGTTTTCGCGCACGTTTTCACTCTGCTGGCACAAAGCCAAATACCATTCCGCCAGCATGGACAGTTTTATCCGTTTTTGCCGCGAATGGTCGCCGACCAACCAGTAGCGGCGCGTCTGCGGGCGCGGCCTAGCGTTGGCGCGTCAGGTGGTACACGCGGGGCACCATGTACATGAGGCTGAGCTGCCCGCGCGTTGGCTCATAGCGTGTGGCCACCACCACCGAACCGAGGTTCCACAGGTGCGCGTCCTCGCCCTCCCCGGCGGAAGGCGTGCCAAACCGGTCTGTGACCATCTTGAGAATCAGGCCCTCGACCCTGTTGTCGGGCGCGGCGTAATCCAGTTCAAGAAATCCCAGCGGGGCCGGGTCGCCCGGTCCGTAGCAAATGGCCATCTGGCGCGCGCCGGGGGCGACCTTGGACGCGTCGTAGAGGTCGCAGATGTAGGCGTTGTCCTCGCGGGTGGCGGTGGCCCCGTATTGCTGCAGGGCCGCGCGCATGGAAGTTCTGTCGGTATTGTCGAGCCGCTGGCCGAAGAGCACCGCGTCGGGGCGGGAGGGTTCGGCGCGGGCCATGTCTTCCAGATCCTTCATGGCGTTGGTGTCGCCGTTCATAGCCGCCGCATAGAGCAGCAGCACCGCGCGCGCCGGGTTTTTGGTCACGCCCTGCCCGATGCGGTAAAAATGCCCAAGGCGAAACAGGGCCTCGGTCTGCTGCTGGGCCGCCGCACGGCTGTACCATGCAGCTGCCGCCTTGTAATCTTGCGGCACGCCCCGGCCAAGCTCGTACAGCATGCCCAGGTTGTACTGGGCCTCGGGCTGACCCTGACGGGCAGCCAGGTCAAACCAGCGGGCGGCCTCCTCGGGGTTGGCCTCTATGCCGCGCCCCTGCTCGAGCATCCGCCCGTAGTTGCTCATGCCCGAAGGATGGCCGGTTTTGGCCGACTCCGCAAACCAGTGCAGGGCGCGGCCCAGGTCTGGCTCCACCCCCTGCCCCAGATCGTACAGCACGCCAAGGTTGTTCATGGCCTGCCCGTCGCCTGCCTCCGCATGCTTGCGCCAGATGCTCTCGGCCGTGGCGTAGTCGCCCTTGGCGTAGGCCATGGCGGCCTCCTCCGCCTGCGTGGGCGGAACCTGCTTTTGCGGGGCGGCAGCCGAGGGCATGGGCACAGGCGCTTCACTGGCGGGAGCGGTTTTTTCCTGCTGTTCGGCGTCTACCTTACGGCCTTTTTTTGATTTTTTATCCTTGCGGCTTTTGGCGTTTTTTTCCTTGGCGGGAGCTTCCGGCTTTTTGGGCGCTTCGGCGGATGGTTGCACCGGCTGACCCGGCTGCGAGGGCTGGGCCGGGGCCGGGGTTGCCGCGGCGCCCTGAACAGGCGCGGTCTTCGGCTGGGCCGTTTGCGCTGGTGCGGGCACGCCCGGCATGGTCAGCGGGCTGATCTGCTGCGCTGCAGGCGCAGTGGGAACCTGCACGCCAGGCGTTTGCACCGTCGGAGTCTGCACGGTCGGTGTCTGCACGCCGGGTGCGAGCGCGGGGGCGGCAAACCCGGGGTTTGCCTGTCCTGCAGGCGTGGCTGTACTGGCCGCGCCGGTGCCGTGTACAAATACGGAATCCGCCGCCGCAAGAGCCAGCCCATGGGGCAGCGCCAGCGCGCCAGACAGGCAGCACACAAGCGCGGTCCGCCATGCTGAAACAAGATGGGCGCGGCAGCAGGCCGCGCCCCATCGAAGAAACATGTCAGTGTTCCTTACGGTTTACGTTTGGGGCAATTAAAGTTCATAAAGTCCACTTCCGGACGGCTCGTGAGACGCTCGTCAGGAACCAGCGCATAGCCGCGCCAGTCGCGCAGTGTGGCGTTTATCTTATCCATATTTACATACGCCAGCAAGGCGGGCCAGCGGTCGGCCATATCGCGCAGCAGGCGGGCGTAGGTTACCTCGCCGCCGTGGAATCCGTCAAAGAATTCGCAGTCGCTGGAGGCAAAGGTGCGCGGGTCGGTAAAGTCCATAACATCTATGCCGCGGGCCAGCAGGGCGTCGCGCAGGCGGAAGAGGTGCGGGTAGTCGCCCTCGCGTTCGCGTATGGCGTCGAGCACCCGTACCGACAGGGGCGAAATAAAAACAAAGGTGGCGATACCGCGCGCCTTGAGGCGGCAGTATATTTCGGCAAAGGCGTCGAGATGCGCGGAACTTATGCCGCCCACGTCGCGGCTGTCAGCCAGCGGCTTGGCGTGAAAAAAGGCCTTGGTGCCGTAGCGCACCTGCTTGAGCGTATCCTCGAACTGGTAGTCGAAGGGGCGCTTCTGGCCGGTGCTTTCGCCCGTGTAGTACCACGAGCCGTCAGTGCCGAAACCGTCGTTGTACTGCTGGGCCATGATGCCGTAACGGTTGTCGCGGAATCCGCCCATGGACTGGGGCAGCAGGGGAGCGATAAAGTCCCTGGCCGATATTTTGCCCTCAAGCAGCCATGTCCAGGGCTTTTTGAGGCTGTCGAAGCCGTAGTTGTACGAGCCGCTGGTGGGGGGCTCTTCCTTGAAGGGGTCGGCATTCCACTGCGGCATGAACCACCAGAAATCAAGGCCGATAATGATGGCATCGGGCTTGTGGACGCGCAGCATGGCGTCGATGGTGGAGCGCAGCACGGGCAGGTTGCCCGCCGTGCCGCCCACGTTCAGAAAAGGCTTGCGAAAGTACGCGCCTCTGAACTGCATGACGCGCGAGGAGCCCACGGCGGCGATTTCAGGTTTGACCTTGGCGTAGAGCTGGAGCTTGTAGTCCACAAAATCTTGCGAAACGCCAGAGCCGAAAACGGCAAAGTTGCCCTTGGATTGCGAGGCGACTGCGCGCTCCACGGCCACGTCGCCGCTGCTGCGCAGCCACCACGCGGTGTAGGGAACGGCCAGCAGGCCTCCCGCCAGGACAAGGCCCAGCAGCACAAGAAAATAACGCTTCAAGAAGGCGGTTTCTGTGGTGTTGTTCATGGCGTTCACGCGTGGTTAAAATTGGAAGTACAAAAAGGTCGCCTTGCGCGAAACCAGAATCAGGGTCAGGAAGGCCATGACAGCCAGCCCTGTAGCCCAGGCGGCTGTAGGCCGCCAGCTGAGCCGGGGGTGTGAGCCGTCGCGCCTGCCGTGCAGCATCTCGCGGCTGTTGGGCAGCGCCCACACCACCGCAAAGCTTGTCAGCAGCAGGGCAAAGGGAATCCAGCCCTGAATGTAGTTGTTGGGCAGCCAGCGGGCCGCCAGGGCGGCAAAGCCCGCGAGCCCGTCGGTTGTCGCGCTCAGGCCGGCAGCCTCACGCGTAAACGGCCCGGTGAACATGGCCTTGAACATGCGCCCCGCGCCCTCGATGGTCAGCGCCCGAAACACAACCCAGCAGAGGTTGATGCAAAAGAACGTAAACAGGATGGAGCACAGCCTGAACGGCGCAAGGGCCAGAACCCGCTCGAGGGTTTTGCCCTTGATGCAGGCGCGGAAAAAGTGGTTGATGCTCAGCATCATGCCGTGCAGCGCGCCCCAGACAATAAATGTCCAGCCCGCTCCGTGCCACGCGCCGCCGATAAGCATGGTCAGAAACAGGTTGCGGTACTGCATGAGCCGCCCCTGACGGTTGCCGCCCAGGGGGATGTACAAAAAGTCGCGCAGCCACGAGCTGAGCGTGATGTGCCAGCGCCGCCAAAAATCCACAATGCCGGTGGATTTGTACGGGGAATCAAAGTTTTCTGGCAGCTTGAGGCCCAGCATCAGGGCAAGGCCGATGGCCATGTCGGTATAACCCGAAAAGTCAAAATACAGCTGGAAGGTATAACACAGCGACCCCAGCCACGCTTCAGCCCCGCTGAGGGGAAAGGCCTTTTCCGCCGCATTGAAAACAGAGTCGGCATACATGGCGATGCTGTCGGCCAGCAGAACCTTTTTGACCATGCCGATGGTAAACAGCGTAAAGCCCTGCGCCAGGTTTTCTGACGTGGCGGGCGCTAGCGCGTCAAATTGCGGCCCCATCTGCTCGTAGCGCACGATTGGGCCCGAGATGACGTAAGGAAAGCAGGCCGAAAACAGCGCGTGCCGCGTAAACCCCTGCGGGGTTACCTGCCCGCGATAGACGCTCACAAGCCATGCGATCTGTATAAAGGTATAAAATGAAATGCCCAGAGGCAGCCCCGGAGGGGTAAAATGCCACTGCGCGTGCAAAAGCGCGCCCAGGTTCTGGGCCAGAAAGGCCGAATATTTAAACCACAACAGGGGCAGCAGGTTGAGCACCATCGCCAGGGTCAGCAGGCTCTTGCGGCTCAGGCCAAACCGGCAGCCGGTCTGTTTGCGCGCGCCGCACAGGCATGCTCCCCCGGCTTTGACTTCCGGCCCGGTAGCCTCGGCGCTGGCTGCATCCTGCACTGGCTCATGTTCGGGCGCCGTCAGGGCCAGGGCAAAGGCGTAGTTCATGCCCAGTATGACTGCCAGCAGGATAAGGAACGGCAGACCCCACAGGCCGTAAAATACGACCGAAAAAGCCAGCAGTACAAGCGCCAGCCCCGTGGGGCCGTAGCCCTGGGTCAGTCGCCAGCAAACCAGCAGCAAGGGGAGAAATGCAAAAAGGAAGGAATACGAGTTAAAAAGCATGTGCGACTCCCGTTGGGCGGCGTGGACATGCCCGCCGCTCTGGCGTTAGCCTGAATTCTGCCGCGTGCAGCGGCGTGTGGTGTCTGCGCTCAGCAGATAGTGCCAAGGCCCGCCGAACCTGCATGCGGCCAGCCCCCAGCCGCTCCGGGCGCAGGCATGCCTATGAGCGCTCTGTACCCTTCAGGGGGCGCTGGCCGTTGCAATGGCAAGAAAAAGCGCGCACGACAAGAAACGCGTCACACGCGCCCCCAACGGCATGCACAGGCTGCCGAAGCTTGGCGGCTTGCCTAGGGGTTCAGCTCCGCGCGAAGTTTGCGCGAAAGACGAAACACCATTACCTTGCGCGGCGGCAGGGTGATGGTTTCATCTGTCTTGGGGTTGCGGCCCTTGCGGGAGGCCTTGTCGTAACACTCAAACTTGCCGAACCCGCTGATAAGCAGCGCCCGGTCCTTTTTGATGGCGATCTTCATGATCTCCAGCAGTTTTTCCACCACGTTTTTTACATCTACGCGGTTCTTGTCCGTTTCTTCGTAGATGGCCTCCACGATGTCCGCTTTGGTCAGTGTTTTTTTCATAGTGCTCTCCGGCGCAGTGCGCTGGTATGGCTAAATGGAACCCTGTGTTCCTGTGCCCCGCAGCAATGGTCGTCAGCTTCACACGAACGGAACTTTTGTGTAAAATACACGCAACTTACAAGCAGAGCAAGGTTTTTTTAAAAAATTCACCTGCATGTCATTTTCCGTTCGATGCGCTCCACATACCGTTTCACAGTCAGCGAGCCTCTATGCCCCTTAAAAAAAAGTTTTTTTTCTCCGTTGTCATGTTCGCATCCGCACCCTGTGATCCAGTGATTTGGGCAGCCGGGGCGGGGGTCTGCCCGCGCATGCCGGGGAGGCTCTCGTGAGCGTGTTGCCCATCGATTTTGGCCGCCTGCGGCCTCGCGCCGAGCGGCCGGCTGTTGTGCCAGTATTTTTGCCCTTCAGGGGCTGCCCTGTGCGCTGCGTTTTTTGTGCGCAGGACGTGCAGACCGGTCTTGGCGGCGCGTCCGCCTCACGCGGTGAGCCGGGCAGGGATGGGGCGGGCGGTTTGTTGCGCGCTGCCCGGCATGGTTTGCGGCTGCGGCATGAGCAGGGGCTTGCCCCGGCCGAGCTGGCATTTTACGGCGGTACCTTTACCGCTCTGCCGGAGCGGGAGCTGGCCGATTGTCTTGATCTGGCCCGCGAGGCGCTGGAGCAGGGGTGGATAGGCTCGTTCCGGTGTTCGACCAGGCCTGACAGGGTGGACGCCAGTATGCTAGAGCGGCTGCGCCGCGCGGGTTGCGGCGTGGTTGAGCTGGGCGTGCAGAGTTTTGACGACAGCGCCCTTGCTGCGGCGCGCCGGGGTTACAGCGGGCAGACGGCGCTGGCCGCCTGCGCCAGCGTGCGCGCGGCGGGCCTCAAGCTTGGGGTGCAGCTGTTGCCCGGCATGCCTGGCCATGCCCCGCGGCACTTTGCGGCTGATGTGCCCGCAGCTCTGGGTGCAGGTGCGGACATGCTGCGTTTTTATCCCTGCCTGGTGCTGGAAGGAACCGGCCTCGCCGCCATGTGGCGCGATAAAAGTTATGAACCGTGGTCGCTTGAGGTCACGCTTGAGGCTCTAGCCGGGGGCTGGCTTGCCGCCGCGAGGGCTGGCGTGCCCGTGATCCGCATGGGGCTTGCCCCAGAGCCGGGGCTGGCCGCAGCCGTGCTGGCAGGGCCTGTGGATAAGGAGCTGGGCGGCAGGGTCAAGGGGCGCGCCCTGCTGCTGGCCGTGCGGCAGGCGCTTGACGCGCATGCGGCGCGGGGGGACGGCCCCGTGGGGATGTTTGATCTGCGTCTGCCGCGCGCGGCGCAGGGTTACTTTTGGGGGGCTGGCGGCGAGCTGCGCCCGGCCTGGGCGGCTCTTGGCCTGCGGGCTGCTGTTTTTGACAAAGATACCGAACCGCATATTTTGCTGCCGCCGCTTCACGCCTGAGCGCAGGCGCGGTCTGTGGCGCGGGTATAAAAAAGAAGGCGGCCGCCGGGGGGGAACCGGCGGCCGAGAAGGGAGGGAGGGTGTTGATGGTTAAAAGGTTCTGTTCAAAGGAGGAGGTTTTTTGGAGGCTCCGCCATGCCCCCCTTGGGGGTAGAGGGCATGACGGAAATGTTACTCTGCAGGAGGCTTTATATGTGCACCGCCTTGGGCGGACGTGTTGGGAGCGGCAATTGGGGTTAGTGGCTACTGGGCCGCGCCGTGCTGATGTTTAGCCTGGGTTGGGGCGTCCTTTTTCGGCATGGCTGCCGCAGGCTTGCCCACTTCTTTTTCAAGGCGCTGGGTCATGGTTTCGTGCATCTGACCAAGCTGCTTTCTGAGCTGCAGCATTTCAGTCGCCGTGGCGCGCACCGCCGCTATGTCGGGGTTGGCCGCATTTTGCAGGGCGCGCAGCTCTTGCCGTTTGATAAACATCTGGTCTTTGACGGGTTCCATCTGCTTGGCGAATTCGGCCACAATGGCATCATATTTTTGCAGTTGTTCGGGAGTGTAAGCGCCTCGGCCCATCATGCCGTGCATGCCGTAACCCTGCATGCCGGGGCAGGGCATCTCGCCCTGGCAGCCGCCCATTTCCCGCATGCCTTCAGGCATATCGCCCGCAGGGGCCGGCTGACTGTAAACTGATATGGCGCTTCCCAACAGGGTGGCAGCAAGTATGGTTGCGATGGCGATGTTTTTGGACTTCATGGAAAGCTACCTCTTAAGCAAAATTCTTGTATATGGGCTCGTTGTTGTTGCAACGTTTGCTTGCTATAAAGCAATGCGCGTGCCAAAGATTATTTTTTCAATAAAAACAGCATATTGAGTTTGGATTGCCCTTTGGCGTTGCGCCAGCGGCCAGGGAAGCGTATGTTTTTTATACATTCGGCAGTCTTCCCTGTATAAAATTTGTACATCTGCATAATTTTCTTACAGTGGGCGAGGGCAGCAAAAAACAAAAAACGCGCCCGCCATAAAGGCAGACGCGCGTTTGCGCGAGTTTCTGGTCGCGGTTATTTGCTGGCGGAGGTCGACAGGCCGGGGTATTCCATGCTGCAGCCGCGCGTTTGCGGGCTGCCCAGCGGAACGCCCACCTCGGCGTCCATGCGCTGGTCTGCTCGTTGCAAAAGGGTGCGCAGCTCGTCCCGCAGCTGCTGCAGTTCATGCCCCAGACGGGGCAGGGTTTCGGGCGAGGTCGTCTGGTTGTAGCTCAGGTGGGCGAGCTCGTTTTTTTTCTGCAGGATACTTTTGCGCAACTCGTTGATTTTGGGAGTGTACTCGTCAATCACGGCCTGGGCCTTGGCCCGCTGCGGAGGCGAAAGCTGCTGCAGCCACGCGCGCATGTCAGCTGCGTGCGTAGCGGCGGGGCTTCCCGGCGCAGGGGTATATTCCGCATAGTCGGTCTGATCCGCCGCCGTTGGCTGGGGAAGGCACAGACTGGCCAGAACGCATAGGGAAAGAAGGGGTTTCATCATAAAAGACCTTCTGGAAAATAAACTCGTCCCGCTCTCTTACCAAGCACAGAGCGGGGTGGCAAGATTCCTGACCGTATGGACTCAGGAATAGCAAAAATCTTGCAAAAAGCGTGCAAAAATTTTGACCCGGCGTGGCCCTCCCACGGATGCCCCGCATAGCGATATCGAGCGTGCCGCATGAATACGGAAAACACCAGTACGGACAAAAAAGGGCCGGAGCCTGGGCGCTGCTGCCCGCTGCCCATGGCTCAGGCTGATACGGCAAAAATAGCGCAGGCGGCCTATGTGGCCGCGCGTACCCCTCTGGGCCTGCTGCTGGGCGGTGCGGCGGTGGTGCTGGCGCTCATGATAACCCTGCTGACGCTTATTTCCATCGACCGAAGCGAGGCGGCCATGGCCCGTCTGCTGGCCGAAAAGGGCTCGTCGCTGATCATTGCTTTTGAAAGCATCCTGCGTTCCGGCATGCGCAGCGAGGCGGGCGTGCGCCTGCAGGTACTGCTGGAAGAAATGGCCGATAGCCCCGGCATTGTCTTTGTGGCCGTGACCATGCCTGACGGAACCATCGTTGCGCACAGCAACCCGGCCCGGCTGGGCGAAATACTGCACGTGGGCGGGCGCGAGGCCGACGACGGCATCATGCGCGAGCTTGCGCCCGACATGCTGCCCCACTGGGGCATCATGCGCATGGAAGGGCGTCGCGTGTTTGCCGTGTACAGGCAGTTTTCGCCCGGGTTGCGCGATCTGCCCCGGGGTTTTCCGCTGCCGGTCATATTTCTGGGTCTTGACCTTTCGCCTTTTGAAATAACCCGCAGCCAGAACCGCGACTACGTTGCCATGCTGGCTGCCGTGACCCTGCTGGTGGGGCTGGCTTGTCTGGTGGCCCTGTATTATGCCGAACGCGCGCGCGAATCGCGTCAGCGTCAGCGCATGGCCGAGGGCAAGGTGCGCAGGCTCGAGGAAGAGGTGCGCCGTAAGGAAAAACTGGCCGCCGTGGGCAATCTGGCCGCAGGCGTGGCGCACGAAATCCGCAATCCCCTGAGTTCCATCAAGGGGTACGCCACCTATTTCGGCCAGCGCTTTCCCGATGGCAGCGAAGACCGCGAGGCCGCCAACGTCATGGTGCACGAGGTTGACCGTCTTAACCGCGTGATTATGGATCTCATAGGTCTTTCGCGACCCAGCGACGTAAGCCCCCACCCGGCTGACCTGAAGCTGGTGATTGACCACGTGACGCGTCTTGTGCATCAGGATGCGGAAAAACGCGGCGTCAGGATTGTCTGCCGCGCGCCCAAGCGCGTGCCGCTGGCCATGGCCGATCCCGAGCGCATGGGGCAGGCCCTGCTGAACCTGTGCCTCAACGCGCTGGACGCCATGCCCGACGGCGGACAGCTCACCCTGGCTATTGTGGAGCGCAAGGGACGCGTGTGCCTGATGGTGCGCGACAACGGCACAGGCATTGAACCGGCCCAGCTGCCGCACATTTTTGATCCATACTATACCACCAAGGGGCAGGGCACGGGCCTTGGCCTGGCCATGGTTCACAAGATTATCGAAGCCCACGACGGCGAGATCAGCGTCGCCTCGCGTCCCGCGCAGGCGGCGCGGCGCGGCGAAACCACGTTCAGCATCTGGCTGCCCCGCGCGGCGGCGGGCAGTGTGGCGCAGAGCAGGCAGGCATAACGGCTCTGGGCTTTTGCTCAAGCATAAAGTGAGGATACAGTGAGCAACTGCATTCTGGTTGTAGACGATGACGATGCCCACCGCGGCATGCTGCGCACCATGCTGCGCTCGTGGGGATACACGGTGGAAGAAGCCGCCGACGGCGATGAAGCAGTCAGTCTGGTGCGCGAAAAGTCCTTTGACGCTGTGCTGACCGATGTGCGCATGGCGCGTATGGACGGTATCCACGCGCTGCGCAATATTCTGGAGTACAACCCAGCCCTCCCCGTGGTGCTCATGACGGCGTATTCCTCTGTGGAAACAGCCGTGGAGGCCCTGCGTCTCGGTGCATACGATTACCTGGTAAAGCCTCTGGATTTTGAAGCGCTCAGACACACGCTTGAAAAAGCCATAGAACACTCGCGCCTCAGTGTAGAAAACCGCGAGCTGCGCCGCCAGCTCGGCGACGCAGCCGCACGGCCCGGCATCCTTGGCCGAAGCGCCCCCATCCGCGCCCTGCAGGAAATCATCGCCACGGTCGCGCCCACCGAGGCCACAGTGCTGATCTCAGGCGAATCTGGCACGGGCAAGGAGCTGGTGGCCCGCGCCCTGCACTGCGCCAGCGCCAGGGCGGAAAAGCCGCTGGTTACGGTCAACTGCGCCGCGCTGGCCGAAAACCTGCTGGAGTCAGAGCTGTTCGGGCATGAAAAAGGCTCGTTCACCGGCGCGGACCGTCGCCGCGAAGGACGTTTTGCCCAGGCCAACGGAGGCACGCTTTTTCTGGATGAAATCGGCGAAATGCCGCTGCCGCTGCAGGCAAAACTGCTGCGCGCCCTGCAGCAGGGCGAGGTGCAGCGCGTGGGGGCCGACGCCGCCATTACCGTGGACGTGCGCGTGCTGGCCGCCACCAACCGCGACCTGCGGGAGGAGGTGGCCCAAAAGCGCTTTCGCGAAGACCTGTACTTTCGCCTCAACGTCATCTGTATAGAAGTGCCGCCCCTGCGCGACCGCGCCGACGACATCCCCGTGCTTGCCGCACATTTTCTTGAGCGCTTTGCCAGCCGCAACCGCAAAAGCGTGCGCGGTTTTTCGCCCCAGGCGCTGGCCAGCATGCTGCGCTACGCCTGGCCCGGCAACGTGCGCGAGCTCGAAAACGCCGTGGAGCGGGCCGTTATTCTTTGCAACGGCGACCTCATCACCGAGCGCGAGCTGCCCGCTGTGGTCACCGGCCCCACCCCGGCAGGAGAGCGTCAGCCCGAGATGGACGCCTCCCTCGCTGGCCTGTCCCTCGACACAGTGGAGCGCCGCGCCATTGAGGAAACCCTGCGCCAGACCGGCGACAACAAGAGCGAGGCCGCGCGCCAGCTGGGCATTACGCGGGCCACCCTTCATAATAAGCTGCGCAAGTATGGCCTTGAGTGAACGGCTTTTTGCACGCTGGCTGCGTTCCACTGCGGGGGCGACATCGGTCAAGGAAGCCGATGTCCACGACCTCTGCCGCCCTCTTGCAGGCCTTGCCGGCGCACAAAATATCTCGGCCCGCAAAAGGCCGTGAATGCATTTTACACCAACAGTGTGGAATTTTGGGTCATGGCGCAGATGCGACAGCAGATGCAGACGCATTGCGCGGATGCGGCAGCCACTGAGGGGATTCTTTAGGGCGCAGCCTTGAGCCGCCGGGGCGTTTCTGCTCCTTTCATCTCAGTTTTCGCCCTTGCAGCCTTGCAAGAGGCCGTCGCTGTCGGTATGGAACAGGCATGAGCGAATCCAAGAGCAACAACGGCGATTTTTCGGCTGTGGACATGGGTGCCGAGCGGCTTGACCGCTTGGCGGATTTTTTTAACGAAGTCGGCATGCTGCGCCACACGCCGCGCACTGGCTACGCCTTTTTGGGCACCGGGCAGGAGAACGTGGCCGAGCATTCGTACCGGGTGAGCGTCATGGGCTACGTGCTGGCCCGCATGTGCGGTATGGACCCGGCCCGGGTGACGTACCTGTGCCTGTTCCACGACCTGCACGAGGCGCGCACCGGCGATCTCAACTATGTGAACCACCGCTATGCGCAGTGTCAGGCCCGCAAGGCGCTGGAGGATTGCGTGGCGGGCACCGGGCTGGAAGAAGACGTGCTGCCGCTCTGGGACGAGCTGGAAGAAGAATCAAGCCGCGAGGCCCTGCTGGCGCACGATGCCGATCAGCTGGACCTCATCTGCAACCTCAAGGCCGAGCTCGACAAGGGCAATGCTTTTGCGGAACAGTGGCTGGAGAGCGCGGTCAAGCGTCTGCGCAGCCCAGCTGCCCGCCAAGTGGCCGAGGCCGTGCTGCGGGCAGACCACAACCGCTGGTGGTATGGTCAGGTGGAGAGCGAGTGGTGGGTGCGGCGAGGCCGCTGAAAAATCCAGATTTGCAAAAGTGCAAAAGGCCCGAAACCGGGTGACGAGGTCATGTGCGTCGTGCGGTTTTGGGCCTTATTTTTGTGGTCTGCCTGGGGGAATCCCCTTTTGCCGGCAGTCGCTCTATTTAAATGAAGCACGAGAGGGGGCCGAAGGGGGAACCCTCCCCCGCACTCTCCAGCGCTACAACGATCTAGTTGGCGACCACCGTTCCCAGTGGCGCGTCGTCAAGCAGGTAGCGGCGCAGGCTTGAGGGCGAGCGGCCATCAAGGATGAGCGCGCGCTGGCAACCCGCATCCAGGGCGTTGAGGCAGGCCTCCACCTTGGGAATCATACCCCCGGTGATCACTCCCGCCTCGCGCAGGGTCTGGATTTCGCGGCGGTTCAGGCTGGGTATCAGCCTTCCGTCGCCGTCCAGCACGCCGGGCACGTCGGATATCAGCACAAAATATTCCGCACCGAGGGCCCCGGCCAGCGCGCCGGCCGCAGTGTCGGCGTTGATGTTCAGGGCCTCGCCGTCCGGCCCGGAGGCCACAGGGGCCACCACCGGCACAAAGCCGCCAGCCAGCAGGCAGCGGGGCAGGGCGGGGTCGACGGCATCCACCGTGCCCACAAGGCCCAGAGCGGGGTTTTTTACAGACGCCCGCAGCAGCCCGCCGTCACGACCAGAGATGCCGGCGGCGCGCACGCCCTGCTGGGCAAATTCGTTGACCACGGCCTTGTTGACCTGCCCGCACAACACCATTTCTGCGGCTTCCATGGTGGCGATGTCGGTAACGCGCAGGCCGTCCACAAAGCGGCTTTCGATGTTGAGGCGTTTGAGCAGCGACGATATCTGCGGGCCGCCGCCGTGCACCACCACAAATTCCATGCCCTGCGCCGAGAGCTGGGCAAGGTCGTTGGCAAATGCCGAGCTGAGGTCGGAATTGTCCATGGCGTGTCCGCCGTATTTGATAACCACCGTGGCATCTTTCATAAGGGTAATCCTCTGGCTGTTCAGCCGGAAAGGCTGCTTTGCCGACGGCGCGGCAGCGCTTGCAGCGCCGCCCGGCCCGCCGGGGCCTTTCGCTATAGTATGTGTATTTGCTTTACAGTTGTAAACGCTAGCACCCTGTGCGTAACCATGCAAGCGCCGGGTGTGACAACTGCGTGGCATTGCATGGATTTTTTGTTTCGTGCCGTGTCGGGCAGGCATGTCAGCCCGGGGAGGGCGCTTGAGGGCGTATGCCATTGTGCTGACGCGGTAAAACGGCTATGGATTATACCATGGAAACGGGGGGGATATGACCGCAAACGGTGCAGCAAAAGACGCGTCTCGCAACGAGGACTGGAGCAGCGAAGCCTTGGCTGCGGCCAATGTGGGACTGTGGGTCATAGAAATTGACCGCAACACCGGGGACATGTCCATGCTTGCCAACCCGGTGACCATGCGGCTGCTGGGCGCGAGCGAAGAAATGACCCCCGCTGAAAGCTTCAATTTTTGGGTGGACAGGGTCGATGCCCGCTCGAAGCAGCACCTGTGGGCCATCCACGACGAATTTCTTGCCGACAAGGCCATGCATGAGGTGCGCTACCTCTATAATCATCCCCAGTGGGGGCTTGTGCCGGTGCGCTGCGGCGGGCGGCGCATCAGCGACGAGCAGGACGATGTGGTGCGGATTGTCGGTTATCATCAGGACATGACCGAACTGCACGAGGCGCACCAAAGCCTGCGTGAAGGCCTGGTGCGTCTTTCTTTGGCCTGCCGTCTTGGTTGGCTGGGCGTGTTTGAAATCGCCCGGCTCGAAAGCGGCGAGCTGGACCTCACCGGCAACGATGTTTTTTACGAGCAGTTTGGCATCAACCCCGCAGCCAGCATGGCGGAGAGGCTGGAGCGCATGGGGTCGCGCATTGTGGCCGAAGACCGGCCAAAGTGGCGCAAGCTCTGTTTTCCCTCCTTGTGGACAACCGGCGGTCAGGAGCATCTGGAGCTCAGGGTGGCGCACCCCCGCAAGGGCCTGCGCTGGTACGCCCTGGCATATGAGGTCGTGGGCGTGCCGGGCGTACTGCGCATTACCGGCTATGTCAGCGACGTTACCGAGACGCGCCAGCACGAACGCATCCTGCGCGAGGCCAAGGAAAGCGCCGAGGCCGCCAACGCCGCCAAAAGCATCTTTCTGGCAAACATGAGCCACGAAATACGCACGCCCATGAACGGCATCATGGGCATGGCGCATCTTGTGCTCAATACGCCGCTGAATCCGCAACAGCGCGACTATGTGGAAAAAATCCACTCAACCTGCGAGTCGCTGCTGGACATCATCAACGATCTGCTCGATTTTTCAAAGATCGAGGCCAACCGGCTGGAGCTGGAAAACCTGCCCTTTCAGCCCGGCAAAGAGCTGGAGGCCGTCATGTCGCTGCTGCGGCCCAAGGCCGGGCACAAAGGCAGGGATTTTACGCTTGAGAGTTTTGTCGATCCCAATATTCCCGACTTTCTGTCGGGCGACGCCCTGCGTCTGCGCCAGATACTGCTTAACCTCGGCGGCAACGCGCTGAAGTTTTCAGAGCGGGGCACGGTGCGGCTGGCCCTTGACCTGCAGGAAAATACCGGCGAGAGGGTGCGCGTTGTCTGCACTGTGAGCGACGAGGGTATAGGTATGTCGACCGAAGAGCTTGCCCGCGCGTTTACGCCTTTTTCGCAGGCGGATACGTCCATCACGCGCCGGTTTGGGGGCACGGGGCTTGGGCTTTCGCTGTGCCGCCGCCTGACTGCCCTGATGGGCGGGCGCATCTCGGTTGAGAGCGAGCCAGGCAAGGGCAGCGTTTTTCGGGTGGAGTTGCCCTTTGCCGTGTGCAGCGGCCACCGCGACGACAAGTCGGCCAAAGATTCCGCCAGTACTGATGCCCGGTCTCTGCACGGGCTGCGCGTGCTTGTGGCTGAAGACGGCGACATAAACCGCGAGATAATGGAAGTGCTGCTGGACGGCATGGGCATCGAGTGCGTCTCGGCGGTCAACGGGCGGGAGGCCGTGGACATGTGGGCCGGTCGGCATGCGGAGATAGACATTATCCTTATGGATGTGCAGATGCCGGTCATGGACGGATATTCCGCCACGCGCGCCATACGGGCAAGCGGCCTGCCCGGCGCGGACAGCGTGCCCATCATCGCCATGACGGCCTATGCCATGCGCGGCGACGCCGAGCGCAGCATCCAGGAGGGCATGAACGCCCACCTGACCAAGCCCGTCAACCTTGCGGACCTGACGCGCACGCTCAATCTTTTTAACCCGCGCCCGGCCAACGGGCAGGATGCCGCCGGGGACGCCGCCGGGGACGCCGCCGGAGACGCCGCCGGGGACGCCGCGAAGGGCTGCCGTCTTTCCGGCGATGGCCGCTCGGGCTGCTGAGCAGCCCTTGACACTGCGCCGCCCATGCGCCACCTTGCCCCCAACGCCAGTTTAAGGAAAGCAACATGACTCAAGTGGTAACCCGATTTGCACCCAGCCCCACGGGGCATCTGCACATAGGCGGCGCACGCACCGCCATTTTTTGCTGGCTTTTGGCCCGGCACTTCGGCGGCCGTTTTCACCTGCGTATTGAAGACACCGACCTTTTGCGGTCAAAGCAGGAATACACCGACTCCATCCTCGCCTCCATGCGCTGGCTGGGGCTGGACTGGGACGGCGACCTGACCTACCAGACCCAGCGCGCCGACGTGTACAACCGCTATGTGGACAAGCTGCTGGAGACCGGCCACGCCTACTGGTGCTCGTGCACGCCCGAAGAGGTGGACGCCATGCGTGAAGAAGCCCGTCAAAACGGCCTCAAACCGCGCTACAATGGCCGCTGCCGCGATAAAAATATTGGCCCCGGCGAGGGGCACTGCGTGCGCCTCAAGGCCCCCATGGCGGGCAAGGTCGTGTTTGACGACCTGGTAAAGGGCAAGATCGCCGTGGACGTCGCCGAGCTGGACGACATGGTCATTCGCCGCGCCGACGGCATGCCCACCTACAACATGGCCGTGGTGGTGGACGATTACGAGATGGGCATCACCCACGTTATCCGTGGCGACGACCATGTCTCCAACACCCCCCGCCAGATACTCATTTACGAGGCCCTTGGCCTACCCGTGCCGCACTTTGGGCATGTGCCCATGATTCTTGGCCCCGACAGGCAAAAGCTCTCCAAGCGCCACGGCGCGCGGGCGGTTATTGAATATCAGCAGGACGGTCTGCTGCCGCAGGCTCTGGTAAACTACCTTGTGCGGCTCGGCTGGTCGCACGGCAATCAGGAGCTGTTTACCAAAGACGAGCTGATCGAATACTTCGACGGCACAAACCTTAACCCGGCAGCCGCCGCCTTTGACCCTGCCAAGCTTGAGTGGTGCAACGCGCACTTTATGCGCGAGCTGCCCCTGCCCGAGCTTGCCGCGCTGGTTGCGCCCTTTGTGGAAGCCGCCGGTCTTGGCAGCCTGCCTCTGGCAAAGCTCGAACCCCTGTGCGTCATGTTTCGCGAGCGGGCCAACAACCTCAAGGCTCTGGGCGAGGCGTTCCGCCCGCTGGTAGTGCCCGCCGCCGAGCTCAGCTATGTGGAAAGGGACGCGGCCAAGCACTTTACCGATGCGGGCAAGGCGCATCTGCAGGCCCTGTCCGCAGTGTTTGCCGCCTGCGAGCCCTTTACCGCCGAGGCCCTTGAGGCCGCGCTCAACGCCTATGTGGCCGACAACGGCCTCAAGTTCAAGGAAGTGGCCCCGCCCCTGCGCACGGCCCTCATGGGCTTTATGGGCGGCTCGCACCTCAACGAGATAATGGCCTTTCTGGGTAAGCAGGAAACCCTCGCCCGGCTGCAACGGGCAATGGGGTAACCGCCTTAAGAACATGGCACTTTACAAAGGGTCTGCCCATTGGGCCGGCCCTTTGTTGTTTTTGCTGGCATTGGACTTGCAATATCAGGCGAGCGTCAAAAAATATTTATCCTGAAATAACTGGAGTGCTCCGTCAGGGGGAAATGGCATGACAGTCTCGCAGTTCATAAAGGGTGCGCCCATGCGTCCGCCGTCCCATTTTATCGGACCTCTGGCATGGTGGAGCGACTCTTTGACCTGTGGCGGCGTAGAACGTCAGGTTGTGGCCAGCGCCAGATTTTTTCAGCAGCAGGGCAAAAAAGTCACCCTGCTTTGCCGGACCATATCGCCCGGCGGCGGCAACGACTTTTTTCTTCAGGAGGCTCAGTCGTGCAGCCGCGTGCTGGGCTTTTCGCTGGATGTGGTCGATCGCGACCTTTTTTATGAGGCCCGCGCCATTGTCTCCGAGTTTGTTTCGGGAGCGTCCCAGGTTTTTGTGGACAGCATTTCCGCCTATGCGGCATGGCTGTTGCGCGTGCGGCCCCGTCTGCTGCACCTCTGGAACGCCGACCATCTGGAGCCTCTGCTGGCGGCCTTTATTGCAGGCGTACCCAAGATCATCATCGCAGGGCAGAGCCTCTCGCCCGCTCAGCGCGCCCCGCACGGGTTTGAAAGCGTCGACGATCATGCGGCTTTTGCCATTCTGGCAAATCTCATGCGGTTTCCCCATGTGGTTATGACCAACAACAGCCGCGCGGGCTGCCGTACGTACGAAGACTGGCTGGGGCTGCCGCCCGGCACGGTTCGCCTGACCCCCAATGTCTTTGACCTGCAGGCCTGGCCGCGCCCGGAAAGCGCGCAGATTGAACACCTGCGGCAGTCGCTGGGCATACCGCAAAACGCCCGCGTGCTCGGCGGGCTGTTCCGCTTTGTTTCCATCAAGGATCCGGAGCTGTGGGTCAGTACGGCCATCCGGGCCTGCGCGGCAGTGCCGGACCTTTACGCCGTCGTGGGCGGGCACGGCCCCGAGCTGGAGTCTTTGCGCGCGCGTATGGCCCAAACGCCTTTTGCCGGGCGCATACTGTTTCCCGGTCCTGTCAGGGATGTACCCGCGTTTCTTTCGCTGTGCTCGGTTTTTCTGCTCACGTCGCATGTGGAAGGTCTGCCCAACGTGCTGCTTGAAGCGCAGGCCTACAAGGTGCCTGTGGTCACCACGCGTTGCGGCGGGGCCGCCGATGTGGTGGAGCACGGCAAAAGCGGCTTTGTGCTGGACGAGCGCGATGCCGTTGTCATGGCAAAGCATGTGGAATTTCTGCTCGGGCACGATGGTTTTGCCCGCAGCGCCGGCGAGATCGGCAGGCAGCGCGTGGCGGAAAACTTTTCGCCAGAGCGCACCATGGGCATGCTGTGGGACGTGTACGCCGATATTTTGCCCGCCGAGTTCGCAGCCAGAGCGCCGCAACCCGGAGAGGCCCGCTGCTCCACCCTTGAAGCGGGAGACAGGCAGTGCCCGCTGGTCAGCATTGTGCTGCCTACCTACAACCACCTTTCGTTTCTGCCTCTGGCCATCGAATCTGTTCTGGGGCAGGATTATCCAAATTTTGAGCTTGTGGTTGTTGACGACGGGTCCACGGACGGCACGGCAAATTACCTCGAAACCCTCGAGTCGCCCCGCATCCGGGTTGAAAGCGGCCCCAACACCCGGCTGCCCGCCGCGCTTAACCGCGGGTTTGCGCTGGCGCGGGGCGAGTACCTCACGTGGGTTTCGGCAGACAACGTCTGCCTGCCGCATTTTTGCAGTTCGCTGGCCGGGGCCTTGCGGGCCTTTCCGCAGGCGGGCTTCGCCTCGTCGGCATTTGCCCGCGTATCGCCGCAGGGCTGGGCGCTGGACAGGCTGGCGGGCGAGGCCTCGTTGCCCTCGATGCTCTGCTGCAACAGCGGCATGGCCGCCTTCATGTACCGCAGGGATCTGGCCGCGCAGGCGGGCCAGTACGACCCCCGGCTTGAAGGGGCCGAAGACTGGGATATGTGGCTGCGCATGCTGAGCGTTGCGCGGCCCGTGTATGTGCCCCAGGTGCTCTATCACTACCGCTGGCATGACAATTCCATGCGGGTCAGGCTGTCGGCAAAAGTGCTGGAGGCCTCAACCCGCGTGGCCTTCAAGGCGCTGCTGCGGATGGAGCAGAGCGGCGGCATAGGCGGTCTCTTTCCCCAGATCGGGCAGTGCAGCGATCAGGAGCTGGCGCTGTTCCACGCCAACCTGGCCCTGGGCAGCCGCATGATCAGGTCTGATTCCTTTCTCAAGGCGGCGGCGGCCAAATACCTGGAAGCCGCATTCAAGATGCGCCCCGACGACCTGGCGGCCATGGGCAATTATGCCGTTGCCCTGTTTTGGCAGGGCCGGCGGGATATGGCAAAAGAGCTGTTTTGCCGTGGCGGGGCGCGGGCGGCCCAGCTGTTTGAAACCCTCCGCGTAGGGTGCGCAAAGCAGCAGCGCCACATAGGCATGTACGAATTTTCTTGCCCGACGGTTCCGTACCCTGGCCCGGAACAGAGTGAATTGATGCGCCGCGTGGACGGCGACCGGCTGGTTTTTTCACCCTGCCAGGCAAACTGAACACACTACTAAAAGCGTAAAACCATGGCACAAGCAAGCACAACACAAACGGCGCAAGGTCTTTCATCTGGCGACTGGCACAACGCCATTGTCGGGGGGCAAACCCCAGAGATAGTGGCGCAACGCGTTCATGACGGGGTTTGTTCCCGCTGGGGCCAGCTGCTGCTGGAGCTCACCAACCCGGGGGAAGTTTGCCTTGAGCTGGGTAGCGGAACCGGGGAGATATCCTCAACGCTGGCCCTGCATAAGCGCCAGCCTGTGCTGCTGGATTTCAGCGTGGACAGTTTGAGGTTTTCAGAACGTCTGTTCAGCCTGTTGCACCTTGAGGGAGAGTTTAAGCAGGCGGACGTCCTGCACGAGCTGCCTTGTGGCAGAGCATCTGTCGATGTGGTTTGGAGCGGTGGCTTGCTGGAGCATTTCGGCGATGCGCAGATTCAGCACATCGTGTCGGAATCGGCACGTGTGGCCCGGCGCATGGTTGTCTCGCTGGTGCCCAATGCCTGCTCGCTGCCATATAGGCTTGGCAAGTGGGCGCAGGAACAGAGCGGGGAATGGAAATGGGGTTACGAAGACCCCAAATTTTCTCTGGCAGACTTTTTTATACGCGCCGGACTTGTTGACGTGAGGGAATTTTCCATCGCTTCCGGGCACGCACTGAAGTTTATGACATTCCCCGGAAGCGAAAAGCTGATCCAGGTCTGGGAAAACTGGCTGGCGTCGCTGCCCTCAGAAGACAAGGAACGTTTGAACCAGGGATATCTGCTTGTCACGGTCGGGATGGTTCCGTCCGCCGGGCAGGCTGCCCACAGGGCAAAAAATAGCGTGGCGTCGGCTGCCGTTGCGGCCCCCCGCGCAACAAATACCAACCCCGCCCAGGATATGGAAAGCCCGGTAACAGCGTGCGGCAAGGCGCTGCAATGGGTTGAAAAAAATACAGTTCCCGGCCAGGGCGTTGCCGTAAGCGATAAAAACAGGCACGCCTACCCGGAAGTGACAGGGTATTTCATCCCGACCTTGTTGCGCTTGAACAAGATTGATATCGCCTTGCAGTATGCAGGCTGGCTGGCATCAATACAAAATCCTGATGGGTCATTTTGGGGCCCCAATTCGTCAGAATCATTTGTGTTTGACACCGGGCAGGTTGTGCGGGGGCTTGCCGCCATCCTTCCCTATGCTCCACATCTGGAGCAAACCCTTGTCAAAGCCTGCAACTGGATTGTGTCTACCGCAAATCCATCGGGCCAGTTGTGCGTGCCTCCGTCAACGATCTGGCAAATGGCTGATGGGCGCGGCTACATCAATGAGGCTGTGCATCTGTATGTGCTGCCAGGGCTCCTGGCTGCCGGGGACGCCCTGAATACTCCGGCCTATAATGAATTTGTACGCAGATCGCTCAGCTACTATATAATGAACTGCAATCTGAGCAATTTTTACGCTCCCAACATGCTGTTGCATTTTTACTGCTATATTCAGGAAGCCCTTTATGACCTGGGGGCCGAAGAAGTGTGCCGCCACGGTATGCTGACCCTGGAAAAACTGCAGCGTCCTGACGGAATGGTTCCCGCTTTTTCTGATGTGTCGTGGGTATGCACTCCGGGCCTGATCCAGGCTGCGATTGTCTGGCTTAAACTGGGCAGGCAGGATCGGGGGCTGGCGGCCCTGAGCCATGTGCAATCATTGCGCAACGCTTCGGGGGGCTTCCCCGGCAGCGCGGGACAGGGCGCGGCCTACTTTCAGAACGAAGAACTCTCGTGGGCTGTCAAGTTCTGGCTCGATGCCCAGTTGTTGCGCCAGAGCGGACACGAACCCTCCAGCGCCAGCGTGATGTCGCAGGGCCTGACCGGGGCTGAGAGTATTCAGGCCCGTGATAAGGTTACAGTCATCGAACTGGTGCAGAATGCCGTCAAGGAGCTTGAGCGCACGGTGGCGCAGGCGGTGCAGGGAAACAAGGCGGAGATGTCGATGGAGGATGTTGAATTTGTTGCCTCCATAATCCCTTGCCTGCTGAACTGGGGTCGCCGTCCGCTTGCACTACAGCTGGCAGCGGAGCTGACCAGGATTGTCGCGGGCATGCCCGACAGCACGTGGGATGGACAGCAAAAGGCACGTGGCCTTTGGGGGCTTGCCGCGCTGATACGGGCATTTTCTCAATCAGAGGTGCTGGCCGTCTGCGGGGATGCTGCTCTGAAATCGCTTTGCGTGCAGGTATTATGCAGGCAAAGGCTGAATGCCGATGGTGCTGCCGGTTTGTTTTCGTGCTTTGCAGCTCTGGCAGAGGCGGGCGAGCGGACGGGCAACAGCAGCTGGAAGGATTGCGCCCGCTTTTGGGCCAATCGGCAAGGCTGGACAGTCAAAAGCATTACACCTGACCATGTGCGCGATGCCGCCAGCTTTATCGTCCTGAATTCGCCCGAAAGAGGCAATGCCCTGTTGCAGCAGCTCGCCAGACAGATAGACGCTATGGGCCTGAGCGACGAGGCTTTGCCGCAGGAATATGCCCGGTGCCTGTTGCAGCTGGCCGAAGCGGCGTGGACTGCGGGCTGCGCCGATCTGGGCGAAGCTGCGTACAGTCAGGGGATGGCCGCGTTGCCTGAGACAGTGGAAGCTCCTTTTGCCGGGCTGGCTCATGAGGCCTGCGCTTTTCTGGACGCCCTCACCGCCAGGCAAAAACATGGGTTTGAAGCGTATTTTCCCAATTTTATTGATGATATTGCTGCGGATGACGGCCGCTTGCTTTTTGTGCAGCGCGCTCTTGCGCCAGTGCCGCACGCCCGTGTGCTCGACATGGGCACAGCCAAGGGGCGGTATTTGCGCCGCATTCACTATGGGCGACTTGCAGCAAGTGTGACCGGGCAAGACGTGCATGATGCCTTTTTCCGCTTTATGCCCAAGGGGGTTGCAGCGCGGACGGGTACGGTGCTGCGCTCCGGCTGGGCGGACGGTGAGTTTGACGCCGTGCTGTTGTGCGAGGTGCTTGAGCACTGCATAGACGTGCCCGCGGCTATCGCCGAAATGCACAGAATCCTCTGTACGAGCGGCCAGCTGATAATCATAGACAAGAATAAAAGTCGGCTTGACTCATGGCCAGGCGGTATCCCGGAATGGGAACAGTGGTTTGACTGCGAGGCGTTGGCGGCTCAGTTGCGCGAGCGTGGATTTGACATTGCCGCCATGGATGCGGATGTCGGCTACGAAGGACGCAAAGACGGGCTGTTTTTTGGCATTACTGCAAAGAAAAAGTAAATTTTGCAGAAAAATGTCGGGCGATCTTGCAAGTAGACAACCTGTTGGCTCGCGGTTTTTGTGTGTTGCATGCCCCTTGCGGCAGGGAATTAGCCAAACGGGTCGGCCACCAAGATATCAGCAAGAATGTCAAAGCGTAACTGCGAGGCTCAAATGATTAATCCTGGCAAACTTGTGGTGGTCCCGTCTGACGCGCTGATGGCGTATCATGAAGCTGGTTATTTAAAAAAACTTATAAATAATAGCTACTTCAATCCATCTAACGCGTTTAAAAAGGTATTTATTGTAAGCCCCATTGAACCTCGTGGCGTGCGGATGGTCGGGAATATAACGGTTATTGGTGTAAAAGGCTTGGAGGCCGTTGAGGTTCTGTGCAATATCGATCCTGACCTGATCAGGGGATACGGGGGGTATTGGGCTTGTGACTTCTCCGTCTTTTCAGCGGCCCTTGCCGTGCCGGAAACGCCTGTGTACATCAGTGTGCACGATGATAACCCAAGCCTTATATTCAAGTCGATGCAGTTTGCGGATAAAGTTCATTGCACAAGCAGGGGGGTTCAGAGGGCGGTAATCGATAGCGGGGTAGAAAAGGACAGAACAGTTGTGGTGCCCAACTGGATACAGCAACAATTTTTTTTCAGAACAACTGTATTGCCCGATTTTCCCGAGTCATGGCCCGATCTGACCAACTGTCTGCCTATCCTTTGCGTGGGGAGAAAGGTTGAGCAGAAGAATCTTGAAACAGTTATTGGCGCGCTCAAGCTCTTGCCAGAAAATTATATCGCAGTATTTATTGGGCGCGGCGATGAAACAAAATACAAAGAAATATCAAAAAAACTGCGCGTAGATAAAAGATGCTATTGGATATCAAATGTGGAAAATGAAGAGCTGCACAAATGGTACTCATGGGCTCACGTCATGTGCACGCCTTCGCGCTATGAAGGATTTGGTATTGTGTTTATAGAAGCTCTTGCCTGCGGGTGCAATATTGTAACTTCAGATATCGCACCAATGAATGAATTTCTTACTAATGATTATAATGCTGTTCTTGTTGGTGATTATGAAAGCCCCAGCGCCGTTGCATCGGCAATACTTAAATTTGAGGACAAGGATTTTTCAAAAACAATTTCAGACAACGCAGTAAACTCTGCAGGTAAATTTTCCATTGAATCGGTCCAGCAGCTCGAATCGAAAGAGATGTTGCACTGTAGCTTGTTATCTAAAGATCATGACGCCATGCGGAGGCTCAGAAGTACCGCAGCGCAGTTTTTTGGCCGCAATTGATCTTGTGAGGATTGTTTTTTGGCCTGAGCCGTTGCCTCTCGATATTTGGGTGACTTGGGCTGTGGGGAATGCTCCCGTCCAATCCGCGCTGTCCTGTAGCGAGATATTTATCCGGCAATGACTCCATGTTTTTTGTTGGCGGCACTGGCGGTCACGCATGGCGCGTCATCGACTTTGCAGGCAACTGGTTTGTTTCCACTGAGCTTTTCACAGCCGGGCAGGCCCTTATGAAAAAAGTACTCGTCATCGCCGGAACACGCCCAGAAGCCGTAAAGATGGCTCCCGTCATCCATGCCCTGCGCGACAGGCCCGCAGATTTTGCGGTGCGGCTGTGCTCCACCGGGCAGCACCGGCAGATGCTTGAGCAGACCTTTGCCGACTTTGGCCTGGCGCCCGATGTGGCCCTCAACGTCATGACGGGCAACCAGACCCTGTCCAAACTCAGCGCGCGCCTGTTTGAAGCCGTGGATGCCCTGCTGGCCGAGGCCGCGCCCGATGTCGTGCTTGTGCAGGGCGACACCACCACAGTGCAGGTAGCCTCGCTGTGCGCGTTTTATCGTGGCATAGCGGTGGGCCATGTGGAGGCGGGGTTGCGCACCTGGAATATCCTTTCGCCCTTTCCCGAGGAGCTCAACCGCCGGGTGACCGGGCTGGTGGCCCGCTGGCACTACGCCCCCACAGACCTCGCACGGCAAAACCTGCTGCTTGAGCGTGTGCCTGAGCAGGCCATCACTGTGTGCGGCAATACGGTCGTGGACGCGCTGCTCATGACCCTGCAGTCTGTGCGGCGCGACCCCCCGGCCTTGCCGCCCAGGGTGGAGGCCGCCATAGCGGAAGGCCGACAGATTGTGCTGGTTACCGGGCACAGGCGCGAGAGTTTTGGCGACGGGCTCAGGCACATCTGCGCCGCGCTGGTGGAAGTGGCGCGGAGCATGCCGCAGGCGCGCATTGTCTACCCCGTGCACCTCAACCCCAATGTCCAGGGGCCGGTGCACGAGCTGCTTGGGGCGGTGCCCAATATTTTTCTCGAAGACCCGCAGCCCTACCGAACCTTTGTGCGCCTCATGGACAGCTGCACAATTATCCTTACAGATTCAGGCGGCATACAGGAAGAAGGCCCGTCGCTCAACAAGCCCGTGCTGATCATGCGCGACGCCACGGAGCGCCCCGAAGGCGTGGACGCGGGGGTTAACATGCTGGTGGGCACGAGCGCCAAGGCCATTGTGCCCGCAACGCTTGACCTGCTGCGGCATCCCGAAGCCATTGCCAGCATGGCAGCGCGTGAAAATCCGTATGGGGATGGCAAGGCCGCCCAGCGCATCGCCGAGCATCTGGCCCGGCAGTAGTCTGGTCCGGCAGTAGGCTGGCGTGGCAGTAGTCTGGCGCGGTGGGCGGGTGCGCCTATTGGTACATGGGGCTCATGGCCCGCAGCAGGTTGCTGAACAGGCCGTCCAGCCCCTGCACAAACGAGGCGATGCGGTCGGACATGATGACCATGAGCAGCCCCAAAAAGAAGAAGCCCACGGCAATCTTGATGGGAAAGCCAAATTCCATGATGGGGATCTGCGGCGAGGTTCGCGCCATAAGCCCCAGCGACACCTCGACCAGAAACAGCGCCACCATGACCGGCGCGGCAATCTGCAGGGCCAGCACAAACATCTGCGACGCCAGATACATAACCTGCCGCAGCACCATGGGCCCCACAAAGAGTTGCCCCGGCGGCACCAGATCAAACGAGGCGACAAAACCCTTGATCATGTAAAGGTGCCCGTCGAGGCTCAGAAAAACCAGCAGCGAGACCATCCACAAAAAAAAGGCCGTAGCGCCTGTCTGGTTGCCGGTGAGCGGATCGGCAAAGTTGATCATGGTAAAGCCCATCTGAAAGCCCAGCAGCTCGCCGCCCGCCTGAATGCCCATAAACAGAAAATTGACGGCCATTCCCAGTACCAGCCCCAGCACCGCCTCGCCCATCATCATGATGGCCACGTCAAAGGGATGCGCGGGCATGGCCGTGCCGCTGAGGGCAAGGTGAGGCCACACGCCAAGGCAAAACACAATGGTTATGGCCGCCTTGACTTGCGTGGGGATGTTGTTGGTGGAGAACACCGGCAGCATAAACATGACAATGCTCACACGCATCATGGTGAGCAGCAGGCTGAGCACGCTGGCCGGGTTGTAGCTGAAAGCGTCCATGGTAGCAGAATTTGCAAAAAGGTTGCCAAGGGGGCCGTCACCTGAGTGACGGTCGCGCGCCGCCGCGTGCATGCTTGATAGCATATGGGCGGATATTTACAATGCAGCGCATCTGCGGCCACACAGGAGCGAACATGGCCATACCCACGTCACGAACGCACAGCGCGGCGGAAGTCGCTGTTGACAGAACCGTCTGCACAGGCTGCGGCCAGTGCGTGGCCGTGTGCAAGGATTTTTGTCTGCGTCTTGAAAACGGCAAGGCCTGCCCTGTTACGGAGTCGCTGTTCGGCTGCCTGGGCTGCGGGCACTGCATGGCGGTCTGCCCCACGGGCGCGGTAACCGTGCGCGGGCGCACTCTGGGGCCGGAGCATCTCTTTGCCCTGCCGCCCAGGGGCAGCGCGGCAACGTACGACAGCCTGTTTGGCCTGCTGCTGCAGCGCAGAAGCGTGCGCGAATTCTTGCCCGCAGCCGTGCCCGGCGAGCAGATCGAGCGCATCCTTGACGCAGCCCGTACCGCGCCCATGGGCTTGCCGCCCTCGGACGTCAACGTGCTCGTACTCGACAGCCTGGATAAAAACAGGGCCTTTGCCCGTGATTTTTGCGAGCACCTCAAAACCATGCGCTGGCTTACGGCCCCCTGGTTTCTCACCCTCATGCGCCCGTTCTGGGGCAAGGCCAACGACGGACTGTTCCGCCATTTTGTGCGGCCAGCCCTGGCCGCCTTTACCGAAGCCATGGATGCAGGGACTAATATTGTTACCTATGATGCGCCCCTGCTCATGTATTTTTACGCTTCGCCCTGGGCCGACCCTGCGGATCCGCTGGTGGCGGCGACACTGGCCATGCTGGCGGGCGAGGCGCAGGGGTTGGGAACCTGCATGATAGGCTCCATCCATCCCCTGATACAGTGGGGCGGCAGCGCCGCGCGTTTTCGCCAGCGTTACGGCATACGCGGCAAAAGCCGTGAGGGCGTTGTCGTGCTGTTCGGACACCCCCGCATCCACTACCGGGCGGGCATTAAACGCAGTTTTGCCTCGGTGACGCGGCTGTAGGCAACAATGCGCGCGCAACAAAAAACGGCGGGGGGCATGCCCCCCGCCGTTGAAATATGCGGAGCTGCCGCCGTTAGCGGTTCAGCTTTTCTGAAATAACTTCGCGGATAATCTTGTTCAGGCCCGGCAGATCGGGCTTGGAGACCTGCCTGTCGGCGCCGACCTTAACGCCTTTATCATACAGCGCGTCGGTGATGAGCGACGAGAACAGAATGACCGGCAGCGTGCTGAGGCCCGGCGTTTCGCGTATTTTGGCCGTAAGCATGTGCCCGTCCATTTCCGGCATTTCGATGTCGGAAATAATCAGGTGCAGCACGTCGGTAAGTTCCTTGCCATTGGCCTGCGCTTCTTCGCGGGTGCGCAGCAAAAATTCCCAGGCCGCGCGGCCGCTGCCCACAGCTGTGACCTGAAAGCCCGATTTTTCGAGCGACGACTGCATCACGTTGCGCAACGAGCTTGAATCGTCGGCCACCAGCAGGTGAAACTGCCCAGCGCCTTCCACAGGGCTTGTGTCGACCTCAACCTGCGACATGTCGAGCGTGCTGTCGAGGCTGGCGAGGATTTTTTCCATGTCCAGAATAAAGAGCACGCGGTCCTGAATGCGCAAAACGCCGGTGATGGTCTCGCGCGAATACGTCTGCACGTACTGGTTCGGCGGTTCTATGCGGTCCCAGGTCATGCGGTGGATGCTTGTGACCGAGGAAACCATAAAGGCCGCCTGCACTCCGCTGAATTCGGTGACAATGACCTTGGTGTTTTCTTCGGTCGCCATCTCCTTGCCCAGCCACTCGGCCAGGTTGAGGATGGGCAGCACCTTGCCGCGCAGGTTGAACGTGCCAAGCACGGAAGGATCGCACTTGCTCGGCACGCTGGTGATGTTGGGCAGGCGGATGATTTCAAGCACCTTGGCTACGTTGATGCCGTAATGCCCGCTGTAGACACTGCCGTCCGGCTGCTTCTCGTCAATAATAAATTCAATGATTTCAAGTTCGTTATTGCTAACGTTCAGCAAGCTGTTTTGCGACATGACGTTCCATCCTGTGCTGCGGAAGGCGTGCTTTCCACCGAGATCGTATGTTCCGGTTATGGGAACCGCTGTTTTGATTATCGGCCGGATATCTGTTCTCTTAAGGCCTCAGCGTAAAAACCTATTTGCGGCGAGAAGCCTTGGGGGGCTTGGGCGGTTGGCGGCGCGGGCAAAAGCCGCTCATCTCGCATGCGTCGCACAGGGGCTTGCGCGCGTCGCACACTTCGCGGCCAAACCAGACCATGCGGTGGTTTACGTCGCCCCATTCCTCACGCGGAAAAAGCTTCATGAGGTCGCGCTCAATGGGCACGGGGTCGGTCTCGTCCGTCAGCCCCAGCCGGTAGGCAATGCGTTTTACATGCGTGTCGACCGCCAGCCCCTCGTTGATGCCGTATGCGCCAAACAGCACCACATTGGCCGTTTTGCGGGCCACGCCGGGTATGGTCGTCAGTTCATCAATGCTTTTGGGTATCTGCCCGCCAAAAATATCGCTCACGCGCCGGGCAGCGCCCAGCAGGTTTTTTGCCTTGCTGTGAAAAAAGCCCGTGGGCCGTATGACGCCCTCAAGGTCTTCAATGGAGGCCTCGGCAAGAGCGGCGGGCGTAGGCCAGCGGCGGAAAAGCTCTGGCGTGACGGTGTTTACCCGCGCGTCCGTGCACTGGGCCGCAAGCACGGTTGCCACCAGCAGCTCCCATGCGTTCTGGGCGTCAAGGTGCGTGCGCGGGTGCGGGTAGCGCTGCTGCAGGGCAGCGAGCACATTTTTGGCCGTCGCCTCGGGTGAAATTTTTGCGCTCATGTCCTTTTATGCCACAGGCGGCGCACGCCCGCAAGCAAGTGCGCCCGCCGCCGCTCCGCCCGCGCGGTGCTTTGTTTTTTTTGCCGCGGCGTGTATGCTGGATCAATGGAACAGCATGAAAAAGACCGGGCTTATCTGGTCTACATGACCGCGCCCACGCAAGAGGAGGCGCTGCATCTGGCCCGCGAGCTGGTGCGGCTGCACCTGGCTGCCGGGGTTAACGTGCTGCCGGGCGCCCACTCAGTGTACCGCTGGCAGGGCGAGGTGCACGAGGCTTGCGAATGCCTGCTGCTGGCTCAGGTGAGCGCTGACGCCTTGCCCCAATGTCTGCAAACGGTGCGCGCCCTGCACAGTTACGAAGTTCCCTGCGTGGTTGCCATGCCCATTGCCGACGGCCACCAGCCCTTTTTGCAATGGATTGCCCAAAACAGTCTGCCGCCCTCGGCCTGACCAACCTTCATCCGTCACGTCACCAAGAGGAAATTATGTCCATCTATGTTTCTGGCTCATTGGCCTTTGACCGCATCATGACCTTTCCCGGCAGCTTTCAGGATCACATCCTGATGGACAAGCTGCACATGATCAACGTGAGCTTTATGGTAGACGGCATGGACGAACGTCGCGGCGGCTGCGCGGGCAACATCGCCTATTCTCTGGCGCTGCTGGGTGAAAAACCCACCATCGTCGCCGCCGCCGGGCGCGACTTTGCCCCCTATGCCGAGGTGTTGCGTAAGATGGGCCTGCCGCTGGACGGCATCCGCCAAGCGGAAGAAATTTTTACCGCGCTGTGCTACATCACCACCGACCTCAACAGCAACCAGATAACCGGTTTTTACCCCGGAGCCATGAGCCTTGCCGCCGACTACGCCTTTCCCTCCATCAATGCGGACAAGGACATCGCCATCATCTCGCCCGGCAACGTCGAAGATATGCGCCGCCTGCCGGGATTTTACCGCGAAAAGGGCGTGCCCTACATCTTTGACCCCGGCCAGCAGCTGCCCGTGCTGACCGGCAACGACCTGCTGGCCGCCATCGAAGGCTCGTTTGCCTGCATTACCAACGACTACGAGCTTAACATGATCTGCAAGGCCACGGGCAAGACCGAAGACGAGCTGGTGGGCCGCACCCTGTGGCTTGTGACCACCCTCGGCGCGGACGGCGCGCTGGTGCGCGGGGCCGACGGCACGGAAACGCGCATCCCCCCTGTGCCTCCCCGTCAGATTCTCGACCCCACCGGCGCGGGCGACGCCCACCGCGCAGGCTTGCTCAAGGGGCTGCTGCACGGGCTCGCCATGCCCGAGGCGGCCAAGCTTGGCTCGGTGAGCGCCAGTTTTTGCCTGGAAAAAATGGGCACGCAGGAACACGCCTTTACGCCCTATGCTTTCCGCCAGCGGTACGAAGACGTATTCGGCCCCCTGCCCGAGGGTATTCTGGACTAATCGGCGCTGGCCAACGGCCCTAAACCGGGAGGGATCATGCAGAATAATCTTCCACAGGGCATCAGGGTTCTGTTTGTGGCCGGTTTTGGGCCGGTTGTGGTTAACCGCGAAAAAAGCGACAGGCTGTACAGACGCGTGCTGGCCCTGCCCCTGCGTCACGAAGACGGGTACGAGGGCTACTGGCACTCGCAGTGCCTTGGCGGCGTAAAGCATTTTGCCCTCTGGCCGTTGGACAAGGCGGCTCTCTCCTGCTTCGGCAAGCCGGATTGGCCTGGGCATCTGCCCGTGCCGCAGGCCTGGCTCGAGCTGGATGTCGAGGACATCATGTCGGCGACAAGCATTCTTGAGCAGAACGGTTACAACCTGCTCACGCGGCTCAAGCAGGAACCATGGGGACAGACCGTCACCAGGTTTCTCAGCCCCGAGGGCATCCTCATGGCCATCACGCATACGCCCTTTTTGCGCGAGGCGGCATCGGCGGAGGAAACAGCCTGAGGCAGCGGAGGCAGCATGTACTATATTGCGCTGGTGGTCTTTGCGGGCTGCGTGGTTGCCCTGCAACCGCCCATCAACGCGGCGCTGGGCCGCACGGTAGGTCTGCTCGAAAGCGGGCTTGTCTCGTTTGCCGTTGGAACGATTTTTTTGGCTGCAGCCGTGCTGCTGCTCGGGCGCGGCAGCCTGCTGCGGGTGGTCGAAATACCTGCCTGGCAGCTGTCTGGCGGGGTGCTGGGGGCATTTATGGTTGTGGCTACGACCATGGCCGCCCCGCGCATAGGCGTGCTGAGCACTCTGGTGGCCATGATTTTTGGCAACCTGGTTATGGCGGCCATCATCGACCACAAGGGCTGGTTTGGCCTCAATGTCATTGTTTTTGACTGGCGCAGGCTGCTGGGCCTTGCGCTTGTGCTGGCGGGCATCGCCCTGGTGGTGCGCCGCTGAACCTGTAGCGGACGGCCCTGCGCCTCTGCGGAAACTGTAAGGTAAAATCATGCGTGTTGCTGCTGTGCGGGACTTTTTGACCCGCCATGGTCTTGAAAATGCCTATCTCGAGTTTGACGTTTCAAGCGCCACGGTTGATCTGGCGGCCCAGGCCGTGGGCTGCGAACCGGGGCGCATAGCCAAAAGCCTGTCCATAAGCGTCAACGACGCCCCCCTGGTACTGGTTGTCATGGGCACGGCCCGGCTGGACAACCGCAAGTTCAAGGATGCGTTTCACGCCAAGGCCCGCTTTATCAAGCCCGAAGACCTGGAGGCGCAGGTGGGGCACCCCATGGGCGGCGTGTGCCCTTTTGCCCTGCCTGAAGGCGTGCCCGTTTATCTGGATAAAAGCCTGCAGCAGTTTGACCCCGTGTACCCGGCAGCGGGCGCGCCCAATAATGCCGCCAGGCTGACGCTGGCGGAGCTTGAACGCGTCACCGGGGGCGTGTGGGTGGATGTGTGCAAAAACGGCGAGGATTGATCCATGCGTCCGGCTTGCGCGGCTGCGCGCCGGCCGTAGCTGCAGGGCAGTCAACCGGGGTACGAATCTGCCGTACTTGGCGGGGGGCCTGCCCTGCATCAGCCTCGTCGCGGCGGGCCTTCTGCTGCGGCAGGGTGGAGACGCGCTGCTGGGCCTGACGCCATGACCATGCGGAAAAATTACTGGCCAAAACCGCCGCCGCAGCGGCGTCTGCGGCACGTCCCCATGCCGCAGCGTGCGCTTTGGCC
Organism: Desulfovibrio desulfuricans; assembly: GCF_004801255.1. Classification (NCBI taxonomy): domain Bacteria; kingdom Pseudomonadati; phylum Thermodesulfobacteriota; class Desulfovibrionia; order Desulfovibrionales; family Desulfovibrionaceae; genus Desulfovibrio; species Desulfovibrio desulfuricans. The sequence goes on along the minus strand of NZ_CP036295.1, from coordinate 2,870,659 downwards.
GTCGCACAGCTCATAATCCCCGCCTTCAATACGCAGCCGTTTGCCGTTGACCAGCGAGTCGGCCAGTTTTTTTCGCGCCTCGGCGTAGATGCTCTGCACGGTGGTGCGGGCGATGCGCATTTTTTCGGCGCAGGCCTCCTGGTTCATGCCTTCAAGGTCGATGAGCCGCACGCATTCGTACTCATCCACCGTCATTATCACTTCCTGCACGGCAGCCACTGGCTGGCCGCAGCCGGGCAAGGGGCCGAAGGTGCTGTTTTCCGGCAGGCTGCAGACTTTTCGCCATTTCTTTGGTCTTGGCATGTAATCCTCTTTTGGGGCCGTCCGTCGGCAGGGCGGATTTGTACTCCGCTACCCGTCGGGCGGGCGGCCTTGCTCAAGCATCGGCAGTTACTCTAGCGGTTATTGTCCGTAACGTCACTGTCGGGCGTCCGGGGCTGGCAGCCTTGCCCTGCGGCGCTGCCGCCCTGGCTCATACGTTGGCCCATCCCCTGGGCCCCGCGCTGTCCGGCTCCATTGCCCGTGGCCATTCCAGCGCCATTGCCTGCTCTCATCCTGTTCATGGCGCGGTTTCGTCCCCCGCCGTTGCCCTGTCCACGCCGTCCGCAGCACCCCGGCGCAGCGTCTTGCCCGTATGTCCGGCAGGCTCCGTCGCCGCCTCCCCAGGCCGGGGCCATGCCCTGCGCTGTTTCCTGCTCCGAAGTGGTGATGGTAGCGCCGGTTTGCGCTGCCTTGCGGCCAGCACCGCCGCACTTGCCCATGCCGCGTCCTGAGCGCGAACCCTCGCCGTTAGGCCCTGTGTGATCGAAATTAGGCATGTGATGTTCCTTGTGTTGTGGTTATTGACATATGTCATAAATAGGAGTATGTCTGATTTTGACATATGTCAATAACAAAAACTCAGGCAAGGGCAATTTGTCTGAAAAAAATGCTTCTGAAAGCAGATCATCCTGAGAAGGAAAAAAATCATGAGTGATTGCGACCATCAGTGTGGAAGCTGCGGTGAGAGCTGCGGAGAGCGCAGCGAGCCTCAGGAGGACTTTCGCGTCAAGCTGCACCCGCAAAGCCGCGTGGGCAAGGTTATCGGCATTATGAGCGGCAAGGGCGGCGTGGGCAAATCGCTGGTCACGTCGCTGCTGGCCGTGGGCATGACCCGTCAGGGCAAACACTGCGCCATCCTGGACGCGGATATCACCGGGCCTTCCATCCCCCGCGTCTTCGGCCTTACGGGCAAGGCGCATGTGGAGGGCGACGGCCTTATGCCGGAGCGCAGCCAGTGCGGGGTGGACATCATGTCCATGAACCTGTTGCTGCCCGGCGATTCGGACGCGGTGCTGTGGCGCGGCCCCATCATCGCAGGCGCGGTAAAGCAGTTCTGGTCGGACGTTGTCTGGCGCGATGTGGACTACATGTTTGTGGACATGCCTCCAGGAACCGGCGACGTGCCGCTGACCGTCTTTCAGTCCCTGCCGGTGGACGGGATTGTGGTTGTGACCTCGCCCCAGGATCTGGTGAGCATGATCGTGCAAAAGGCCATTGATATGGCCCGCCAGATGAATATTCCCATTCTGGGCCTGGTGGAAAACTTCTCGTACTTCAAATGCCCGGACAACAACAAGGAATACAAGATATTCGGCGAAAGCCACATTGACGCGGTGGCGCAGCGGCACGGGCTCAAGGTGCTTGCCCGCCTGCCCATCGACCCCTCGCTGGCCGAGGCCTGCGACAAGGGCGTCATCGAAGGCGTCAGCGAGCACTTTATGGACGGCGCTCTGGCTGTAATTGCGCACATGTAAATACGCAGTCGCGCGCAGCGCGCATGTATGTCCACGCGCGGCGGGGCGGTCGTCCCGATGGCTGCCTGCCGCGCGGACTTGCGGAAGGTGCTGCATATGCAATAAAAAGGTCTGCCTTTACCTTTGAAAGTATATGTGCCTATGGTTGCTCAAACCAAGGAGCAACCATGCGTACCTATCAACAGTTCATCAACGGTAAATTGGTTTCCCCCACAGGCTTTGCAGTTATTGAGGTAGAAAACCCCTCTACCGGCGAAATAATGGCCCAGACGCCCAACGGCGGCAAGGAGGACGGGCTGGCCGCGCTTGCTGCCGCACACAGGGCACAGGATGCCTGGGCGGCGCTGCCGGCAGTGGCCCGCGCCGGATACCTGAAAAAAATGGCGGATCTTATCCGCAAACACCGGATTGAACTTGGCCGTATACTGGCGGAGGAGCAGGCCAAAACCCATCCTCTGGCCCAGGTGGAGATTGATCTGACGGCGGAGTATTTTGACTACTACGCCGGTTGGGCGCGCATTTATGAGGGCGAGATCATCCAGAGCGACCGCCCGCGCGAAAACATACTGCTCTACCGCAGGCCTGTGGGCGTGGTGGTGGGCATCTGCCCGTGGAACTTCCCTTTCTTTGTCATGGCCCGCAAGGTCGCTCCCTCGCTGCTCGTGGGGTGCACCACGGTCATCAAGCCCAGCAGCGTGGCCCCGGCCACGGTCATGCATTTTGCCAGCCTGCTGCGCGAGATTGACCTGCCAGCAGGCGTGCTCAATTTTGTTACCGGCGGCGGCAGCACCCTTGGCGAGACGCTGTCGTCAAGCTCCATGACCGACATGGTCAGCCTTACCGGCAGCGTCGAGGCGGGGCAGCGCATCATCACGGCCGGAGCGCACAACATCACCAAGGTTTCGCTGGAGCTGGGCGGCAAGGCCCCGGCCATTGTCTGCGCCGATGCCGACATGGATATGGCGGTCAAGGCCGTCACGGCATCGCGCACGGTGTTCAGCGGGCAGGTGTGCAACTGCGCCGAGCGCCTCTATGTGCATGAAAGCGTGGCCGACATGTTTGCCGAAAAACTGGCGGCGGCCTTTGAGGCCGTGCGTCTGGGCAATCCTTTTGACGATCCGGCCCCGGACATGTGCAGCCAGATCAGCGCCGAGCACCTTGCCAAGATCGACGGTATGGTCAAACGGGCCAAGGCCGCAGGCGCACAGGCCGTTACCGGCGGCGCGCCCGCAGAGCGCGGGTCGGGCTATTTTTACACGCCGACGCTGCTGCGCAACTGCAAGCAGGATATGGAAATTGTGCGCAGCGAGGTCTTTGGCCCGGTGCTGCCCATGCTGACCTTCCACGACATGGATGAAGCCCTGGCTCTGGCCAACGACTGCGAGTACGGCCTCACCTCGTCCATCTACACCAGCAATGTTTCCACGGCCATGGAAGCCGTAAACCGGCTCAAGTTTGGCGAAACCTACGTGAACCGCGAAAACTTTGAAGCCATGCAGGGTTTCCACGCCGGATGGCGCAAATCGGGCATCGGCGGCGCGGACGGCAAGCACGGCCTTATGGAATATCTGCAGACCCAGGTGGCCTACATTCAGTACTAGCGCCGCTGCGGCAGCATTCATGAGGGTTGCCCGCAGGCATCCCCCCCAAAAAAAAACAAGGCCCCTCCGTCTGGAGGGGCCTTGCCGCGTATTATCGTGGGGCTCGCTACTTGGTGAACAGGATCAGCGCGACCATCTTGAGGTCTGTGGAACCGGTATTCAAAAGCGCATGGCTCTCGCCGTCGTTGCACACGGTCACGTCGCCCGCCTTGACGGGGGCTTCGACGCCGTTGTCGTTGTACAGGCCTTCGCCTTCAAGAATGTAGTATATTTCAATTTCGCCGTTGTGCTTGTGGTTGCCCACGGCACAGCCGGGTTTTAGGGTTCCGATGTTGAACAGGCGACCTTTGCCCGCCAGACCGTTTTCGTTGACGATCTTGGTAAAGTGGACAGCGCCCGGCCCGCCAAAAAGTTCTTTTTCAAAGCATTCCAGGTCGTTTGCGCGGTTGATCATGGTGTTCTCCTGTGGTGAAGGCGCAGGTGCGCCGGTTAGAGCGGTGCTGCGGAGGCATCTTTGCGTAATGGGCCCGTCCGGCAACGCCCGCGCCGTAACCGGGCATTGCTGCGACGATTACCGGCGCGGGAGCGCTTAGCTGTTTTCGTCGTCGTCCCCGTCGTCGGGGGTTGCGGCGGGGGCGTTTTTGTCGCCCGGCTTGCTGCTTTTTGCCGCTGCTGGCAGCACCCTGCGGGGGCGGCGCGGCGCGCGGCGTTTGCTGGCGCGCGGCTCGGCCGAAGGCAGGGGAGCCTTGGCGCTCGGCGGCAGCTCCTTGATGTTCACATCAAGCTGCGGAAAGGCAATGTCGATGTGCTGCTCGCGGAACTCCCTTTCTATCTCGACCCGGATGTCCGACGCGGTGGAAACCGCCACGTCGTAATCGCGCACCCAGAACTTCAGGCTGAAGTCGAGCGTGCTGGCTCCAAAGTCGGCAAAGGCCACGCTCGGCGGCGGGTACTTGAGCACGTTGCTGTTGGCGTTGGCCATGGCCAGCAGAATCTTCATGACCTGGTCGGCGTCCGAGCCGTAGGCCACGCCCACCTTGATCTCCCTGCGCACCGTGCGGCTGTTGCGCGTCCAGTTGATCAGGCGGCTGGCTACAAATTCGGAGTTGGGGACGATGATCAGGGCGTTGTCAAAGGTTTCAACCATGGTGGCGCGCACGCTGATTTTGCGCACGCGTCCCTGCGTGCCGCCCACCTCGACCACGTCGCCCGCCTGCAAGGTGCGGCTGAAGATAAGTATCAGACCAGACAGAAAGTTGTTGACGATGGTCTGCATGCCAAAACCGATGCCGACGGAAAGGCCGCCGGCAACCATGGCAAGGTTGCTCAGCTCCATGCCCAGGGCCCGCAGCACAAACAGGCCGAAACAGCACCACAGGGCATAGGTGAAGGCCGTCTGCATGGGCGGGATGAGCGTGGAGTCGATGGCCAGGCCCTGCTTGGGCAGACGGGCCAGAAAGCGCGAGCCCATGGCCACGGCCGTGCGCGTGAGGTAAAACATGGTGATGATGAGCAACAGGTGCACAATGTTGAACTGCGTCGCGCCCACGTTGACGCCGCGCAGTACGTAGTGCTGCAGCAGGTACATGCCGCCGGGCAGCGTGCCCACCCATTGCGAAACGCCCACAATGGCCGCCACCAGCACCACCGGGGCGGAGAGCGCCACGGCAAGGTGGGCCAGGGCGGCGCGTACGCCTTCCTGCGGCAGCCTGTCGTTGAGGCTGCTGACCAGCGCCATGCCGCCCAGGCAGAGCTGCAGGGCCAGCGAGCACGAAACAAACAGCAGGTACAGCACCATGCTGTAGATGTGCAGCCCGCCAAGGGTCAGCACAAGACATATCCACAGAACCATGGGCTCGCATTCAAGCACGCTGGTTTCCACGTGCAAGGGGCCGAGGTCGAGCTTGGGCCTGCGGTGCTGCCGCACAATGGAGGCAATGACAATGCCCAGCCAGATGACCAGCACCAGCGGCTTGGTGAGCGGCAGGTAGAGCAGCACATACGAGCACAGGGTTGGCTGTATGAGTATCCAGAAAGGCGGTTTTTGCTGCTGTACCTCGGGGTATTTGAGCAGGCGGAGGTCCCAGGCCAGGTGTATCTGGGCCACAATGAGGCACAGGTTGCCGAGCGCCAGAAACAGGCGGAAAAATTCGCCCGACGCCGAAAGCGAGCTGCCAAGCAGCGCCAGCCCCACGCACAGCCAGGGCAGGCTGACGCGAAAGATGTGCCGTACGGTGCCGCTCACGGTATCGTGCGAGGCCCAGCGGCGGTAGAGCAGTGTGGTAAGCACGCCCGTAAGCAGCAGACAGACGACAAAGCGCAGCAAAGCCGTGCCCCAGCGCTCCGCCGTAACGGGAATTTCAACAGGCAGGCGCAGGATCATGCCCTGCACCGAGTTGTGCATCTGCCGCCCAAAATCGGCCCAGGCATCGGGGCTGAGCCAGGGGACCGGGCTTTGCAGGTAATAGTTTTTCCATAGCAGGGGGATCTGGGCGTTGATTTCTTCCTGCATTTTTTCCAGGCGCTTGATCAGGGCCAGCGCCGGGGCAAGGGCCGAATCGTACTGCGCCATCACTGCGGTGAGGCGCAGGCGGGTGAGCACGAGGGTTTTGGCGTACTCCTGCATTTCGGGGCTCAGGCTTCCGTCGTGCAGGTCTTCGGGCATGCTGTCGGCCAGGTATCCCACCCGTTCAAGCAGTGCCTGTACTTCTGTGCGCGCCCCCATGACAGGGTCAAGCACCTTGCGCAGGTCAAGCACTGTGGAGGTGATGCGTCGGCTCACGGCCTCAACGGGGTTGGGCCAGTTCTTGTAGGTGTTGAGCAGCACCAGCAGCCGCCGGGCCTCTTCCATGAAAGGCTGAACCTTTTCGCTCAGGTTTGTGGAGCGCTGGACAAAGGTATCGCCCATGACGGTGGCCTTTTGGGTGATCTCGTCGAGCAGGGTCTTCTGGCCGCTCCAGACCATCTCCCACGGGTCGCGCAGGGGCAGGGTGGGGATGGGCGCTTCGCCGTCCTTGGGCTCGACCGCCTTTTCGTCGGTTTTGGCATCAGCCTTGGCGTCGGCCTTGGCGGAGGATTTATCCTGTTTGTCGGCTTTGGCCGAATCTTTTTTGGCGTCTGTTTTGCCGGCGTCCGATTTGGCCGTATCCGCCTTGGGGGCGTCGGCCTTGGGCGTATCCGGTTTTGCCGCGTCGGGTTTGGGGGCATCGGACTTTGCCGTGTCCGCCTTGGCGGCGTCGGCCTTGCCCGCGTCAGACTTGGGCGCGTCCTGTTTGGCGGCGGGGGTCGTTTCCGCCGCATACACGGCGGGAGAGGCCAGGGCACAGCACAGGGTCAATAAAAGGGCAAAGAGCAGCTGTTTGGGTGCGTGCATGGAATCCTCAGAGTACATCTGTTGTATCGGATTGGTAGATGCCCTTCCATACGTCAAGACGCTCCGTTTGAAAAGAGCGCGGTCTTTACAATGCCATGGCGGGACTGCATAATTAGGGCATGAAAACAGGCATGGACATGCTGGCCCCGGAATCTGCAGGCAGTCGGGGGCTTCAATCTGATACGCTGCCGGTGGCCCTGCTGCGTCGGGCGGCCTATGTGTTGCCGGATGCCGCCCGGATTTGTGGCCAGACCTCGAACCAGACGCCGGGGCAAGACCTGCGGCAGGCCGTGGGACAGGTGCTGGACGCTGCCGGGCTGTCGGCATACTGCCCGCTGCGTCCAGGCGCGCGCGTGCTGGTCAAGCCCAACCTGCTGCTGGCCAAGCCCCTTGCCTGCACCTCGCCCGGGGTTGTGGCCGCTGTCTGCGCGTGGTTGCTCGACCACGGCGCAAAGGTGCGCGTGGCTGATTCGCCGGGTTTTGGGCGCGCCTGCTCCGTGGCCCGCGCCGTGGGGCTTGAGGCCGCCTTGCGCCCTCTGGGCCTTGCGGTGGAAGAGGTCGGCCCCGCCCTGCCCGTGCCCCTGCCCCTTGAGGGGGAGGCTGCGCTCAAGGCGGGCCTGCAGGCGGGCGGCGCGCGTTTTCATGTGGCCCGCCTAGCCATGGAGAGCGACGTTATTGTGTCCGTGCCCAGGGTCAAGGCGCACGCCCAGATGTTGGCGACGCTCTCGGTAAAAAACTGCTTTGGCTGCGTGCGCGGCCTGCACAAGGCGGTGGCGCACGCCCGCGAGGGGCGCGACCCCCGGTTTTTTGCCGACTGCCTTGCCGCGCTGTGGGCGGCGCTGCCGCCGGTGGCCGCCGTGGCCGACGGCATCACGGCCATGCACGTCACAGGGCCGAGCAACGGCAAGCCCTTTGCGCTGGGTCTGCTTGGGGCCAGCGCCTCCGCCGTGGCCCTGGACGAAGCCCTGTATGCGGTGCTAGGCCTCGCGCCGCAGGACGTGCCGCTGGGGGCGGCCCTGTGTCGGCGCAAGGCCTGGGGCAGTGCGGCGGCGGGCGCGCAGGCGGCGTTTCCCCTGCAGGCCCCGACGGATTTCAGCGCCGCTGGTTTTGAGCTGCCTGCGGAACTTTCGCACACGTCTTTTCATCCGGCCAGATTTGTTCAGAGTTGCTTTCGCCGTATTTTTGCGGCGTTTAAAAAATAATTGTCAAGGAGCCTGTCATGGCCAAGATCCTCCCGGGAGAAACCGATATTTACGCCATCACCGATGCTGGCCTGTCGCTGGGCAGACCTCTTGAAGAGGTCGTTTCCGCCCTGCTGGGCGCGGGCGTGCGTATTGTGCAATACCGCGAAAAAAAACTGAAAGCCGGGGCCATGCTTGAAGAATGCCGCCTGCTGCGGCGGCTGACCAGCGAGGCCGGGGCCTGCTTTATCGTCAACGACCATATTGATATCGCCATGCTGGTGGGGGCCGACGGCGTGCATGTGGGGCAGGAGGATCTGCCCGTGCCCGAAGTGCGCCGCCTTGTGGGGCCGGATATGATCGTCGGCCTTTCGACCCACATGCCGGAGCACGCCCGCGAGGCGCGAGGTCTTGGGGCAGACTACATCGGCGTGGGGCCCATATTTGCCACCAATACCAAGGAAGACGTGGTGGACCCCGTGGGCTATGAATATCTGGACTGGATAAGCCGCAACGCCGATCTGCCCTTTGTGGCCATTGGCGGCATCAAGCGGCACAATATTGCGGAAGTGGCGCGGCACGGCGCACGCTGTTGCTCGCTGGTGAGCGAGCTTGTGGGCGCGCCCGACATACGCGCCAGAGTGGAAGAGGTGCGCAAGGCCATGCGCGAGGGGCTGGCAGGTTAGCCTGCCCGACGTTGCTGCTCGGCCGCAAACAATTTGGGGCGGCGTACGCCTGTCGCGTACGCCGCCCCTGATCGTTAAAACGCACAGGCATTACTGCAGCGCTTGTCCCACCGCCCTGTGGTAGCCGCGCATGCGTCGGCTTTCAAGACGTGAGCGCTGCAACTGCGCCCTGATGTCGCTGTGAGCCTTTGTGGCAAGCTCTGTAAGCTGGTCCTGCACACGGGCCAGCTCGATCAGGTGCGCCCTGTATTCCTCGGCCTGACTGTCGTCCAGCATGTGCCAGGCCATGCTGGTCACTTCGCCTCGCCTTTCGGCAAGCTCGACAGCCTTGTCGTACGCGCCGTCCTCAAGGGCCGCCATTTCCTGACGGGCAAGGTTAAGCGCCTCATCCAAAAGGCATACGCCCTGACTCATGCGAGCTCCTGAGGCCCTACTGGGCCACGTGTTCGATCACCTGCCGGTGCAGTACTTCGCTTGTGCTGCGCCATTCGTCGCACTGCGGAATAAATTCGTATTCAAGCAGGTCGGCCAGCAGGATCCAGTCTTCGTTTTCCAGCACGTCGCCCATTTCAGAGAGCATGTTGGAGAACTTTTCGGTTTTCTGGGCAAATTCGGGCAGCGCGCCGTCGGTGTGGCGCGAACGCAGCTCGCCAAGCATGCCCATAAAGTCGCGGGTTACATCCAGCAGGTCCTGGAACAGCTCCAGCGCGTCCGTGTCGGAGGCGGCGCGGAACAATCGCGCAACTTCGCGTGCCCCGTGGGACATCATCTGGGCCACCTTGCCCATCTCGGCGGAGATGTCCACGGCCATTTCGCCCACGGGCACCGAGCGCACCTCGAGGGATGAAATTTCGGAGCAGGCGATGTCTTCGGCCTGGTGCGGATAGATTTCGGAAAACGCTTCGTTGTTTACCAAAACGTCCGTAACGACGCGGTCGGCCATCTTTTCTTCCTGCATGAGGTCCTTGAGAAGTTCTTCAAGGTTGGCAAAGGCAGAAATGCTTTTTTCGCTTTGTGAACCGTCTATAATGATCATTCCAGTCCCCTCCTCTCCCCACAGGGAAGATTTTACCGTAATGTAGTCTGCTGCCGGTTAAGCAAATGACGTGCCATTTTTAAATTTATCGCGCCAATAAACAAGATGCGCCCCCAACTGGGTAGTAAGTGCCAGCAGGTCGTCCAGCCGGTCTCCGCGCTCTTGCCGCAGCTCGCGCCAGAACGCGCCCAGCGAGCGCAGTTCGGGGCAGGCGTCCAGTACGGCCTGCAGCCGCTCGCAGTTGCGCAAAAAAAGCTGCCCGGCCTTGGGTGTTTTGCCCAGAAGCAAACCCTGTTGGGTAAGCATGTCAAACAGTTGCGCAGCCTGATCCAGTGTGTTGAACAGCCGCTGCGCAAATTCGGGTGAAAATTCGCGTCCTGCAGCGGCCCATATGTCGGGTTGCCGCAGGGGCGTGCGCTTGACCCCGGCGGCTGCCTGCGGCAGGGGTTGAACCTGACGGCTCCCTTGCGCGGCCTTGGAAGATCGGGAATTCAGGTCGTCAAGTATCTGACGCCAAAAGACCCTCTGCAAGGCGAGCCAGCGGCTGCGGTCGTCGTCAGCCTGCGCCGAAAGGCAGCGCACGCTGATAAAATCGTGTTCATCCAGCTCTGTCAGCCAGACGCGGGCCTCATGCCCGATGCTTTCAAGAGCTGCGGTGTCCCAGCGTCCAGTGTCCAGCCAGGCCAGGGAAAGGTCGGCCACGCTTTGCGGGCGGATGTGCTCCACGCAAGCCAGACCGTTGGGGCAAGGGCGGCCAAAAGGGCAGGGGTGGCAGGGCAGTGCGGGCTCGAGGCAGCAGCAGCCGGGCAGGTAGGGGCCGGTGTCGCTGGGCTGGGCCGTGGCCAGAAAAATGGCAAGGCAACTCACCCCAAGGCCAGCGGCAAGGTGCATGGTGCCGGTGTCGTTGGTGAGCAGCAGGCGTGACCGGCGCAGCAGGGCGGCCAGCTGGGTAAGGTCTGTTTTGCCCACGGCGTCCAGCATGGGGCCTTGCGCCGCCTGGGCGTATGCCTCGGCCAGCGGCCGCTCGGCAGGCGAGCCCAGCAGCACGGGGCAGAGCCTGCGCTCGCGCCACAGTCGGTCGCCCACCGCCGCAAAATAGTGCGCGGGCCACTGCCGCCGCTGCTCGCTGGCGCCCAGCTGCATGGCCACAAAGCCCTGCGTCTGGGGCGGAGCCGCAGCCAGTATGGCTGCCGCCGCCGTCTGCGCCTCCATGGGGGGGGCCGCAAGCCGCAGACGTGGGCGGGAGTGCCGCCGGGTTTGTCCGTCTGGGGCGCCCACCATGCGGAACATGTCCACCAGATTAAAGGGGGCGCTCAGGCGGTTGGCGGTCGCGCTGTTGAGAAATGTGGACCAGATGCCGAGATTTTGACCAAAGCCATGGGCATCAAGGGCAAAGCCGCGCAGCTCGGCGCTGTCGCCAGCCAGCAGTCCGGCCAGCAGGCGCGCGGGCAAGGTGGTGGTAAGGTTTACAACGCAATCGGGGGCCGCGTCCGCCCTGATGGCGCGGGCATATTGCAGCAGCCGGGCGGCGGCGGTGCGCCAGTCCCTGTCCATGTCGGCCATGAGGCGTGCGCCGTGCAGCGGCCAGGCCCGTTCCACATGGCGCATCAAGGGCAGGGCGCTGGAAAAGTTGTCCAGGCATACCAGGTGCACCCGCTGGCCCTGCTGATGCAAATCTTCAATAAGGGGCTGACACTGCAGCAGATCGCCAAACCGCGTCAGATTGATGACCAGGGTGCAGCCCGCATCCCCATGGGCGTTGCCGTTTGTGCCGCTGTTTCCTGCGGGGCAGGTGGTCGTCATTGTTCAGCCTTCCTACGCCAGCGCCGATTTTTTACCGCCGTGCAGCATGTTCAGGGCAAGGGCCTTTTCCTGCCTGAAGCGGTTGGCCACTGCCGCCTGGATGTTGCTGTCCGAGGAGCCGAACTGCCCCACGCGGATGTTGTACACATTGTTGATGAGGTTGCGCTCGTACGCCGGGTCGGAGGGGCTGCCGCTCATGGCATGCGCCCGTTCGAATATACGCGCGGCCCCTGCCGGGCCGTGCTGCACCGAGGTGCTCCAGATGACCTCGCGCAGGGCTGTGGACACCTTGTCGGGGTTCAGGCCCGTGCGCTGCGCTATGGACTCCAGCGCCGGTTGGTAGTGGCTCTGGCGCACAAAGGCCTCCTGAAGATCCTCAAACCGCTCGGGCTGTTCGCTGGCGATGGCCCGCCAGGCGTCGGGCATGGCCCCCTTGCGGCTGCCCGTGTTGCCGGGGCCGGAGGCCCGCAGGCGTCGGGAGAGGTCGGGAGCTTCGGTGTCCAGAAAATCCAGAAAATCCTTGAGGCTGCCCGCGCGGGATGAAACCTGATATTTGCCGTACGAGGTGCCGCCTACACGGTCGTACCCCACAGCGGCTACGCCGTCGCTGCCGGATTCAAACTGGGCGGAAAGCTGACCAAGCTCGCTGTCTTCCACATGGTGCGAGGGCTTGGTGCGCGCCTGGGCAGCAGGCCGCGAGTGGACAAAGTCGCCCATGCTCATGCCTTTGACGCGGCTGTCCATGGCGCTGGTCATGGAGCGCAGATGTCGGGCCGTGCCCATGCTGCGGGCAAGGTCAAGGGTGGAGTTGCCGCCGGATACGGTCTGCATGAGGCTGTCGATGGCCTTGGTCTGCCGCATGTCGGTTTCCGCCTTGCTGAACACCTGGGCCCGGATGATGTCGCTGGGCGATCGTCCGGCCAGCACCATGCCCTGTTGCCCCCCGCCAATTGCGCCAAGGGGCATGCCCGTGTGCTTGGTTTCGGCGGTGCTGGCGGGTTCCGCATTGGTGGTCTGGCCGCTCATGATGCTGGCGAAAGACGGGGAATTTCCGGGCTGCACGCCGGGCGTGCGGCGCGAAAGTGCCCCCTGGGCTGGTTGCGCATCTGATGGTGGACGGATCAGAAAATTGGAAAGTGCCATGAAAGTTCCTCCTGCGGGGCTGCCGCCGCCGCGCAGAGGAAAAAGCAAGTACAGTGCCAATGTCTGATATGCGCGGTAAAACGCCAGGTTATGCCCGCGCCCGCAGGTCGCCGCCGGAATGCTGACACCCTGCGCCAATAAAAAGAGGCCCCGCAACTGCGGGGCCTCGCAAGAATGCCGACAACGTAAACGCGGCGGCGCGTCAGGGGCGGAATGGCCCAACCTCTCCGTCATGCACCGCCCGATGCCGCCGCATGCCTCCGTGCGCCGGATGGCGGCGGCGCGCTGGCCCGTGCGGGCATCAGAACGTGGGCGCGGTCTGGGGCTGGGCGGTCTGGGGCTGCGCTTCTTCCGCTGCGGCGCCATGAACCGATGTGGTCAGCTCCTTGGCCATGGTTTCTGTAAACACGGGCGGTATGCCCGCATCAAGCTTGAACTCCTGGTTTGCAAGCAGGGCTATGCGCATCTGGCTGCTGGCCACGGCGTTGCGCTTGGTAATGCTTTTGAGTTTTGTGCGGCTGGGGCGCTGGGCGCTGGGCACGTGTCGTCGCACCAGCAGCACGTCGGCCACCAGGGCAGTGCCGCCCTTGCCGGTCAGTTGCGAGGGGGCGTCGTACCCCGCGTTCACAATCTGGCGGACGTTGTCCGGCGCGGCCACTCCAGCCGAGAGCACCACCACCTGAAGGATATAGCCTGCTTCGCTGGGGTTGGGCACAACGGTGTAGCCCCGGCGCTGCAGCCACGTCTCGACCTGGGAGCGCAAGCCGGAAGTCCTGCTGGTATTGTCGCGCACGTTTACATAGACAACGGGATTGATGTTTACGTCGCCTTCCGGTTCCTCCAACTGCCCCTGGCGCAGCACTTCCACCCGCGCCGCGTCGGCCGGATGGCGCACGCAGCCGCACAGGGCTGCCAGCGCCGCGCAGAGCAACAGAATATTACGGATAAAGGACATACAACTCCTTGGAGATGCCGCAGCCTGAGGGGGCGCGGATCGGTTTTTCGGGGGATTTTATACGCTGCGACCGGCGGCGCTGGGCGGCCGGGATGCTGAATGCGTTGGCGCGGGGTCAGGAGCGCAGAGAATCGAGAATCTTTCGGCTCAGGGTGTCTTCAAGGGCCGGGGCTATTTCTTCCTTGCCCATGTTGGCCCCTTCGGCGCGCACCGTGGTGCGCCGCATGTCGGCCTCAGCCGGTTCCTGCCCGTTGCGGCCTATGCCCACAAGGGCCTTCATGCCCCATATTTTGCTTTTGCCCGAGCTGTCGAGCAGCGCCGCGCCAAGGCCCAGCGCCGCGCCCGTGCCAGCGCCCCAGGCCAGCCCGCTGCGCCCGCCGGTAGCGCCGCCCAGCAGCGCGCCCAGCATGGCTCCGGTGGCGGTGGTTCCCAGCGCGTGCCCCGCGCTGACAGGCGCGTTGCGCGACCCAAGGGGGTAGATGTCCTCTACCTTGACGCGCAGCAGCAGGTCGGCCTTTTGGGCCGAATCGGCAGGGTTCAGGTCTTTTTCGCTCTGCAGGTAGCCCGTGAGCATGGATTCAAGGTCGGCGTTAAAGCTGGCGTCGCCGCCGGTGACCTTGACATGCACTGTCTGCCCCTTACGTATCTGCACGCTCTGCAAAGGAGCGTCCGCAGCGCCGGGCTCACTGCCGTGCCGTGCATCGGCGTTGCCGGCAGGCGGTTCGGCGGGTTGATCCTGATGCGCGGCGCAACCGGCGCCAAGGGCGCACAGAACCAGCATGCAGAGTATTGCGGCGAGTTTGACGGGCATACAAAGGACGCGCATAAATTTCCTTGCAATTTTAAACAACACTATCATTAATAGCGCAGATCGGCTTTGCTGTCCAGTTTTGCGGATTTGTTCATATAAAGGACGCTGGCGCGGACATGGCGGCAATAGCTCAGGACTTGACAAATGCTTCGTACTTGACGCTATTGGTTGTGTCGCGCATTGCCCCCCTGGGGCCATGACGGCGTTACAAAGGGTTCCGACAAGGGAAAATTGCAGTTACGTGGGCTTGTTGCGTAGGGCGCAGGCATGCAAAACCGCATGCGCAGCCGCAGAGCAGGGCTACGCTTTTGCCGTATGAGAGCGACGGCGCAAACCGCGTGCGCGTTATACCGGGCCGGGCCTGTATGCCGGCAAGCACAAGATAATCCGAGGGGCAGCATGGGCAAACAGCTTATTATTGTGGAATCACCCGCCAAGGTGAAGACCATCAAAAAGTTTCTGGGACCGCAGTACATGGTGCAGGCCAGCGTGGGCCATGTGCGCGACCTGCCTTCCAGCTCGCTTGGTGTGGACGAGGCCAATGATTTTGCGCCGCACTACGAGATTATCGACAACAAAAAAAACGTGGTCAGCGAGCTGCGCGCCGCCGCATCCAAGGCCGACACCGTATATCTTGCGCCCGACCCCGACCGCGAGGGCGAGGCCATAGCCTGGCACGTGGCGGAGCTTATCCGCGACAAGGCCAAGGATATAAAGCGCATCCAGTTTAACGAAATCACGGCCAAGGCCGTAAAGGACGCGCTGGCCAACCCGCGCGAGCTCAATGTACATCTTTTTGACGCGCAGCAGGCCCGGCGCGTGCTGGACAGGCTGGTGGGCTACAAAATTTCGCCCCTGCTCTGGAAGAGCATCAAGCGCGGCATCTCCGCCGGGCGCGTGCAGTCAGTCGCCCTGCGCCTCATTGTGGAGCGCGAGGAAGCCCGCGAGGTGTTCAAACCTGAGGAATACTGGCTGTTCAAGGCGCTGCTGGCAGGCGACGTGCCGCCGCCCTTCAAGGCCGAGCTGGCCAAGGTGAGCGGCAAAAAGGCGGTCATCGGCAATGCGGCCCAGGCGCAGGATATTGAAGACGCCATGGCGGGCAAGCCCTTTGTGGTTGAAAGCGTGGAAGAAAAAGAGCGCGAGCGCGCGCCGCAGCCGCCTTTTATCACCTCCACCCTGCAGCAGGCCGCCAACCAGCGCCTGTCGTACACGGCCAAGCGCACCATGAATATCGCCCAGCGCCTGTACGAAGGCGTGGAGATAGGCGACAGGGGGCTTACGGCCCTTATCACTTACATGCGTACCGACTCCACGCGTATTGCCGACGAGGCGCGCGACGCGGCCAAGGCCTTTATCGAAAGCAGTTTCGGCAAGGAGTACCTGCCCAAGCGGGCCCGGGTGTACAAGGCCAAGGGCAGCGCGCAGGACGCGCATGAAGCCATCCGCCCGGTTGACGTGACCATCACGCCCGAGGAGGTGAAGCCCAGCCTGCCGCCGGAGCAGTACAACCTGTACAGGCTCATCTGGGCGCGATTTGTGGCTTCGCAGATGGCCGGGGCCCGGTTTCACGACACGACGGCCAGCATTGCCTGCGCCCACACGCAGTGGAAGGCCAAGGGCGAACGCCTGCTGTTTGCCGGTTTTTTGGCGGCCATGCCGCGCGGCAAGGACGAGGCCGACGCCGAGCTGCCGCCGTTGACCGCAGGACAGACCCTCAAGCTTGAAAAGCTCGACAAGGAACAGAAGTTTACCCAACCCCCGGCCCGTTTCAGCGAAGCAAGCCTCGTGCGCGAGCTGGAAGAGCTGGGCATCGGGCGTCCTTCGACCTACGCCGCCATCATTTCAACCCTGCAGGACAGGGAGTACGTAAGCCTCAAGGAACGCCATTTTGTGCCTACCGATCTTGGGCGCGTGGTGTGCAGCCAGCTTGTGGAGCATTTTGGCAAACTGATGGACGTGGGCTTTACCGCCCAGATGGAAGAAAACCTGGACAAGGTGGCTGAAGGGCAGGAGCAGTGGGTCGAACTGCTGCGGCGTTTTTCAGAAGACTTTAATCCCACGCTGGCGGCTGCTTCCAAAAACATGAAGAGCCTCAAGGGCGGCATGCCCGCCAACCTGCCCTGTCCGGAATGCGGCAAACCCCTGCTCATCAAGTTTGGCAAGGCCGGGGCTTTTCTGGCTTGTTCCGGCTACCCCGACTGCCGCTACACCAGCAATTTTGAGCGCACGGAAGACGGCACCGTAGAGGCCGTTGCGCAGGAGAAACCCCAGTACGAAAAAGTGGGCGAGTGCCCGCAGTGCGGTAAAGATCTTGTCATCAAAAAGGCGCGCACCGGCAGCAGTTTTATTGCCTGCACCGGCTATCCTGACTGCAAGTATGCGGCGCCTCTTTCTACCGGCGTGCCGTGCCCGCGTTGCGGCAAGGGCTCGCTGGTGGAAAAAAGCACCAAGCGCGGCAAGATATTCTATTCCTGCGACCAGTACCCGCAGTGTGATTTTGCTCTTTGGGACAAGCCGGTACCAGGCCCATGCCCGCGTTGTGGTTCTCCGTATCTCGTCGAGAAAAAAAACCGTGACGGCATGCGCGTTCTCTGCCCGGTCAAGGGCTGCGGGTACGTGAAGGAGGATGGCGATGGTTAAAAAAAACAAGGGCGATGCTGCTGAAACGGCTGCCGACGCGGTCTCCCACGGTACGCCGGAAACCCTGGTAACTACGCCGTGGGAGGACACCCTGGAGTCGCGGGCTGCCCTGCTTTTGCAGTCTGGCGAACCTGTAGTGCTGGTGACGGTGGTAAGCCGTACCGGCTCCGCCCCACGGGATGCCGGAACCCGCGCCCTGCAGACCCGCAACGGCTTTGAGGGCACGGTGGGCGGCGGCCTGCTTGAAGCGCGCACCATGGAAGCGGCCCGCAACAGTTTGCAAAGCGCTGTGTCTGCGCGGGTTTCAGTTGATCTCAGCGGCTTTTTGCCCACCAGCGACATGATCTGCGGCGGCGGCATGGAGGTGCTCTGCGAGGTGCTCGCCCCCCGGCAGATCGAAATGTTTACCCTTGCCTCCCGCGTGCTGCGACAGGGCGGCAGGGGCGTGTGGCTTGTGGAACTGCGCGACGACGGCGTTTCGTTGCACGGCGAGGCGGCAAACCCCGTGCGGCAGCTGTTTATTGACGCGCTGCCGTCCGACGGGCAGGAGGAAAATGCCCCCTTGCCCGATGGCGTCAGCGTTGGGCTTGATGCGGTGCTGCCGCTGGTTGAGGCGCGCAAGAACAAGCCGGGCCTGGTGGAGCGGGACGGACGGGTACTGTACGTGGAGCCGCTGGACGCGCCGCCGGTGCTGCTTTTGTGCGGCGGGGGCCATGTTTCGCTTGAGGTGGCCCGCCTGGCTCACTCCTGCGGATTTGTCGTGGATGTGGTGGATGACCGGACAGAATTTTCCAATGCCGAGCGCTTTCCCATGGCCCGGCAGTGCCTCGTGTTGCCGGAGTACGAAAATCTGGTGCAGACCTGCAATATCGGGCGCAGGCATTTTGTGGCCATCCTGACCCGTGGGCACAGCTTTGACCGCGAGGCGCTGGCTCAGGCGCTGTCGAGCCACGCGCAGTATGTGGGCATGATCGGCAGCAAAACCAAGCGGGAGCAGGTGTACGGGCTTTTGCGCGCCAAGGGCGTGCCCGCTTCGGAGCTGGCCGCCGTGTGCTGCCCTATCGGGCTTTCCATAGAGGCCGAGACTCCCCAGCAGATCGCCGTCTCCATCGTGGCCGAGCTGCTGGCCGTCCGTGCCGGAACCCTGATGCGGCTGCGCTTCGACGATTAGGCGGCCCCTCGGGCCTGCTCTGCCGCACGGTTTGCCTGGGCTTTTGCACCTGGTGAATATGCCGCAGCTCCGGTTTTTTCAACGCGCGCGGATCTGCCGATCAGCCCGTATCAGCTCGCGGCCTGTTTTCTGCCGGTTCCGTGCGGCCCCTTCGACGGGTCACCCTTAACTCTACTCAAGGCGCTTTGCATGATCCTTACAATTGTCGCCCTGCTTTTTCTTTTGCTCGTGGGCATTTATCTGAATGTCCGTATGCGCGCTGCCCGTCATTTGCGCTCCATTGCAGAAGAAAAGGGCGACATCGCCAAGGCGTCGGGCATGACCGCCAGCATTGGCGTTTTTTACCCCGATGTGAGCACCACGGTCATTGTGGGTGTTTCGGAAGAGGTCGGGGCCTGTTATTACCGGGTGCTGCGCAACGGCAAGGTCATCAACCGCAGCCGCATCAACCTGGCCAACATCAGGCGGGTTGATCTGCTTGTCAACGGCGAGCCGCGCGATGTGGGGGTTGCCTCCACGCAGGCCACCAGCTTTTTGAAGGCCACGGATGTGGCGGGCAGGATTTTTGCCCGCTATTCGTCGGCTGATCTGCGCCTCATGCAGCGCGCGGGCCTGCGCCTGACCTTCGCTGGCGACGACGGCGCGGAAAAACAGCTGGAGATAAACGTGCTGCGCATGAACGATGAACGGCACAAGTTCAAACGCATGGAACTGTTCAAGGACACGGTGTGGTGGGCGGTTTTTTTGGACAGCGCCAGCGCCAACGCCAGACGCATAAAAGAGTACTTTGAGCAGAGTGAAACCACCGAGAATGATACAGTTTTTTCCTGAAAATTTTATACAATTATTTCAGCATGTTACATAAAAACACCCCGCATCGGCAACTTGCTGAAATAATTGACAATATTCTTTTTAATCTCCCGCCGCCTATATCGCTTCGCGCATTGCTTTTTGGCGTGAACTGTGCTTTTTAGAGAGGTGGTTTACTGCTTTCGCCGTTGTGTTGTCAGGCTGGGGCCGTGTGACGCCCCTTGCGCGTCATGTGGCGCTTGTGAGCGCCCAATCTTCATGCTGATCCCCCCAGGAACAAAACTTAGCGAGATGACCCGTCCCGGTGGCAACTCAAACCACCGCCGCTACGCCGTGCGTGTTTTGAGCGCCGTGCGCCACGCCCATATGGAGTTATTCATGAGTATCAGATCTATTGCAAAGATTTCAGTTGTATTGGGGCTCTGCCTTGCCCTGGTCGCCTGCGAAAGCGATAAAAAAGGGCATCCGGACATGCGGTTGCCGGTGTCGGCTGTTGAAGTGACAGTGGGCGACGCGCCTTGGTCCAGCCAGTTTCAGGCGCAGGCCACAGGCTCGCGCGCCGTTGAAGTTCGCGCCCGTGTGCAGGGCATTATTGAAAAGCGGCTCTATAACGAAGGCGATTTTGTGAAGGCCGGGCAGCAGCTGTTTCAGCTTGAGCGCGACCAGTACGAGGCGCAGATGCAGCAGGCTCAGGCCCAATATGTAAATGCCGAGCGCGAGTGGAAGCGTATCCGCCCGTTGTACGAAAAGAACGCCGTTTCGCAAAAAGACCGCGATTCGGCCCTTGCCGCTTACGACGGCGCCAAGGCCTCGCTGCGCCAGGCCAAGATCAATCTGGATTACTGCCAGGTGGTGTCGCCTGTTTCCGGCTACAGCAGCAAGGAAAATTACACCCCCGGCAACCTGGTGAGCAACAACTCGCTGCTTACTACGGTAAACCAGACCGACCCCATGTATATTGATTTTTCCATTGCCGCGCCTGAGCGCATGCAGCGGCAGCAGCTTGCTGCCGCCGGGGTGCTGCAGTTCCCCCAGGGC
Organism: Desulfovibrio desulfuricans; assembly: GCF_004801255.1. NCBI lineage: Bacteria > Pseudomonadati > Thermodesulfobacteriota > Desulfovibrionia > Desulfovibrionales > Desulfovibrionaceae > Desulfovibrio > Desulfovibrio desulfuricans. The sequence goes on along the minus strand of NZ_CP036295.1, from coordinate 2,850,615 downwards.
AACCGGTACAAGGCCAAGCTGCGCCTGCTCGACGGCACCATGTACGCCACCGAGGGCGAGGTTACCTTTATCGACAGCCAGGTGCAGCCCACCACTGGCGTTATCAAGGCCCGCGCGGTGTTTTCCAATGCCGACGGACAGATCATGCCCGGACAGTACATACGCCTGTTTGTTGAAGGCGACGTACTCAAGAACGCCATTCTTATTCCGCAAAAGTGCGTGGTCATGACCCAAAAGGGCGCCGTGGTCATGGGACTGGACAAGGACGACAAGGTCTACCCCATTCCCATTACGGTGACTGTGGCTGTGGGAGACAAATACCTGGTGGGTTCGGGCCTCAAGGGCGGCGAACGCATCATCAGTGAAGGCATCATCAAGGCCCGCCCCGGGACCCAAGTGCGCGTGCAGCAAGCCAGCGGGCAGCAGCCCCAGGATGCCGCGCCCAAGAAGTAGGTAGCATATGGCTGTTTCTACAAAGCCGAATTTCTTTTTGCGCAGGCCGGTACTGTCGGCCGTTATTTCTATCGTCATAACCCTGGTGGGCGCGCTGGCCATGAAGGCCCTGCCCATCGCACAATACCCCGACCTTGTGCCGCCCACGGTCAACGTGAGCGTGTCTTACCCCGGCGCTTCAGCGGAAACCATCGCCTCTACGGTTCTGGCTCCCCTCGAAGTGAACATCAACGGCGTGGAAAGCATGCTTTACATGACTTCCACTGCCGCCTCCGGTTCCGGTTCGGGCAGCATCAACGTGTACTTCAAGTTGGGGACCGACCCCAACATGGCCCTGGTCAACGTCAACAACAAGGTTAACCTTGCCCAGACCACCCTGCCCGAAGACGTGCGCCGGCAGGGTGTTACAGTCGTCAAGCGTTCGCCCGCCATGCTGCAGGTGTTCTGCTTTTACTCGCCAAACGGCCAGTACGACGGCGTGTTCATCCACAACTGGGCTCAGGTCAACGTTGTTGACGAACTCAAGCGCGTGGCCGGCGTCGGCGACTGCTCGCTGTTTGGCAGCATGGACTACTCCATGCGCATCTGGCTGCAGCCAGACAAACTGGCCAAGTACGGCCTCTCCGCCAAACAGGTAAGCGCGGCCATTCAGGAGCAAAACTCGCAGTACGCGCCCGGCCGCCTGGGCGACATGCCCACGGCCGATTCCACCGAGCTCACCTGGCAGATCGACACTCAGGGTCGCCTTGTAACGCCCGAGGAATTTGGCGAAATCATCATCCGCACCGGACAGGACAGCGCCATGCTGCGTCTCAAGGACGTGGCGCGTATAGAACTGGGCGGCAAGGACTACAGCGTCCTTTCCCGATACAACGGCATGGTGGGCCGCATGGGCGCCGTGTATCTGCTGCCGGGCGCCAACGCCATATCCACGGGCGACCTCGTCAAGGCAAGGCTGGAAGAAATCTCCAGCCGCATGCCCGACGGTCTGGCCTACACGCTGCTGGTGGACACCAACGACTTTGTTATGGAGTCCATCAAGGAAGTGGTGAGCACCCTGGTCGAAGCCATGATCCTGGTGTTCATCGTCGTGTATGTGTTTTTGCAAAACTGGCGTGCAACGCTCATTCCCTGCATTGCCGTGCCCGTATCCATTATCGGTACGTTTGCGGGCCTGTTCGCCTTTGGTTACACCATCAACACGCTTACGCTGTTCGCCCTGGTGCTGGCCATCGGCATCGTGGTGGACGACGCCATCGTTGTGCTTGAAAACGTCGAACGTATCATGAGTACGGAGCATCTGCCGCCCAGAGAGGCGACAGCCAAGGCCATGAACGAAGTTACGGCCCCGGTTGTCGCCATTGTGCTGGTGCTGTGCGCCGTGTTTATCCCTGTTTCGTTCATGGGCGGCCTTGCCGGGCAGATGTACAAGCAGTTTGCCATAACGATCTCGGTGTCGGTTGTGCTTTCGGGTATTGTTGCGCTGACGCTCACCCCGGCGCTCTGCGCCCTGCTGCTCAAGCCGCATGCCCATGATCATACGCCGGCCAAGGGCTTTGTGTGGTTCAACTATATGTTTGGCCGCATCACCCGCCGCTATGTGAACGCCGTGCGCTTTATCAAAGCCTCCGGCCTGCGGGCGCTGGCGCTCTGCGCGCTCATGTTTCTGTGCATAGTATGGCTGTTCCGCATTGTGCCTGGCGGGCTTGTGCCCAACGAAGATCAGGGCTACCTGCTGGGCATGGCCATCCTTGACGACGGCGCAGCCCAGCCCCGCACCACTGCGGTAAACAAGGTGCTCAACGACTTCTTGCTCAAAAACCCCGCGGTCTTGAGCGTGGGTACGCTCTCCGGTCTGGACATCACGTCCATGGCGGCCAAGAGCAACTACGGTACGTTCTTTGCGCTGCTCAAACCCTGGGACGAACGCAAGGATCCCAAGGACTCGGCCGACGCCATTGTAAACACGGCGGGCGCAGTTACCGTCATGCAGCCTGAGGCCTTTATCCTGGGCTTCTCGCCGCCGCCTATCAGCGGCATGAGCACCACGGGCGGCTTTGAAGGTTACGTGCAGATGCGCGGCAGCGGCAGCCTCAAGGACATGGAAGACGCGGCCAACAGACTGGTGGCCGAGGTTACATCCACAAACGCCGACGGTTCGCCCAAGTATCCCTCCATCGGCATGGTGCGCAACCTTTTTTCCACCGGTTCGCCCCAGCTTTACGCCAACCTTGACCGCGAGCGCTGCAAGGATATGGGCATCAGCATCGCCGATGTGTATGCGGCCATGAGTGCTACCTTCGGCAGCGCGTACGTCAACGACTTCAACCTGATGGGCCGTACCTTCCAGGTGCGTATGCAGGCCGATGCGGAGAACCGCGTGCTGCCTGACAGCCTGAACGACATATTCGTGGCCAACAGCGCTGGCGAGATGATTCCGCTGACTGCGGTAATGAGCCTTGAACGCCGTACCGCCCCGCAGGTGGTGGAGCGCTATAACGTGTTCCCCGCTGCGCACATCATGGGATCGCCCACACTGGGGTATTCCTCCGGTCAGGCGCTCCAGGAAATGGAAAAAGCCGCGTCCGTGGTGCTGTCCTCCGACTACCAGCTGGGCTGGGTGGGTTCGGCCCTGCAGGAAAAACTGGCCAGCTCCGACACCACCGTCATTTTTGTACTGGCGCTGATCATGGTCTTCCTGATTCTTGCCGCGCAGTATGAGTCATGGTCGTTGCCGCTCTCGGTGCTCACGGCCGTGCCCTTCGGCGTGTTTGGCGCACTGGTGGCAACCTGGGGCCGTGGGCTTTCCAACGACATCTACTTTCAGGTGGCGCTGGTTACCCTGGTTGGTCTGGCCGCCAAGAACGCCATTCTTATCGTGGAATTCGCTGTTGAAGCATGGCGCGCCGGGCGCAGCCTGGATGCGGCGGCCATCCATGCTTCAAAGCTGCGTTTCCGGCCCATCGTGATGACATCGCTTGCCTTTATTCTCGGCTGCGTACCGCTGGCCATCAGTACGGGAGCTGGCGCCAACAGCCGTCACGCCATCGGCACGGCGGTTATTGGCGGCATGCTGGCGGCAACGTGCATAGCCACGCTGTTTGTGCCGTTCTTCTTTAAGGCCATCATGCAACTCTCACTGAAACTGCAGGGAAAAACCGACCCCAATCTGGGCAAGGACCACCTTGCGGAAGACCAGGAGGACGACATATGAGCGTGTTCCGCAAGGCGGCAGGTATAACGCTTAAAACACCAGCCCTGGTGCTGGCCCTGACAGTGCTGCTTTCGGCATGCTCGCTTGCCCCGCATTACGACAGGCCAGATCAGGAAATGCCCAAGCAGTGGCGGTCTGTGGACATGGGCTCGGCCCCTCTCCATACCGACTGGTGGAACAGGTTCAACGACCCTGTTTTGACCGAGCTGGTTGAAGAAGCCCTGAAGAATAATCAGGATCTGGCGCAGTCCATGGCCAAGATCGAATCGGCCGCCGCACAGGTGGGCGTCGGCACGGCCGCGCTTGCGCCTGCGGTTACGGGCACTGGTTCGGCCACGGCTCAGGGCGCGTCGGAAAAAACCGCCAACACAGTACCCTTTGACCAGAGCAAGCTTGCACGTTCCAACACCTCCTATCAGGGCGCCCTCAGCGCGTCGTGGGAACTGGATTTCTGGGGCAAGGTGCGCAACCAGTACACCATGCTCAGCGATGTGCTCATGAGCACGGTTATCGGTCACGAAGCCCTCAGGCTTTCGGTGGCGGGGCAGACGGCCCAGGGCTACTTTGCCCTGCTTGCGCAGGACATGCAGCTTGAAACCTCGCGCCGCACCCTGAAGTCACGCGAGGATTCCTTCCGGATTTATACCGCCCGCTACAAGCAGGGCGACATTACAGAGCTTGACTGGCAGCGGGCCCGTGCCGAGGTGGAAACCGCCCGTGCCCAGGTGCATACGAGCACCGTGACTGTGGACAAGGCCGAGGCCGGTCTGGCCGTGCTGCTAGGGCGCTCGCCGCGCGAAATCATGGACCGCGCCATGAAGCGCGGACAGGGCATCAACTTGCTGCCCGCGCCGCCGGTACTGCCCGCCGGTCTGCCTTCAGACCTGCTGGAACGCAGGCCCGACATCCGCGCCGCAGAGTTCTCCATCATGGCGTACAACGCCAACATCGGCGTTGCCCGCGCGCAGTTCTTCCCGTCCATATCCCTCACGGGCATGCTGGGAACCTTGAGCGCCTCGGTGGGCAACCTCTTTACCGGACCAGCTGGGGCGTGGAGCTACGGCGCGACGGGTACGGTTCCGTTGCTCGATTTTGGCCGCAACTGGTATAACCTCAAAGATGCCGAGGCCCAGAAAAAGGCCGCCATTGCCGTGTACCGCAAGACCGTGCAGTCGGCCTTTGAGGATATTCGTACGTCGCTTACCTCGCAGCGCGAGGCTGACCACATCGTGCGCAGCATGCAGGTGCAGGTTGAAAGCCTGCGGCGCGCTGTGCAGATTGCCCGTCTGCAGTACGACAACGGCTATACCGACTACCTGACGGTGCTGGATGCGGAGCGTCAGCTGTTTGCAGCCGAGCTGCAACTGGCTACAGCCCTGCGCGACCGGCTCGACAGCGTGGTCAGCGTGTGCATGGCCCTTGGCGGCGGCTGGCAGGATGCGGGCACAAGCCCAAGCTTTCCGGTTGTGAACACTGAAAAACTGCTGCAGGAACAGACAAGCATGCGCATGGCCGCGCCTGCGGGCAAAACAGAATAACAGACTGCTGGCGGCAATGCTCTTTGCCGCAGACAGTTTATCAGCGGGAAAGGCGTCGTAAGGCGTCTTTCCCGTTTTTGCATTTACAGCGGCCCGGCGGCAGGCTGCGGCCAGGGGAAAAATGACAGGCTTTACATACATGCCTTGCCTGTCGTAAAGGGAAAACATGGACAGAAAATTGCCCGTATTTTTTCTTATTCTTTTTGTCGCGCAGCAGGTGTTATGCGCGCCTCTGGACGTGCGCGCCCAGGAAGCCAGCCCCCCGGGCGCAAAGAGCGCCGACCTGGCTGGCGCATCCGCCAAGCACCGGCTGGACAAAAAGGTTGCCGTCAAGGCAAAGCGTAACGAAGCAAAGGGCAAGGAAAAAAGTTCCAAGGGCATCCACGCGCCTGCATGGGCCTTTGGCAGCGCCTCGCAAAGCCGGGAGGCCTTGCGCGAAGGCGTAAGCACTTCTGATCTGCAAAAAAGAGCGGTGGGCGACGAGGCTGCCAAGGATAATTCGATCAACACCACCTCGGGCATCAACTCGGCCCTGAAAAGCGCAAACGCCAAGAACGAACGCAAAAACGGGCTGGCGCTGAGCGTGGGGCAGGAGGAATCGGGCTGGCGCAAAAAAAGCCAGCTAGAGCCGGAAGCCGCTGACGAAAACGTGCCCATGCAAAGCCGCCATGTGGTGCGGGCGTATGCCGATGTGGATGCCGGGGATGACCTGAACGTCAGCGTAGGGCCAGAGCTGATTCTTAAGGATGAACAGCGCGAGCGGGCCGCGGCCAACAAGCAGCCGGACTCCGCCCTGGGTATGGGCATGCAGTTCAAGCTGGGCTTTTAGCGCAAGAAGGCCAGCGCTTTCAGCCTGGCGGCGTGTGTTGGGCATGAGCCCGCTTGTGGGCAGGCCTGGGTTTTTACTGCACTTCCTGCGCCAGAATCAGATCAACCTCATCCACGCTAAGACCGGCGTTTTTGGCAATCTGACGGCTGTTGAGTCCTTTGCGGCGTCCGTTCAGGATCAGTTCGCGCAAAAACTGGGGCGATCGGCTGATACCCTCGGCCTGTTCCAGCAAGCGGCGCAGTTCATGCGTGCGTTCTTCCAGCTTTTCATCCAGATTCCGCAATTCAGCCTGTCGCTGGGCAAATGTGGCCACAATTTCCTTTTCGAGCCGTGCGTTCATCTCTATGCGCGCGAGCAGGCTTTCCTGATTGCCCTGCAGTGCGTTGAGCAGGGCTTCGGAGCGCCGCAAACGCAGATAAAAAACAAGCACGCCGCCCAGAATGGCCAGCTCAAAGAGAGAAAAAAGCGCAACCAGCGCAAACAGCAGGGTGTCGTTCATACTTTTATGTTCAAAAGGTTGCCCACCAGAGGAGATGTTATTTCGCCGGTTGCAGGTTCCGGCTCCGGCGGTGGTGGTCTTCGTTTTCTGCGGCTGCCAAACTGGGGAGCGCCGCGTTTTTCCGCATCCGGCGTGAGTGCGGCCTGATGGCTTGGGTCGGTCTGGGCTACCTGCTGTTGCTCCTGCTTTGCCATGGCGGCGGCAAGCACGCGCGACATGGCCGTCGATGCCTGCGGGGCAACGGCGGCGGCATTGCTTACAGAGGTTGCCAGGTTAGTCTGGGCATACAGCACGGCCATTGTGGCGTCAACGCTCATGGCTGCCTCCTGCTGCCGTGTGCGCGGTGCTGCCTCGCCTGCAAACGCCCTTTGCGTACCGTGGGGTTGATACGTCTCGCGGGTTGTGGCGGCTGTGGTGCGGCTGCGGCAGATGCCGGGCCGCCATGCACGTGAGCAACGGCTAGCTAATGTACCCTATTCATTTAAATAGCTTTCAAACAAAATGTCATCGATGCGGCCCTGAGTAAGATAGTCGTTGAGCACGCCGCCGAGGTCTTTTTTGATAGTGGGGACACTGGCAGGGTCAAGCAGAAATGCGTCGGATTTGCTGCTCAGGTAATAGTACAGGGCATCGCGCAGGGGGATGAGCTTTTGGTCTATTTCCATGCCCACCCGGGGGCTCTGGCTCACCGTAGAAAATTTACAGATCAAAAAGCGCGCGCCTTTGGCTGTTTGTCGGGGTATGACAAAGGGCGCCAGTTCCTTGACGCTGTCGGGCTTGGCGGTGGGCGACTTGGCCGAGGGCACCACGATCACCTCCGGCTTGACGGGGTCCTGCGGCGGGGGCGGCGGGGTGCGCAAGACAAACCACCATACGGCCACGGCCGCCACCAGCACCACAAGCAGGGCAGCAGCGCCCGCAATGAGCAGCTTTTTCTTTTTGCTGGGCGCGGGGGCTTCGGCAGGCACCTGCAGGGGCGCTTTGTCGGTTTTGGCTGGAGGGGGAGACTCCTGCTCCTGCAAAAAAGGCGCGTCGTCCAGATCAAGCTCAACTTTGCGCAGGCTTGTATCGGGGCTCACTGCAACCTGCAGTTCGTCCTTGGCGGGGGCTTCTTTGGTCTCTTGTTTTTCAGCCACGCGTCACTCCTGACGGCCACGCCCAAAATACCAGACGGTCACTGGCGCTTATGTTGCTGTCAACCGCACGCCGCCAGCATGGCGCAGTGCTGCAGGCGGTAGTTTGCGGCGTGCGCCGCCTGCTGTGCCCTTTCCCCGCCATGCAAAGACGTGCAGGGCGCAACGAGCCATAAAGTCAAATACGGGCCTGCAAAAGACCCGCCCCCGACCAGGTAGCGCTGCGTTGCGCCAACCCCGGCCAGGTGCGGGCCGTCAAAGCCAGGGAACCGCTGGTGCAATGCCTAGGGAAAAATTTTGTCGATCTTCTGCTTCATGGTGTCTGCAGTGAAGGGTTTGACAATGTAATTGGAAACCCTTGCCTGCACCGCTTCGATGATATTTTCCTGCTGGGCCTCGGCAGTGACCATCAAAAAGGGGATGTTGGCAAACTGCTCGCTTGCGCGCACCTTGCGCAGCAGGTCGATGCCGGTCATCTGCGGCATGTTCCAGTCAGAAACGATAAAGTCGATTTTTTCGCGGTTCAGGACATCCCATGCCGAGGTGCCGTCGTCTGCTTCCACCACGTTCTGAAAACCGAGCTGACGCAGGATGTTGCGTACAATGCGACGCATGGTGGAGAAGTCGTCAACCACAAGAACACGCATGTTGGGATTGTAAGGCATGAGAAAAACTCCTTGAAGCTTCGTCAATATCGGTTTGCAACAGACGTTGCAGCCGTACGCCACTGTCTGTTGTAAGCTTATATTTCAGAGCCTTCGCCGTAGAGATTATGAAACTCTTTGCGAAGGCGGTTCAGGGCCTGTGAATGCAATTGCGAAACACGTCCTTCGGTAATGCCCATAACTTCGGCAGTTTCGCGCATATTAAGCTCATCTGTGTAATACAGCGACAGTACCAACTTTTCCCTTGGCGTCAAGCGGTCTATCAGTGGCGCCACGCGCTCCACAAGCTCTCGCAGCGCCGTGTTGCGGTAGGGCTCCCCGCCGCCCTCCGGCCCCTCGCCCGACAGCGTGTCCTGAATGGCGTCGAGCGAAATCCAGAGCTGGTTTTGCAGGGCTTCAAGCCCCTGACGCACGTCGCGCAAGTCGAGGCCGGTGATCTTTTGCAGTTCGTCTTCGGTGGCCTGGCGGCCATGCTCGTGCTCAACCTTGCGCATGGCCTCGTCAAGCACGCGCACACGCTGGCGCAACGAACGGGGAAACCAGTCGAGACGGCGCAACTCGTCAAGCATTGCTCCCTTGATACGGCTTTCGGCGTAGGTTTCAAAGCGTATACCCAGCTGCGGCCTGAATTTGCCAAGGGCCTCCATGAGCCCGAGCGTGCCGGAGCTGATCAGTTCGCCAAGCTCGACGCTGCGCGGCAGTTTGGCCTTGAGCCGTAACGCAAGAAAGCGGATCTTGGGCGCATAGTGCCGCACCACAGATTCCTGCTCTGCAGGCGAAAAGTTCTCCCAAGGGGTTGCCCCGGTTTCGAGCGCTTCCCAGGGGCAGGGAGATTGCGCTTGCGCTGTGCCGGTCTTCATGATGGTTTCCTTTGGATCTGCCTCTTCTACCCCGTGGCATTTGCATGCCGGTTGTGCTGCGCTCCACCTGCCCGCCAAGGCCGGTTGCGCCGCGTTGTCACACGTTGAGGTTGCTGTGCGTTGTTTCTGCCGTGGAAAAAGCCTGACTGCGCGGAACTAGCGGAAGAGCAGCTTTTTCCAGAAAAATTTGATATTGCCGTCCAGGTTTTCGGGGGCTTCCCAGACGTTGATGTTCTTGGCCAGCGCCATGGTGGCCTTTGCCGCCGGGCTTTGCGGATCGCTGATGCAGAAGGGCAGCTGCTGCACCACGGCCTTGCGTACGCCCGTATCACGCGGGATCACGCCCACAAGCTCCAGCGAAACGCCGCTCAAAAAATGGTCGCAGGCCTGATGCAGCCGCACAAACATGTCCTTGGCGGTTTTGATGTCAGGGGCCATGTTTACGCAGACCTTGAACCGCTCTACGCCATGGTTGTTTTTGAGTACCTTGATGAGCGCGTAGGCGTCGGTAAGCGATGTGGGCTCAGGGGTGAGCACCACCAGACGTTCCTGCGCCGCCATGTTGAAGTAGAGCACATTGTCGCTGATGCCCGCGCCCGTATCCACAATAAGAAAGTCGAGCCCGTCTTCCATTTCGTCCACGGCTTCCAGCAGTTCGAGCTTTTGCCCGGTGGAGAGCGTGAGCATTTCGCTCATGCCCGACGAAGCCGGCAGTATGGAAAAGCCATACGGCGTGGGAAAAAGAATGTCCGCAAGGGTGGCCCCTTCGTGAAACAGGTGAAAGATGTTTTTTTGCGGTGTCAGCCCAAGCACCACGTCCACATTGGCCAGGCCGAGGTCGGCGTCAAGAAGCACCACCTGCTTGCCCAGCTGCGCCAGGCAGATGGCAAGATTGACCGAAATGTTGGTCTTGCCTACGCCGCCCTTGCCTGAAGTGACGGAAAATACCAGAGGGAAAGTGCCGCTCATCTGTCTGCTCCACATGTTAAGGTCCGGGCCGCGCTAGGCGGCCTGACCAGGAAGTTGCCTTTTAAAAATAAGACGCCAGACCAGCGGCTCGGTGGCCGGGGCAAGGCTTTCCTTGAGTTCAGCGCCGAAAGACAGGGCTGAAACCGGCAGGCCCGCCGCACAGGCCACATTCACTATGTTGCCAAAGCTGACGGCTTCGTCCAGCTTGGTCCATACAATGGAACCCGGCCCGTCAAACTTGTAGCGCTGCAAAAAAGCCTGTGTCTGCAGCGCGTCAAAAAATGGAGAGAGGGTCAGATGCGTGGCCGACTCCACCGTGTCCAGTCCCAGGTCGGCCTTCCAGCTGGCAAGGTTGCCGTTGCGGTCAAGGCCGGGAACATCAATAAAAATAGCGCTTGCCTCGCGCGCGGCGGCAAGTGCGTGCTCCATGGAGGCCTTGTCGGGCGCTTCCATGTACGCAAAATTTGAAAGCTCCGCCCAGTGGCGCAATATAAGCCTGCCGTTGCCGCGCAGGCAGTCGGCGTTGATAAAGACAATGCGCGCTTCCGGGTCGTGTCTGCGCAGGTGCAGGGCAAAGCGCAGGGCCGTGGTAGTTTTGCCAAGGCCAAAAGGCCCGGCCATCAGGTGGATGCGCTGCCGCCAGTGCTCCGCCCCCCAGGCCTTGACCGGAACCATGTCGCACAGGCACTCAAGCACCGATGCGCCAGGCTCGGCCAGCAGCCGTTTGTAAAGGTCGACGGCCACGGAGTCAGAGACCCCTTCGCGCTGCAGATATTCCAGAGCTACGCGCTGCCGGGGCGTGAGGCGCTCAAGCTGGATGGCAGGCTTCATCAAGGCGAATATCTGGTCCTTGAGCTGCATCCATTCCTTGTGCCATTCGCCCCAGCCTGCGGGCGCGCCTGCTGGCTGGGCGGCATCGGCCTTGGGGCGCTCGATGCCGGCAGTTATTTCATGGCAGACGGCACCGTTTTTGCGGTAGGTGCGGTTGCCCAGGATAACGGCGTCAGGCCCCATCTCGACCTTGATTCTGGCCAGAATTTCCTGTGATGTGGCACCTGTGAACGTCTTTACCTGCATGGCCCATTCCTTTGCCTGACGGTTCAGTATCGCCAAATGGCTTGCTTGCGCCGTTTGTTTGACGACATTCTGGTATTTGCAAATTTGGGGCCAACAGCTGGGGCATTATTGCCCACAAGAACAAAAACGCCACAGGGAATTTTTCCCATACCAACAATAGCCGCTGGGACGCCAAAAGGCAATTTGCCCCGGCATCGCCGGGGCATGCAAACAGCGCGGCGCCGCAGACCCAAGGTGCTGCGGCGCCGCGCGCATATATGGCGGGTGTATTACTCGGCGCTGACCGTGCCTACCGACTGCAGCCGGATGTCGGGCGGAATTTCTGCCTGTGAAATAACCGGAACCGTAGGTAAAAATCGCGTGATGATCTGCGCCAGATGCGGCCTGATCAGGGGCGTTACCAGCAGCACGGGCTGGGCGTCGGATATGACGGCGTTATCCACGGCTGCGCTGATGTTGTTGACCAGGCGCTGGGCCACGGCCGGGTTCATGGAGAGAAAGACCACGCCGTTGTCCGCATGGCGTATGCCCTCCTGCACCAGCCGTTCGGCATTGGGCGCGAGGGTAAGCACGGAAAGCGTGCCCTGACTGTCCAGATAGGGACGCACAATGGCCCGCGAGAGTTTTTCGCGCACGTATTCGCCCAGCGTCTCGGGATTTTTGACGCCGCCGCCAAAGTCGCCCAGGGTCTCTACAATGGTCAGCATGTCGCGCACGCTGACGTTCTCGCGCACCAGCAGCTGCAGCACTTTTTGCACCACGCCCAGAGGCAGCACGCCGGGGACCAGGTCTTCCACCGCTTTGGGCGAATGTTTGGCCACGGTGTCCAGCAGGCCCTGCACCGCCTGACGGTCGAGAAAGTCGGCCAGATGACGCTTGAACACTTCCGTCAAATGCGTGGCGATGACCGTTGCCGGGTCGACCACGGTATAACCGGCGAGCATGGCCTCCTCGCGCTGGCTGTCGGGAATCCACAGCGCGGGCAGGTTAAAGGCCGGTTCGCGGGTTTCGATGCCGCTGATCTTGGTGGTCACGTTGCCGGGGTCCATGGCCAGAAAATGGTCCACCAGAATTTCGGCGGAGGCCACCTGATTACCCTTGATCAGCAGGGAATACTGGCCCGGCTTGAGCTGCAGGTTGTCGCGCAGGTGCAGCGAGGGGATGACCACGCCCATGTCCAGCGCAAACTGGCGGCGTATGGAGCGGATGCGGGCAAGCAGGTTGCCGCTCTGCTCCTCGTCCACCAGGGGGATAAGCCCGTAACCTACCTCAAGCTCCAGCGTATCGAGGGGCAGGAGCGCCTGCACTTCTTCGGGGGTGTCGGCGGTGCCCGATCCGCTGTTTTTCTTTTTCTTTTCTTCGGCCTTGGCCTTGTTGGCGGCTTCCTGATCCTTGTTTTCGGTGAGTCGGCTCACGGTAAAAATAAGAGCCGAGATGATCAGAAATGGTATGGTCGGCAGACCGGGAACAAGGGCAAACAGCAGCAGCACGGCCGAGACCATCTTGAGCGCCCGGCTGTTGAAGGTAAGCTGGGCCAGAAATTCCTCGCCCATCTTGGCTTCGGACGCGGCGCGTGAAACAAGCAGGCCCGTGCCGGTGGAAACAATGATCGAAGGGATGGTGGAAACCAGCCCGTCGCCGATGGTCAGCAGAGAGTACGTGGTGAGGGCCGTGTTCCAGTCCATGTCCTTTTGGGCCATGCCGATGATGATGCCGCCCACGATATTGACCAGGGTAATGAACATGCCCGCGTTCACATCGCCCGAAACGAACTTGCACGCACCGTCCATGGCGCCGTAAAAATCCGCCTCTTTGCGCAGACCCGCGCGGCGGGCGTTGGCCTGTTCCTCGTCGAGGATGCCCGCGTTGAGGTCGGCTTCAATGGCCATCTGTTTGCCGGGCATGGCGTCAAGGGTAAAACGGGCGGCCACTTCAGCAATACGCGAGGTACCGGCCGTGATGACGACCTTGTTGAGGATGAACAGGATCATAAAGATGACCGCGCCCACCACATAGCTGCCGCCCACCACAAACTGGCCGAACGCGCGGATGACCTCGCCTGCGGCGTTGGCTCCCATGTTGCCGTTGAGCAGGATAAGGCGGGTGGAGGCCACGTTGAGCGCCAGCCGCAGCAGCGTTGTGATCAGCAGCAGCGAAGGAAAGATGGTGAACTCAAGCGGAGTGGTCATGAACATGGTTGTTATGAGCACCAGCAGCGATATGGAAATACTCACGCAGAGCATGATGTCGAGAAAAAACGTGGGCAACGGAACCAGCATGACGAACAGGATGATGACCACGCCGCCTGCGAGGAATATTTCGCCGTTTTTGGAAAAGCGGCTGTAATCAAATTGTGGAAGTACTGCGGCAGCCATTTTTATGACACCTCTCTGCGTTGGTTCCCTGATGCGGGTTCAGACCAAAAAACTGGGGCCTGTCTGGCAAAAATCATTGTCCCTCTAGGGTCTGCCCACCTTGGGCTTGAGCTTCCAGATGCTGGCCAGCACTGCGGCCACAGCTTTGTATAGCTCCTCGGGAATCATGTCGCCCACTTCTGCGGACTTATACAAAGCCCGTGCCAGAGGCACGTTTTCGCGGATGGGCACACGGTGCTCGCGGGCGATTTCCTTGATTTTTTCGGCCATATGGTCCGCGCCCTTGGCCAGCACTATCGGCGCGGGGGCCTCGGACGAATTGTAGCTGAGCGCCACGGCGATGTGGGTAGGGTTGGTAACCACCACGTCGGCCTTGGGCACGTCGGCCAACATGCGCCTGCTCATGACTTCCATCATCTTTTTGCGCTGTTGCCCCTTGATCACAGGGTCGCCGTCGACCTGCTTCTGTTCGTCCTTTACTTCCGACTTGGTCATCTTCATGCCCTCGTTGTAGGCAAAGCGCGACTGCCAGACGTCAAAAACGGCAATGGCCATGATGGGCATGAGCGCATAGCAGACCAGCTTGAAGGCCATGTGCAGCATGTACGCGGCCACGCCCTCGGTACTGGCATAGTACATGGGCAAAAAGTTTTGGTATTCCTTATAGATGATCCAACCGGGGATGATCCCCAGGACAAGCGAAAACAGCAGGCTTTTGATGGTGCGCAGGGCGGTCTGGGGCGAGAGCAGCATCTGCTTGAGCCCCTGCACGATGTTGAAACGCTCAAATTTGGGGTGCATAATCTTGGTTGACCAGAGTTTGCCGACCTGCAGGCGCTGGGCCGTAAAGGCCAGAAAAGCCAGCGTCAGCAAGATGGGCATGATCATGCGGCAGATTTCAAGGGTGAGGTCGATGCTGAGGCTGTAGACGTTCTCCGGGTTGGGATCAAATTCCCAGGCATGCGTGAGAAAATGCCGGAACAGGCGTTTGATGTCGTCGGTCATGGGGCCGATCCAGGCATACATGATGGCGGCGCCGCCCAGCAGGCTGACGGCTTTGCCCAGCTCAGGCGATTTGGGTACGTTGCCCTCATCGCGCTGTTTGCTTACGCGTTTGGGAGTCGCTTTTTCCGTTCTGCTTGGGTCTTGCTGCGCACCGAACATGCTGTCACCGCCGTTGCTTGATTGGCGCTTTTAAGCGCCTTGGCGTGGTACTAGCAAAAAATATGCCCGTCAGGTTACTGGCGGGCATGCTGCGGGCGCGTCAGCGGCTACGCGTAAAAAAGCAGAACAGGTCATGGCAAGACGCACCGGGGCGCTCGGCTGGGGGCAAATCCGCAGCTGGGCCCTAGTTTTTGTCCGCCGGGTCGTCCTGCCACCACCAGCGGGCGCGCTGGCAGAGCAGGTCGATATCGCCGGCCGCGGCAAGGTTGAGCATCTGCCTGTACTGGCGCACGGCTTCGTAGCTGTAGGGGTTGGCCTCAAACAGCCCCGCAAACATGTGCGCGTCTTCGGTCAGCATCTTGCGGGCCGCATTTTGGCGGCGGCGAAACGAGGGCGTCAAAAAAGGCAGCAGGTCATCCTGCCCCGACAGCAGGGCAAAGTAGGCAACGCTGGTGATAAAATTCATGTTCTGGATGCGGGCCATGGCCTTGTCGTGCTTTTCGGCAGAGGAGCCAAACACACGGCAGCCCAGGGCGGTAAAAAAGCCCGCCGCCAGCTCTACTTGCTCTTGCGCCGCATTGGCCCCTGGCACAATGGCCACAGGCTGGTCTGCATCCGGGTCCGGCTGGGGGCCAAACAGGGGGTGCGTGCCCACCACGGGGCCAGCCCAGGCTTTTTCCATCTGCCGCAGCGGAATTTCCTTTACCGAGGTGATGTCCGCGAGCACCGCCGTGGGCGGCAGGTGCGGGCAGACGGCGGTGATAACCTCGCTGAACACGGCTGCGGGCACGCAGATGACGGCCAGATCGACCCCGGCGCAGCCTGCGGCCAGCACCTGATCTGTCAGGGGCACGTCAATGCCCTCCACCCTGAGACCCGCCGCGCGGGCGCGGCCAAGCAGCATCGCGCCCATGCGTCCCGTGGAGCCGACAATGACAGTTTTTACGGGGTTACGTGGGCAAAAGCCGGTAAATCCGTCAAATCCATCCTCCGCAGCGGTCTCGCCGCCGTGCCGGGCGGCGGGGCTGCCGCCCCTTTGTTTATTGCCGTTCATGCCAGGTGCTCCCAGATATTCCAGAATTGCGGAAACGACTTGCGCACCACCATGGGGTCGTCCAGCAGATCGCGAATTTTTACCTCTGGCTGGCGCAGGCCCAGCAGGGCCAGCGACATGGCGATGCGGTGGTCGTTGTGGGCCGAAAGGGCAACCCCCTGCGGCAGGCGGGGAAAGGCGGGTTTGCCGTTGCCGCGCCCGGCCAGACCGTGAACAAGCATGCCGTCGGAGAGCTGGTCGATCCCCACGCCCGCCTTGGTCAGCTCCTGAGCCGGAGCGCTGATGCGGTCCGATTCCTTAAAACGCAGGTGGGCCACATTGCTGATGCGCGTGGAGCCCTGCGCGCAGGCCGCCAGCACGGCCACTGTGGGCACAAGGTCAGGGCAGTCGCCCATGTCCAGCTCCACCCCGTGCAGGGCTGATGGGTATACGGTGACGGAGTCGGGCGTCAGCCGCATGCGCGCGCCCATGCGCTGCAAAATTTCCAGCATGGCCCGGTCGCCCTGCAGCGAATCGGTGCGCAGGCCCTCAACACGCACAGGGCGCAGGCCCAGAGCACCGGCAGCCAGCAGGTAAGATGCGCCGGACCAGTCGCCTTCAACCGTGTAATCGCCTGCCTGATACGCGCCTGGGTGTACGGTAACGCGCAGGCGGCCGGGCTGGGCGGCCTTGAGCTCGCGCCACGCGCCGGGGGGCAATAGCTCCCACGCAGCACCTGCCTGCGGACGGGTTTGCACCTCAAAGCGGATGCCGTAGTCGGTCAGGCATTGCAGGGTAAGCCCCACATAGGGCCACGAAACCGCTTTTTGTCCGCCGAGCGTCACAGACAGGGGCGCGGGCCCCATGGGCGCTGCCAGCAGCAGGCCCGAAAAATACTGGCTTGAAATATCCATGC
Source organism: Desulfovibrio desulfuricans (assembly GCF_004801255.1). Taxonomy (NCBI): domain Bacteria; kingdom Pseudomonadati; phylum Thermodesulfobacteriota; class Desulfovibrionia; order Desulfovibrionales; family Desulfovibrionaceae; genus Desulfovibrio; species Desulfovibrio desulfuricans. Next base: position 2,833,890 of record NZ_CP036295.1, on the reverse strand, counting down.
CCAGCTCCACCTCGCCCCCGCACTGGGCAGGGTTGAGGCCGTGGGCGTGCAGCACCAGGGGCGGACAGTCGGGTTTGCCCTCAAACGTGGCGGTAAGGCCCAGATTTTTTAGCGCGTCGGTGAGCTCGCCAATGGGCCGCTCGTGCATGCGCGGCGCGCCGTGGATGCGAAACTCGCCTTCGCCTGCGGCCAGCACTGCCGTAAGCAGTCTGCAGGTAGTGCCTGATTCTTCCACGTCGCACGACAGGGGGCTTTGGGCCGTGCCGCCGCGCGGCTTGCCGTCCATGCCGGTCACGCGCCACGCGCCTGCGGCCTGCGTGCTTTCGGGCAGGGTTTCCATACTGGCCCCCGCGCCGCACAAAATGGCCCGCGTGCGCTCAAGGTCGCGGCTTTCAAGGGTATGACGCACTGTGGACACGCCCTGCGCCAGGGCCGCGCCGATAAGATAGCGGTGCGAGACCGATTTGGACGCGGGCGCGGTGACGCTCACCGTGGCCTGTTCTTCAGCCGCCGAAACGGCAAGGGTGCTCTGGCTCATGAGGCAAGTTGCTCCGGTGTTTCCGAGTGGAGGTCAAGACGGTCCAGTTGCGGCCCTGTGGGGTAGCTGCCCAGAATACGGAAGCTTGTGCATACTTCGTGCAGCTTTTCCAGCAGCGGGGCGTAGCGCGGATCTTCCAGATCGCTTTCCACGTCGGCAAAGAAAACGTACTTCCAGCGCTGGCCGCGCAGGGGGCGCGACTCCAGCTTGCGCATGTTGATGCCGTTGACGGCCAGCAGGTCAAGCACGCTTGAGAGGGCTCCGGCCTTGTCGGCAGTGGTGAACAGCAGCGAGGTTTTGTCCGCGCCGGTATGGCCGGGCTGGGGGCCGCCCGTGCGGCTGCCCGAACGGGCGTCGCCGGGGCCGATAATGACAAAGCGCGTCCAGTTGCCGGGTTCGTCTTCGATGCGCCGGGCCAGAATGGCTATGCCCATGAGGTCGGCCAGCTTGCCGTGGCCGATGGCGGCGGCGTCCTCCTTGCCAGCCGCGTACTGGGCGGCTGCCGCGGTGGACTCAACCGGCACGAGGCCCGCGCCGGGCAGATGGGCGCGCAGCCACGCGCCGCACTGGGCCAGCGGCTGGGGGTGCGAATACACCGTGCGCACGGCGGCCAGTGAAGGGGCGTTGCTCAAAAGGCAGTGCGAAATGCGCGAAAAGAGTTCGGCCTGAATGTGCACGTCGTACTTCAAAAACAGGTCAAAGCTCACGCCCACGGTTCCCTGCAGCGAGTTTTCGAGCGGTACAACGCCCAGCTCGCACTGGCCTGAGGCAACCTCTTGAAAAACCTGGGTTATATCGCTGCATGGGCGAAACTTGGCCGTGTGCCCAAGGTATTCCACCCCTGCAAAATAGGAAAAAGTGCCCTCCGGGCCGAGGTAGGCCACATTCTGGGGCCGTTGCAGCGAGCGCGAGGAAGAAAAAATTTCGCGCCAGATGGCCCGCAGGTGGTCTTCGGGCAGGGGGCCGGGGTTGCGCGTGGCCAGACTGTCCAGCACTTCTTTTTCGCGCAGGGGCTTAAAGATGATGCCGGGCACGTCGGCCTTGATGCGGCCCACCTCAAGGCTCAGGGCCGCACGCTGGTTAAAGAGCTCCAGCAGGTTTTGATCCACCGCGTCGATCTCGTGCCGGATGGCGGCCAGGCGCGCGCCCGCCTCGTCGGGAGAGGCCTTTGGGGCCTGGGCATTGGTCTGGTCTTTGGGCCAGTGGCTGTTGCTGTCGTCCATGCTAGATCTCCCGGATGTCTTCGCTTATGCGCATGCCAAAATGGCGGCCAGCTTCATCCAGCCGGCACAGCACGGTGTCGCCGGGTTTCAGGCCCACGACGCTCACCGGTTCTCCGTCGGGGGTGGTCAGGCGGATGGTTTCGGCATTCTGCAAAAACACCGTGCCGGTTTTGACGCCGTCTTCGGTGGCAACCTGGGCTTCAACCAGCAGCATGGGGCGCACTTCGATTTTTACCCGGCCAAGGGTGGCAAGGCTTGTCTCGCCGTTGGCGTCCACAATCAGCACTTCCTGCCCGGCCTTGAATTCGCCAAGGTAGGTGGTTTTGTCGCCGGGCAGGCGCACATAGGCGTGCACGGCCCCTGCGTTGACCCTGAAGGGGCGGGCGGCGACGTATTCGTTGCGCTCTGTTTCGGCGTGCACCAGAAAGGTAAAGGCGCTGGAATTGCCCACCAGCATGCCCTGCCCCTTGTGCAGGATGGAAAGCGTATCGGCGCAGACGCGGTGGCCGAGGCCCACGGATTCCACGCGGGTCACCACGGCGGGCAGCAGTTCTTCGCGCCCCTGGGCCAGCTTGCACTGGGCCACTATGGTTTTGAGGTCGGCAACCGCCCCTCTGGATACAACAATGCCCGCCACGCCGCGTTCCAAAATTCCTGCGGCAAGGCGGGCCTCGTCCAGCGTAGCGGCCTCAGCCAGAACGCTGTCGCTCTGGGCCAGAAGGTTTTCTACGGGTATGACCTCCCAGCCGCGAGCCAGCACCACGCGCTCGCCGCTGCGCAGCCGTTCGAGCACGGCTTCTTCGTCGGCCTTTACATTGAGGGCCATGGTGGTGGTGTCCTCGGCGGCCCACACAGGGCAGCGCGAAAGACCGGCCACCTGCTCCGCATGTTCGCGGGGCACAATAACGCCGTCCACGCCAGACTCCAGCGCCAGGGTCACGTCGCCCTTGTCAAAAGGAACGCAGTTGAAATAGATGCGGGACATGCGGGTTATTCTCCTACGATTTCCAAGGCCTGATCAACGGAGGCGTTTTCGTGCACGATGCCGCGCAGGGCCTTGACCAGCGCCACGCGGTTGGGATGCTGGAAGACGTTGCGGCCCACAGAAATGCCCGCGCCGCCCGCATCAAGCGAATCCTTGACCATCTGGAGAATCTGACGGGTGGAATCCATGCGCTCGCCGCCGGCAATAACCACGGGCACGCAACAGGCGGCCACCACTTCAGAGAAGCTGTCCACGTCTCCGGTGTAGGGAACCTTGACGATGTCCGCGCCCAGCTCCACGCCCACGCGAGCGCAGTGCGCCACCACGTCCTTGGCGTATCCGTTCTGGACCTGCGGGCCGCGAGCGTACATCATGGCCAGCAGGGGAATGCCCCAGTTGTCGCACGATTCGGCCACGCGGCCCAGGTCGGCCAGCATGAGCCGCTCGTTGGGGTCGCCCAGGTTGACGTGCACCGAGACGCAGTCCGCGCCGTGCTTGATGGCTTCTTCAACCGTGGCCACAAGGGTTTTGGTGTTGCCGAGGGGCGAAAGGGTCGTGGAGGCGGAAAGATGGATGATAAGGCCAATGTCGCTGCCCGCGTTGCGGTGGCCGCAACGCACCAGGCCCTTGTGCATGAGCACGGCGTCCGCGCCGCCCGTGGCCATGTCGTTGACGGCGTCACGCATGTCCACCAGTCCCTCGACCGCGCCAATGGTTACGCCGTGGTCCATGGGAACAATGATGGTACGGCCGTTTGCGCGGTTGATGATGCGTTCGAGACGAATTTTTTTACCAAGGTACATGGGCTCGCTCCTTTCAGTCTGCTGCTTTGAGGTGACCCGCGTGTGGCGGGGTTTGCCGCATCTTTTCCGGCGGCCCATACAAAAAAAGGGCCGCTGGCTTGTTGCCTGCGGCCCGTTGAACTTTGTAACTTTTTTGCGTCAGCAAAGCTCCCGACCACAGGCTCCGGTAAAATACGCAAAAAAATACCAGCTAAAGATGCCGGCGGCGTAGGAGGAGGTGTGGTTGGAAGAAATGCGCTGCATATAAATACCCTTAAAAATTTTCTGGTTAAAAACTACGCGGCAGATAAATGTCTGTCAACAGAAAAATGGATTATTGCCTGCTTTTTATGGGCTGGCTCAGGCCGCGCCCCGTTCCACCGGGTCTGTGGGGTTTTCGCCGCCCTTCTTGGGCCGCAGTTTTCGCGTCTCCAGACGTTTAAGCACAAACTCGCCAGGCCTGAGGCCTTCGGGAACTGCGGAAAGCGGAAACTCCGCCCGCGCAAGGTTGCGGTGCCCGCCAGCCACGCCCACGTCATAAAAGCAGGCGTCCGCCAGACGTCCAATGTCGCGCCCCCCGTCGCCCCGAAAGATCACGATGACGGTTTTGTCCACAATGCCGCTTACGGCTATCCAGCGCAGGCCGTGCACCCGCGTAAAAAAGTCGGCCACGGCCACCAGCAGATCGGCGCTGTTGACCTCGTTGAGCGAAGCAAACGCGCCGCCGCCACGGCAATCGGCCAGAGAGCGAAAGGCGCGTGAAAACAGCGGCAGCCATTCGCGCAGGTATTCGCTACGCAAGATGCGCCGCAGCAGGTTGTTGTCCGCATGGCGCGAGAGCCACTGGTACGCCCGAAAGTCGTCCTCGCCGCCCGAGCGCTCAAAGGCGGCGGTATCGGTGCGTATGCCGTAGAGCAGGGCAGTGGCCAGCCGTGGGCCGGGCCGCATGCGCAGGACCTTGAGGTAGCGGGTCATCATGGTGCTGGTGGCCCCCATGCCGGGGCGGATATCGCGAAAGGCCGCCGGGCCTGCCAGCGTGCAGGCCGTAACGTTGGGCACGGCGCGGGGCAGGGGGTGGTGGTCTATTATGCAGTCAAAGTGCAGCCCCAGAAAGGCCTTGTTGTGGTGCGGCTGCGAATCGACCATGGCGTAACGTGTGTACTGCCCGGCGTTTTCGGGCTGCCACGCGATAACGGGAATATTGAGGTAGCGGATCATGGCCAGGTTGTCTGGCCGTGTGACCTCGTTGATGCGGGCGATGTCCACGCCGTGGACTTTGTGAATCATAATTCGCTTGAGCGCCAGCGCCGAGGCCAGGGCGTCGGGGTCGGCATTGATGAGGATACACCAGCGGTCATCCTTGCAAAGACCTGCCCGCCATTTCTGCAGCAGGGGGATGTGGTCCGTAGCACCAGCCATGGTTCTCCTTTTAGCTCATCGGGCAAGATGTGGTTGCGCAAGCGCGTCCAAAACCGGCAACGAAGAAGCCAGCCCCTTCCAGTTGAATATCTCCGCAAGATGCACCGCATCGGAGGCGAAGCGCTCCATGAGGGCGGCTGCAATCTGCAGCTGCGGCTCTGTCAGCGCCGTGAGCGGCAGATGCCGGTCGCCGTCGCCGGGCGCACTCCAGTGCACCAGTGCCGCCTGCTCTGGCAAAGACGAAAATAACAAATTTTTTTGACCATATCCCAGTAGGTGCCCTACGTCCAGACACAGGCCAAGGCCGTGATCCTGCAAAAAACCTTGCCCAAGGCCGTGGATGTCGCTGTGCTTCACGTTTTCGAGCAACAAGGGGATATGGCTGTATTTTTTCCAGTGGTGGGCAAAACCGGCCAGCAGGCGGCGTTGCCGTTGCGGCGAGCCTTCCGGCGGGTGCAGCACGGCGCGGCGCGGCTGAAGAAACGCGGCCCTGTCCAGCACCGCAAGGGCCAGCCGTGCCGCCGTGCGGGCGGGATGAACGGCGCTGCTTTTTGTCGGCCAGGGCAGATCCACCGGCAGGTGGGCGTGCCAGCGCAGGGGCAGGGCAGCCAGGTCGGGCGGCAGATCGGCGGGGCCGTAGTTCAGGCAGGCCTGGGTTTCAAACAGGCACAGGCCCACCTCGTCTACCCTGTCGGCCAAAAAACGGGCGTTTTCGCCCACGCCTGCGGGTATTACAAAGGAGGGCGCGGCAAGCCGCCCGGCCAGCGGGTGCGCCCCTGTATACGCTTTTGACGGTTTTTCCCCCGGTGCTGCTGGCCTGGTCTGCGGCTGTTTTTCCGGCTGTTCCCCCAATGGTTCCGCAACAGGGGGCCTTGCGTGCGCCGCGCTCTGCTGCTCTCTGTCTGTTGCGGTCTGGCGGGGTTGGTCTGGCATGCGGCTGATCCTTATATATGGATGCGCGACGTATCAGTTTTCCGGCGGCGAACATCCGGGGCCTCAAGACGCAAAGGGGGAGATTTTGGGCAAATCTCCCCCTTTGCCGTCAGACAATCGGTTGGGGTTACACCAGTTTGGTGCTGCTCCAGCCGTGCTCCTTGGCGGCGGCTTCGGTCTTGGGGCCGCCCAGCACGCAGGTGGCCCCGGTGCGCGCGGCCTCGGCCAGCACCTCGGCAAACTCGCGGAAGTGCTTTTCTGTCGTGGAGAGTATCTCGTCGCGCATGAGGGCGCGGGCGGCGTCATTGTCGTCCGTGAGCCAGCGCGATAGGGACTGCGCGCCCTTGGCGTCGGGCAGCAGATAACTGTCTATGTCGCCAACGGCTCCCACGATGGCCTGGGTAAGCTGGGCCTTGTCGGGGCTGAAGCCTCGCAGGTATTCGGCCATGCCGTCAAAGGCCGCCAGCGTGTCCTCCACGTTGGGGTCGCGGTACGAGGCGCACACCAGGGTGCCGCCCAGGCGGTCAAGATTGCAAAAGGCCCCGTAAGCCCCGCCGCGCACGCGCACGCGCTCCCACAGGTAGCCCATGCGCAGGTAGCGCAGGATGACGCTGGCCGAACCGTGGTACACATAGCCCTGATCGTATATGTTGGCGGCCTTGCCCACATAGTTGATCTGGGCTGGAGCGATAAAGGCCTCGCCCATGGGCAGATCAAGCGGGGCGCTGCCAAAGCCTGATTCAGACCCCGCTCGCGCTGGCGCAAGGGCGCGCAGCAGCTGACGGGCCTCGGCCTCGACCAGGGCCAGGCCTTGCGTCTCGGCGGTGCAGTCAAAGATGGCGCCGGGGCGGGCGATGATGCGCGAGCGCAGCTCTTCCAGGTCGTCAAGGACGGACTGCGCGTCCGTATCCATGCGTTGCAGCAGGCCGCGCACGTTTTCAAGGTAGCTCAGGCCGGAGGTGCGCTCGTTCAGCGCGCTGGCGCCGTTGAAGCGCGCCCGCAGGCGCGAGCTGACGGCGGCATGTCCTGCCGATTGCAGGCCGTGCTCCAGCCGGGCCTTGGCCTCAAGCAGCATCTGCCCCAGCCGCTCGCGCAGCACGTCCGCGTTCTTGATGGGCTCCAGCAGGATTTCGCGGGTCAGGGCAAAGAGGTCGGGCAGCTTGTCGTACACGGCCTTGCCCGCCACGCTGAGGTAGCCAATGGTTTTGCGGCTGCCCCGCACAAGCCCCAGCAGGGGGTCTGCGCCAAGCCCGCCGGTTTTTGCGGCCATGAGCGCGCCCAACTCGGTAAAGTCGCGCCGCGCGGTGCCCGTCTCGGTGAGGGAGCGGGCAAAAAGCGGCAGCAGGGGCGCAAGCCTGTCGGGCACGTTGGTGAGCGGCAGCAGCAGGGTTGTGTAGGCAATGCCCTGCGTGGGCAGCTCGTGCGTCAAAAAGGTCTCGGGCAGCTCGGCCATGGCCCGGGGGATAATGGCGTTTTCGCGCGGCAGGTCTTCCAGCCCCAGGGCCGGAATGGTCGCCAGCGCCTCAGGGCTGTCGGGAGCCTCCTGGGCTTCCATCAGGCGGGCGGTTTCGGCAACCATGCGGGCGCGTTGGTCGGAACCGGCGGCGGCCTGCACCGAGTCCACGCGGGCTTTTTCCGCCTCGTCGCGCAGCTGTCCCAGCTTGGCGTCGGGCATCAGGATGACGGTTGCCCTGTGCTCGTTGTTGAGGAACCAGTCCTTGATGGCCTGCTCGAACACGGGTTCGCCCGCTTCGATGCGGGCCTTGAGCGCGTTGAGCGGCGCTTCCCAGGCCAGGGGAGCCAGCGGGTCGCCGTCATACAGCCAGGTGGTCAGCGACTGCACCATGGCGGCCAGCCCCCGGGGGAAGCGGCCTGAATTGTTTTCGCGGTAGGCGAATTCCACGCTGTTGACGGCGGCTTCGACGGCGGAGCGGGGGATACCTTCTTCCACCAGCTGGGCCAGCGTGTCAAAAATAAGCAGCTCGGCCTGCTGCACGTCGCGCGGGGCCACGCCCTTGAGTCCGGTGGAGTAGTACATCTGGCGCAGGTCGGTTTCGAGCCCGCAGCCGGTGGTGTCCTCGCCGAGGCCCGAGGCGATGAGCGCCTTGCGCAGGGGGGAGCCGGGCAGGCCCTCAAGGATATGCTCGAGCATCTCCATCAGCAGTGCCTGATGCACGTCGCCGCGCTCGCCCAGCAGCCAGTTGACCGTGAACAGGGCGCGCTTTTCGTCCTTGGAGGCCGCGTAGGGCACCTCGATCTGGCGCGGGGTCTCGAGCCGGGGCTGCAGGGGCACTGCGGAATCGACCGGTCGGGCCGTATAGCCCTCAAGGGCGGCGGCGGTCAGGCGCAGGCGTTCGTCCTCCGGGTCGTCGCCCCAAAAGAAAAAGCGGGCGTTGCTCGGGTGATAGTAACGGCTGTGAAAGTCGTAAAAGGCTTCGTAGGTGAGGTCGGGGATGTTTGCGGGGTTGCCGCCAGAATCAAGGCTGTACAACGTGTCGGGAAACAGCGCCTGCTGGCTCTGCTCTGCCAGCACGGAGTCGGGCGAGGAATAGACGCCCTTCATTTCATTGTAGACCACGCCCTTGTACGACCATGGGCCGTCGGAGGTTTCGGCCTCCACGTGCCAGCCTTCCTGCCTGAAAATGTCTTCGGTAATGCGCGGGTGAAAGACGGCGTCGATGTAAACGTCGGTGAGGTTGTAAAAATCGCGCAGGTTGCAGCTTGCGATGGGGTAGCAGGTCTTGTCGGGATAGGTAAAGGCGTTGAGAAACGTGCTCAGCGAGCCCTTGAGCAGCTCTACAAAGGGTTCCTTGACGGGGTATTTGTCCGACCCGCAGAGCACGGAATGCTCGAGTATATGGGCGACGCCCGTGGAATCTGCGGGCGGCGTGCGAAAGCTCACGCCAAAGCATTTGTTTTCGTCGCCGTTGACGACGGAGAGCAGCTGCGCGCCGGTGGCGTCGTGCCGCCACAAACGGGCGGTGCCGTCCACTTCGTGCAGGTATTGTTCGGTAAGGAGTGTAAAACCGTGCTTGTTCATGGTGAATCCTGAGGTGTTGATGTGCTGGGGCCCATACGGGCACAGCGTGAAAATGAACTATAAGTATTGATGCACGGTTTGAAAAGAGCCCCGGAGGGCAATGTTGCCCGGCGTTTATCCGGATCGTCTCGGCGTTGTCCTGCCAGCCCGGCCGCGAGGTGTCGCTTGTGGAGATGCAGCCGCCATGGTAAAAGCCGTCCGCATGCGGTACCGGGCCGCACGTTAAACGTAATGGCCGTGGGTGGGGGCAGAGGTATGGGCAAAGACAATGCTGCAGGCAGGCAGCTGATCGCGGAAAAACTGGTGCTCTGGTATGTCCCCCTGGTCTTTGCCGCCCTGTTCATCTGGGGCAGCGTGCTGCAGATGCGTAGCTTTGTCATTAACGACGCGGATTTCAGCTATTTTTTGACGCAGATATGGCGGGTCTGGAACGGCTGGGACTGGCGCACCCCCTTTGCCGACGTGTATGAAGGCCACCCCTTTTACGCCCACCACTGCACGCCGCTAACCGCGCTGCTGGCCCCACTTGTGGGACCGTGGAAGTCCCCCTACGCGCTCAGCCTGTTGCACGGCGCGGCCACTGGGGCCATGGCCTTTGTACTGCCCCGGCTGGTACGCGCCCTGTACGCCGAGGCGGGCGAAACATCCGGCAGCAACTGGGTGTGGACCGCCGGTGTCGCGCTTGTTCTTTTCTTTTTCTTTCGTCCTGTGCTCACGCCCTGGTCGCGCCAAACGCACTACACCACGCTTGTAACCCCTGTACTTATGCTTGCGGTGCTCATGCTGCATCGGCGTCGCTGGTGGGCGCTTGCCGCGTGCTGTTTTGTGGTCCTGATGGCGCAGGAGCGGGCCGCGCCCAGCATCTTCAGCCTGGGCATGTACGCCTTTTTGCTGCTGGGGCTGCGCCGTGCGGGTCTTGTGCTGTGCGCAGTTTCCGGCCTGTGGTTTATTGCCGTCACCAAGGTATGGCTGCCGTACATGCGGCACCTTGCAGGAGGGGGCGCAGGCTATGCCTTTGAGCACTTTATGGATGCACGGGGCGGGTGGCATAACAAGCTGTCGTATTATCTGCGGCTGTTGGCGTACAGTTGGTTTTTGCCCTTGCTGGGGCGCAAGGCCCTGCTCTGCCTTTTGTGCACGCTGCCCTATCTGGCCATGGTGGCGGTGTCGGGCTACGGGCAGATGTGGGCCATGGCCGGACAGTACGAGGATTTGCCCGGCGTGTTTTTGCTGCTGGCCATCTGCCATGCCTGCATGTGGGTGCAGGGCAGGTTGCGCCCGGCAGTGTGGAAAAAACTGCTGCCCGCAGCCTGTGTGCTGATGGCGGCGATCATGCTGGCCACACAGACGGGGTGGTATAACCCCGCCGTAACCGTGGCGCGGCTGCTGCAACACCCTGATGCGGCGGCCTATGCCCGTCTGCGCGACTCGCTGGGGCGTTTGCCCGACTTTTCGCCTTCGGTGCGGGTGTGGGTGCAGTCGGGACTGGGCCCGCACGTGTTTTACCCCTATCAGCGCTTTGCCGCCGATATCAACGCCATGCAAGGGCCGCTGGGCGACGACGTGGTGATCATTTCGCCCTATGCGGGCACGAACTTTCTGGTCCGTAACGGCGGGGGCGTGTCGCGGGGCGAGTTTGATGAAGCCATGGCATTTTTTGACGCGCATCCTGACCTTATGCGCGTAAAAAACGACGGGGTGCTGATTGTCTATGCAGGTAAGAAGCTGCAGACCACGCAGCCTGATCTGGTCAGAGATTTAAGCCGTTAAGGCGGCGAGGTTTTCTGTTGCGGAAATTTCCGCACCAATGCTTGCTATTCGCAGGGTGTTGGTGTATGACTCCCTTTCCATCAAGCACACCCAAAGGCAGCGGCCCGGGGTGCCCGATGGGACGGCGCGTGGTGCGTCGTCCATTTTTTGCGCCCAAGGACAGCTAGTTTGCCTGGGGGCGCACATCGGGTTGCAGGGTCAGGGCATGGGTGGAAGAAGTTAACCCTTTGGAGGAATCCCAATGGCTTATGTCAGCATGAAGCAAATGCTGGAAACCGGCGTGCATTTTGGTCACCAGACCCGCCGCTGGAACCCCAAGATGCGTCCTTACATCTTTGGCGCCCGTAACGGCATCCATATCATCGACCTGCAGCAGACCGTCAAGCTGTTCCGCGTCGCTTACGACAAGGTGGTCGACACTGTCTCCAAGGGCGGCAAGGTGCTGTTCATCGGTACCAAGCGCCAGGCTCAGGAAGCAGTGGCCGCTGAAGCCGGCCGCGCCGGTCAGTACCATGTGACCAATCGTTGGATGGGCGGCACGCTCACCAACTTTGTCACCATCCAGAAGAGCGTGGACCGTCTGAAGAAGCTGGAAATCATGTTTGCCGACGGCACCATCAATCGCTACCAGAAGAAGGAAATTCTGCTTCTGGAACGCGAAATGAACAAGCTCGAGCAAACCCTGGGCGGTATCAAGAACATGGACCGTCTGCCCCAGCTTGCCTTTATCATCGATCCGCACCGTGAAGACATCGCCGTGAAGGAATGCCGCAAGCTCGGCATCCCGATCGTTGCCGTGACCGACACCAACTGCGACCCCGATGTCATTGATCTCATCATTCCCGGCAACGACGACGCCATCCGCGCCATCAAGCTGTTTGTGGCCGCTTTCGCCGAAGCCTGCATGGAAGGCGAATCCATGAGCAAGGACCACAAGGGCGAAGCCGTCAACGCCGAAGAAGCCATGCAGAAGGCCGAAGCTGCTGCCCCCGTGCAGGAAGCCGCTGCCGAATAGCTGGCCTTTCCATATTCCGTATCCTGGGGGCGGCGCAACCTGTCATGGGCTGCGCTGCCCCCGTCTGGATGAAGGTTTGCGCGCCGCGCTTCGCGGAGGCCGCGTAACCAACTAAAAAAGTTACGACAACTCCGGCTTGGGGCCGGACAGCGTGTGGAGTGTACAATGGCTATCACTGCTCAATTGGTTAAAGAACTGCGCGAAATGACCGGCGCGGGCATGATGGACTGCAAAAAGGCCCTGGTTGAAGTGGAAGGCGAACTGGAAAAGGCCGTTGACTGGCTGCGCCAGAAGGGCATGGCCAAGGCTGCCAAAAAGTCCGGCCGCGCCACCAGCGAAGGCCTTGTGACCGTGAGCGCCACTGCCGACGGTATGCACATCGCCATGGGTTCGCTGCTGTGCGAAACCGACTTTGTGGCCCGTGGCGAACAGTTTCAGACCCTGGCCGCCCGCATTTCGCAGGTCGTGCTTGAAAAGGCCCCCGCTGATGCCGCCGCTCTCGAAGCCGCCATTGGTGAAGAAGTGACCCAGCTGATCGCCTCTGTGGGCGAAAACATGCAGCTTGGCAAGTTTGCCCGCTTCAGCAAGAAGGGCGCAAACGATGTGGTGGGTCAGTACATCCACGCCAACGGCAAGATCGGCGTGCTTGTGTATCTCTCTTGCGGCAAGGCCGAAAGCGCCGCCAAGCCCGAAGTGCAGGAACTGGCCAAGAACCTGGCCATGCAGGTAGCCGCCGCCAGCCCCCAGGCTCTTGACGCCGCCAGCCTTGATCAGGCCGCCGTGGAGCGTGAACGCGAAGTTTACCGCCAGAAGGCCATTGAAGAAGGCAAGCCCGCCCAGATCGTTGACAAGATTGCCGACGGCGCGGTGAAGAAGTTCCAGAAGGAAGTGTGCCTGATGGAGCAACCCTACATCCGCGACGACAAAAAGACCATTTCCGACATCGTGCGCGAAGCAGCCAAGACCATCGGCGACGAAATCAAGGTCACCGGTTTCGAACGCATTCAGCTTGCTGCCGAGTAGGCGCTGTGCCGCGCCGGTTTGCCGGCGGGTATTGGTGCGCGCCTTTGCGCAAGCACGTTTTAAGGGGGCCTTTGGGCCCCTTTTTTGTTTTATAAACGCGGTTTAGCCGCTGGAGAACGTATGTGGGATCTGGCATGGGTAACTGACCCCGCAGCCTGGGCTGGCCTGGGCACGCTGGTGCTGCTTGAGGTAGTGCTTGGCGTGGACAACCTGGTGTTCATTTCCATTCTGGTGGGCAAGCTGCCGCAGGAAAAAAAGCGTCAGGCCTTTTTGACAGGTCTGGGGCTTGCCCTGCTCATGCGCCTGGTGCTGCTGGCCTTTATGGCGCGCCTGGTCATGCTTACCAACCCGCTGTTTACACTGGGCGGTCACGGCTACTCGGCCCGCGACCTCATCCTTATGGCGGGCGGCGTCTTTTTGCTGCTCAAGGGCACCATGGAGCTGCACGACAGGCTTGAGGGCCACGCGGGCAGGTTTGAAACCCGAGGCCCGCAGGTTGGCTACTGGCAGGTTATTTTTCAGGTCATAGTGCTGGATGCGGTGTTTTCGCTTGATTCCATCATCACCTCGGTGGGCATGGTGGACCATGTGTTCATCATGATGCTTGCCGTGGTGGCGGCCATGGTCATCATGGTGCTGGCAGCCGCCCCCCTGCTGGAGTTTGTGGAGCGACACCCCACGGTCATTGTGCTCTGCCTGGGGTTTTTGCTGATGATCGGCCTGAGCCTTTTGGCCGACGGCCTGGGCTACCATATACCCAAGGGCTACATGTACGCTGCCATCGGTTTTTCCGTGCTGGTGGAGTCCTGCAACCAGTGGGCCCTGCGCAGCAGGCGCAGGCGCTACAGCATGCGCGACATGCGCGAATCAACGGCCAGGGTCATCCTCAACCTGCTAGGCGGGGGCGTGCCCGGCGGGGGCGAGGCCCAGCTTGAAGCTGCGGCCCTTGCCGGCGACGCTGGCGGGCAGCTTTTTGCCCCCAGGGAGAGGGATATGGTGGCCCGCGTGATCCGTCTTGGCGGGCGCACGGCGCGGTTTATCATGATTCCGCGCCAGCGCGTGGACTGGCTGGACAGCAACGCCGACCGCGCCACCGCCACCCGCTACGCCGCCGCCTCGAGGCTCGCGTGGTTGCCGGTGTTGCGGCGCGATACCGACGAGGTGCTGGGTGTTGTGCACCCCGGCGATATTTTGCTGCAGGAGCAGCAGGGCATCGGCAGCCGCGAGTGGAACCTCAAAACCTACCTGAAGCCAGCGCCCACCATATTTGAACACACGCCCCTGCCGACCATACTCGAGGACTTTCGCACCCACCCCGCCCCCCTGGCCTTTGTGCGCAACGAGTACGGCAGCGTGGTGGGCGTCATCACCCCCTCAGAGCTGCTCAGCGTGCTGGCTGGTCAGATGGGCGACATGCCCGCCGGGCCCGAGGTGTGCCGCAGACCCGATGGCAGCTGGATGTTGCCCGGACGGCTGGCGGTTGACCTGTTTGCCAGCTGGCTGGGGGTAAGCCTGCCGCGCCGCTTTAGCAGCGCCACGCTTGGGGGGCTGATCATGGAGAAGCTGGGGCGCATCCCCGAGCAGGGCGCACGTCTGCGTTATCAGGGCTGGGAGCTGGAGATTACGCGCATGGACCGCCGCCGTATCGACGAAGTGCGGGCGGTCAAGCTGCTTTTGCCGCACAACAGCGAAATGCGCAGGAAAAAAAAGTAACTTTGCCGACGCTCAAACTGGTCTGACATGTTGACAACTTGCGGGGTGCAAGCGTAGGCTTTTTACATGAGCATGAACACGCATTCTTCTTTCCGCCACGTAGCGCTGCTAGCTATTATGTGCGCCGTAGTAGTACGGTGTCACACTTTGCGCGCGTCTTGAGCAGGGAAAGTCTGAAAGCATATGTAAACCCCGCTGGCGCGAGTCGGCGGGGTTTTTTAGTCCGTACCGCCGCCGACAAGCCCACCATCGAAAAGGAGTCTTGCGGCGATGTTACGTCTTTCGGGAGCAGAACTCACCATCCGCCTGCTGGAAAACCAGGGTGTCACGCACATTGCGGGTATTCCGGGCGGTTTCAATCTTCCCCTTTACGATGCCCTGGGGCGCAGGGGAACCATCCGTCACATTCTTGCCAGGCATGAGCAGGGCGCGGGCTTTATAGCGCAGGGCATGGCCAGGGTTACGGGCCGCCCCGGCGTTGTTTTTGCCACCTCCGGCCCCGGCGCCACCAATACGCTTACGGCCCTGGCCGACGCGCGTATGGATTCCGTACCGCTGGTCTGCATTACCGGTCAGGTGCCGCTGGGCATGATCGGTACTGACGCCTTTCAGGAGGTGGACATCTACGGCATGTCCATCCCGGCCACCAAACACAACTTTATTGTCCGCTCCATCGAAGAGCTGCTGCGCGTCATCCCCGAGGCCTTTGCCATCGCCTCTGGAGACCGCCCCGGCCCTGTGCTGGTGGACATACCGCGCGACGTGCAGGCTGCCATTGCCGAGCTGGAAGATCTGCCCGCAGCGGGCGCCCCGGCGTCCATGCCCGAGCCTGACGCGCAGGCGCTGGCCAGAGCCGCCGAACTCATGAACCGGGCGGAGCGCCCCTTGTTGCTGCTTGGCGGGGGCACGTCGTCGCCCGAGGCCTCTGAAGCGGTGCTGGCCTTTATGGAAGCCCGGCGCATCCCCGCCGTCATGTCGCTGCGCGGCCTTGGGGCCATCCCCCACGGGCACGAGCTGGCCGTGGGCATGCTGGGCATGCACGGGGCTCGGGCCTCAAACATGCTGGTTGAGGAGTGCGACCTGCTTATGGTTGTGGGCGCGCGCCTTGGCGACCGGGCCACGGGCAGGCTGGACAGCTTTTGCCCCAAGACCGGCATTGTGCACATTGATATTGACGCCTGCGAAGTGGGCAAACTGCGCATACCGCAGGTGGGCATTACGGCTGACGCGGCGCAGGCCCTCAAGGCCCTGCTGCCCCTGCTGCGCAACACCAACCACGAGCCGTGGCTCAAGCGGGTGGCCGCCTGCAAGGCGGAGCACGGCCTGCATTTTGACCGCATGGACGAGGTCTGCTCGCCCTACGGCATCATAAGGCATGTGGCCGAAGCCATGCACGGCAAGGGTATTGTTTCTACAGACGTGGGCCAGCACCAGATGCGCGTAGCCCAGGCCTACCCCATGATGCAGCCCCGGCAGTGGCTCACCTCTGGCGGGCTTGGCACCATGGGCTTTGGCCTGCCTGCCGCCATTGGCGCAGCGCTGGCAAAGCCGGAGGAAACCGTGGTCTGTTTTTCCGGCGACGGCAGCCTGCTGATGAATATTCAGGAAATGGCCACAGCGGTCGAAAACCACGCCAACGTCAAGATCATCCTGTGCAACAACGAGGCCCTCGGGCTTGTGCAGCAACAGCAGGATCTGTTTTTTGGCGGTCGCCTGTTTGGCTCGGCCTTTACGGCGGGCACGGACTTTGTGCGCATTGCACAGGGCTTTGGCATGCCTGCCTATCACCTCAACGACGAGCGCGACCCCAGGGCCGTGCTGGAGCAGGCCCTGGCCAATCCCGGTCCCTGTCTGCTTGAAGTGCGCATGAGCGCGGAAGAAAAGGTCTTTCCCATGGTGCCGCCAGGCGCGGCCAACAGCCAGATGATAGAGGGGGTTAACTCATGAACGGTTCCATAACGAGCGCACTTACGACCTTGCACTTGAGCGTCAACAATCACCCCGGCGTGCTCTCGCACGTTTGCGGACTCTTTGCCGGACGCGCCTACAACCTTGAGGGCGTGCTGATTACGCCCGAAGCCAGCGGCGATACCTGCCGCATGTGGCTGGTTGTCAAGGATGACGGGCGGATGGAACAGATTGTAAAGCAGGTGCGCAAGCTGCACGACGTGCTCGATGTGCAGGTGGGCCACACAGAGCCGACGGTGTTCAACCGTCTGGCGGGTTGCC
Organism: Desulfovibrio desulfuricans; assembly: GCF_004801255.1. Lineage (NCBI taxonomy): Bacteria > Pseudomonadati > Thermodesulfobacteriota > Desulfovibrionia > Desulfovibrionales > Desulfovibrionaceae > Desulfovibrio > Desulfovibrio desulfuricans. Next base: position 2,817,220 of record NZ_CP036295.1, on the reverse strand, counting down.
TTGAATGCTGAAATAGAAGTTCCCTGCCTGGCGGAAGAGCTTCATAAAAAAACGGGGCCCCGTAAGGCCGCCCCGCTATGATGCTGGCTGGCCTGCGCCTTTTGCGGTTTGCGTACGATGGACGCGCAAACCGCCAGGGGCGCGGGCTTTTTTATCGCTCAAGCAGGCTGGCCCCCTGCCTGTCGTCGTAGGGCACGCGCTCAAACACCTTGCGGCGCGGGGTCAGGCTGATGTGGTAGTACTGGTTTTGCGGAATATACATAAAAGGTACGTCTTCGTTGCGCTGCCGCAAAAAGAGCGAAAGCAGCACGCGGTTGATGGCCTGGTGCCCCACAATGATCAGGGGCGCGTCGCCCGCCAGAAAAAGCGCCCGCCGCAGGCCGCGCTGCACCCGTTCGCGCAGCATGGCGTAGCTCTCGCCATGGGGGTAGGCATAGGTGTATTTGCTGGCGTTGCGGCCCTGGGTCACCTCGGGCATGCGTTCGCGTATTTCGCTGTAGAGCATCCCCTCGCAGTCGCCAGCCCATATCTCGTCAAATTCCTTAAAGGCCATGGCATGGGCATCGGGACGCTCGCTGAGCAGCGGGGTTGCCGTTTCGTGCGAGCGTATACGCGTGGAGGTAAATACCCATTCTATGGGCTTGTCCCGCAGGTGCGTTGCCAACGCCAGCGCCTGGGCGCGGCCTGTGGCCGTGAGCGGCGGGTCGCCGCCGATGCGCCCTCGCAGGTTGAATTCCGTCTGCCCGTGGCGCGCCAGATACAGACACTGAATCCAGACGCTGACGACCATCTCGCGGATAGCCGGGTAGTAGGGCGAGCTTTCGCAGGGGCGCTCGTCCAGCAGGCGGTTGGCTGTGGAATCGACCCGCAGCCAGTATTTTTCGTCCTGCAGGGGGTCGTAGATAGTCTCGTAATAGCTGATGCGCTTCATAAAGCTGGCAAGGGCTTCTTCCTCCGTGTACGAGGCGTATTCCGGCAGGGTCGTCTTGCGGCGTATGCAGGCGTTGAGCAGCAGCTGATCTTCGTTGACGCATTCCACAAACAGTACGGGATGGTCGGTGAGCGTGGTTTCAATAAGGTGTCTGCGGGCGCGGCTTACATTGGTGGCGTCCAGAATGGCCACCTCGCCCTCGTGGGCCAGCCAGTCGCGGGCCTGATCCATGTTGCGCATGCAGATCATCTCGCGGGCCTCGCGGCCGACCTTGTTGTTGGGGTCATAAAAATTTGGATCGGTTGATTCCGCGCCAATAAGCGCCCGCCGCATGTCGCCGTTGTTGAACAGCCTGGCGGCGATGCCTTCGGTCATAAGCCCATCGCGGATGCGCTTTGCCAGGGTGGATTTACCTCGTGCGGGCAGCCCCACCATGGCGACGTATAGTTTCTGCATATGACCTCCGTTAGCGGCATGGTAGGCGAAAAGGGAAAAAAACAAAAGATTTTGCCCTTGTTGCCCGTAGCTTATTGCCTAGGTTTGTTGTCAGTATTAATATGCAGTTAAAATATCTAACAGCCGGGTACAGCCATGGGCATCACGGCCGTATGCAGAATGTTGGCTTCCTGCTCGCACTGGGTCATACACAGTGTATGGTTGGCTGCGCTCGCTGTTGCCATATGCGCCAATGTCATATTTGACTATTTTCAGATTCAGGCTGCGGACATGCGGTTGCTGCTTTCTGAAAACAGCATTGCTGCCAATGTGGTCAGGGCCGAGCTTGGCTGCATAGCCTCGCTGCTCGATTCGGCGGAGGGCCTCGCCGCCGATCCGCATGGCAGAGGTTTGCTGACCGAACATCTGGGAGGCGTCGCCCGCAGGGTTCCTTTTATTTCCTTTCTTGCCATATCGGGCGACAGCAGCACCGCCGTCGTCGGCGAGCCTTCCCCTGCGGGCGCGACCGACACCGTATTTACCCGCGCAATCCCTATGCCTGGGCGCGCGCCGCTTACCGTAAGCCTTATGCTGTCCGGCGACTTTTGGGCGCAGCGGCTGGCAGCAGTTTTTTCCGCAACTGATGCCAGGGTTGCCCTATATACGGTGTCGGGCAGGGCGCTGCTGCCCTTTGACAACATGAGCGATGGCGAGGCGCAGGCCCTTGTTGCCGCCGTGCAGGGCATGACAGGCGATGCCGCCTCGCTGAACGTCTCATCCGTAACCCTCGGCGGTAGGCCCCGCAAGCTTGTCTTGCGGCAGGTTGCCGCCCCTTTTGTGGAGGAAGGGCCACTTGTTGTGGGGACGGTGCTGACCGCCAGCTATGCGCGCACCCACTGGCGGGGCAACGTGCTTATCGAGGTGCTGGCCTGGGTAGCCGCAGCGGTTGTTTCCACCTGGCTGCTGGTGCTTGAGGCGCGCTCGCGCCGCCGCTCTGAAATATCAGCGCAAAGGATGCACGAAGGCGTGCGCACGCGGGACAAATTTATAAGCGTGCTCATGGAGCACGCCCCCATCATGGTTTCGTACTGGGATGTGCAGCGCAAATGTCGTTACGCCAACAAGGTGTACCGGGGCTGGTTTGGCAGAAGTCAGGAGCAGATGGAAGGCCTGGATGTGCGGGAACTGCTGGGGCCAAAACTGTATGAAGTATGCGCCCCCCTGATTGCCGCCACCCTGCAGGGCGAGCCCCAGCAGTTCGAGCAGGAGCGGACGCGGGCCGACGGATCAGTCGGCTATGTGCTTTCGCGCTATATTCCCGACATGGACGGGCTCGAGGTGCGGGGATTTTTTGTCATCGCCTCGGACATCACAGAACTCAAACAGACCCAGTTCAAACTCGAAAAACGCATTGAAGACCTGTATTCCATGGCCACCATCGACGCCCTGACCGGCCTGAACAACCGGCGCAACCTGCTGGAAAAAGTACAGCTCGAGATTGAGCGCGCCCGGCGGTATGACTTGCCGGTGGGGTTTTTGATGCTGGACATCGACCACTTTAAACACATCAACGACACATACGGACACGATGCCGGGGACAACGTGCTGCAGCGCGTGGGCACAATGCTGCGCGAAACCATGCGCGCCTCAGACCATGTGGGCAGGCTGGGGGGCGAAGAATTTGGCATTCTGCTGACCAATGTCTCGCCCGAGCTGACCCATGTTATTGCCGAGCGGCTGCGCAACAAGATGGCGGCGCTGATCGTGCCCTATATGGACACCAACATCAGTTTTACGGTCAGCATCGGGGTGGCGGATCTGCTGCTCGATACGGACAACCCGCTGGAAAGCATGATGAAGCGGGCAGATATGGCCCTGTACAGGGCCAAGAATGAAGGCCGAAACCGCGTATGTCTTGCGGACAACCTGCTGGAGCCCATGCCGGTGGCCTGAGCCGCCCTTTTGCCGCATAACGCAAAGACCGTCTTTGCCTGGCTGCCCGCAGCCCGACAAAGACGGTCTTTTATTATTTGCGCGACTGGCTTGGTGCTAACGCACCACCAGCTTCAAAAAGCGTTTTTTGCCCAGCTTGACCACATACTCACCGGCAGTCAGCGGGGTAACGGCGTCTTCGCAGCGCTCGCCGTCGATGGAAAGCGCGCCTTCTTTCATCAGGCGCTTTGCCTCGCCGCGGCTTTTTACAAGGCCCGCAGCTTCAAGAAACACCGGGGGGGTGCTGTCTTCGCCGCAGGCGCAAGAGTGCTCGGGCATATCGTCCGGCACGCCGCCCCCGGCAAAAACAGCATTGAATCCCTGACGGGCTTCGTCAGCTTCTTTTTCGCTGTGGTAACGGCTGACCATTTCGTGGGCCAGGTTTTCCTTGGCGACCTTGGGGTGCAGCTCGCCGCTCTGCACGGAGGCCTTGAGGGCGGCGATGTCTTCAAGGCTTTTGGCTGAGAGCAGCTCGTAGTAGCGCCACATGAGCTCGTCGGAGATGGCCATGACCTTGCCAAAGATCTGGGAGGGCGCCTCGTCAATGCCGATGTAATTACCGTAAGATTTTGACATCTTGCGCACGCCGTCGGTGCCTTCCAGCAGGGGCAGCGTCAGGATGCACTGACTTTCGATGCCATAGTGGGCCTGCAGGCTGCGGCCTACCAGCAGGTTGAACTTCTGGTCGGTGCCGCCCATTTCTACGTCGCTCTTCAGGGCCACAGAGTCATAACCCTGACAGAGCGGATACAAAAATTCGTGGATGGAGATGGGCCGCTGCTCGCGGAAGCGCTTTTCAAAGTCGTCGCGCTCCATCATGCGGGCCACGGTATAGCTGGAAGCCAGCCGGATAAAGGCGGTGGCGTCCATCTTGCCCAGCCATGCGGAGTTGAAGGCCACCTCGGTCTTCTGGGGATCAAGAATCTTGAAAACCTGCTTTTTGTAGGTTTCCGCATTGGCGAGCACTTGCTCTTCGGTGAGGGGGGGGCGGGTTTCCGACCTGCCGGAGGGGTCGCCTATACGGCCGGTAAAATCGCCGATGAGAAATATGACGTGGTGCCCCAGCTCCTGAAAATGGCGCATCTTGTGCATCACAACCGTGTGGCCGAGGTGCAGGTCAGGAGCGGTGGGGTCAAAACCCACCTTGACGCGCAGCGGCGTGCCGCGCGCGATTTTTTTGCGCAGTTCGGTTTCGTCAATAAGCTCGGCCATGCCGCGCTTGATGGTAGCCATTTGGCGGTCAATATCCGTCATCACCCTTACCCCTGTGTGGCTTCGGTAAAACGCCCGGGCAAAAAATATGCAGCGGCGCACACGGAAAGTGATACCCCCAAGGCGGCGACAGTGTCAAACTTTGCCCCGACCTGTGCCAGGTCTTACATGCTCAGCAGCGCGGCAACACGGCTGGCGCTCAGGCCGCTGTGCACGGAGAGCGCGTTCATGGGGTCTTGCGCAATCATGCCCATGGTGTCGTTCATCACGCCGTCCACTTCGTCGTCGGCGAGCAGGCTGGTGGAGCTCAGGCTGACCACGTCGCGCGGGGAGGCGGCGACGGAGGTGTTTTCTTCTTTTTCAATGGAAGGAAATGTGAAGGTACCTGCGGGGTTGAGTCCGGAAATCTTCATGGCTGCATCCTTTATGTTGACGACCCGCATGGGTCAAATTTTCCGCATGGCGGCTAACTGCCCAAAAGGATGCAAGATTGAGGCCATCAAATAAAGGTATGGGCGTCAGCGATCCGGCACTGCGGGGTGCAGTATTTGTGCGCATCTATCGAGCCGCCGCAGGGTGCGCCTATTGCGTGGCTTCGGGATTTTGCAGGTGATCGGGGTAGTGCAAAAGGCATTTGCGCAGACGGGGCGAACCGCCTTTTATGTTGATCCAGCGCAGGCGGATGCGGTGCGCATCCCAGTCCAGCTCTTCCTGAAACCGCAGCCGTACGGGAACCCCCTCGCCGTCGTAGCTTTTGCCAAAACCAGCCCGCTTGGCAATAAAAACATACGGCGGCAACGATGCCGGCAGAATGCTGGGCATGAAAAAAAACAGATAGGTGGCGTCTGCAGTAAAGGTGGGCATGGCCAGATCTTCCGGCATGCAGACGCATGCGCCGCCTTCGGAAATGTCAAAAATATGGGTGTGCGGCAGCGAGTTTTTGCTATAGGCCCCCAGCATGATCCGCAGGTCTTCGCATGTGGCGGGCCGCTCGGGGGCAAGCAGCACGCTTGACACCCTGTCGTATTCATCGCGCCAGGGTATCCTTCTGCCGCCGCGCAGCTGCCGCACCTCCACATGGCGCGAAAACCGAACGCGCAGGTATACCAGCTCCCCGTTGGGGCCGACTACGGTCTCGTGTATGCTGGCGGTGCCGTGCACGCCAAGCCGCAAAGTGGTGTCCTGAGCAATCTGCCGCTTGACGCTGAAATAATAGGCGCCGTGCCCCGGTTCAAGCTTTGAGGGCAGGGGGTGCACGGTCGTGTGAAGCACAAAAAACTGGGCTTCCCTGCCGTGCACTTCGTTCAGCTGGCCTTCCAGCTTCATGCAGGCCGGTTCGCCTTGCAAGACGAGGCAGCATTCAAGGTGTACTTTGACTCCACCCTCATGGGCGCAACTTAGCAGCTCGTGACAGCTTGAGTTCCATAGGCAGAATGATACATCTGAAGCCATGACCTTGCCTTGGTAAGTAGGGTATGATCAATATCTATCTAACTACAGGTATTATGTCAAAACCTTATTGGTTTTATCTATAAACGTATTTATGGAAGAGGCGCAAGATTGACATGCATTATAGGCCAGTATGCATGTGCTTGCAATTTTTGCAGAGGCAGGCATATCTGATAGTCGCATGTCGTAATGACGACAAAAGGGCCGCTTCTGGTGAAGCGGCCCTTTTTTTAAGATCCAACCAGGCAAATCCGGCATATCCCCATTCCCTGATCCCGGCCTTGCGGCCAAAGACCCGGGGTATGCCGACGCGGGCTTAGGGGATGTGTGCGTCTCCGGTTTTATGCCTAGCCTTCTTTTTTAACCTTGGACCTGGTCATGGCCAGGCCGATGCCTTCAAACAGTTCGAAGATGGCAAAGCCGTACCACAGCGTATAGAGCACATAGAATATCAGCATGCCGGCCATCAGCAGCACATGCTCGGACACCTTGGCTGCGGTAACGCTGTAGAAGTTGTTGCCCGGCTCAATGGCGCGGCGCAACACGTGGTCTACAACCTGAGCTTCGGCGATCAGGCGCTGCTTTTGCAGTTCCTTGATGCTGGGCGAGAGCAGGTACCACCATGCGGAGGCAACCTTGAGCGCGTTTTCGCCGCCGTACTTCTGCGAAACCTTGTCTGCGTCGTTGTGGTACAGGGCCTCTGCATCATCGGTGGCGGAGGTCAGGATCAGGCCCAGATCGGCGGTAAAGGTAACTTTGCCGTCCGTAGCCGTCACATCGGTAGCGCCCGACTTTTGCAGGGCCATGGCGGCAACAGGGGCAAGGGCGGCCTTTTTGAGCTTGACGGTAACCGTCACAACCTTGCCGTTGACGCTCTGCACATTGGTGCGAACGCCGGGAATAAAGTACGAAGAGCCTTTGGAGAGCTCGTTAAAAACGTTGTCGGCGTATTCCAGCCCGGTCATGTGCTTGCCGTTTTCATCGCGCAGGATAGGCGTGAGCAGAACGCCAAACAGCACCAAAAAAGAAACAAGCATCAAACTGCCCCGGAAAAAAGGGGCCTTAGCATGAATAAGCATAATCAGGCCTCCCCTCTGAGCTTGCCGAGGTTAAGGAAAAACTTGCTGAAAACCCAAATGCCGAAGAAGGCGACTACTACCCAGAAAACCACGTTGCCCACATCTTCGATGATGCCCACAACGCTGGGCGACCAGTTGATCACTTCCAGCTCCACCAGCTTTTTGGGCAGGGTGGCCGCGCGGTTGATAAAGCCAGCGATGATGGAAATGGCGTAAAAACCACGGATATGGATGCCCTTGACCACCTTGGTGGTCAGTGCGCCAATCTGGATGCCCAGCAGTGAGCCAAGCAACATGCCGACAGCCAGGGTGTAGAACACGTAACCATAGATGGCGTACTGGCCGATGGAGGCAAAACCGGCGGTAAAGATAATCTGCAGAATGTCGGTACCCACAGTAGTCATGGACGAAACGCCGAAAATGTACACAAACATGGGGAAGGTGACAAAGCCGCCGCCCACGCCCATGATGGCTGCCAGCATGCCTACGATGACGCCGCCCGCAGCGACGATCCAGCCGGAAATACGGCGGCCGCCGGGCACGAGGTCTTCGTCAAACGTGATCATGGGGGGCAGGTTGAGCGCCTGAAGCTTCATGGCCGCGCCGGTCATGCCAGCGCTGCCGCCATGGGCATCCTGACTGGCTGCGGCGCTGCCCCGTGAACTTTTAAGGAAGTCAAACAGGGCGTAAAATCCGAGAAAGCCAAGCAATATGGCATAGATGGTGCTGATGAACAGCTCGGAAAGCAGCGGGTCGGCGTTGTACAGGCCCTTGTTGATGGCGCCGCCTACAACGGTTCCCGCCCCAGAGCCAACAAGAAAGGCAACGGCCAGCTTGGTCGAGACGTTGCCCAGCTTTTTGTGCACCGTGGTGCCCATGATGGCCTTGGCGAAAATGTGGAACAGGTCAGTGCCCACCGCCAGGATGCCTTTAACGCCTGCGGCCATAAGGGCTGGCGTGATGATAAAGCCGCCGCCGGCACCGATACACCCGGTGATCAGGCCAGCTGCAAGGCCCACCGCAATGGACGCAAGAAAGATTGTGTTGGTGTAGAACGCCGGGGCATATGCCGCTTTGCTGCCCAGCATTTCGTGATACTCGTAGGCTTCGGCCAGGCAGCCCGCCAGAATAGGCAGTGCCAGCGCCAGTAGGATGAGCATCTTTTTCCTGTTTTTGATAATGGAAGTCGAGACTTCCAAATCCCATCTAGCATACTCTTGGGAGCTGCTCAGCAGAAACTCATATACCTGTCTGCCAAAACTCATACTCTCCTCCAATACGATTGTTCCGGCCAAAGGCCGAGGTCGTGGCCCCAAAACAAACAAACCGTCTAAGGCATGCCGTACGTCGCGTCCCGCACAGCTGGGTTCTGTCAGTGGATTGTCTTGAATTGTTTACGTTTTTTTAAAAAATCTCCAGCTTGTAATATGCTGTACCAAGCCACTCTGACATATTAGCGGGAATTTGTAAAAGAAATTTATCACGAGCGCGGGCGCTCTTCGTAAATTTTTATGCCAATTGTCCTGCCATTAGCCAGTTTTTTGCTAAGCAAGAATACTTAATGACCTCGGCCAGATATAAAAAGCGCTCCCTCGCATCGCTGTGGGGGGCGCTATTTTGCCGTGGTTGTGAAATATTGGGCAACTTATTTTTTTGTCAGGCCTTCGCTCTGCCCAAATATGACAAGCTCCATCCAGTCCAGGCCAAAATTAAGGGCTGCCTCGTCGCCGCTCTGGCTGTCGTCAAGAATGGCCGACTGGCGTTTTTCGCTGATGTTTACATGCGAAAACACATGCATCTTCGTGATCAGTTCGCGAAATTTGTCAAGTTGAAACAGGCAGACCACGAGCATGGTCACAAGGCGCGCTTCAAGGGGTTTGCCCGTGGCGCGCACCATGGCCATCAGGCGCATATAGCGGTCGTTTGAATTGTTGAAGGGCAGCAGCTCCTCGTTTTCGAGCCACTGGCGGGGCGTGCGCACCGTGCCCTTGTCAAAACCAAGGCAGTGCGGCTCGCGCACCACAAAAAAGCGTTCGGATACGCCATCTTTCGCCATTTTTGTGCCACGGCCAAGGGGATAGTAACGGCACGCTCCGGGGCGGTCTTCGTATACCGAGCAGCCCGCAGGCGTCACAAAGGGGCAGGGTTCGTCTGGGCCGTCAAGCATGCGCAGCATGGGCAGGGGAAAGCCCGTGTCAAGAAACGAACGCATGGTTGTGAACGCGGAGATAAATTCCTCGCTGCCCATGCCCAGGTTGCGGCGCAGGCGCAGAATGTCGTAGGGGGTGAGGGGCAGGGTGAGCTCTGCGCAGCACCGGTTAAAACAGGGCACGTCCGGGTTGCAGTCAAAGCAGAATGTTTCGCCGGGCTTCAGCTCCGGAAGACTCTCAAGCAATTCGCTGCTGGCGTCAGTGGACATGGATGCTCCTGGTTGCATGCCCGTGGCGCGGCGGCGCGGGGCTGGGGGGAAACAGAGGATGCCCGCCGCGCGGGCCAAAGACGACCCGCTTGCGCAGGCCGTCTTGCTGTCTGACGTGATGTCTGTCGCCGCGCAGCGCCTGCCGGGCAGGCGCTGCGCGGCGTTGCGGATATGGCTAGATAACCTTGTTCAGGGCGTATTCAATAATGCCCTCGGCCCCTGCCAGACGCAGGCGGGGGATCAGGTCGCGCACCACGTCGATCTGCACCACTGATTCCACCGACAGCCAGCGGCCGTCGCGCAGGGGAGAAACCGTGGGTGAATTGAGCGAGGGCAGCATCTCGATGATGGCGGGCAGGTTGTCCGCCGGGGCGTTCATCTTGAGGGCTACGAGGTTTTCGGCCTTGAGCGCGCCTTGCAAGAGCAGGTCAAGCTGTTCGATCTTGGCGCGTTTGGCGGGGTCTTGCCATGCCTTCTTGTTGGCGATCAGCACGGGGTAGGAGACCATGACCTCGTCGATGATGCGTAGGCCGTGGGCGCGAATGGTGGTGCCTGTTTCGGTCACTTCCACAATGCCGTCGGCGAGTCCTTCCACAACCTTGGCCTCGGTGGCGCCCCAGGAGTAAAACACGTCCACTTCGACGCCCTTTTTGTCAAAATAGCGTTGCGTCAGGCCCTGAAGCTCTGTGGCAATGCGCTTGCCAGCGAGGTCGGCGGCCGTCTGGTAGGGCGAATCGCCCGCCACGGCCAGCACCCAGCGGCAGGGGCGGTTGGAGGTTTTGGAGTATACCAGGTCCGAAATGTGCACCACCTTGTCCTCGTGGTTGCGCTCGGTAAGCCAGTCAAGACCGGTGATGCCCACGTCCAGCACGCCCGCTTCGATATATTCGCCAATTTCCTGCACGCGGCAGAGCGAGGCGGTAATTTGGGGGTCGTTGATGTCGGGAAAGTAGTTGCGGGTATGCTTGCGGATTTTCCAGCCCGCGCGTTCAAAAAGGTTGATGGTGGCGTCTTCCAGCGAGCCCTTGGGCACGCCAAGCTTGATGATGGGCATGGTATCCGCGCTCATGACAGTTTCCTTCTATCGACCGTAGACTTTTTTGGGGTCAAAAACCTGCGGGGAGCATTCCCGCACCGAACCTTGCTTCAATTCCCTGTAAAAGCAGGAGCGCCGCCCCGTATGGCAGGCCGCGCCGCCAATCTGCTCAATGAGCAGCAGTATGGTGTCATTGTCACAATCAAGTCGCACTGAGCGAACTTTTTGTACATTTCCCGATGTGCCGCCCTTGTGCCACAGCTCTTTGCGGCTGCGGCTCCAGTAGTGCGCCTCGCCGGTCTCAAGGGTTTTGCGCCATGCGTCTTCATTCATATAGGCCAGCATGAGCACTTCGCCGTTGTCGCTGTCCTGCGCAATGGCGGGCAAAAGACCCTTGCTGAAATCGGGCGAAAAGCCGGAGTTGTCCTCCAGGGCCTCGCCGACGTTATGGGTAGAGGACATGGAGCCTCCTTTGTTGTGTCGGCGGCGTTGCCCGCAGTGCGGTGCGCCGCGCCTAAAAAAATATGGATTGAACATCGCGTTATGGTTCGCGCAAACAGTTAAATCTACCTGCAAGCGGCCAATGACGCAAGCGCAGCGTTGGGCGTACGCGCGTGGCGCGCTTTGCAAGGCGCAGCTTGCGAATCAGCGGCGGGTGTGGCATGCTTGCGCGTTAGCAAAACACTTAGTTATGGCGGGTGAACCGCCGGGAAAATACATGGCAGAATACGATTCCACTGTGAGTGAATGTGCGGATGCCGCGACCGACGCCGTGCTGCATGGCATAGCCGTCAGCGAACCCGAAGATGCCCTGCCCAGGGTGACCCTTGACACCTTGCCTGAATCCGTGGGCGCGGCCTGCCGCAGAGCCGGCTGGCAAAACCTTATGCCCGTGCAGTCGCTGGCATTGCCCTATCTGTTGGCAGGGCGCGACATTATGGTGCAATCCCGCACCGGCAGCGGCAAAACGGGCTGTTACCTTTTGCCCATGCTTCCCCACCTCTCTGCCGATCTCAAGGCTCCACAGGCCCTGGTGCTGGCCCCCACGAGAGAGCTCGCCGTTCAGGTTGAGCGCGAGGCCGCAATAATTTTTGCCGAAACCGGCATCCGTACCGTCGCCGTTTACGGCGGCGTGGGCTATAAAAAGCAGATGGACGCCCTGCGCGACGGCGCACAGGTTATCGTGGGCACGCCCGGCCGCGTACTTGACCACCTGCTGCGCCGCACCCTGGATCTGCGCGATCTGCGCGAGCTGGTCTTTGACGAGGCTGATCGCATGCTTTCTATCGGGTTTTACCCCGACATGAAGGAAATCCAGCGCTACCTGCCGCAAAAGCGCGTCCATACCTGCCTTTTTTCGGCCACGTATCCGCCCCATGTGCTCAGGCTGGCCCGCGAGTTTATGGCCGAGCCCGCCATGCTTTCCCTCTCGCAAAAAGAAGTGCACGTGGCCGAAGTGCAGCACCTCTTTTGCGAGGTGAAGCCCATGGACAAAGACCGGGCGCTTGTGCGCCTGCTGGAGACAGAAAACCCCGCCTCCGCCATCATTTTTTGCAATACCAAGTCTAACGTGCACTACGTGACGGGCGTATTGCAGGGTTTTGGCTACAGCGCCGACGAGCTCTCCGCCGACCTTTCGCAGTCGCGGCGCGAGGCCGTGCTGGAAAAAATACGCCAGGGCAAGCTGCAATATCTTGTGGCTACAGACGTGGCGGCTCGCGGCATTGATATTCCCCAGCTTTCGCACGTCTTTTTGTACGAGCCGCCCGAAGATCACGAAAGCTATATCCACCGCGCAGGGCGTACGGGGCGCGCTGGCGCTGCGGGTACGGTAATTTCGCTGGTGGACGTCATGCAGCGCATGGAGCTTGACCGCATCGCCCAGTACTACAAGATAGGCATCTTGGCCTTGCCTCTGCCCACCGACGAAGACGTGGCGCGCGTGGCCGGCACCCGGCTTACCGCCATTCTTGAAGGCCGTTACCGCAATCTTACCGGGCTTGAACGCATGCGCGTGGGGCGTTACGCCCAGCTGGCGCGCGACCTCGCCACGCAGAGCGACGAAGAAGACAGCGTGTTGTTGCTGGCCATGCTGCTGGATGCCTGCCATCAGGAGAGCCTGCGCGAAACGCGGTTTCCCGACGGGAAGCCCCGCATGGCCGACAGCCAGCAGCGTCAGCCCCGCCAGGGGCGCTCGCGGAGTGGTGGACGCGGCATGTCCGCAGGGGGACACGGCGCGGAGGCCGCAGAGGGCCAGTCTGCAGCGCAGGCATCAGCACAGCCCGCCGCGCAGGAAGGGGCAGGTGAAAGTGCTGGCGAGGGCAGGGAGTCGCGCTCCGGCAAACGCCGCCGTCGTTCCGGGCGCAGCCGTGGAGCGAATGCAACAGAGGAAACTGCAGGGCAATCTGCCGAGGGGCAGGGCCGGGGTTCGTCCGGCGAGGGCGAAGACTAGGTGTTTGTGGACGTTAAGAGCAAACAGACAGTGTGACAGCCATGCAGAACAGCGAAGATATCACCACCCAGGAGGCATTGCGCGACAATGCCCCCCACGAGGCCGCACGTGCGGCTTTGGAAAATTTTAAGGCATTGCTGGCGGATGCCGATTTTACGCTTGAGTTTGAGCTGCTGGGCGTGCGCCGCATGCAGTTTATGCGCCGCCGTCAGATGCAGGGCGAGTTCATGGGGCTGTATATGGCCCTGTGGCGTCTTGCGCTCGCGCGGTCGTTTCCTGTGGATGCGCAACGCATGTTTGAGCTTTTTCAGCAGGAATACGCGCAGGCGCACAAGGACAAGTTCAGCGCGCATGTGCTCAACCGCGCCAACGAATACTGGGCCATGCTGGAGCCGAGGGGAGATGCCGATTTCAGCGAAATAGCGCGGCATCTGAGCTCTTTTTCCCTCCAGGATTCCAATCAGGCCAAAAGCATCAACCTCAAGCTGGTGCTGCACATCCGCAAGATTTACAAACTCGTTTTCGACCGGCTCATCTGATCGCCGGGCGTGCGTTCATCTGTTTGGGAACCGACACACATAATGAAAATAGTTCATTCAGTAGACGCGCTGGGGGCTCTCGCTGGCTCGGCCGTCACCATAGGCAATTTTGACGGCGTTCATCTTGGCCACCAGGCGCTTATCCGCCGTACGCTTGAGGTTTCTGCGCAGGAAGGGCTGACCCCCGTGGTCATGACCTTTTGGCCGCATCCCCGCCAGGTGCTTTTTCCCGAACGCGGGCACATGCCCTTGACCACGCGTGAAGACAGGCTTGCCCTGCTGGAATCGCTGGGGGTCTCCTGCGTGCTTGAGCTGCCCTTTACGCGAGAGCTGGCCTCGCTGGAGGCTGGCGCTTTTGTGCAGGCCATACTCGCGCCCATGCGCCTGCGCCGTCTGGTGGTGGGCTACGATTTTACGCTGGGCCGCAACCGTAGCGGGCAGGTTGCCGTGCTGCGCGAGCTTGGCGCGTTGACCGGGTTTACCGTGGAGCAGCTCGATCCGGTGCTCGTGAGCGGCACGGTGGTAAGCTCCACTTCGTTGCGCGGGCTGATTGGCCAGGGCGACGTGGCCCGTGCCGCAACCCTGCTGGGCAGGTTTCACGGATTTACCGGCGAGGTTGTACACGGCGACGGGCGCGGGGCCGGTCTGGGGTTTCCCACCGCCAACCAGCGCAAGCCCGAGGTAGTGCTGCCAGTGGAGGGCGTGTACGCCACCCGCGCCACGCATAACGGACACACGTGGCCAGCGGTTACCTGCGTAGGGCGCAAGCCTACCTTTGGCGAAAACGAACTCGGCGTTGAAACCTTTTTGCTGGAAGACGGGCAGAATCTCTACGGGCAGATGATGCGCCTGGAGTTCGTTGCCCGTGTGCGCGGCGAAGAGCGCTTTGCCTCGGTTGAGGCCCTCAAACAGCGCATTGCGCAGGATGTAGTCGACGCCCGTGCCCTGCTTGCCCCGGCCATGTCGTAGGGGGCAGCGCATCGGCTGGAGAACAAATGATCTGTGCCGATATCCATAACCACACGCTTGCCTCGCACGGGCTTGCCAGTGTGGGCGAAATGTTTGCCGCTGCGGTTGCCCGCAATCTGGCCTGGTACGGTTTTTCCGAACATTCCCCGCTGCCTCCGGGCTACTCTTGCCCTCTGTACAAGGGCGACCTTGCCGTAACTTTTCCCGTTTACGCCGCTGAGGTGCAGGCTCTCAGAGAGCAGACCCTGGGCCAGCCCGCCTGCTGTTGCGGGCAATCGCCCGCCCTGCCCCGCGTGCTCATGGGCATGGAGCTTGACTGGCTGCCCGTCAATACGCCCTGGATGCAGAACATGGTTAGCCGCTACCCCTTTGATTACATCATCGGCGGGCTGCATTTTGTGGACGACCTGCCCGTGGGCTCGCCGCGCAGCTGGGGACCTGAGGTCGATCAGGCGCAACGCTTTGCCCGCTATGACGCCTATTATGAAGCAATGTTCGGCTTGGCAGGCAGCGGCATGGTCGACGTTGTGGCGCATCCCGACTTTATCAAGGTGTGCTGCTACGACGACTTTCAGGCCTGGCTGTCCCAGCCGGCAAGCGAAGAGCGTATCGCCGCCGTTCTCGAGGCCATGCGCAACAGCGATACAGCCATGGAGATTTCATCGGCCGGGCTGCGCAAGCCGTTTCACGAGCCGTATCCCGGCCCGGTCATCATGCGGCTGGCGGCGGATCTGGGGCTGAGCGTGAGTTTTGGCTCCGATGCGCACAATACCGACGACACGGGCTCGCATTTTGGCGAGCTGGCGGCCTACGCGGCAGTTTACGGCTTTTCGCGCAGCCGCATCTTTGTGGGCCGCGAGCGCATGGATCTGGCGTTTTAACCCCCGCACCTGGCCGCGCCGCCAACGCCCCTGCTGTGGCGGGAGCCGCCGTGGCGCAACCGGGACAAAATCAGCAAAACAAAATCAGCCAGCGCAAGGCAAGCAAAAACGCCCCCGTTCTCATCGAAGAACAGGGGCGTCTGGCGTTTTGTGGCTGGTGCGCGCTATTTCAGCAAGCCCACCGTCTGCAGAATAAAAACCTTCCAGCCTTCGGCAGGGGCAGCTTGCCGTCCAGGGCGTGCAGGCCGGAAACATGCACAAAGTTGCCCAGACCGGCAGAGACGCAGAAAAGCCCGGCGTTCTGGTACAGCGAACCCACATGGGCGCCGCCCCATTCATTGGCCTGAGGCACGGCGTACAGCAGGGTAAGCGAGCCGCCGCCCATCTGGGCGCGCCAGTCGCCGTCCAGCACCTTTACCAGCGTGTTGTCGGCCTCGTACAGCCACACGCCGCTTTCAAGGGCTACATAGACGCGCACGTCCTGCTTGTTCATGGCCGTGGGGGCCGTTCTGCGGCCATCCTCGCGGTTGCGCCCCCAAGTGGCCCAAAGCAGGTCGCTGAGCTGCTGCGGGGCAAGCAACGCTCCGCTGTATCCCGTCTTGGTGGAACGACGCCCGTTCAGGGCCTGCATCAGGGGCATGCCGCCGTTTTTGCTGGGTAGGGGCAGCTCCATGCGCGTGGGGGTATCGGCGGCGCTTACGGCTGGCGGGTTGGCAGGCGCCAGCGCCAGCGCGGCCAGCGAGAGCAGAAGGGACAAGGAATGACGAAGGGTACGGATCATGGGTGTTCTCCGCTAGATGTGCTTTTTAACGTACTGTATTGCTGGGTAATTTGCGTAAAAACAGGGCAGGACTTTTTGTCTGGCGTTGAATCAGATTTCGCTCTTGGGAGCGCGTTCAAGCATGACGTCAAGGGCGGCCATGGCGTGTTCGCCTGTCATGCCCATGCGCGGGGCCAGTTGCGGCAGATTTTCAACTGCGTCGCATGGTCTTACGTACAGCGGTTCCACATCGGCGTCAAAATAGTCGCCATGGCGGGCCAGCAGGCGCAGGGCCTCCGTATGGGGGCACACCAGACCCGGTATGGCCAGCATCCCGGCCCCCGGATCGGGGGGGACCATCCGCATGCCCTCGATACCGGCAAATACGGCGGCATTGCGGGCCAATCCGCTGCCGCAGACGCGGGCGCAGCGGTGCTTGTCCGTGCCTTGGGGCAGTGGCTCGCTGCAGGCGGCCTCCATGCGGCGCAAAGCCTCCTGCGGCGGGCACAGGTCCACGGGCTGGCTGGGCTGGGCGGGAATTTGCGGGCCGTAAGACATAAAGGGCTGGCAGTGCACCAGGTTGCGTCTGGCGTGCGTGAGCACCCACACCGGCGTGCCGTAAAAAAGGTTGTGCTGCAGCACGGCGCTGGTAGCCAGGGCCTGCATGTAGTCAAGGCCCGCCAGACGGGCCTGCCCCACGCGGCGCAGGGCGGCGGCGGTGGCGAGCACCAGCCGTATACCCGTAAAGGAGCCCGGCCCGCGCACGCAGGCAATGCGCCTGAACTGGGCGGGCGCAATATTCAGGGCGCGGCACATGTCGGCCAGGGCCGGAGCCAGAATTTCCGTGGCCCGGTCGGCCTTGTGCCACTCCTGCACGCTGAGCAGCCTTTCGTCTTCGGTAACGATGATCTGCAGTACGCCCTCGGCGGCGTTGAGGATCAGCTCAAGGCCGGTGCCCGTCTGCATTACGAGCCGCTCCCGAACCAGCCGGTGCTTTTAAGAATGCGCCACAGGTCGTTGTAGGTCGCCAGCAGCATAAGAGCCACCAGCAGGGCAATGCCCGCGCGCATGGCGTAATCCTGAAAGCGCGGGTTGGGCGGGCGGCGAAAGACTATTTCCCACAGGCAAAATACGATCTGCCCGCCGTCGAGTACGGGTATGGGCAACAGGTTGAGGATGCCAAGGTTTATGCTGATGAGGGCGGCCAGGGCCAGCAGGCCGGCAAGACCCTCGTGGGCCTGTTTGCCCACCATCTGCATGATCATGATGGGCCCACCCACCTGATCCAGCGGAACCACGCGTTCCGCCAGCTTGACAAAGCTCTGCCAGGTCAGCGAAACCATGTCGGCCGTCTGTCCGGCCCCTGCAACCGCCGCGCCGGCAAAACCGTGACGCTCAAGGCGCACCGCGCCAGAGTTGCGGATGCCTATGAGCCATGCGCTTTCTTCTTCGCCAAAGATGGTCTTGCGGATGGAGCGCTCTGGTGTAAGCTCGACGCTGATGATCATGCCTTGTTCCGGCTGGGCAACTTCGTCGTCCCTGGTCTGCGCATCGGCCTGCGGGGCCATGTCGGGACGTGAAAGCGTGACCTCAAGCGTTTTGCCGTCGCTCTGGCTGATGGCGTCGGCCATGACCTGCCAGTTGGCAATCGCGACGCCGTTGATGCTCACAATGGTGTCGCCGGGCTGCATGCCAGCCTTGTCGGCGGGGCCGTTCTGCACCACTGCGCCTACCTGCGGCAACAGGATGGGCGTGCCCCAGCCCAGAGCCAGCGTCCAGCACAGCAGCCACGCCAGAATAATATTGGCCGCCGGGCCCGCCGCCACCACAAGCAGACGCTGCCAGGCGGGGCGCAGGGCAAAGCTCTCCGCCTCGGTAAAGCCTTCGGGTATGTCCTTGGGGTCGCTTTCACCCACCAGAGCCACGTAGCCGCCCAGAGGCACCAGCGACAGGGCGTATTCCGTCTTGCCCTTGCGGTATTTGAGAATTTTGGGGCCAAAGCCCAGCGAAAAGGTGGAAACACCCATACCAAGACCGCGCGCCACGGCAAAATGCCCCAGCTCGTGGAAAAAGATCAGGCCGCCAAGAACGACCACTACGGCGATAACAGTTGTCAGCACAGGGAACCTCCGTCGCGGGCCAGCGTGTACACCAGCTCGCGGCTCTGGCGGTCAATGCATTGCATGCGTTCCGCCAATGTATGCGCCTCAAGTTTGAGGGCGGCATCCGCATCGTTGGGCGAATGCGCGCCCGCAGGGGGCGTGCAGAAAGGCTGATGGCCGGGGTTGGAAGCGCCGTGCGCCTCCAGGGCGGCATTGATCAGCCGGGGTATGTCCATAAACGCGCAGCGGCCGTTGAGAAACAGATCCACGGCGGCTTCGTTGGCGGCGTTGAGCACAACGCAACGACCGCCGCGATTTTTTAGCGCCTGCCGGGCCAGCCCGAGGCAGGGAAATGCGGATTCGTCCGGCTCGTGGAACGTGAGCGGCTTGGCCGTAAGGTCGAGCGGCGGCACATTTACCGGCACGCAGCTCGGCCACAGCAGGCAGGCCGCAATGGCCAGCCGCATGTCGGGCGTGCCGAGCTGGGCCAGCTGGCTGCCGTCATGAAATTCCACCAGCGAGTGCACTACAGACTGCGGGTGCACCAGCACCCTGATGCGCTCAACCGGCACGCCGTAGAGGTGGTAGGCCTCAATGACTTCCAGCCCCTTGTTCATGAGCGTGGCCGAATCGATGGTGATCTTGGCCCCCATGCTCCAGTTGGGGTGCTTGAGCGCCTGCTCGGGCGTCACCGCGACCAGGGTTTGCTTTGTCCAGCCCCTGAAGGGGCCGCCGGAAGCCGTAAGGATAAGTCGCTCCACTTCCTGCCCGCGCCCTGCCAAGCACTGAAAAATGGCGTTGTGCTCCGAATCTACCGGCAGCACAACGGCCCCGGTGCGGGCGCATACGCGGCGCACAAGGTCGCCCGCCAGCACCAGCGATTCCTTGTTGGCAAGGCAGATCACCTTGCCAGCCAGAGCTGCGGCAAGTGTACCGGCAAGGCCCGCCGCGCCGACCTGTGCAGACAGCACGGTGGAGGCTTCGGGCAGCGACGCCAGCTCCGCGTAGCCATCGCGCCCCACAAGGATGCGGGGGCGGTAGTTGGCGGGCAGCAGGGCGCGCAGCCTGGTTGCGGATTCTTCATCCAGCACGGCCAGATGCGGCGGACGCCACGCGAGCGCCTGCTCGGCCAGCCGCTGCACGTTGCGGGCGCAGGCAAAGCCCACCATGCGGAAGTCCTGCGGGTGCGCTGCGGCTACGGCCAGGGTGCTGCGCCCGATGGAACCGGTGGAACCCAGCAGCACCAGGCTGCGGGGCCATGTTTGCCGCCAGTTTTCACCGGGCGCGTCAGAAATGTAGTTGATGGAAGGGCCGCCCTGGCCGGGCCAAAGTTGCGCCATGGTGACGTTGTCCTTTTATGGGTGCGCGCGGTTGCTCGCTGCGCTTGTGCGCATAACATAGGTTCTGCGGCAAAAAATTCAAGCGCCCGGCGGGGTCGCAACCGGGGTCTCCTGCAAAAGGCCGTGGGAAGCGGCTTTCGCGTATGGCTTAATGGCAGGCAAGCGGTGCGGCCCGGAAGGACGCTTTGTCCGTACCCCGTGCGCCGCACCGCTCACGCTGACAGCAGCAAAAGGGCTTTGCGCCCTAAAAGAAGAAAAACCACTGGTCCACAACGGCCACCATGGGCATGGCAAACAGCAGGCTGTCCGCTCTGTCGAGGATGCCGCCGTGACCGGGCAGCAGATTGCCGGAATCCTTGATGTTTACCGAGCGCTTGAGCGCCGATTCAAACAGGTCGCCCAGCTGGGCAAAGGCGTTGACGGCTATACCCAGCAGCGCAAACGAAAACCAGCCGGTTTTGCCGTAAATTGAGCCGTAAATGGCGCAAAAAATTACGCAGCCCACCAGACTGCCCACCGCGCCCTCGGAGCTCTTTTTGGGGCTGACGCGCGGCCACAGCTTGTGGTGACCAAAACGAGTGCCCACAAAGTAGGCCGAAGTGTCCGAAATGGCCACGGCGGCAATGACAAAGATGAGCTTGGTGGTCGAAAGATAGGTGGCGGGCAGCAAAAGCAGCGGCACATAGGCCAGGCCCGCCATGAAGATGCCGCTGGAGGCAAAGGCGTTTTCTTCTTCAATAACGTCCCACCTGAACAGAAAGCTCAATGACGCCAGCACAAAGCCCGCGCCCATAAAGACCAGAGCATCCTGCGGACGGTGCATCCAGGTGAGGCAGATCATGCCCCAGCCCAGTATGATGGCGCACACTCTGCTGGTTACGCGGCCCTTGGGCCCCCAGAACAGGGAGTAAAACTCCCACAGCCCCAGGGCGCAGACAAGCAGAATAACAAACAACAGGGGCAACCCCCTGAGCCAGAGCACCAGCAATAATACCGCAGCCAGGACAATGCCGGTGAAGATGCGGCGGATGTCGATGGTTCGTGTTGAAGGATCAATGGGCATCAATTTGCTCCTGTGTTTTGCCGAAACGGCGCGAACGGGCGGCGTAGGCGGCCAGGGCCATGCGCAGCTGCGCGGCGTCGAAGTCCGGCCATGGCACGGGCGTGAAGTACAGCTCGCTGTAGGCGCATTGATAGAGCAGGTAGTTGCTTAGCCGTTGCTCGCCGCTGGTGCGGATGAGCAGGTCGGGGTCGGGTTGTCCGGCGGTGTACAGATGGTCCGCCAGCGTCTGCTCGGTAATGTCCTCGGGGCGCATACCCTCGCGCAGCATATTTTGCATGGCGCGTACAAGCTCGCCCCTGCCGCCGTAGTTGAGCGCAAGGTTGAGAACCATGTCCCTGCCGCCCTCGGTGCGTTTTATGGCATGGCGCAGGGCCGTGCGTTGGGCTAGCGGCATGGATTCAAGATCGCCCAGCACGCGCATGGAAATGCCCTGCTCTACCATGCGCGGAACCTCGCGGCTCAAAAATTCCATCAACAGGCTGAAAAGGGCGCTGATTTCGGTCTTGGGGCGGTTCCAGTTTTCGCTGGAAAAGGTGTAGAGCGTGAGGTGGCGTATGCCCAGCGACCGGCATTCGGTCACGATGGCGCGTACTGTTTCCGCGCCCGCGCGGTGCCCAGCCTCGCGGGGCAGGCCGCGGGCCTGGGCCCACCGGCCGTTGCCGTCCATGATGATGGCAAGATGCGTGGGCAGTTTGTCTGGATGGTCCGTCATGCATTAAGCCTGTGGTGATAAGTCCTGCGGGCCAGCGGCCCCGCTGCGGGCAGGCCTGCCGTTAACAGCAGAGCCGCGCCCCGCAAACAGTTGCGGGGCGCGCGCAACCCCGGCGGAAAACCCGCCACGGGCTAGATTTCCATAATTTCCTTTTCTTTGGCCGCGCACTTTTTGTCGGCCTCGGCCACAAACTTGTCCGTCAGCTTTTGCACGTCTTCAGAAGCTTTTTTCTGCTCGTCCTCGCTGATGGCCTTGTCTTTTTCCAGCTTTTTCAGGCTGTCGTTGGCGTCGCGGCGCACGTTGCGAACCGCCACCTTGGCGTCTTCGGTGTATTTGCGGGCCACCTTGACCAGGTCTTTGCGGCGCTCTTCGGTCAACGGCGGAATCATGATGCGGATGAGCTTGCCGTCGTTGATGGGCGTGAGGCCCAGGTCGGATTTCAGAATGGCCTTTTCAACCACGGAAATGCCGCCCTTGTCCCAGGGCTGGATGGTAACGGTGCGGCTGTCGGGCACGGCCACCGAGGCCATCTGGCTGATGGGCGTTGGCGTGCCGTAGTAGTCGGCCTTGATGCCGTCCACCAGCGCGGTGGAGGCGCGGCCAGTGCGCAGTTTGGAAAACTCGCGTTCCAGCGAGGCAATGGCCTTTTCCATGCGGTCTTCGGCGTCCAGAAGGATGCTGTCGATATCCATCGGTATTCTCCTTGGGGGCTCTCAGTTCTGAACGATGGTGCCTACGGTTTCGCCGGTTACGACGCGGCAGATGTCGCCGCCAAACATGCGGCACACGATGATGGGCACGTTGTTGTCGCGCACGAGGGCAAAGGCCGTAGCGTCCATGACGCCCAGATGGCGCGCCAGGGTTTCATCGTAGGTGATGCTGTCAAATTTGACGGCATCGGGAAATTTGGTGGGGTCCTTGTCGTAGATGCCGTCGACCTTGGTGGCCTTGATGATGGCGTCGCACTTCAGTTCCATGCCCCGCAGGGCTGCGGTGGTGTCAGTGGTAAAGTAGGGGTTGCCCGTGCCGGCGGCGCAGATGACCACGCGGCCTTTTTCCATATGGCGCAGGGCGCGGCGGCGAATAAATGGCTCGCATACCTCCTGCATGGTGATGGCCGAAAGCACGCGCGTGGGGTAGCCGAGCTTTTCAAGCATGTCCTGCACGGCCAGGGCGTTGAGCACAGTGGCCAGCATGCCCATGTAGTCGGCAGACGAGCGTTCCATGCCTTTTGCCGAGCCGGAAAGCCCGCGAAAAATATTGCCTCCGCCAATAACAAGGGCCATCTCGACGCCCATTTCGAGCACTGTGCCGATCTCGCGGCAGATGGTGTCTACGGTTGCCGGGTCGATGCCGGTTTTGTTTTCACCGGCCAGGGCCTCGCCGCTCAGCTTGAGCAGCACGCGCTTGTATTTCAGTGTGGGCATGAATCCGCCTTGGTAAAGGCTGAGGTGTTGCGGGCTTGCGCCAGACGCAGGAAAAGGGCTGGACTTTTGGCCCTGCCCCAAAACGCAAAAATCGTAACAGAAATTACGCGCAGCTCAAAGTGTTTTTGCGCAGGGCTCCCCACACGGCTGCGGCTCGGGCTTTGGCGCGGCATTGCCCGTGCGGATATCTGCGCGGATATCTGTGTCGGGGTGCGGGATCGCCAGCGCGACCCCCAGCGCAGACCCGCCGCGCGGCCTTGCGGAGACCTCGCCTGCGGAATTTTTTGGCCGTCAGCGGCTCAGGGCCATTCCTCGACCGCAAGAGGCAGGCTTTGGGCCATCTGCGCCAGGGCCCGGCGCGTTTCGTCCTCGCGGTGGGGCGAAAAGATCACCCGCAGCAGCGCTGTTTTGTGCTCCAGCACGGTAAAGTAGGCCACATGGTCGTACGCTTCGAGCAAAAAGCGGAACAGCCCCGTATTTTCGGGCGCGATACGTACCAGCAGGCTGGCGCTGCGGTAGGGCTGCGGTAGGGCCGGGGCCGGTTTGCGCCGTTTGCGCAGGGAGGGCGGCATGGTTGCAGGGCTTTTTGCCTTCGGCATCAGTACAACCCGATGCCCCGGGCCAGAATCACCAGCGCAAGGCCAAAGGCAATGGTCAGAAAGTAGTTTTTTGTCCACCAGGCAACCAGCAGCGAGGGCAGGGACACCATCAGAAACAGGTTGGAGGGCCCGGCGTTAAAATGCCCTTCGTAAAAAAATACATCCGGCCCCACCAGCGCCGCCATGACGGCCACCGGCACAAACGACAGCCAGTGCCGCAGCAGGGGGGGCAGACTGTCGCCCCTGAGAAAGGTCACCGGCAGTATTTTGGGCAGCAGGGTAACCAGCACGCTGCCAAACAGGCAGAGCAGCAGGGCTGCGTTGGCGCCAAGCCATCCGGGCTGGTTCATGATTCCACCTCTCCTGTGCGTGCCGCGTCAACGGCCGTATCGTCGCGGGCGGGCGGGCAATCCGCTCCGTCAAGGTCGATGGGCGCGCCTTCGTGCCGGGCCTTGCGCAGTAACAGCCACGTGCCCAGGCTCGCGCCCAGTACTGTGGCCACGGCAATGTTCCATTGGGTCATGCCCGCAGCCTTGAGGCTGATGGAAAGCACGGCGGTAAACAGCGCCACCAGCACATGCAGGCGGCTGACGCACTGCGGCACCAGCAGGGCCAGAAACATGGCTGTCAGGGCGTAATCCAGGCCAAGAGGTTTGACGTCGCGCACAAGCTCGCCGCAAAACGCGCCGATGGCCGCCCCCGAGACCCAGCCCAGCTGCGCGGTGTGGTTGCAGACAAAGAGCGTGGTGAGGTTGCGCCGCCAGCCATTCTGGAAGGCCGTAATATGCACGGCAAAGGTCTCGTCGGTAAGGCCCAGGCCCAGCAAAAAACGCTGCCCGCGCGGCAGGCCGGCCAGCCAGGGAGATTCTGCAGCTGACTGCAGCAAGTAGCGCAGGTTGACGATAAATACCGCCGCCATGATGGAGAGGGCGCTTGCTCCAGCGCCCCACATGCCTGCAAAAACAAACTGTCCGGAGCCGGAAAACATCAGCACGGACATGGCTACAGCAAGGGAAGGGGGGATGTTGTTTTTGACCGCAAGAACCCCAAAGGCAAAGCCCACAGGCAGATACCCCAGCACAATGGGCAGCGCGCGTCTGAGACCATCCGCCAGGGGGGAAGCGGAAGAAATGCCGGACATGTCATAACCTCGATAAAAGTAAGGCAATGACGCTACGCCCTTTGACCCCGGCTGGCAAGCCGGGGGCGGCCTGCCTTGATTGTGCGGCGTTGCAGGGTACGGCAGGGAGGCGCGCCGGCATGGTGCCCGGCGGCCCCCCTGGGGCTGGCTGTTTGCTTCGGGGGGCGGCCCCTACCACCAGAACAGCGGGTATCTTTTGCGGGCGGCCAGGTTGTTGGTCACACAGGCCAGGGCCAGCATGCAGACGGCTCCTGCCGCGCAGGGCAGCAGCACATACCAGTAGCCCAGACTGTGGATGCCCGGCCCGCCGATGACTGCTATGAGCGCTGTTGCGCCGCCCGGAGGGTGCAGGGTCTGCGTCGCGTGCATGAGGGCAATGGCGGTGGAAACGGCCAGTCCCGATGCCAGAATCGGGTCGTCGCTCATGAGCATCTGGCAGGTTACGCCCACGAGCGCTGACAGCACGTGCCCGCCCACAAGGTTGCGGGGCTGGGCCAGCGGGCTGTGGGGCGCGCCAAAAGCCAGCACGGCCGATGCGCCAAACGAGCCGATGAGCAGCGGCAGGTTCCATTCCTGCGCGCTCAGCCTTTCCAGCAGGGCCAGACAGATGATGGACAGGCAGCTGCCTGCCCAGGCCCAGAAAATTTCCTTCCAGTCAGCCCTCGGCGGGGCCATGGTTCCTGCCCGCAGGCGACGCAGCACACGCAGCATTGGCATCCTCGGATATGGTTTTACAACTGTTGCGGTTATGGAGCTTAGCTTCCTGTCATACAGACCACGGCGGGCTAGATGCGGGCCATGGTCAGAAAAGCCGCGTGCAGGGCGGCCAGTATGGCGACAAAGGTTGGCCCTGCCCAGCTGCGCGTGCCGGGCAGGCCGTAAAAAGTTATGGAAAGGGCCTGTTGCGGACAGACAGACACGCAGTCGCGGCACAGGTTGCAGTCGGCATTTGGCGCGCAGGCTGCCCTGGGGTCGCCCATGGCGTCCTGACGGCATACGCGCACGCAAGCCAGACATCTGCGGCAGGGGCCGGTGCGACGTACCCGCCAGGGGGCGAGGCGTCCAAGCCATTTTGCCAGCAGGCCCAGCGGGCACAGGCCCCGGCAGTAAGCGGCGTATCCGGTTTTGCGGCTGATCAGCAGCGAGGCTGGCACTGCCAGCAGGCCCAGCAGCAAGCCGCAGGCCAGCGCCGCTTCAACTGGTGCGCCGACAAGACGCAGCAGCAGCGGAACAGCCAGCGTCAGGCCCAGCATGCCCAGGCGCAGATGCGGCAGCCATGCCGGGGCGCGGCGGGGCACGGTTTGTACCGCTTCCTTGACGGCGTCATCAGCCGGGGGCGGCGCGGCATCCGGTTCTGCGTTGAGGCGGGCAAGCCCGTGCGGGCCGCCCGCGCGGAGCTTGGCGACGGAGGCGTCCCACGCGCCAAAGTAGCAAAGGTGGCTGCACCATGCCGCGCCCGCCAACAGTGTGGAAAAGCCAAACAGGCCCAGCATGAACCACCCCCCGCCGCGATAGACGGGCGCGGCGGCAATAAGGCCGGGTACCGGCAGGTGCAGCTGCCCGCTGAGCAAAAAGCGGCTTTCAAGCAGCAAACCCAGAACCAGCTGGGCAAAAAATACGACGGAAAACAGCCGCCACAGGCGCATCCTGACTTTTGGGGATCTTTTGCCGCTCAGCCAGCCTGCGACCATGGCGGCCCAGAGCGCTGCAAGGGCCAGTTGCAATGCCCCCCATTGCGAAAAAAAGCGTTCCAGCACAAATAACTGCGGTTTCATGATCCACACCGGCAGCAACAGGGCAAGGCACAGGCACAGGGCCGCCAGCTGGCTTGCCGCGCTCTGGCTGTTGCTGTTGTACCGCCGCCGCGCGGCGTCGCGCAGCAGGGGCCATGCGCCCAGGGCCGTAAACAGGGCCGTGCCCAGCAGAATGCCCGCCAGCCTGCGCCACGGCTCGCCCATGAGCATGCGCATCTGCACAAACTGCCCGGCGCTCCATATCCAGCTGGCGGACAGCAGCGGCAGCGCCAGCAGCAGCGCCAGACGCACCCACGCGGCCCGGCTCCAGGCGAGCGCGCCCAGCAGCAGACAGGCTGCGGCAAGGCCGGGCTGCCCTGCGCGCCAAAAGTGCGCACCGGCAAGGATTACGGCCATAAATGAAGGCAAGGGGATAAGACGGGAAGCTCCGCTCATGTCAGACTTCCTTTAAATACAGCTAGTTGTGGCGAGATGCCGCGTCGCT
The DNA here is from genome assembly GCF_004801255.1 of Desulfovibrio desulfuricans. Classification (NCBI taxonomy): domain Bacteria; kingdom Pseudomonadati; phylum Thermodesulfobacteriota; class Desulfovibrionia; order Desulfovibrionales; family Desulfovibrionaceae; genus Desulfovibrio; species Desulfovibrio desulfuricans. The sequence goes on along the minus strand of NZ_CP036295.1, from coordinate 2,790,444 downwards.
GCCAATAGTGGTGAGGCTTACTTGGGCAGTTTGCGCTTGCCGACCAGCTCCACAATATCAATGCGCACGACGCCTGTACGGGCGAGGGCGGCATCCGGCGTGGGGGTGGGGCATTGCGCGGCATAGCGCATGGCCAGCGCGTCGAGGGCGCGTCCCTTTTCCGCCGGGTCTTCCACAATGCTGGCCCGGCCAGTGCCGCACACCGACTTGTAGTAGGTGGTGGATTTTTCTCTGTGGATGCGCACGTCCGCCGCCAGGGTAAAGGCTACGTGGGGGTTGCGGCGGATGCAGTCAAGCTTGTGGCCTTCAAGAGCGCAGTGGATATAGATGCAGTCGCCCTGGCGCACAAAGTTGAGGGGGATGACATAAGGAAATTCCCCATCGCACATGGCCAGGCACAAATCATCTGCCGTGGAAAAAACTTCGTCAAAAAATGCCGGGTCGAGGCATTGGCGGTCCTGCTTGCGCATGAAAGGCTCCTGCGGTTCTTATGCCGGTTACAACCGGGAAGACATATTGATGATCTCGGGCATGGTCAACAGCCCGGCGGCCATGGGCATGGCGGAGGACGCAATGCCGCCCGCGTATTGCTGCAGGCTGCGCTGCCAGCACAGCCGCGCCGCCGTGAGGTCCGCGGCGTCGGGATGGCGCGCGGCTTCGTTCAGGCGCGCCTGCCGTTCTGGGCTCATGGGATGGCCGCCCTTGCGTTGCGATGCGGCGATAACCTGAGGGTTTACGCGTCCTTGACACAAAAATCCATCCAGCACGGCATTGCCGCCCGTCAGCAAAAGTTCGCGGGCTGCCGCCGCGCATCGGCGGGCGTGCTCAGAGTGCGGCCACGCGCCCAGCGTGCCGAAAAAAAATACTTTTTTGCCGTGCACCTGCTCCATATAGCGCTGGGCGCGGGCATCCGGCTGTCCCTTGCGTACCCAGAAGCCCAGGGCCAGAAGGTCGTAATCCTCCGGGTTGGGGGCGTTGCGTACGGCAAAGCAGGGCGCGCCCGAGGTTTGGGCCAGCGCCTCGGCAACCTTGCGGGTATTGCCCGTGCAGGAGGAGTAAACAATGCAGACTTTCATGCTGATCCTACGCTTCGGCACGCCCGCGCAAGGCATCCGCATCAAGCAGGGTAATGCGGCGGCGGTTGCGGTCAATGAGCCCTGCGGATGCAAGGGCGCTGAGCTCGCGGCTCAGGCTCTCGCGGCTGATGCCCATCTGGCGGGCCAGGGTTTCCTGGGTAACGCCCATGTTCAGGGTGGCGCTTTTTTCCATCTTTGCCCGGTGCAGCAGCCATGCCGCCACACGCCCGGAAACGGAAATACGCCCCTGCGAACCGGCGATTTTGTTTATAAACAGGCGCTGGCGCAGGCTCATGGCCGTAAGCAGCGCAACGCCCAGGGCGGCCTCGTGCTGCAGAGTTTCAAGCAGGGCTTTGCGATCGAGCCGCAGCACCGTGCCCGCCTGCACGCCGACGGCTGTAACGGGCAGGCCCTCTTCATAGAACAGCACGCCGGCGTCCAGCAGCCTGCCGGGGCGCACAATGTGCAGCACACACTCCTTGCCCTGCGACGAATGACGACAGATCTTGACCATCCCTGTCTGCAGCAGCATGGGATCTGTGGAGGGTTCACCTTCTCTAAAAAGCGTCGCCCCTTGACCGAATGGCTGCAACCGCGCGTGGTGCGCCAGCTTTTGACGTTCGGCCTCGGACATGGCCGCAAAGGGCCCGGTCTGCAATGCAGAGAAGATGGTTTGCAGTTCGCTGTTTTCCATCGCTTTTCCCCATTCTGGCCGCCGCGGGTGCGGGGTGGTTTGGAGTTGCCGTGCGCGCTGGCCGGTTTGGGGCTGGCCGCTCCATCATGCTGCCGGGACTGCGCCCGCGGGCGGGCTTAATATCTGCCGCTCAGCCTGGCCTCGCGCCGTGGTTGTGCAACACCTTTTATACAACAGATTTAGTCACGACTTTCTGTGATGGTGGTCACAATAATGCGGGTTCTTCGCCAAACCTCCGGATATTCGCCTACATGGGGAAGAGCCTTGCTGGCGCGTGCCTCATGTCCATCATAGCCCGCCCCCTCATGGTACACAAATAGCAAAGGCCTCGGCAGGCTGTCGGTGAGTTCCGACAGCCTGCCGAGGCCTGGATGGTCTGCTTGCGGAAGGAGGTTACTTTTTACCGCCCTTCTTGGGGGACTTTTTGCCGCCCTTGGCAGCCTTGGGAGCTGCCGCCACGGGAGCTTGCGCTGGTGCAGGGGCAGCGGGGGCTTCCGCCGCTACGGGTTCTGCCGTCGCAGGGGTTTTTGCTTCGGCTGCGGGAGCAGCGGGGGCTTCTTCCACAACCGGCTCCACGACAGGTTCGGCCTTGGGGGCTTCAGCCACGGGGGCGGCCGGGGCTTCGACAGCGGGAGCTTCCACCACAGGAGCGGCCGGGGCTTCGACAGCGGGAGCTTCAGCCTTGGGGGCTTCGGCCACGGGCGCGGCGGGTTCTTCACTGGCGGGGGCTTCCGCCGGTGTTGCTCCTTCAGGGGCACGCGCGGCGGCGGTTACCGAAGCTCGCGGGCCGGGTTCGGCCACAGGGGCGGCGGGTTTTTCCGCGCTTTCTTCAGCGACTGGCTTCTTTTCCAGCGTTGGGGCCTGCACCACTGAGCCGTCGGCCAGCACCAGCGAAAGGGCGTGGGCCGGGCAGGCTTCCATGCAGGCGGTGATGCGCTTGCCGTTTTCCATCCGCCATGCGCGGCACATGTCGCAACGCACGGCAACCTCGCGGCGGGCGCGCTGGGCGAGAGTTTCGCCTTCGTCGCCGTCCACGGAGGGCATGCCGATGGTGTCAAGGGTTATGGTGCCGTAAGGGCATGCGGCGATGCACATCTTACAGGCTACGCAGTATTGCACGCGCATGATAATGCGGCCATCGGCGTCCTGCTGCAGTGCGCCGGTGGGGCACACATTGGCGCAGGGCGCGTGATCGCACTGGTGGCAACGCACGGTGGTCTTGAAGCCCTCGGCCTTGACCACCTGTACGCGCGAAACCAGTTCGTCGCGGTGTTTCATGGCCTCTTTAAAGCTCATGCCGTGGTGGGCGGCAATGCAGGCCACTTCACAGCGGCGGCAGGCGCGGCATTTGTCGGGTACGACCTGGATATGTTCAGTCATGGTCCGTTTCCTCGGATGCAACGTGCAGGGCCATAAGTGTCATCCCATGGCCCCCGTTGAAGTGGATGTTCTCGCCGCCGCAACTGGGGCAGACGAAATGCCGTTGCGTCAGGCTGAATTCATGCCCGCACTGATGACAGCTGCAGGCCAGGGGCGCGTTGGTAAGCGTCAGCTTAGCGCCCTCCGCCAAGGTTCCTTCCGCCAGCAGTTCAAAGCAGGCGGTAAGAGTTTGTGCTTCGACACAGGCAAGCAGGCCCAGTTCGCACTGGAATTCTTCAATACGGCAGACCGGGGATTCCGGATGGGCCGTATTGTGCTCGTCCACGGCCTTGATGGCCATGTTCAGCAGCCCCTGAACCAGCGTTGCCTCATGCATGCGTCAAACTCCCGGAGCCTCCGTGTCTAGCGTTCGGTGCAGGAAACGCAGGGGTCGATGCTGTTGGTTATCAGGGCCACATCGGCCACCTTGCAGTCACGCATCATGACTCCCAGAGCCTTCCAGTTCATATAGGAAGGTACGCGCCACTTGAGACGCGAGGGCATATCCGTGCCGTTGGTGCGGATGTAGTAAAACACTTCGCCTCGCGGAGCTTCGGACCGTGCGCAGGCCTCAGCGGTACGAATCTGGCGCATGGGCGCCGTTACATCGCCGTCGGGCATTCTTTCGATGCACTGGCGGATGAGGCTGAACGATTCAAAGATCTCGTGCAGCCGCACCATGGTGCGCGCATTGGCGCAGCAGCCGGACTCTGTGATGGACTTGAAGTCCAGCTTGCCGTAGGCGGCGTAGGGCGAATCCTTGCGCACGTCGATGGCAACGCCAGAGCCGCGAGCCACAGGGCCGACAATGCCAAGCTGCACGGCATCCTGCTTGGGCAGCAGCCCAAGGCCCTTGGTACGGCCAATCACCATGCTGTTGGTGGCGTAAATCTCGCGGATTTCGTCCACCTGCGGTTCGACCTTGGCGATGGTTTTGAGCATGTAGTCCAAAAGATCGGGCGTCACGTTGTACTTTACGCCGCCGATGCAGTTGGCCGCCAGGTTCATACGGTTGCCGTAGACGGTTTCCTTGAGGTCCTGCATCATTTCGCGCACTTCCATCACGTGCATGAACAGCGACTTGAAGCCGATGATATGCGCCTGAATGGCCGTGTTGAAAAGGTGCGAGGCTACGCGCTTGATTTCTTCGGCCAGTACGCGCAGGTAGCAGGCGCGCTCGGGGATGGTGATGCCCAGCACGTTTTCCACAGCCATGCTGTAGGTGAAGGAGTGGCTGTTTGAACACAGCGAGCACACGCGTTCGGTCAGGGTGACGTTCTTGATAAGGTTGCGCTGGGTCGCCATGGCTTCCATGCCGCGATGCACGTGGCCCGAGGTGAGCTCGACGTGGCGAACGGTTTCACCCTCCACCGTGAGGTGAAAATATACCGGTTCCTCAAGGGCCACATGTACGGGGCCCAGAGGCATGGTGAAGGTGTTGCTCATGAGTGGCGCTCCTTGTCATTGAGAATGCGTTCCCACAGGTCGGTGGTGCAGGCCCCGTTCATCATGATGGACAGGGGCACGGCCTCGTTGAGAATGCCTGCGTCAAGCTCTTCATCAAGAAACAGGCGGGTGGGATTGGGGTGACCGGTCACCTGGATGCCGTAAAGCTCCATCATTTCGCGTTCGTGCCAATCAGCATTGGCAAAAAGCGGCGTGATGGAAGGCACGGTGGGCCACTCGCCGTTAAGTGTAACGGTCATGTTGTAAACCACGCCGTCCAGCTCAAAGTGGTAGCAGACTTCCTGCATGGGTTCACTGAGCTGGCGGCGGTTGTATGCTGTGGTCATGCACAGGCGGGCGTTGGCATCACGCATGATGGCGGCAGCCTCCTGGAGCATGCGCGGCGTGCCGAGCCTGAACCAGTGAAAGGCATTGCCGAAGCTGTCTGCACTGTGATGCACGGCGTCGTCTTCGGTGCACAGGGCCGTCAGCCCTTCGATGACTTTGGCGTTGCCGTTGATTGTCTCTTGCATATGTTCTCCGCGGGTATGATCCGCTAATCCTTGGTGGGAGCGGCAGAAGTAACGCCTTTTGCCTCTGCTTCGCCAGAGGCGGCGGGCAGCACGCAGGCATTGCGCTTGGCGTCTTCCAGCTGACGGCACTTGGGGCAGAGCCTGCGCGTCAGTTCCCTGTCAATTTCATCATTGTAGGCATAGAGCTTTTCGGCCAGTTTTTTGGGCAGAGGCCGCATGAGCTCGCCGCAACCAGCGCAGGGTTCATAATGAATGGTCTGCTGTTCGATGCGGTTGAATTTTTCCGATTCGGGGTGCGCGGTGTGCCAGTTGGTGGTGATGCTCATGGCCCCGGTGGGGCAATAGTGGCGGCATGAGGCACACAGGCAGCACGAGTTTTGCCAGATGGTGATGGTAAAGCCCTTGCGGTCGGGCAATGGCGTAATGTTGATGGCCCCCGCCGCGCACGAGTGACGGCAGATGCCGCAGCCCATGCACAGGTCGGGATCAACAACGGCCTTGCCGCGAAGCCGGTCAGGGGTGAAGGTTTCACCCAGCGGGAAGGGATCGGTGCTCGGACCTTCAAGCAGATTGCGGAACAGAACTTTCAGAAAGCCCGCCATATCACTCCTCCACGCCCAGTTTTTTCAGCCAGATGGACCGCGCCAGCACCACAGCCTCAAGAATGGCCTGGGGGCGCGGCGGGCAGCCGGGCACGTTGACATCCACAGGAATGTAGCGGTCCAGGGGGCCTTCGATGGAATAGCCCTCACGGAACACGCCGCCCGAAATGGGGCAGATGCCCACAGCCACAGTTACCTTGGGTTCGGGAATTTCATTCCACACTCGCAGCACCCGGTCACGAACCCTTGTGGTCAGGGGGCCGGTTATCAGCACAATGTCGGCGTGGCGGGGGCTGCCGCAGTAGCGGCAACCCAGACGTTCTACGTCGTAACGCGGTATACAGGCCGTTGTGGCCAGTTCCACGTCGCAACCGTTGCACGATCCAGCATTGATGCGGAAAAGCCACGGCGACCGCACGGAGAGTTTTTTAAGCATGTTATCCAGCGACACGTCGGCCTCCTTACATCACCCAGACCAGTATCAGGCTGCACAGCGCAAGCGCTGTGGGCACCGTTATGTAAAAGCGGAACGCCTGATCAATGCGGAAGCGCCCGGTGGCCGATTTGACCAGGGTAAGCGAAAGCAGCATGAGCGCGAGGCACTTGAGCAGGAACCAGACCAGATTCACCAGCCATATGTCAGATATGGTGCCGGGGAAGAAAAGCGCAACCCCCAAACCCAAAACAACAAAGGTCTTGAGCGCGGACGTGATCTGGAACATGGCCAGCAGGGGGCCGCCGTATTCCAGCAGGGGGCCTTCGATGAGCTCGGTTTCCGCCTCGGGGATATCAAAGGGCGCGACGCCCATGGTGCCGGGCAGAAAGATCAGGTACGCGAGCAGCGCGGGAATCATGGTCGGGTTGAAGCCGAACGACCCCACCTGCTGCTGCATGGCCACAATCTTGAGCAGCGAAAATTCCGCGCCCCATGCGCCGCCGCTCAGCACCTTGCCCGTAAGCATGGCGACCGAGAGCAGAATCATGAGCAGCGGCGTTTCGTATGCCAGCATCAGCATCATTTCACGTGAGAAGCCCATAGCGCCAAAGGGCGAGCTGGAGGCTGAGCCGCCCAGCATGATGGCCATGGCCGGGATGGGCAGGAGGTAAAAGATTACCAGCAGGTCGCCCATGTTGAACAGGCCGTCGAACACGCCGGGAATCGGTATAAAGGCCGCGCACACGGCCATGCCCGTAAAGCCGAACACCGGGGCCATCAAAAAGGCCGAACGGCAGGCGGTTTTTGGGATGAGTGTTTCCTTGGTCAACAGTTTGGCTATATCAAGCCAGGGCTGGATCAGCGGGGGGCCGACGCGGCGCTGCAGCCGCGCCTCGACCCGGCGGTCAAGTCCTTTGAAGAACATGGCCACCAGCAGGGCAAAGGCACCGCCGGGGAAGATGCACATATGCAGTATGGCAAGCAGGGTGTCGCTCATCAGCGGTTCTCCTTGGCGGTCTTGTCGCCGTCCATAAGGCCGAGGATGTCCCCGTAAATGCTGGAGGGCGTCATGCGGCTGGTGGCCGTTTCGGGCGGCAGACCGCAGGTGTGGACGTCTATTTCGCGCAGGCGGGTAAAGCGCAGCACAAACCAGCGTCCGCCAGCAAAGGCGAGGGCCATCATGACAAACATGCCTGTGGCGTTCCATGCGCCGGGGCCGGAAAGCACGCCGGACAGTCCCACGTTGAGCGGCGTAAAGCCGTATTCAGCCAGCACGCTGTTGATGGGCCCAAGGGCCAGACCGGGGAATACGCCCGTAAGTACGCAACCGGCGGCCAGTATGCCCATGGGCGCGCGCATGATCAGCGGGGCCTCATGCACGTCGTGCAGGGTGGTCGAGGGCTGACCCAGGAAGGCCGCATGCAGGAACTTGGCGATATAGGCCATGGTCAGTACGCTGCCGACCAGTGAAAGCAGCGCCAGGAAAGGCTGACCCGCTTCCATGAGCGCATGGTAGATAAGCCATTTGGACGAAAAGCCGCTGGTAGGCGGCACGCCCACCACCGAAAGCCCGGCTATGGCAAACATGACAAGGGTAAAGGGCATCTTGCGGCCAATGCCGCCAAGATCGTCCAGCGTTTCCCTGTGGGTGGCAAACATGACAGCGCCGCACACAAGGAAGAGCAGGTCTTTGAAGAACACGTGGTTGATCACGTGCAGCATGCCGCCCGCGTAGCCCAGCGCCCCGCCTGCGGCAACGGCCAGCACCATGTACCCAAGCTGGCTCACCGTAGAGTAGATGAACACAAGCTTGATGACGTTGGTGCGCAGGGCCTGCACGGCAGCCATGATGATGGTGATGCCGCCGATCCACATGCTTACGGTGCTGATGACGTTCTGCTCCATGCCGCCCAGCACGCCAGCCAGCATAAAGCCGCCGCCAAGCAGCATGAACAGCTTGATGAGGCCGAGGATGGCGCTCTTAAGCAGCACAGACGAGATGTAGCCCGAAACAGGCGTGGGAGCCAGCGCCGGGTGCATCTGCCAGTCAATGCGGAAGGGCAGCTGCGCCGCCTTCATCAGGAAGCCGGCAGCCAGCAGGGCCATGCCCAGCCACGCCGCGCCGTGCGACATGTAGGGGGCAGCACCGGTGAGCAGCGTTGCGTTGAAAGGCGTAAAGGGCCCCACGACGCACAGGCCCACAAAGATGAAACCCGCGCCAAACACGTTGAAGATAAAGTACTTGAAGGCCTCGCGCAGCGAGTCCTTGTCGCCCTCGTGGGCAATGGCCAGGTACAGCGTCCACGAGCTCATGATTTCCCAGAACAGGAAGAAGCTCAGCATGTACTGGCTGGCGGCCATGCCCACAAGACCGCCGCACATGGCCGTAAAGGCGCAGTAGAAGCGCCACTGGCGGTGGCTGTGCTCCATGTAGCCGAGGGCATAGGCCATGTTGACTGCGCCAAGCACGGGCACCAGCAGGGCAAAGCAGAAGGACAGCGTATCAAGCCCGCGGCCAAACATGACGACCAGCAGAGCCGTAAACAGCAGCACGCCCACACTGGCCCATCCGGCCTTTTTGCGGTCGCGGTAGAAGATGGCGGGCACCAGCGCGCCAAACACCGGCACAAGCACAAAGATGGGCCAGGAGACGTTCATGGCCACCAGTACTTCGGGGTCGTTGAGGTTGGGCGTAAAGCACATGGAGGCCACAGGCACCACCAGGTTCATGGCGATCTGCGGGGCAAGGCCCATGATCACGCAAATGGCCGCCAGAATCACCAGGCCTATCTGCATGCTGCGCGGAACTTCCTTGACAGCGGGCAGATCGGCGGGGCGTTCTTCGAACACCAGGGTTTTAAGAATGCGCGTGTAGTAGATGAGGCCCACCAGCGAGCCAGCCAGAATCAGCACGGCCAGCCAGATGTGCCCGGCGGAGGTGGCCGCCTGGATCATCAAGAACTTGCTGTAAAAAGCGCCAAACGGCGGCAGACCCATGATGCTCACAAGGCCGATGCCCATGCAGGCAACGGTGACAGGCATCTGGCGGCCCAGGCCGCGCAGGTCGGCCAGCTTGCGGCTGCCCGCGCGCATGATCAGCGCGCCCGCGCCAAGGAAGAGCAGGTCCTTCATGATGGCGTGGTTGAGCATGTGCCACAGTGCGCCCGTGGTGGAGAGCCATGTGCCTATGCCGAGCACCAGGGCGATTTCACCAATCTGCCCCAGGGTCGAGTAGGCCAGCATACGTTTGATGTCGTCCTGGCGCAGGGCCATGATTTCGCCGTACACCAGGGTGGCCGCGCCCATGCCCACAAGGCCCGTGCCCAGCCATGAAAGGCCGAACAGGCCTGGCATGCCCACAATGGCGGGCCGCATGAGCAGCACGACAACTATGCCGAACACGCCCATCTTGGTGATGATACCCGAAAGGGGACCAGACACCGACGAAGGCGCGGCGGGGTGGGCGTCGGGCAGCCACGAGTGCAGGGGCACAAGGCCCATCTTGACGGCAAAACCGGCAAGGCAGAGCACAAATGCGCCCTGAAGCAGCCCGGAGGTGAGCGAGGGGTCGCCCAGCAGCAGCAGGCCGGGCAGCATAAACAGCGCGCCGCCCGCGCACATCACGTAATACTTGAGGCCGGCGTCGTAGGCGCTGCGGTTGTTCTCATGCACCACCAAAAAGTAGGAGGCAAAGGTCATGAGTTCCCAGTAGCCATACATACTTGCCGAGTCGGCGGAGGAAACAATGCCCGCCAGCGAGGCAAACGTCAGCAGCAGGAAAAACCAGTAGCGGCCGTGCCGTTCATGGATGTAGCTCAGCGAGTATACGCTGACCACCAGACCCACAACGCTGATCATGATCAGGAAGAGCTTGGCGGTGGGGGCAGCCTCGGCCGCGAGGGTCGAGACGAGCGCCAGTGCGGCAAAGGCCACGCCCACAAGTGGAGCGCGGTCAAACTTTACCAAAAAGGCGATGCCGGTGATGAACGCGCCCGCGTAGTAACACCAGTAAGCCGGGTGCGCCGCCGAATGCGGAACAGCCACATTGTAAGCGTTGGCCAGCATGCCGGTGATGGGGCCGCGAAACACGCCAAGCAGCGCCACAACAACGGCAAGACCCAGCATGACCAAGGCATTGCCTGCGGGGGTTGCCCAGTTGCCGGCGCTGTCGTCGTCGGCGACGTCCAGCACGGCGATGCGTACGGCTTCAACATGCAACCAAACCAGTACTGTGGTTGCCAGAGCCATGCACAACAGAGCAGCCATGGCCCCGGGCATGCTGCTCAGAATACCGGAGCTGATGAACATGCGGGCTTCAGGCACAAGGAAGGGCGAGCCGCCAACGGCGGCCAGCATGCCAAGGCCGAAACAGGCGGCGGTCCAGGGTTGGCGCTTGCTTGCAGCGCAAAGGTCCTGCAGCTGCACCGGGGCGCCGAGCGCCGGAGGCGTAAGCCGCGTCAGGGCGGTCCAGGCCAACAGCCGCGCAGCCGCCTGAAACAGTACAAAGAGCCACAGGCCCGTACTGTTAATGCCGCCGCTGGCTCCCAGACCCAGGCAGAAGATGCCTGCGTCGTGCAGCGAGCCCCAAAGGATCAGGCTGCGGGGATTGTTGCGCTGTCGCACGGACTGCGCCGCGCCGTACAGCATAAGGGCCATGCCCACGAGAAGCGGCACAAGAAAGCCGCCTGCCGAAAACAGTGATTCCGTCATAGTTTGCCCCGTGGTTTGCGGGTCTCTCGGATGTACCCGGCGGATCAACCCGGTCAAGTCCGGGCCGCACTCCCTAACCAGTATGATGGTATCAACACCATACCATGTCGTGAAAAAATGTTTTTAAGAGTGTTTTTGCCTTAGCCCACTTTGCAAAGCGTTGCAAGCAACAACTCTTTCAAGAAGATCAGGTAGATTGCAATATTTGGTATCAAAACGACCAAAAAATGAATAGGTCAAACAAACGCTGTGCGTTTTGCGCGATTTTGAGAAGCTGTGAAATCGGTATGTTAGTCTTTATTTAACTGTTTGCACAAACAAATTGTGCAAAAAAGCGCTAATACATTGTGCAACGTTGTGAAATTCAATGACAACGCGATGTTAAAATGTGATTTTTTGAACTTGCCTGATATACGTTCTGTCGTGCAATAAATGCGATAGCAAAAAATTAAAAAACGTGTTAATTTGATGCTGATTTTCCTAGCATTGTCATTGCGTGCTGCACGATTTTTTGTGATTTATTGTACCAGTGTCGTGGCAAGAACCGTGACGGATAGTGTGAGAATGTGGGGCGGAAAAAAAAGTGTGAATTTTTTTTTGAGGGAGGCACAACGACCTTGTACCGGTGACATGCGGGAGGGAAAAGCTGAAAACAGCAGGTCGGATTTGGTCATGCCGTCGCATTGTCGTGAGCCTGCGGCATGGCGGAAAAACGCAGTGCAGCGGGTTGCATGGGGGACGGGGGACAGGCTGCGGCGGCAACGCCAGGGCGGGGCTATTCGTCCCTCAACCGGCGCGCCATAAGATTGTGCAGCACTTCATGGGGGTCGCGGTTGCCGTACAGAATGCTGTGCACGGCATCGGTAAGCGGAGCCTCAACATGCAGACGGCGGGCAAGCTCGTGGATTGCGGCGGTGGTTTTTACACCTTCGGCCACCATACCCAGACTGGCGGTGATCTGGTCAAGCTTTTCGCCGCGTCCAAGGCGCAGGCCGACCTGCCTGTTGCGTGAGAGGTCGCCGGTGCAGGTCAGCGTAAGATCGCCCAGGCCGGAGAGCCCCATAAACGTATGCGGCTGAGCGCCCCGTGCAACGCCAAGGCGGCTCATCTCCGCAAGCCCCCGGGTGATCAGGGCTGCGCGGCTGTTGTGCCCCAGGCCGAGACCGTCGCAAACGCCAGCGGCAATGGCGATGACGTTTTTGAGCGCACCGCCCATCTCCACGCCCATCACGTCCGTGCTGGAATAACAGCGAAACGTCCCGCAGGAAAAGATCTGCCGCAGCATGTGCCCCAGGGCCTCGTCCGTGGAGGCAAGCACCACGGCGGTGGGCAACCCCCGCAGCACGTCCGCCGCAAATGAAGGGCCGGAGAGCACCGCGTAGCGGGGGTGCAGATGCCCAAGGCCCTGCTGCGCTATCTCGGCGCAGGTGGCAAGATTGGCTGTCTCAATGCCTTTGGCGGCGTTGACCAGCACGGCGTTGCGGCAAAAAAACTGGGCGTTGGCGGCAAGCCAGCCGCGCAGCTGCTGGCAGGGCACAGCCAGAACCACAATTTCCCTGCCCAGAACCTCAGGGTCGGTAGTGGCGCTCAGGCTGGCGTGCAGGGCGATGCCCGGCAGGTAGCGCGGGTTTTCGTGATGGGCGCAAATGGCTTCGGCAATGGCGGCGTCACGCAGCCACAAACGCGTATCATAGCCGTTGGCGGCCAGCAGGTGCGCCAGGGCCGTGCCCCAGCTGCCGCCGCCCGCAACGCAGATGGTAGGATCAGACATGGTTGCTTCAGAACCCCAGGGTTGATTCCTGCCCTGGCTTGTCGGGCAGCCTGTCCTTGGCATTGGGCAGGGGATCGTTGCGGGTCAGGCGGTTTGCACCTGAAACAAAGCGCACCAGAAACATACCGCTGAACCGCTGGTCTTTGTAAATTTCCACGCGGTAAAGCCTGCCCTGGCGATCTACGGAAAAGCGCGGCTGGAAGTCCTTGAGCGTCATGAGCTCGCCGCTTTCATCCTTGCGGCCGCTGTCGTAGCCTATGGCATTGACCCTGTAGCCGCTGGCGGGTTGTACGACCAGACTTTTTGAAATTTCAAGCACCTGGCCAAAGGCGGCGTCGGTTTCGTGCCCGTCCGCCAGCACGCGCATGCCGCTGAGGCTGTGATCCATCTCGCGCCAGTCGGGCCGGATCTGGGTGATCATGCGGTTGCCGTAGTGGACGCAGTACTGGCCTTCCTCGCCATTGGCGCAGGGCAGCACGGCCATAATGGGCTTGGACGTGACGGCCTGGGCCGGAGCATCCTTTGAGAGCGGCAGCCGGTTGATGGCCGGGCGCACGTCTTCAAGCGGCAAAAATACCTTGTTGTCGACAAAAGAGACGTCCAGCTTGTCCAGTAGCGCGCCGCGCACGCCCTCAGGCGTAAGGGCAAAGCCCCGTGTAAATTTGACGCCGGCCTGCGCAAGAAACGACTCCACCATCAGCAGATGATAGTATGCCCGCACTTCGACGGAAAATTCCTTGCTGGCCTCAAGACCAAAGGCCGCCTTGCCGTGACGCACCGCGTAATACGAGAGGCTTTTTTCCATCTCGCGGTCGCCTTCAGCAGTCTTTGTATTGTGCACATGCAGGGCGTGCTGGGGCGAGAGCAGATTGCTGTTGGCTGCGGCTGCGGCCCGTCGGGCTTCGTTGGCCAGCGAACCCATAAAGACGCCGTCGAGGGCCTCCTGGTCGATGATGACAGACTGCCCCCAACGGTTGGGGTTGCGCAGCTTGTCTTCAAACGACTGGCGGTAGTAGCCGCTGCCGTCGTGCAGGTTGAGCACCAGCCCCACGCGGGGGTGGCTGATAAGCTCCTGGATGCGGCGTACCGTGCCGAATTCGGGGTCGCTGTTGTCGAGCTTGGCAAATTTGCGGTTCATGTCGCCGTGCAGGCCGCGTGACCGCTTGATAATACTGGGAAAATTAAGGTTTGGCACAACCCATAGCACACCCTTTTGAATGGTGTAGTGCGTGGTCAGCAGGGTCGCGGCAGAAAATCCGCCGGGCTCGTCGCCCTGGATGCCGCCCACCACAAGCACAACAGGGGCGGTTGCCGCAGCGGCTTCGGGCTTGTCCGCTACCGGCGTGTCGCTGCCTTCGCTCCGGACGCTGGCGACACTTGTAATCTCTGGTTTCGCGTCTGCAGCCTGACCATTTGCCTGGGCCTTCTCTTGCCCATTGGTCTGTTCAGCCGTCTGTCCATTTACCTGATCAGGCGGGAGCGCTGTTTCCTGCTCAAGCGTTTGCACGGCGGGCGCGTCAGCAGGCGTCGCCGTGGTTGCGGACGCGCCGATAGCCATGTTGGCACCGGAGGCTCCTTGGGCTTCATCGCCCAGACGTATGGTGGTAAAATCCAGCGAAAAACCCTTTGGGGCCGCCGCGGAGGGCGCAGAGGGCAAAAGACAGCACAGTAAAAGAATCCAGAGGCCCGTGCAAAAAATGCCTGTGACGTTGGTAGGATGTGTTTGCATGCCTTGTGCTGTCTTTGCGGTGAGGGTGCATGGGGAGGATGCTCGTGATTACCTGCCAATAACTAAGCCATTTGGGCAAAAACGGCAAGATACGCGCCCCGGCAAGAGGGGCCTCGCCCGCCTTGAGGGGGCCTGTGGGCTGGGATGCCAGGGCACAGCCTTTGCCGCCGCCGGGCAGGCCTGCAAAAAAGCCAGGGTGCGTTGCCCCGCACGCTCTAACGCGGCGTGTACAGACAGCTCACCCTGGCCCGTATGTTGGCGTACATCGGCGTGGCGTTATTCGGGATCGAATCCGATATCGCTGATGGCCGTGCGCAGGGCCTGCATATCGACTGGGCCGGATTCTTCGAAGCGCAATTCCTTATCTTCAAGGCTTACCTGCGGATTGACGATTCCCGCCACCTTGGCAGCCGCTTCCTCAACCGCCGCCTTGCAGTGGCCGCACCGCATGCCATTGACTTTCAGACTTTTCATCGTATCCTCCATTAAGGAAAGCGTTTTCAATTTCAACCGTATCTTACGCGTCGCCACAGCGAATGACAAGTGGAGAGCCCATGCATACCGATACAGAAAAATCAGCCTGCCCCCTGCGTTTTGACATCGGCGGCATGCATTGCGCCGCGTGCTCGTCGCGCATTGAGCGTGTGGTGGGCCGTATGGAGGGGGTGGAAAGGATCAGCGTCAATCTGGCCGCCGCCAGCGCCGAAGTATGGCCGGAACAGGGCGTTGATGCCCAATTGCAGCAACGGATAATGGACAAGGTTTCGACCTTGGGGTTTTCCGCCGCGCCAACGGCGAACGACGATGCCGCCCGCCAGTTTGAAGAGGGCAAAATACGTGCCGCTGCTGACATCCAGGCCCGTCTGCGGCGACTGCTGCCCATTGCGGCCTTTGCCGTGCCGCTGCTGGTTATTTCCATGGGGCACATGCTTGGGCTGCCCCTGCCCATGGTTCTTGACCCCCACCATTCGCCCCGCGCCTTCATGCTGGTGCAACTCGCGCTGACCCTGCCCGTTGTATGGCTGGGCCGTCATTTTTATCTTGACGGCATTGCCGCACTGCTGCGCAAGGCCCCAGCCATGGACAGCCTGGTGGCCGTTGGCACGGGCGCGGCCTTTTTGTTCAGCCTCGGCAATACGCTGTTGGGACTTGCGGGGGTTGACCCCGTTGGCCGGGCCATGAACCTCTATTATGAATCGTGCGCCGTGCTGCTGACCATGATCGAGTTGGGGCAGTTTCTGGAGGCTGTGGCCAAGCGCCGCGCCAGCGACGCCATGGGCGCGCTCATGAGCCTGACGCCGGAGTACGCGCTACGCCTCAACGCGGAGGATACCGCAGCGGCTCCAGAGCAGATTGGCCTTGATCAGGTGCGCGTGGGTGACCATTTGCTGCTGCGGCCTGGCGGGCGCGTGCCGGTGGACGGCCTTGTGCTGACCGGCAAAAGCGCGATTGACCTGTCGCTGCTGACGGGCGAATCCATACCCGTGCCCGTGGGGCCGGGCGACAGGCTGGCGGCGGGCAGCGTCAACGGCGAAGGCTCGCTGACTTTTGCGGCCGAAGCCGTTGGCGGCAACACGCGGCTGGCACGCATTATCCGGCTTGTACGTGAGGCGCAGGGCAGCAAGGCTCCCATTGCCCGGCTGGCCGACAGGGTGAGTTTTTACTTCGTGCCCGCCGTCATGGGGCTGGCCTTGGTTGCGGCTCTGGCTTGGCTTGTCTTTAGCGCCGAGCCGGTCACAACGCCGCTGACGGTCTTTGTGGCCGTGCTGGTAATGGCCTGCCCGTGCGCCATGGGCCTTGCCACGCCCATGTCCATCATGGTGGGCACGGGCCGCGGGGCGCAGCTTGGCGTGCTGATCAAAAATGGCGCGGCCCTCGAGCAGGCCGGGCACATCAGCGTGCTGGCCGTGGACAAAACAGGCACGCTCACCACTGGCAAACCCGTACTTACGGGCGTGACCCTGCTGGACTGCCCGGCCGGTATGTCCCCAGACTCCCTGCTGGCCATGGCCGCCTCGCTGGAGGCCCGCTCGGAACATCCCCTTGCGCATGCGCTTGTAAGCGCCGCCACGGAGCGGGGGCTGTCCAGCCTGCCGGTGGACGACGTGCAGGTGGCCCCAGGAATGGGCATCTCTGGTCGGGTGACCAGTGGCGTTGCTGTTTTTGTCCTTGCCGTGGGCAACCGGGCCTATATGGAGGAGCGCGGGCTGTCTGTGCCGCAGGCGGCCCAGGACAGCCTTGCCCAGCTGGCAGAGACCGGTCAGACGCCGCTGCTGCTGTCGCTGGAAGACCATGACGGCCCAAAGCTGGCGGGCATACTGGCTTTGGCCGATGCCCTGCGGCCCGAATCCGCCTCTGTCGTCAGGACGCTGCGCGGCATGGGCGTACGTGTGGTCATGCTTACGGGCGACAACGAGCGCACGGCAAAGGCCGTGGCCCGGCAGGCCGGTGTTGACAAAGTGGCCGCAGGCCTGCTGCCCGCTGACAAGGCCGCCTATGTGCGCAGGCTGCAGGACGAGGGGCACGTGGTGGGCATGGTGGGCGACGGCATCAACGACGCCCCGGCTCTGGCTGCCGCCCATGTGGGCATGGCCGTTGGCACGGGCGTGGATGTCAGCGCCGAAGCTGGCGATATTGTGCTGATGCGCGACGGCATGGAGGCTGTACTCACTGCGCTTGCGCTGTCGCGGGCGACCATGCGCAACATCCGTCAAAATCTTTTTTGGGCTTTCGGCTACAACGTGCTTGGTCTGCCAGTGGCGGCGGGGCTGTTGCACGCCTTTGGCGGCCCCATGCTCTCGCCCATGCTGGCGGGCACGGCCATGGCGCTTTCTTCTGTATCTGTTGTGACCAACGCCCTGCGGCTGCGGTTTTTCAACATCAGATAGCCAGACCGCAAGGCGGGTCTCAGGCCCGCAAACGGTTTAGCTTTAGCAGGGCATTGCGGATCTGCGTTTTGAAGTATACCACATCCAGGCGGTTGCGTTCATGCATGGACGCAACCGTTTTTTATCGCTTTGCGCAAGGATTCAGCATGGTTCCTGTTTATTTTTGGCTTCCGGCCCTGGGCTGTCTGGGCATGGGCTTTATGTTTCTGAACGTCTCGGCCGTGGCAGAGCAGTTCAGGCTTTTGTTCGATCTCAACTATGCAGGGCTTGGCGTTTTTTTGAGCGCCCCCTTCTGGGCGCATACGCTTGTTCAGGTTCCCGCCGGGCTGGTCGTGGACAGGCTGGGCACGCTGCGCGCTCTGGCGCTTTCGTGCGTGCTGTGCGCGGCGGCCTGTTTTGCACCGCTGCTCGCGCCGCACAGCCTGTGGCTGGCCGTGGTCATGCGCCTGATTGTCGGGCTTGCTACGGGGCTGCTGTTTCTTGCTGTTGTCTCCGCCGTCAAGCTGTTGTGCCCGCCCGTATACATGAGCCGGGCGCAAGGCCTGCAAGGCGCTGCCTTTAGCCTGGGGACCATGGTTCCCTTTGTGCTGTTGCCCTGGTTTGGCGGTTTTGGGTGGGCGGCGGCCTATGCGCTGGGCGGGCTGCTGCCGGTGATGTTGCTGGTTTTGCTTGTGTTTACGCCTCTTGCGCCCTTGCGGCAGGAATCCGCGGCGACAAGCCTGTCGCTCAAAGAACTGCTGGCGGTCTTGGGTCGCGTGGCCCACAACCGCCGCTTGTGGTATATTGGCTGTTGCCACGGATTTTCGTTTGGAACCATCACGGCCCTGGGCAACTGGCTGACTGTCATGCTGGCCGACAGCGACAAGGCCAGCGGTCAGGCTGTTGCCGGATCTGGCGGCGCAGTGGCGGCCTGGGCGCTGGCCACAAGCATGGTGCTGCTGGCAGGTACGTTTGCGCGGCTTGCGGGCGGCGAGCTTGGCCGCAGCATGCCCAAACCCCGGCTGCTGGCCTTGCTTGTGGCGGGCATTGGCCTGTTTTATCTGCTGGTTGCGTTGGCTTGCAGCAGCTGGGTCAGCAATGTCTGGATGCTGTTTGGTTTTGCCTTGCCGCTGGCCATGTGCTGCGGCGGCACGTATGCCACGGTTTTTACCCTGACCATCGAGGTGGCCGGGGCCAGCCAGACGGCTACGGCCATTGGCTTCATGTCCATGCTGGCCAACTGCGTCAATGTTGCGTTGATACTGCTCATGGGCGTTGTGCGACAATACGCCGGGGGCTTTGCCCCGGCTATGTGCCTGGCGGGTTTGAGCGTGTGGGCGCTGGTTTTTGGGGGCCGCAAGATAGACTGGAGGAGTCGCCAAAAGTAAAAAGGTAATGCCCGCCATGAGCGGGCATTACCTTTTATAAGCTTAAATGGATGCGTCGCATGCCTGCGAACTGCAGCGCGGCGGGGGGTACTCCGCAGCGCTGCCCGGAGTTGCAGTTATTCGCCGTCGTTGTCCGCGCTGTCGTCTTCGGCGGTCTGCGCCGCGTCATCGGTCAGGCCAAGGCGGGCCTGACGGGCGGCCTCCTGCTTGCGTTCGCGCGTGCCCATGGGCTTGCGCGATTCAAAGTCGGCGCTGCGGTCCTGCTGGCGGGCAAAGACCAGAAAGCCCGTGTGGGCGGTCATGCGGTCTTCGGGCCGCAGGCGGTCTGCCACGGGCTTCCAGCGGCGGATAAGGATTTCGCATACTTCCACATCGGCAAAGGGGCCGCGCTCAAGGCCCAGCAGCAGTTTGCCCACCTGATCGACCGTGGGCAGCAAAAAGCCAAAGCTTGCGCCGGGGCGCACTGCCTTGAGGGCATGGTCGAGGTATTCCCACGGGGTGCGCACGTCAAGAAACAGCGCGTCCGCTCCGGTAACGGCAAAGCCCTCGGCCACGTCGCGGTTGTGCAGCTCCACGTTTTCGCCCACGCCCGCCCATTCGAGGTTGCGGCGCGCCAGCTTCATGAATTCTTCCCTGGCCTCGTGGCTCACCACGCGGCCGGTGGGGCCGCAAAACCACGAAAGCCCAGTGGTCAGGCCGCCGGACCCGCAGCCTGCCTCGATGATGGTGCGGCCCGGCCCCGCGCCAAGGCGCAGGCAGATATAGGCGATGTCCTTGGGGTAGATGATCTGCGTCTGGCGCTTGAGCCCTTTGAGGCGGTCGTACAGGGTGGCTTCGAGTACCTGGATGGGGACATTCTGGTTGGTGTAGACCACGGAGCCAAAGTTGGCCTGCGCCACCTCGGTGGAAACAAGGGTGCCGTCGTTGCTGTGCCAGTTCTGTTCTTCGACAAGGCGTTTGACGTAGCGGCGGCCCTTGGGGGTAACGTAGACAACAAGCGTACCGAAGGGAATCATGAGGTTCCTTTATATTGCTGCTTCAGGGCCGCGCAACGGGCGCTGCCCACATGTGTTGAAAAAATGCCTCAGCTTTGCGCTGCCGCGTCAACCGAAACAAAACGCCAGTCGGCTACGGAAAACAGCCCCCGCGCCGTCAGCTTGAGCGAGGGAATGACCGGCAGAGCCATAAAACTCAGGGACATAAGAGGAGCCACATTGCCGGGAACCCCGTGATCGTGCAGCAGCGCGTGGATGGAATCCAGCGCGCGCACAACTGTTTGCGGGGCATCGTGGGTCATGAGCCCGGCCACGGGCAGGGGCAGATCTTCCAGAATACGGCCCTGTCCCGCAACGGCGATGCCGCCGCCCATCTCGGCCACGCGGCGCACGGCGGCGAGCATGTCCGCATCGGTATCGCCGCAGACCACAATATTGTGCGAGTCGTGGCTCACAGAGGTCGCCACGGCTGCGCCGCGCAGGCCGTATCCGGCCAGAATGCCCACGCCCACCTTGCCTGTGGCCTTGTGCCGCTCCACGACGGCCAGTTTGCACAGGCCGTTGTTTTGTTGCGCGTCAAAAAGTCCGTTTGCGCAGACGACTGCGTGCTCCTCGGCGTCTGTCACCAGCGAACCGGGGTGCAGCCGGATAACCCGCGCGCGGCCCGAAGGCAGGGGCAGGGCAAGAACGTCGTCCGGCAGGGGGGCCAGACGCACGGTGTTGGTCAGGTCGGTCAGGGGCGGATCAGTCAGCAGCGCGAGCATACGGCCTTCGGCGGCGATCTGCCGACCGCCCGCAAAGGTCATGCGCACGTTGAAGGATGCCAGATCGTCAACGAGCACGCAGTCGGCATCGTAGCCGGGGGCGATGGCTCCCTTGCCTTGCAGGCCCTCGGCCTCGGCTGCGTTGAGCGTGCACAGGCGCACTGCCGTGACTGGGTCCATGCCCAGGGCAACGGCCTTGCGCAGCACCTCGTCCATGTGCCCGGCGGTCAGCAGCTCGGAGGCGTGCCTGTCGTCGCAGCAAAAGGCGCAACGGTGGCAGTTGCCGGGGGTGACCAGCGGGGCCAGCTCCGGCAGATTGCGTGCCGCCGAGCCGTCGCGCAAAAAGATGCGGCAGCCGCGCATGAGGTTGGCGTGAAATTCTTCGGCCGTGGTGCATTCGTGCGTATTGGCTATGCCGGTGCTCAGGTAGGCATCCAGCTCCCGGCCCAGCAGGGCGGGGGCGTGCCCGTCAACGGGCTTGCGGCGCGAGCGGCTCAGGGCGATCTTGTCCAGAACGTCGGGGTCGGCGTGCAGCACGCCGGGGTAGTTCATCATTTCGCCCAGCGAGGCCACGCGCGGGTTGTCCATAAAGGGGGCAAGGTCTGCTGCCTGCAGCACCGCGCCGCTGTCTTCAAAGGGCGTGGCCGGAACGCACGAGGGCAGCGCCAGAAAAATGTTCAGCGGCAGGGTCTGGGCGCTGGCAAGCAAAAAGCGCAGGGCCGCTGCGCCGCAGACGTTGGCAAGCTCGTGCGGATCGGCCACCACGGATGTGGTGCCGTGGGGCAGCGCCATCTCGGCAAAGCGCGCCGGGGTGACCATGCTGGACTCAAGATGGATGTGGGCGTCGATAAAGCCGGGCAGCAGGTATGCACCCTCGGCGTCCACCACCTGCCGGGCCTCGCGCGGGCCAAAACCCACAAAGACCCCGTCGCCGATGGCTACGGCATCCTGCCGCACCAGACCGGAAAAAACGTCCACCACCCTGGCGTTGACAATGAGCACATCCGCCGGTTCATTGCCTGCGGCCATGTCGATACGGTGTTTCATGGCGGTCTCCGGCCCCCTGGGGCTGGCGGTACGAAGCGCGGGGCGCTCGCTTGGGTGGGTGGGAAGGTTTGTCGGCAGGCGCTGCCGTTTTGCGCTGTTTTTCTGTGCCCGGCGGGTTGCCGGGCACAGAAAAACATACGCTAAAACATCTGCCGCATGAGGTCTTCGCCGCCTTCGGATGTATCCACAGGCGCGCCCTCGGGCGTAGTGGCGGCAGTGGCGGAGGCTCCCTGAATGGGCTGATCCGCTTTGAAGGCCAGACCGTCGGACATCACGATGCCCTCGGGCATGACAAAATCGTCCTTGGGATAGCGGTCTTCCACTTCACTGCGGTAGTAGCGGAATATGGGGGCGGCGGTGCGCCCGCCCTGTTCCAGGCGGCCCAGGCTCTGCACCTGATCGTAACCCACGTAGACGCCGGTGACGAGGTAGGGCGAAAATCCCATAAACCAGGCATCGTGCTCGTCGTTGGTGGTGCCGGTTTTGCCCGCAATGATGCGGCCCTCAATCTTGGCCCGCCCGCCTGTGCCCGCATTGACCACTTCCTTGAGCAGCGTGTCCATAATGTAGGCGTTTTGCGGGCTGACTGCCTGCCAGTGCTCCACTTCCTGCTTGTAGAGCACGCGGCCCTGCGGGTCGTTGATGGAAGTAATGATGCGCGGCCTCACGCCCAGACCCTGGTTGGCAAAGGCGGCATAGGCCTGGGTGAGGTTGAGGGGCGACACTGCCACAGCGCCGAGGCTGATGGCCAGCTCTTGCGGAAAGTGCGGTTCAAGCCCCAGCGCCTTGGCCCGTTGCACGATATTGGCAACGCCCACCTGCTGGGCAACGCGCACGGTGCAGGTATTGCGCGAAAGCGCCAGTGCCGTATGCAGGGGCAGCTCGCCCTTGTAGTTGTGCTCGTAGTTGGAGGGCCGCCACACCTCGTTGGTGTAGGGGTTTACATACACAAAGGGCGCGTCCAGCACTGTGGATGCGGGCGTAAAGCCAAAGTCCATGGCTGTGGAATAGACCACGGGTTTAAAGCTTGAGCCCGGCTGGCGGCGCGCCTGCGTTGCGCGGTTAAAATGGCTGTCGCCAAACTGGTAGCCGCCGATCAGGGCGACAACGTCGCCGCTCTGCGGTTCCACCGAGGCAATGGCCCCCTGCACCAGCGGTTCCTGCTGCAGACGCAGGGTAATGGGGGTATTCTTTTTGACCGTCGCGGGGTCAAAGGGCACGGTTTTTTGCTCTTTGCGCCCCTTGGCGGTGGTTTCGGTAATGGTCGTTTCTTCCGCAGAAACCCAGATGACGTCGCCGGGGACGGCCACCTGACGGGAGTCCTTGATGGCGGGCGCGTTGGCCGCAGCCACCTTGGGGTTGGGCTTGCGGGCCCAGGACATGGCCGAAACCGGGATAATGCCCGTATAACCCTGGCCCAGAGCCACCCTGACGTCCTTGCCGTCCACAGCGGTCACGAGGCCCTTGACCCAGTCGCCGCCCGCAAGGTCCAGGGGCGAAAAGGCGTTTTTGGCGATAAATTCCTTCTGCCTTGCGGGGTCAAGCTGCTCGACGGGGCCGCGCCAGCCCTGACGTTTGTCCAGCTCTTCGAGACCGCGCCGCAGGGCTGCGCCTGCGGCGTTTTGGTGCGCGGGGTCCATGGCCGTGCGCACCGTAAGGCCCGCCTCATACACGTAGTCCGCGCCCGACTTGGTGGTGTCTACCCCAAGCGCGCGGAGGTTCGACTCCGTAAAAAATTCCACCAGCAGGCGGCGGGCTTCTTCCAGATACCACTGGGCCGCGCCGCCCATGCCTTCAGGCATGCTCCAGTAGACCAGCGGCTCGGCTGCGGCCTGATCATATTCCGCCTGGGTGATCCACTTGAGGTCGCGCAGGCGGCCAAGAACGTACATCTGGCGGTTTTTTGCTTCTTCGGGCCTGCGGAAGGGATTGTACGAGCTGGGGGCCTTGGGCAGACCGGCAATGACGGCGCTTTCGGCCAGGGTGATGTCGGAAGCGTGCTTGCCAAAATAGGTTCGGGCCGCCGACTCCACGCCAAAAGCGTGCTCGCCCAGATAAATCTGGTTAAGATAGATGGTAAGGATCTGATCCTTGGTGAAGTTTTTTTCCAGCTGGTAGGCCAGAATGGCTTCCTTCATCTTGCGGGCGTAGCTGCGCTCGGAGGTGAGCAGCAGCTGCTTGATGAGCTGCTGGGTAATGGTGCTGCCGCCCTCGCCCTGCCGTCCCTTGCGGAAGTTGTTGATGGCAGCGCGCATGATGGCTACTGGGTCTATGCCCATGTGGCGGTAAAAGGCGTCGTCTTCAGCAGCCAGAAAGGACATGGGCAGGTAGCGCGACATGTCCTTGAGGCCGATGACAAAGCGCTTTTCGTGGTACAGCGTGCCGAGCGTTGAACCGTCGCGGGCCAGAACCACAGTAGCCTGGGGTTGCTTGTATTCGGCGATGCGGTTGAGGTCTGGCAGGTCGCGCGAGGCCCAGTAAAAAAGCATGACCACCGCGCCGCTGCCCAAAAGGCCGCAGACTATAATGATGCCCATGAACCAGAGGGCGCATTTTTTCAGGGACAGACGAATTTTCATGGCAGGGCGATACCGTTTTTTTGGCCCGGCGTAAAGGGAGGACAGCATTGACCGGGCTTTTGAGAAAATACGAAGTATTGCCGTAAAGGCAAGCCCCTGCGGGGAGCGCGGCACGGCACGGGCGGCGCGGCAGCCGCAGGGACGGCATGGTCAAAAAAAAGCGGAAGGTTACCCTTCCGCTTTTTTCCAAAATGTTGCGGCTGGACTACACGCAGCCAGTGGGCTTGGGCAGGCCGGCCATTTTGCAGGCGCCCTTGCCGGGGCCGGAGGGGAAGAGTTCGTATACTTCCTTCAGCTTGTAGCCGGTGTTCTTGGAAAGAATACGGACCATGGGAGCGATGCCGTTCTTCTTGTAGTAGTCCTGCAGGAAGTCGAGGATCTTCTGGTGATCGGCGTTGATCTCAGAGATGCCTTCGGATTCCTTCACATATTCCATCCATTCGGGGCACCAGTCGTCAAAACGCAGAAGGAAACCGTCTTCGTCAACTTCAAAGCTTTTACCTTTATAGGTGATCTCAGCCATGCGTGTGTCCTCCTTGGACAGCTATTGCTCAACCTCGCCCGGGCGAATCGCCCTGGCGCTACACAACCGGATATTTCCGGCCGAATTCCTCCGTTGGGCGCGAAAGCATACCGCAATCACAACGAGAGTCCTTATGACACAAATAATTTTTGATGGCAAGCCCTGTTGATATTTTTCGCTCTTGCCGTGCATTTTTGGACAAGGCGTTTATACAGTGATTCAGAGGCCATACCTTAAATATGATTTAATTGTAGGGATTTAGTGCTGACAATAGAGCACTTTGCCTATCTTGTTTACCCCGGCAATAAGGTCTTGCTCGGCCTGCGTATTTTCAAGCTCGCGCACGCGCACAAACAGGTGGCGGTTGCCGTCGGGGTTGGAGACGGTAAGCACCGAGAGAATGCGCGCATTGTGCGCGCGCAGCAGGTCAAACAGGGGGCGCGCCGTGCCGGGCTGGTCGGGCAGCTCAACCGCAAACTGCAGCCCGCCCCTGCGTGCGCCGGTGATGTCCACCAGAGCCTTGAACACGTCGTGGTCGGAGATAATGCCCACAAGCTTGCCCGCGGCATCCACAACGGGCAGCCCGCCAACCTTGTTGTCCAGCATCATCAGGGCGGCCTGCTCGACCGTGTCGGACGGTTTGACGGTGATGGGCTTGGCCGTCATAATGTTTTTGGCTTTCAGCTCGGCCAGCAGATAGTGCATTTCGTACATGTCGAGCGTGGTGGCCTTGGAGGGAGAGGCGTCGCGCACGTCGCGGTCAGAGATAATGCCAACGACCTGTCCCTGCTCGTCCACAACCGGAATGCGGCGGATGTGGTGATCCTTCATGAGCTTGCCCACTTTGAGCAGCGATGTCTCGGGGCCCACGCTGACAACATCGGTGGTCATCCAATTCTGTACAGGCATGCTTTCCCTCCGGGGGAATATGTTTCAGGTTATGACGGCGCGGCCGCAACTGCCACGCATGATTTTTCTATACACCAATGTGCCGAGGCTGCACAAGTGTGTAACTATTAGTTGCGCACTCAGCCGGATACTGAAGGGGCCGATATGCTTTTACATCTTGATTGCCGGGCTGGCGTCGACGGCCAGATGGCCCTTGCGGCGCTTGCCCATCTTGGGGTGGATTTTGCTCCGCTGGCGGATTTGCTGGCGGCTGCCGGGCTGGCCTGCCGCATTGACGTGTCAGGCCAGACGCGGCCGTCGGGGCCAGGCTGCACAGTCGCCGCCGTTTGCAGCGCCGGGGGGCAAAATATTTATCATCTATCTGATTTTGCAGGTATTTTTGAAAAAATTGACATGCCGTCACGCATGCGCCAACGCGCCCATGCCGTGCTGACGGCTCTGGCCGGTGGGTACGCCTATGCGCAGCAGATACCTGCGGGCGAAGTGCAATTTTTTGCCGCCGCCGCGCCGCAAGTGCTGATGGACGCTCTGGGCGTTGCGTACGGGCTGGAGGTGCTGGGCGTGGAGCGGGTTACGGCTTCGGCGCTGCCGTGGTTTTCGGGCCAGGTGCAAAGCCCCTTGGGGCCAGTGCCCCTGCCCGCGCCCGCTGTGGCCTTTTTGCTGCGGGGCAAACCTGTTTTTGCCACCGAGGCGCGCGATGAACTGATAACCCCTGTCGGGGCGGCTCTTGTGCATGCGCTGGCAGACCAGTTTGTTGCCGGGCCGGATGGAGTGGTGACGGCCTGCGGCACGGGCTACGGCTCCCGCCCCCAAGGCGCTGGCCTGCGGGCGTGGCTCGTGGAGCATACGAGCAGCGGGGCGGACCATACTCTGGGCGGGCACGAAGCCGTAATCCAGCTCGAGAGCCACATTGACCATCTCAGTGGAGAAGACCTGGGCATGGCCCTGACGGCCCTTTGCGCCCTGCCAGAGGTGCTTGACGTGCTCTGGCTGCCGGGCGTGGGCAAAAAAAACCGCCCGGCTGGTCTCATGCGCGTACTGTGCCTGCCCAGCCAGCAGCATTGCGTGGTCAACGCCGTGCTGCGGCACACGCATACGCTGGGCCTGCGCGTGCAGATGCTTGAGCGTGTTGTCGCCCCGCGCCATGCCGCCGCCGTGGAGGTTGCAGGCCAGCAGCTTCCCGCCAAGGAATATGTGATTGAAGGGCAAACCTATGTACGCCCCGAGGCGGATGCACTGCAAAATCTGGCCCGGCAGCGTGGGCTTGGCGTGCCTGCCTTGCGCAATATGCGGCGCAAAAGCTGACGGCTTGCCTCGCCTGCGGGCAGAGCCTCGCGTATGGCGGGTTAACGCTTTTTTGACGGCGGGGCCTTTAGTCTTGCTGCCATCTTGCATCCTGCCGCACGCTGGCGTAAGGAGGCAAAGGGCGTAATGCCCACCCCAAGGAGGAATTTTATGCGTATGCAATATGTGTTAAAACCTTTGGCGCTGAGCGCCCTGGCCGTTGGTCTGCTGCTTGTGGGAACGCCTGCGGTGCAGGCTGCCCAGAACGGGGACTCCCCGCAGGGCTACAAGCAGCGCGGCGACCGCGACGCAAGGCATGCCGACGACCGCAGCGGCTCCCGCAATGACCGCAAGAACGGCCAGTACCACGACAGTGATCGCCACAACGACCGCCAGGATGGCCGCCATGATCGTATGGACCGTGGGCATGACAACCGCAGCGAACAAGGCGAACGCATGGGCAAGCCCCAGTACGACAAGGACAGGGGCGACCGCCCCAGCCCTCGCGGCGACGAGATGGGCCGCTCCCGCGATGACCGCCGTCCCTCGCGCGACGGCCAGATGAACCAGGATCGCCGCCCCTCGCGCGACGGCCAGATGAACCAGGACCGCCGTCCCTCGCGAGACGCCCAGCAGCGCTCGCCCCAGGGCGGACAGCGCCCCGCCGACAACGATGACGACGTGCGCAACTAGCGCTGTAATCATCCCTTGCTGACATACGGCAGCTGTTTCCACACGCTGCCGCCGAAACAACAATCAAAGCCTTCCGTTGCCGGAGGGCTTTTTTGTGCGCCGTCGTTGCCCGGTCTGCGCTGTTGCGCGGCTGGTCTTGCCTGCCGCCGCAGCGACGCGGGCGCATGTTCTCCCGCTCCGCCGCCGGGCGCGGGGCACATGGCAGAAAGGCCACAGTTATTGTCATTGTTGCAGCGCATCGTCATGCCCTAGGGTTGGTGCTCCAACATCATGCCGGGCGTCCTCTCTCGCCCGCAAACAAGGAGACGACATGCACCATATCCTTAAAAACAGGCTGCGGCCTCTGGCTTTTTTACTGACCCTGCTTGCTGCGGCCCTGCCTTGCAGCGCGCAGACGCGGGCAGGTCAGGCGCAGACAGACAGAATGTACGAGCCGGTTCCCCCGCCAGCGGCTCGCCAGATAACGCTGGGCGTACTGCTGTTTCCCGGCTTTGAAATGCTGGATGCTTACGGCCCCATGGAAATGTGGGGCAGCCTCAAGCATGCGCCGGCGCGTTTTTGGGGGGAAAAATCTGACCGGGTGGACATCCGCCTGGTGACGGTTGCCGCCACCAAGGGGGCCGTGCCCTCCAATCAGGGGCCCAGAACAGTGGCGGATTTTGACTACACCGATGCGCCCGCGCTGGACTATTTGCTTGTGCCGGGCGGCATTGGCGCGGTCCCGCTGGTTAAAGACCAGGCAACCCTTGCCTGGCTGCGGACGCAGGCAAAAAACACTTCGCTTGTCATGTCGGTTTGCAAC
This sequence comes from Desulfovibrio desulfuricans, assembly GCF_004801255.1. NCBI lineage: Bacteria > Pseudomonadati > Thermodesulfobacteriota > Desulfovibrionia > Desulfovibrionales > Desulfovibrionaceae > Desulfovibrio > Desulfovibrio desulfuricans. Next base: position 2,762,177 of record NZ_CP036295.1, on the reverse strand, counting down.
GGCGCATCTCTGCTGGCAGCGGCCGGGATTTTGGACGGCAAGGCCGCCACTACCAACAAGATGGCCTTCAAGTCTTCCATTGCCCCTGGCCCCAAGGTGCGCTGGGTAGCCAGCGCCCGCTGGGTTGACAGCGGCAATGTGGCGACCTCGTCTGGCGTCTCTGCCGGCATGGACATGACAGTGGCGGTTATTGCCCGTTTGTACGGGCAAGCCCTGAGCGACTGGGTGGCGCAGATAACGGAATACGAACCCCACCGCGATCCCTCCTGGGATCCCTTTGCCGTAAAGGCGGGGCTGGTGAAATAGCCCGCCGCAGACTGTTCATGGTGTTTGCCGGATGTTGTCTGCATCCGGCATGCGCGGGTCTGGCAGGGGGTTGCGCCGTGCCGGGCCCGCGTTGCGCGTTGCGGCCAGGACGAGCTTTTGGAGGAAATTCAGGCGGACAGAATTGTTGCGCCGCACGTCCTGAACGGTGCGCATAGCTGCTCGTCGCCGTCGGTTACCAGCGTCCAGGTGGCAGGCAGGGGGGCCCAGGCTGGTTGCGAGGCGCAACCCAGCTTGGAGGCGTCGGCCAGCACAAAAACCTCGCGTGACTGGCGCATCATGAGGCGTTTGACAGAAATCTGCTCAAGGCTCGCCTCGCACAGGCCCTGGCTGGCGACAACGCCGTTGGCGCTGGTGAACACCTTGTCGGCGGTGAGGCAGCGCAGCGATTCTTCGGCAAAGTGGCCGTAGGCGCTCATGCTGATGGGGCGAATGGAGCCGCCCAGCAGTATCAGATCTATGCGCGGCGCATCTGCCAGGATGGCCGTGAGCTTGAGATTGTTGGTAATGACCGTAATTTTTTTTTCGTACAGAAAGCGCGCCATAAAGGTAACGGTAGAGCCGCCGTCAAGAATTACGGTTTCGCCGTCGCGTACCTGCTCGGCGGCAACCTTGGCAATGGCCTGTTTTGCCGCGCGGTGTTGCCCCTCGCGCACGGGGTAGTCGTCCTCCTGCAGGGCGCGGGTGAGCATGGCCCCGCCGTAGGTGCGGGCCACGGCCTTTTCGCGCGAGAGGCGCTGCAGGTCCCGCCGCACGGTAGAAAAAGACACGCCAAACAGTTCGGCCAGCTGCCGTATGTCCTTGTCGCCCGCTGCTATGGCTTCAAGCATAGCGTCGCGCCGTTCCATGCCCTTTCGCATATATTCCGCCTGTGTTGCCGGGTTGCTGCGTCAGACTATAGGCAAACCGGGCGGATAGGAAGACGTTTGACCGGGATATTTTGCGCAAAATGCGCAAATATAGCATGTTTGTGTCATGTTTATGCAAAAAAAATAAAATTTGTTGCTCATTTCAATCAATCTGTTAGCCTGACGCAATCCGGCTACGCCTCTGTGATCGGGGCGACACGCCGTATTCTGGCGGATGGATATGGGCAATATTTTTTGCGTGCATCAGTCACTTTAATGCTCTTGTTGCAGACGGCATATCGCCTGCGCAGTGGAGGGTTGGGTCATGCAGATCAAGCGGTCTATGGAACGGATTCCCGGTGGGCTCATGGTTGTTCCCCTGTTGCTCGGCGCGCTGTGCAACACCTTTTTTCCCAATACTCCCAAAATTTTTGGTTCGTTCACCGGGGGGCTGTTTACCGGGGCAACCAGCATCCTGGCTGTGTATTATGTCTGCATGGGCGCAACCATCAGCTTTAAGACCACTCCCTATATTCTTAAAAAGGGCGGCATCCTGTTTGCCACCAAGGTAGGCATAGCCGCCATCATCGGCATTACCGTCGGGCAGTTTTTGGGTGAAGCCCCGGTTAGCGAAGGCTTTTTTGCCGGGTTTTCCACGCTGGCCATCGTGGCCGCGCTCAACGATACCAACGGCGGGCTGTATATGGCCTTGATGGGCCAGTACGGCAAGCCGCGCGATGTGGCCGCCTATTCCATCATGTGCCTGGAATCCGGGCCTTTTTTGACCATGGTAACCCTCGGCGTGGCCGGGCTTTCGGCGTTTCCGTGGCAGATGATGGTGGGCGCCATATTTCCCCTGGTGCTGGGCATGATACTGGGCAACCTCGACAAGGACATGCGTGAATTTCTCAAGGCGGCCCCTGCGGTGCTTATTCCCTTTTTTGCCTTTGCCCTGGGCGCGGGGCTTGATCTTTCTAAGGTCTGGAGCGCTGGTCTGCTCGGCGTGGCCCTTGGCGTGTTTGTCGTGCTGCTCACCGGCACGGTGCTCTTTATCGGCGACAGGCTGACCGGCGGCACCGGCGTGGCCGGTCTGGCGGCCTCGTCCACAGCAGGCAACGCCGCGGCCGTGCCCATGATCATTGCCCAGGCCAACCCCGTGTATGCCGATGCTGCCCAGCACGCCACCATTCTGGTTGCGGCCTGCGTTGTGGTTACGGCCATCCTTACGCCGTTTGTGACAGCCTGGGGCGCCAAGACCTTTGGCGCTCCCAAGGATGCGCCCGCAGCCGCTGGCGAGGAGTAGCCGGTAGCCGCTGGCGCGGGCTCGCATTTTGCCACGGCAGATCCGGAGGATAGTATGAAGCAGTCATGGTTTGTTCTGGCAGACGACCTTACCGGCGCGGCAGACTGCGCCATAGGTTTTGCCAAAAACGGCATGGTTTCGGACGTGCTGTTTGAAAGTGATACGGCGGCGGTCACCGATGCCCCGGTGCTGGCCGTAGACGCGGCCAGCCGCCCGCTGACGGCGACGGCTGCGGCGCAAAAGCACGCGGCCCTGCTTGAGCGGCATTACCGCAAGGGCATGCGCCTTTACAAAAAACTCGATTCCCTGCTGCGCGGTCAGCCTGCGGCGGAGACCGCAGCGGCCATCCGCACGTTGCGCAGGCTTGGCGGCCCGGCCTTTGCGCTGCTGGCCCCGGCATTTCCCGCCACGGGCAGGACAACGGTCAACGGCTGCGTGCTGGTCAACGGTGTGCCGCTTGAAAACACCGAGGTCTGGGCCAGGGACCACAGCTATGCCAGCGGAGATCTGGCTGCGGCGCTGAAGCCCGAAGGCCTGAAGGTGCGCGCTGTTTTGCTTGCGGATGTGCGCAAGGGCGCGAAAACCATTGCGGCCATGGTTGCGGCGGCCATGGCGGAAGGCCTGGACGGCGTGGTGTGTGATGCTGAAACGCCGGAGGACCTTGCCAGCATCGCCGAGGCGACCCATGCCATGGCCGACAGGCTGTTTTGGGTGGGCACTGGCGGTCTGGCCGTGCCGCTGGCGCGTATGTCGCGCCCGGAACAGGGCGCGTGCGCGGTGCGTCTGCCGCAGAGCGGCCATGGTCTGCTGCTTGTTGTGGGCAGTGTTGTTAAGGTCTCGCGTGAGGCCTTGCGGCATGTGTTGACCACGCGACGTATAGAGCACCACGCATTTACTGCCGGGCAGCTGCTTGACGGCGCTGGCCCGGAGCTGGAGGCCCGGGGACTTGCCGTTGCGCAGGCCCTGGCCGCCGGTCGCGATGTGGCGGTAGAGATTGCCGAGGTCGAACACCCGGATATGACGCTGGGCGGCGCACTGGCAGCAAGCCTGGCCAGGGTGCTGCACAAGGCGCTGGAATCGGCCGCCGGGCTGGTTGTGACTGGCGGCGAAACCGCAGCCAATCTCATGGCCGAGGTGGGTATTCACGGTATCCGCCTTGTGGCCGAGGTGGAAAGCGGCGTACCGGCGGGCATGACCCTGGGCAGATTTTCGCTGCCCATAGTGACCAAGGCGGGGTCCTTTGGCACAGAGCGCACATTGGCCAGCAGCCTTGATTTTCTTAAGGCCGCAATCAACAAAGGAGAACTGGCTTGAATCACCTACCTGTGGTGGCCATTACCATGGGCGACGCCTCCGGCATCGGCCCCGAAATAATCGTCAAGGCCCTGGCCCGTCCGGAAATCGGCTCGTGGGCCAATGCCCTGGTTGTGGGCGATGCCGGGCGTTTGCGCGAGGCAGCCAAAATAACCGGCGTTGCCGTGCAGGTCGAGTCCATAGCCGACCCGGACGATGCCCGCTATGTCCCCGGCCGCGTCAACTGCCTTGATGTGCCGGTCATTCCTGCTGGGCATCCCTTTGGCGTGGTTTCGCCCATTTCGGGCGACGGGGCTTTTTTGTTTGTCAAAAAAGCGGTGGAGCTGGTGCTTTCGGGCAAGGCCCAGGCCATCTGCACCGCTCCGCTGAACAAGGAAGCACTGCACGCTGCGGGGCATATGTATCCCGGGCACACCGAAATGCTGGCCCACCTGACCAACACGCCAGAGGTGTCCATGATGCTGACCACGCCCACTCTGCGGGTGGTGCACGTTACCACCCATCTGGGCCTGATCGACGCCATTAAAAAGATAGAACCGGCGCTGGTGGAGCGCACCATTGCGCGTACCCACGCGACCCTGGTAGACGCAGGCATCGACAACCCGCGCATAGGCGTGTGCGCCATCAACCCCCACGCGGGCGAAAACGGGCTGTTTGGCAACGGCGAGGAGGAAACAAAGATCCTCCCCGCAGTCAGGGCCACCCAGGCCAGGGGTTGGCGCGTGGAGGGTCCCCTGCCCGCCGATACGCTGTTTTACCGCGCCGGACGGGGCGATTTTGACGTGGTCATTGCCATGTACCACGATCAGGGGCACGCCCCCATCAAGGTGCTGGGCATAGCCGACGGCGTAAACATCACCATCGGGCTGCCGGTTATCCGCACCTCGGTGGATCACGGCACGGCCTTTGACATCGCCGGCAAGGGCATTGCCTGCGAGGACAGCCTTATAGAAGCCGTGCGTCAGGCCGCGGAACTGAGCAGAAAAAAATAGCCTGCCTCCCGCAGGACGGCAGAGCGTAAAAAAGCAGCAGCGACCGGCAAAGGACGCTGCTGCTTTTTTGTCTATGGCAAGGGGCAGATTACCCCTGACATTTTTTCTTGAGGGTCTCGGCAATGGTCGCGCCCATCTGGTGGCAGGCCTTGAGGGCCTCGTGGTCGGGACGCCAGCTGCACTTCACAGGCTCTGCGGGCATCTCCATGTTCATGCCGGCCAACTGCTCGTGCAGGTATTTGGGGCCTTCGCCCGACCAGCCGTAAGAGCCGAAAGCGCCGCCGATGCGGTTGAGGGGCCGCAGGCCTTTCATGTAGGTAAGCTGGGCCGCCATGAGGGGCAGTATGGTATTGTTGTGCGTGGGTGAACCGGCAATAACCGCGCCGCAGTCGGCCAGCTCGGTCATCACGGCGCTGTGGTGGTTTTGCTTGACGCTCATGAGGCGCGTGGGCACGCCGTTTTCTTCCAGGCCGCTGCAGATGGCATAGGCCATGGTTTCTGTAGACTGCCACATGGTGTCGTAAAAAATGAGCGCGCGCTGCTGGGGTTTTTGCTCGGCCATGGCGCGGTACATGTCAAGGATGTGCCGCACGTCCTTTTCTCCCCTGTGGATGAGGCCGTGGTCGGGGGCGATCATGTCGATGTCGAGCTTTTCGACCACGGGCAGGGTCTTGAGCACCATGGGCGAGTAGGGCAGCACGATGTTGAAGTAGTATTCCTTGACGCGGCGGACATACTCGCCGTCGTCGCCGAACTCGTCCACAAAGCGCGCGGAGCTGGCAATGTTCTGGCCAAAAATATCGTTGCTGACCAGCAGCTTGTCTTCGGGGATATAGGAAACCATGCTGTCAGGCCAATGGAGCATGCGGGTTTCCTGAAAAACGATGGTGCGCTTGCCGATGTTGATGCTGTCGCCGCTTTTGACCGCCTGCACGGGCCAGTCTTTGCAGTCAAAATAGCCAGCCATGGATTTGAGGCCTGTCTGCGATACAAAGATCTTTTCGGGCTTGCAGCGCTCGATGATGGCTTCAAGAGCGCCAGCGTGGTCCAGCTCCATGTGGTTGCAGATGATGTAATCCACTTTTTCCGGTTCAAGGACCTGGGCCAGGCGGCACAGCAGCGTACCTTCGCAGCCCGAAGCAACGGTATCAAGCAGGACGTTTTTTTCGTCCTTGATCAGATAGGCGTTGTAGGTGGATCCGTCAGGCGACCGGGAATAACCGTGAAAATCCCTGTGGTCGTAATCGACAAAGCCGACCCAGAAAATATCTTTTTTTATTTCTACTGGCTGCATGTTGTGTCTCCGCAGTGTTGGGGCATCCCGTTTTATGAAAAGCCCCGCCCTGCCTTAGGGCAAGGCAAGGCGGGGGGAAAGAACGGGCAAGAGTAAAAATTAGGCAGGAGAAAACTGGTCTTTGCCCACGCCGCAAACAGGGCAGGTCCAGTCGTCGGGCAGGTCTTCAAAAGGAACGTTGTCGTTTTCAGCGGGGTCGTATTCGTAGCCGCAAACGCCGCAAACATACTTTTGCATGGCATGTCTCCTGAAAATAATTGGTGGTTTTATACCGGGCAGCCAGATGCGTGCCCTGGTCCGCGAGCAAAAAAACTAGTTTTCTGCCTTCCAGTGGCCGTGCAGATTGCAGTATTCACGCGCAGTGACTTTGGCTGCGTCAATGGCAAAAAAGGCTTCGGGGGCATCGCCGGGCTTCAGGAACTTGGTGTAGCTCCGGCCGTCGGCCAGCAGCTCGATCCATTCGATGAAGTGCTTTTCTTCCATGGGGTGGGCAACGCTGCCGACCTTGACCATGTAGCCGCCGTCAACTTTTTCGATAACCGGCACGTGCTTTTCGAGAGCGCCGTCGGTAGCGCCTTCGACCATCAGCTTCATGGGGTCGCCGCAACAGACGATGTCGGCGCCGCCGCCATGGAGAACTTCAACAATATTGCCGCAGTGGGTGCACTTATAAACTTCGAGTTGCGTGGGCATGATTCCCTCACTTGTTTTGACTGGTTAGCGGGGAGGCTGCTGAAAAACTGAAAACAGCTCATTCAGCCCCTGACCAGAAATTATTGTGAAAGAAGTGTCCCCTGTTGTAAAGCCTTTTTTTAGAATTGATAATTATTATCACTAAAAAACAGGAGCAATAAGTGCTCAAAAACCGTTGCTGCTGGCGGATATTTGGGGAGAAGACAAAATTTTTGCAGGCAGTCGGCAGCCACTCAGGGGGCGGTCTTTTCTGCACCAGCGGCTGGCGCGGCCAGGGGCGTGCCCGGCTCTGTGAGCGGCTCGGTGATTTGCCCGGCAGCGGACCTGGGTGTTGTTTCGGCGGTCGGGGGGGCAGGGGTGCCCGGGCCTGCGGGCTGCGGAGCGGCGCTGTTGTCGGGTACTGTTGTGGTTGGCGCATCGTCGGTTGCAGGTTGCATGCCCTCAGGTTTGCCGTCGGGCTGCTGCGTTTGCGGCACCTGTGCGGTGGGGGCTTCCGGGCCGGCATTCTGCGGGCCGGCAGCCTGCGGAATGCTGTCTGCCGGAATGCCGTCCGCCGGAGGCTCGGCCGCTGCAGCTGGGGATTCCGCAGCTGGGGCCGCTGCCGAATCAGGCTGGGCCGACGTTGCGGCTTCTGTCGCGGGGGTATCCTTGCGGCGCGCTCCAAGCACATTGGGCAGCACGGCCCGCAGGTCGCCCGTTACCAGCAGCCCGGTGGGGCTCAGGCCCACCAGCTCCCGCGTCAAGGCTGCGGAGCGCACCAGCAGGCCCGCCTGACCGCCGCCCTCGACATACATGACGGTGCGTACGTTCAGCGGCAGGTGCAATACCTGCTGGGCAAAGGAGTATGCCTCCACCGGCTGGCGGCAGTGCATGAAAAGTATCTGGCCCTCGCCGTCCTGGGCCACTGCGGAGATGGAATAGTGCGGGCCGCCGGGCGCCCACAGGATGCGCCGGTCGGCGTTGATCATACGGTAGTTCTGGATAACCAGCGAGTAGCGGTCCAGTTGCTGCCGCCACACCGGGTTGTCGCGGTCGATGATGGCGGCCAGGGGCAGGCCGGGTTCGTCCGGGCCAGCCACAAAAAAAGCGCCAAACCGCTGCACGATGCGGCCATTGTTGGTGTGCTCGCCCTGCCGCATGTAGCCCGTGCTGGTGGACCCGTCAGGCAGATACATGCTGGCGTTGATGGCGGCGGAGAGGTTGTACTGTTCTCCCCACTGGTTCAGGGGGCGCGAGGGGCCGTTGTCTTGCGAGCGGGCGCACAGCGTAAAATCAAAAAAGGCAGGATCAATGCGCACGACGGTAAGGCGGGCGTAGCCGTCGTTGAGCTGAAATTCGCCAAACCACAGGCCTTTTTCAAGCTCGCGCCAGGCGGCTCTGCCCTGATCGTCCAGACCGTTTCTGGCTGGGGCCTCCTCCGCCTGGACGGGCTGTTGCCCTTGCACTGGATCGGTTTTGCGGGATTGCTGCTGTCCGTCTGACGGCAGAGTGTTGAGCGCCAGAATGCCTGGCGTCAGGATTGCTGACGGGGGAAGTGCCTGAAATTGGGCCGCCAGCGGTGAATCAGGCCGAACCTGTGCGGGCTGCTGCTCTTGCGCGGCAAACGCGGGCAGACTCGGCACCGCAAGGCAAGAGGCGAAAACCAGCGCCATCCATGTTTTCGGCAGGATGCGGTTTGCCCGCCGCAGGGGCCGGACCAAGTCCGCTGCTATGGAGAGAGTCTGCCGGATATTCATGTCTTGCCGTCTATTTTTAATGTCCGTAACCTGCATTACGACCGCTTTTGCCATTTGGCAAGGTGTGATGCCACATTTTTATTGACGTATCAATTTATCTTGATATAAACATAAACTATCAGATCGCAGCAATACGCAGCTGCGGGCATTACGCGCCAAGGAGTCTTTCCATGCATATCGGTCAAATGATCCGGAAACTTTCGGCCCCTTTTTATTCGCTGGAATTTTTTCCTCCTTCAGACACGGCCCAGCTGCCTGATTTTTATGCCACAGTTGACCGCCTGCGTGCGCTTGATCCGCTGTTTGCCTCCGTCACCTACGGTGCGGGCGGCACGCGGCAGCAAAACACGCTTGCGGTAACGGCTGAGCTGGCCCGCAGGGGCATAACCGCCATGGCGCATCTGACCTGCGTGGGGGCGGATCCGCAGTCCATCTCTGTATTTTTGGGCGAACTGCGGGCCGCCGGGGTCAACAACGTGCTGGCCCTGCGCGGCGATCCGCCTGCCGACAGGCCCTGGAGCTGGGACAGCGCGCATTTTCATCATGCCTCAGACCTTGTGGCGTTTGCCAGGCAGCAGCAGCCGGGCATGGGCATCGGCGTGGCGGCTTATCCCGCTCCGCATCCCGAATCGCCGACTTTTGCCGACGATCGGCGGCATACGGCCGACAAGCTGCGCACCGGGGCTGATTTTGCCCTGACGCAGCTGTTTTTTGACGCCCGCGAGTATGAGGATCTTGTCGCCAACTTGCGCGGACAGGGCATAACCACGCCCGTGATCCCCGGTATTTTGCCCATCCAGGGCTTTGGTTCGCTGCGGCGGGTACTCTCGTTGTGCGGGGCCAATATCCCGGGCAAGCTGTATCTGGCTCTTGAAAAAGCCCACAACGACGGCGGCGCGGAAGCCGTGCGGCAGGTGGGGCTTGACTATGCCGTGCGTCAGATACGCCGCCTGCTCGACGCGGGCGCGCCGGGCATCCATCTGTATACGCTCAACAAGGCCGACATGTGCCTGCGCCTGGCCGAGGCCGTGGGCAAGCTTTGATCCCGCAATCCTAGGGGTGCGGGGCATATTGACCGTCCCGCGCCCCCGGCGCTACTCTGGGCCCATGAGTTCATCCATCGAAAAAGGTCACGGCTGGCTGCTGGTGGCCGTATGCACCTCCCTATTTTTTATGCCGTTCATGATGGCCGGAGTAAACGCCGTGCTGCCGCCGCTGGGGCAAAGCCTCAACGCCAGCGCGCGCGAGCTGGGCCTTATGGGGGCTTTTTACTCCATGGGGCTGGCGGTGTTTCAGCTGGCCAGCGGCAGCATGGGTGACATCTGGGGCTATCGGCGCATTTTTTTGTGGGGCATTGCCCTGTTTGCCGTGGCCGGAGCCCTGCTGGGTTTTGTCAATTCCGTACCGCTTTTTTTGCTGCTGCGCTTTGTACAGGGCGTGGGCGGGGCCATGTTCAACGCCTGCGGCCTTGCCCTGCTGGCCTCTGCCGCGCCGGAGGGCCGCCGCGCCTCGTACCTTGGCTACAGCGGGTCATCGGTTTACGCGGGTATTGCGTGCGGGCCGCCAGTGGCGGGCTTTGTGGCCGGGTGCTTTGGCTGGCGCTGGCTGTTTTGGGGCAGCGCCATGGCCTCGGTGGCAGTGCTGCTGCTGATGAAGTACCGCGTCAAACTCGAGTGGCGCATGGCCAAGGGCAAGCCCTTTGACTGGACAGGCTGCCTTGTTTACGCGGCAGCCATGACGGCCCTGACTTTCGGATCTTCGGAACTCTCCTCGGCTCCGGCCATGGCTGGAGGGCTGCTGGCGATTTTTGCCGCGCTTATGGCGGTTTTTTGCGTCAAGGAACTCAAAAGCGCCTACCCGCTGCTTGACCTGCGCCTGCTTGCGCGCAACAGGGTTTTTGCCCTGTCGTCGCTGGCGGCCTTTATCAATTACAGTTCATTTTTTGGCATGGTGTTTTTTTTCAGCCTGTATCTGCAGTTTGGGCGCGGCATGACCGTGCAGCAGGCCGGGCTTTTTTTGGCCTTGCAGTCCATAGTGCAGGTCATGACAACCCCTGTGGCGGCCCGGCTGTGCGGCAGATTTGCGCCGGGCAAGGTCAGCGCCGTGGGCATAGCACTTTGCGGGTTGGGCCTTGTGGTTTGCGGGCTGCTGCGTGTCGACTCGCCCATGTACGTGCTGGTCTCGGCCCAGTGCCTGCTTGGCATGGGCATAAGCCTGTTTGCCCTGCCCAATACAACCATCATCCTTGAAAGCGCCGGGCGCGACCGCGTGGGTCAGGCCGCCGGGCTTACCGGCGCGGTGCGCACGGGCGGCCAGCTGTGCAACATGGCTGTGATAACGCTGACTCTGGGGTTTTTTCTTGGCAGTGAGCCAGCGGGAACACACAATATTGATGCGTTTATGGGCGCCATGCGCATTGACCTGATAATTTTTGGTCTGCTCAATCTGTTGGCCGTGGGCTGCGCCCTTGCCCGCAACCGTCGTTGAACAAAGGCCGTGCCCTGCTGCGGGCTGCTGAGGTATAAAATGCGGCGCGCCCCGAGTCTAAAGTTTTTTTCTCCCCTGCCGTAGAGGATGGAAGGACGGGAAACACCATGGCCGACGCAACCGCCGCGCAACTGCGCATAATGCTTCAAGGGTATGAACAGCAGTTGCTGGCGGCCCGGCGTCTTGCACGGTTGCGGATGCGTCGCAGAACGGCTGCGGGCGAAGACCCCAACGATCCCGACGCTTCTGTCCGCCGCCGCCTCATGGTTGAAAAGGTGGCTCGCGAGCTTTACGAAACCCTGCTCTATACCGGTAGCGACAACCCCGTGGTGGAAGAAATCCGCCAGGAGCTGGGCAACGAGGTGGGGCAGGACGTGCAGTTCACCTATCCGCCGGGCGGCAGATTACGTATTGTAGGGCAAGGGCCAGATGGACTGGAACCTTTATCTGAAGAAAAACTGCGCGCATCACGCAATGCCCTGTGGCGAGTAACGCGAAAAAAAGTTGACGAAAGCATGCTTGACGAGCCTTTGGCCGAACAGTCGGGCGGCAGGTAACGCAAGCGGAGAGCACTATGGAAATTCAGGGGAAGATCAATACATTTCTCGACCCGTACGGCACAGCGTCCAACCTTGAAAAAAGCGGCGAGGCCAAGCTTAAGGGCCGCACCGGCGCTGCAGCGCCGGAAGGTTCGCAAGGCGACACGGTCAGCGTTTCGCAGGATGCCCTGCTGCTGACGGAGGCGCGCCGTACCGCCCAGAACACGCCGGATGTGCGGGCTGAAAAGGTCGAGTCGTTGCGCATCCAGGTTTCTAACGGAACCTACAAACCCGACAGCAAGCTGATTGCCGCCAACCTTGTGCGCGAAGAGCCGGGTCTGTTCAACTAGCCCCAACGGCATAACAACGCCAAGAGCGGTCATGGATCCCATGGCCGCTCTTTTTTTGCGCCCTGCAGTTGCCGGTCGCGCTCGTGCGGGCACGGTGCGTGTGCCGGGATAACCGGCTGGCCAACGGGAGCAAATGACCGGCACGGGCGATTGGCGCGCGCCCCTTGGAGGGAGCATCCGCGTGTGGTCTGCGGGCTGGCAGGAGGATGGCCTGCGCTCCTGTTGCGTGGGGGTGCATGCCCGGGGCGGCGACGGTTGCGGTGGTGGCTTCCGCGCGTGCCGAGCAGGCTCAGACTGGTTCGGCATAGTTTCTGCAAAACCCTGTGTGCCGGTATTCCGGCAAGGAGTCTGCGCCATGAAATTGACGATACTGCGCCAACCTATCTTCTGGATCACCACCGCCGCGCTGCTTGTGTGCTGGGCCCTGCCCGCGCACGCCGTGCGCATCAAGGATATCGCCACGTTTTCGGGGGTGCGCGACAACCAGCTGATCGGGTATGGGCTTGTGGTAGGTCTGGCCGGAACCGGCGACAAAAAGGATTCGGTCTTTACCCTCAGCTCCATGAAAAACATGATGGACCGCATGGGCGTTGGCGTAGACGCCTCGGCGCTGAAAATAAAAAACGTGGCCTCGGTTATGGTTACGGCGCGCATGCCAGTTTCGGCCAAGCCCGGCACGCGTCTTGACGTAACCGTGTCTTCCGTGGGCGACGCCTCGTCGCTCATGGGCGGCGTGCTGCTGCAGACGGCCCTCAAGGGCGTGGACGGCAAGATATACACCCTGGCGCAGGGCGCGCTGACCGTGGGTGGTTTTTCCGCCTCGGGCAAGGCCGCCAGCACCACCAAGAACATCGCCACCGTGGGCATCATCCCCGGCGGCGGCATTGTCGAGCGGGGCATTCCCTTTGAGTTTAACCAGCAGGACAAACTCACGCTCAACCTGCGCGTGGGCGACTTTTCCACCGCGCAGCAGATAGCCGAGCGCCTCAACGGCGCCATGGGCGGGCACTATGCCCGCGCCGTGGACGCCACCAGCGTCACCATGGACGTGCCCCCGCAGTACCGCAACAATCTGGTGCCGCTTATGGCCTCGGTGGAAAACCTTGATGTCAGCCCCGACACCGCCGCCAAGGTCGTGGTGGACGAAAAGACCGGCACTGTGGTGCTAGGGCGCGACGTGCGCATATCGCGCGCGGCCGTGGCCCACGGCAATCTGCAGATAACCGTGCAGGAAAGCGAGCAGGTCTCGCAGCCCGGTCCCTTCTCGCAGGGGCAGACAGTGGTGACCCCGCAGACCGAAACCAACGTGCGTGAAGAAAGCCGCCACCTCATGATGGTGGAGGGCGCAACCCTTCAGGAGCTGGTGGACGGCCTCAACGCCATTGGCGCAACCCCCCGCGACCTCATATCCATTTTGCGGACAATGCAGGCCTCGGGCTCACTGCATGCGGATCTGGAGGTAATTTAACATGACCACGCCCATGTCGACCGCGCTTATCCCTCCTGAGGCCGGGGCGGGCGAAATTGCCCGCAACGAAATGCAGTCGCGCCTGGCGGGCCTTGGCAACCTGGGCGGCAAAAAAATGGATCCCGCGCAAAAGGAAAAGAAGCTGCGCGAATCCTGCGAAGGTTTTGAATCCATATTTATACAGAAAATGTGGGAAGAAATGCGCAAAACCCTGCCCAAGTCCACCTTGCTGCACGGCAAGGAGGAGCAGTTCTGGCAGGGCATGTACGATCAGGAACTGGCCAAAAAAATGACATCGGCTGGCGGTATTGGCCTGGCCGACATGATGTATGCCCAGCTTTCGCGCAGTCTTGTTTCGGCCAGCCGCAACACGGCCACAGACGCCTCGTCGGCCAGCCCCCCGGCCTTTACCCCCGAAGCTGCGCCCATGCTTGCGGCCATGCCGTCAGCCGCTGACGGCAGCGACAGCGCTTCTTCGTCGCCCAGCGGCAAAGGCAGGCCGTCTGGTACCGCCGACGGTGTTTACGGCGGGGTTGCGCCTCTGCAGGACGCCGGACATGTGGAAAACGGCTCGGCAGCGGCTCGCACCCTTACCGGCGACCAGGCCGCAGCGGCAGGGCAAGACCCGGAAGAAGCCGCCCGGCTCGCCCAGCAGGCCATGCAGTCCTCGGCGCAGCCAGAGAGGCACAGGGTCGTGCGTACCTCCAATGTTACGGGCAACATGAATTCGGGCCTCAACCTGGCCCGCATGGCGCAGTTTGAGGCTGGCAGCAAGCTTGGCGCCAATGCCGTGCGCCCGCCCATGCAGCAGATGCTGGGTCTTGCCCAACCGCAAAGCCGGTCCGCGCAGCCCAATATGCAGGGAGGACAGGGCGCAGGCGGGCAGGGGGTGGAGCAGGGCAACACCTCCATGAATATGCCCACTATGGACATTGCCCCGCTTACCGGCGACGCATTTGATGCGCAGCCAGCCATGCAGGCCGCCATGCGTCCCCAGCAGGCGCCGCAGCAGATTCAGCCCCAGGCTGGCATGCCCGGTCAGTTTCAGCAGCCGCAGCCCCCGCAAAAGGTTCGTTACACAACCAATGTTCCGCCCTCTGGCCGCAACGGCAAGCAGGGGCTTATACGCATGCTCAACGTCGACGGCTCCAGCCCCAACAGCAACGCGGGCGCAGGCATAGCCGCCTATCACGCCCAACAGGCTCAGGGCGCGGGCATGCAGTCAATGCAGACCGCCGCGCAACCCACAGCCCAGGTAAGCGCGTTGCCCATGTCGGCAGCCGGTCAGTCGGCGGCGCAGGCTGCCAGCCAGCCGACAGCGCAGCCCGCAAGCCCGTCTGCCAGTGCAGGGGCGCAGGTTCCCAATCAGGCGGGAACCCCCGCCGCCGCGCAGAGCGTGGTCAGCCCCGTGCCGCTCACGGGCGGGCAGATATCTGTGCGGCAGGGCGGCCAGAACGCCGACGGCAGAGGCTCCGCCGCTTCTGGCATTCCGCCGCTGACCGCAACGGATGTTTACGGCAGGCAGTAGCCGCCGTGCGGGCCAGGGCCGAATGCGGCTGCATGGGGGAGCAGGCATGGCTGCCGTCTGCGGCGTCGTGCGCCAACCGGCGGCGGATTCAGCACCCCTGCGGCGTGCGGCAAGATTAAGGCACGAAATTTGCTTTGTTTCAGGCGGGGCGGCAGTTTCTGCCATCTCTGCCGGGCGGTAGTTTGAGCGCGGCAGGAGCAAGAGCCCCTTGGAGGAACACATGCACGACATCATTTTTGAATCGCTTTCGCGTCAGGACAAAGCCCTTGGCCTGTTGCGCGTTCTTCTTGAAGAAGAATACAGCCGTCTTCTCAGTCGCGATACCGATGCCGTGGTGTCTCTGGAATTTTCCATTCAGGAACTGATCCGCCATCTGGCCCTGGAAAAAACCTCCGTCATCAAATGGCTTGGGGGTATGCGGGCGGCGGAATATGCCGCCATGCTGCCCGAAGATCAGCACGAAGCCGTACAGGAAACCCTGCGCAGGATAGACGCCGGCGAGCAGGCTGTCTCGCGTCAGGCCTCGCGCAACACAGACCTTTCGCTGGCCCTGCTTGACCAGAGCAGCCGTACGCTTCAGGAACTCACAAGCCGTGCCATGCCGCCCAAGGCCGAGACGTACGGCCGACGCGGGGGCATGAGCGTGCAGCGGCATCCCCAGGCTGCGATTATCTCCGGGAGGCTGTAGTCATGATCAGCAGTCTGTTCAACGTCGGCCAGACGGCAATTAATGCCTCGCAAGCCTGGATTTCGGTCACTGGCAGCAATATCGCCAATGCCGATACCGACGGCTACACCCGCCGGTATGTGGACCAGCGGGATGCGGGCACCATCGTTTCGAGCCCCGGCGGCGAAGGGCAGGGCGTAAATGCGCAGCAGGTACTGCGGTATTTCAATTCGTTTCTTGAAAGCGCCTACGTAAAGCAGTCCACCAACTCCTCCCGCTGGAGCGAGCAGGAAAATATCATGGGTTCGGTTGAAAGCCTGTTCAACGAATCCAACCGGTCCGGCGTCAGCTCGGCCATGAACGCCTTTTTTACCGCGTGGCAAACGCTTGCGTTGCGCCCCGGCGATACTGCCTCGCGCGAGTCGCTGCTTTCGAATGCGGACAACCTCAGCGATATGATCACCAGCACTGCCGCAGGGGTCAAATCTCTGCAAAGCCAGATGGACGTTTCCATCGGGCAGAGCGTGGACCGCGTCAATTCGCTGGCCAAGAGCATAGCGTCGCTCAATAAGCAGATCAGCGCCACCACCGTCGACGGGGTCAGCAATCCCAACGCGCTGCTTGACCAGCGCGACCAGATGGTGCGCGAGCTGGCCACGCTGGCCGATGTAAAAACCGTAGACAACGGCGGCGGCAATTTTACCGTAGCCCTTTCCACCGGCCAGCCGCTGGTGCAGGGCACAAACACCAATGAACTGCAGGTCATGCCCCCGCGCGCGGAAAACAACCTTACGGTGGGTTCTACCTATGCGGGCAACGTGCAGTTTGACGGCACCGACAGCCACGAATACACGCTGGAGGTCGTTTCTGGCGGCAATGCCGCTGCGGCGGGCACGGCAGGCAACCCCTCGTTTCGCGTTTCGCTGGACGGCGGCAAAACCTGGCTGCGCGATGAAAGCGGCAACGAGCTGCATTATGAAATCAGCTCCAGCGGCGGCGGTTCAACGGATTCCGTCCAGGTAAAAAACCTGAAGATTTCGTTTGACTCCACCACCAATTTTACCCAGGGCGACAAGTTTGACATCGTTCCCAAGACCGGCCTGTACTGGATAGAGCCCACGCGCGGCCCGCAGAATATCACGCCTCAGGTCTATTTTGACGGCACGGACAACAATGACCGCGTCTCCGGCGGCAAGCTGGCGACCTATTTTAATGTTCGCGACGACAACTGCGGCCGCTACCTCGACGAGCTGGACGCCACCGCCAAGTCGCTTATCTGGGAAGTAAACCGCATCCACAGCCAGGGCGCGGGCACCTCGCTGCTCGACTACGCGCAGGGGCAGCAGGGTGTTTCAAACACCACCGTACCCCTTGGCTCAGCTCAGGCCGTCTTGCCTGATTCGAGCAGGTTGCAGGCGGGCAACGTCAATTTTTACTTTTACAACAAGACCACGGGCGACTACGTGTCATCCGGACAGCTTGATTTTGACACAGCCACCGCCGGCGTGCAGAATTTTGATCCCACCAAGCATTCGTTGACGGATGTGGCCGCCGCCATCAACAATACGTTTCCCACGCAGCTTTCGGCCAGTATACAGGACGGCAAGCTGATCATTAATACCGCTGCAGGCAGCAACCTGCAGTTTGCCCTGGGCACGGACAGCACGGGCATGATGGCCGCCCTTGGGGTCAACACGTTTTTTACCGGCACTGACGCCGGCTCCATTGCCGTAAGCAGCCAGCTGCACAGCAATGTAAACTACATTGCGGCAGGCCAGGTAAATGGCCAGCAGCAGATCAACAAGGGCGACAACGTCAACGCAACGGCCATCGGCAAGCTGGCCGACACCACTGTGACCATCTCCACCGTGTGGAAGACCACAAGCAACCAGACTATCTCGCAGTATTACGCAAGTCTGGTGACCACCGTGGGTGCGGACACCAAGCTGGCCAAAACAAATTCAGACTATCACTCGACGCTTACGAGCGATATGTCGGATCAGGTGAGCTCTGCTGCGGGGGTGAACCTGGACGAGGAAATGGCAAATCTTATCAAGTATCAGCATTCGTATACGGCGGCAGCCAAGCTGATCACAACCGCAGACCAGATGCTGCAAACCCTTCTTGGGATGAAGCAGTAGGAGGTCAGCATGTCCATACGCGTAACGCAAAGCACCATGTATGATACCCTGACGAGCCAGATGCAGAAAAATCTGGCCGCCTACATGGAAAGCAACGAGCAGGGATCTACCCAAAAAAAGATCAACCGGCCCTCGGATGATCCGGCAGGCACCTATCGTGTGCTGATGACGCGCAACGACATCAGCGCCACCACGCAGTATCAGACCAACGTGGATACCGCCAAGGGCTGGCTTTCGCTGACCGACAACGTGCTGGGCACGCAGCTGAGCACGGCGCTGACAAGCCTCAAAAGTCTGGCCGAGCAGGCTTCCACCGGGTCGTATACCGCGGCAAACCGTCAGCAGATAGCCGACCAGGCCCGGCAGATTTTTGGCCAGATACTCAATCTTTCCAACACGCAGTACGAGGACAACAGCATCTTTGCCGGTCAGCGCTACGACCACAACGCCTTTGAAGAAGGCCTTGCCCTTACCAGCGCCGACACCAACTGGAACACGGCCGTTCAAAACGGCGGCTACACCATTGAGGGCGCGTCAAAAACGACCATGATGGTGCAGTTTACCAGTACTGGCACGCTGGACGGCGGGCCGCAGACTTTTCGCTGGTCAAGTGACGGCGGCACAACCTGGAGCACGGGAACCACCTCGGGCAGAACGCTTTCGGCCAACGGCGTCACGGTAACCATGAAAAGCGACATGGCCGTTACCGCCGCCGACGTGAGCGCGGGCGCCGGCTCGCACAACGGAACCCTGCTCTATGTCCGTCCCACCGCCGTATACCAGGGCGACGACAACGATCCGCCGCCCACCATGACGGTCATGGGCGGCCCGGCCAACCTTGCCACCTCCGCTGCAGGGGCTTTTGGCGGCAATATGCTTGTGCGCATGGACAACGCCGCCAATCTGTCCACCACGGGCAATACCGTCAATTATTCGTACAGCACCGACAGCGGTTCAACCTGGGTGGCGGCAACAGCCACCACCGACGGCACAAACAAGCTGCGTTTGCTGGTCCCCAGCGGCTATGTGGATATGGACGCCTCAACCGTGGCGGGCAATACCGTTACTGCAGGAACGCAGATTCTGGTGCATCCAAACCGCGCCGATCTGAACCTGGAGATAATGAAAGACTCGTATATTTCTGTAAACAACGTGGGCAAGGACATCTTTGGCGGCTATTACGAAGGCAAGCCCGCCCTTGATTCGTCCACAAACCTGTTTGACGTGGTTGGCGAGTTCATCGGCTATTGCGAAAACAACAATCAGGAAGGCTGCCAGCAGACGCTCACCAAAATCGCCAGCGTGCAGCAGAATATTCTTACCCAGACGGCCCGTGTGGGCGGTCTTGAAAACCGGGTTTCCACCGCCAGCGATATGCTCAGCTTTCAAAAGGTAGACCAGCAGGACCGTTTGAGCTACACTGAAGATATAGACTTGACTGAGCTGCTGACAAAACTTACCCGGCAACAGTTGACCTACCAGACAGTGCTTCAGTCTTCATCAAAGATCATGCAGATGAGTCTGTCAAGTTACCTGTAATGCCGGATGCTGGCGGATCAGCCGCCCGACTGCCGGACCATCGCGTGAGCACTGGCGCGGTGCGGTTCATGCAACGATATAATTAACGGAAGCACCTATGCTCATATTGACGCGACGCCCGGGGGAGAGCCTTTACCTGGGCGAAAATATACGCATAACTATCCTGGGCATGCAGGGCAAACAGGTCAAACTAGGCCTGGAAGTGCCTGATGACACCACGATATACCGCGAAGAAGTATACAAACGGGTTGTTGAAGAAAACCGTCGGGCCCTTGAAACCAGTACTAATGACCTTATGGTGGCTGCTGAACTATGGCACGAAACAAAGAAATAGAAATCGACACCCGTCTTGGACGTCGTTGCATCGATACGGACAAGGTTATCCACTTTCCCCGTGGGCTGGCTGGTTTTGAAAACGAACGGGATTTTATCCTGTTGCAGATCAGGCCTGAAGCACCTTTGCTTATCCTGCAAAGCGTGAGCACGCCGGTAGTGGGGTTGCTGGTGGCTGATCCCTACAGCTTTTTTGACAAATCTTATGCGCCGCAGGTGGGCGATGCCGAAAAGCAGCTGCTGAGCATCGAAAGCCTGGAACAGGCCGCCGTGCTGGTGACGGTATCCATCCCGGCGGGAGCGCCCGAAAAGGCTGTGCTCAACCTCACCGGACCCATCGTCATCAACTATGAGGTGCGCATGGGGCTGCAGGTTCCGCAAAGCGCCGACGGGCCGCAACAGGTCAACATGCATTCGCTCAAACCGGTAGAGGCCGAGGAACAGGCGGCGGCTCAATCCGCTGGCGAGGTCGCGCCTTCGTGCGGCTGCAGCCACAAGGATGCCCCGCAAGAATAATTTTTTTCTGTCAATTTGTTTAAAGAACCCGTCTGGTTATGCAGGCGGGTTCTTTTTGTTGCTTTTAGGGGGTACGTTTTTTGCGCCTGCAGATATGTGCGTATTTCCCAGCAACATGCTGTTATTGTATGTACTGCTGTGCGCGAGGGGTGTCTGAAATTTGTTTGCGGTGGTGAAAAAAATAACTTGCATGTTGTCAGACCCAGTGCTAGATTGAGCGCACAAACAGTGTGTAATTTGTCTAGATAAAAAGAATTTTTATGGGAGTGCAACCCCTCCTGTATAAAATTGCAGATGGCAACCCTCGGCAGGCGCACAGCCCCTTCTGTGAACCCCGCTTCCCCTTAAGCGGAACCGTTTGCCAGCCTCTGCGTCCGTACCGCTTCTCCTTGCCTGGCTGAGCGGTAATCAGGACAAATTTGACCCGGCGGCATACCACGATGCCGCCGGGTCAAATATTTTTTCGTCCATAAAAGCAAAAAGCCGGGAAACCCGGCTTTTTGCTTGATATGCGGCAGAAAAATCTAGTCTATGCCCATGGCTTTGCTGATTTTTTTGGCTGCTTTTTTGACTTTTTCCAGGGGGCTCTTTTCCACTGCGGCTTCAAACTCTCGCAGCAGTTCTTCCTGCCTGGCAGAAAGGCGCGTGGGGGTAAGCACCCGTACTTCCACCAGCAGGTCGCCGCGCGATCTGCGGCCGGGATAGGGCATACCCTCGCCCGCCATGCGCAGCAGCGTGCCGCTCTGTATGCCCTTGGGAATTTCAAGGGGCAGGTTGCCGTCCAGACCGGGCACATCGGCCCGGTGCCCAAGAGCCGCCTGCACAAAGTTGATCTCAAGGGTGTAGATGAGGTCTTGACCCTGACGCTGCCAGCGTTTGTCCTGCTCAACGGTAAGCACTACGTACAGGTCGCCCGCAGGGCCGCCGTGCACGCCGGGTTCACCCTCGCCGCGCACGCGCAGGCGGGTGCCGCTGTCCACACCGGCAGGCACGCGCACCACAAGCTCGCGGGTATCTGTGGTTATGCCCTCGCCCTTGCATTTGGGGCAGGGTTTGGTGATCACACGGCCTGTGCCCTGGCACGAGGGGCAGGGCATGGAAATCTGAAAGAATCCCTGCGAGCGGCGAACCTGCCCCGTGCCATTGCACTGGCGGCAGGTCTCGGCCTTGCTGCCCGGCGCGGCTCCGCTGCCGTTGCACTCGGAACATGTCACATGCTTGGGCAGCGAAATGCTGATTTCGTCACCCTTGGCCGCCTGGGCAAAGGTGACGGTCAGGTTGTAACGCAGGTCTGCCCCAGCCATGGGCCGGGGCCCACGCGTGGCAGTGGAAAAACCAAAAAGATCACCGAAAATGTCGCTGAAGTGCGCAAAAATATCGTCGTTGCTGCCAAAACCACCAGCTCCGCCCTGCACGCCTGCGCGGCCAAAGCGATCATAGCGTGCGCGTTTTTCGGGGTCGCGCAGCACGTCGTAGGCCTCGGCGGCTTCCTTGAACTTCTGTTCGGCCTCGGCATTGTTGGGGTTGTGGTCAGGGTGATACTTTAAGGCCATCTTACGGTAGGCCCGCTTTATTTCGTCATCTTCGGCGCTGCGGCTTACGCCCAGCACTTCGTAGTAATCGAGCTCCATCGTAGTTCCGGTCACTGTGCGGCTTGTGCGCCTGTGCTAAAGGTTGTACATAAACGCGGCGGCTCCCACTGGGGAAGCCGCCGCGCGGACAGTCTGTCCCCAAGGGCTAATCTTCTGCGTCGGTCATTCCCTGGCCGGGCAGGGGGCAGTAAAGGCTGACGTCATCGGGCAAAACTTTTCCTGCGGCAATTTCGCGCAGAGCGGTCACGGCCTCTTTGTTGCGCGATTCCACAAGGGGTTCGTAGCCTTCGCGGTACTGATGCACACGCTTGATGGCCATCTGCACCAGGAGAAAACGGTTATCAACGCGTTCCTGGCAATCTTCAACGGTAATGCGGGCCATGCTGCCTCCGTAAGTGCGGCTCAAGCGCCGCATTCCGGGCTGCCACAGGCAACCCGGTTGATAAATAATACCGCCCGACCATTTGTAAAGGCCGGGCGTGTTCATACGCCTTTGTCCAGGATTACCCTGCTGAAATATGAATTAATATATGTCGTCTGCTGTGCTGTCAATAGCCCCGCATGTCGGCAGTTCACAAGGCACTCCGGCTGCGCCGCCAGCAAGCGGCCTTGCCCGCCAACAAATTATACGGAAAAATTTTATGAGCAGAGAAAAAAGATCGTTTGCCCAGGAAACCTGCGTTAAAAGTGCGGGCAAGGCCATGCAAAAAACCGGCATGCTGTGGCCGGGTTGCAGGGTCGCCGTGGCTGTTTCGGGCGGAGTGGACAGCTTTGTGTTGCTGCAAAGTCTTAAAATTCGCCAAGGAATCGTACCTTTTCACTTTGAATTGATGGCCATTCATCTTAATCCCGGCTTTGATGAAAAAAGCCATGCGGCCCTGTTGCCCTGGCTGGCCATGCGCGGCATACCGGGGCATATTGAAATGACCACCTATGGGCCTGACGCGCATTCTGAAAAAAATCTGCGCAGGTCGGCCTGCTTTCGCTGCTCGTGGCTGCGCCGCAAGCGGCTGTTTGAACTGTGCGGCCAGTATGGGATAACCCACCTTGCCCTTGGGCATAATGCCGATGACCTGGTGCAGACGTTTTTTATGAATCTGTGCCGTAATGGCCGCGTAGACGGCATGAGCATGAACGAATCGTTTTTTGGCGGCGGGCTGCAGCTCATACGTCCGCTGCTGCTGGTGGAAAAAAAGTTTATCCTCAAGGCCGCAAAACAGTGGGAGTTGCCCATCTGGGCCAACGCCTGCCCCTCGGCGGGAAATACCGCCCGCAGCTCCATGGGTGAAACCCTCGAGCACCTTTACGGGGTTTCAAAAGATTCGCGTCGCTGCATTTTTAACGGACTGACCCGCTGGCAGCTCGACAAAAGCAGCGCCCGTAAAGACTTGCCGGCAGAGGTCCCCTTGCCGGACGCCGAAGCGCCGGATTCCGCAGCCGATTGACACGGGCCGCTTACCGGACCTAGAGTACGGACTCGATGCTTTTCGGCAAATATCACATAGTCATCTTCACCGAAGGTCGTAGCGGCAGCCGCAATGTGCGCATGCGCGGCTGGTTGGGCTTTATCGCCTGTCTGCTTGTGCTGGCTCTGGTGGCCTGCAACGTATGGCTGCTGCGTAACTGGCTTGAGGCGCGGCACCTTGGCGACGATCTGCGCAACGCGGACAAAACCATTGAAGAGCAGCGCCGCCAGCTGGTGAACCTCATTGAGCGCATCTCTGTCGTGGGACGCGACCTTGAGCGGGTGCAAAGCTTTGACGCCAAGCTGCGCATCATGATGAATATGGAAAAAGACCCCGCTGAGGCCGGGTCCATTGGCGACAAACCCGGCGATTTTTCGCGCACTTACCTGCCCCTGCACCGGCAGGAGCTTGCCGCCCGCAAGATGCTCGATTTTCTCACCCGGCTTTCCGAATCAGTCAAGCTTGAGGAAGTGCGCCAGCAGGATTTGTTGCTGGCCCTGCGCGAAAACCGCGACGCCCTTTCTTCCATGCCGACCATCTGGCCGGTGGTGGGTTTTGTTTCATCCAGTTTTGGCTGGCGGTCCGGGCCGTTTGGCGGGCGTGGGCAGTTCCACAAGGGGCTGGATATCACCAACCGCATAGGCACGCCCATTATTGTACCCGCGCAGGGGCTTGTTACCCTCTCGGGGCGTGACGGCGCCTACGGCTTTAGCGTCGAGATCAATCACGGCAGCGGCATAGTCACCAAGTACGGTCATATGCAACGTTGCGCCGTGCAGGAAGGCCAGTGGGTCAAGCGCGGCGAGATCGTGGGCTATGTGGGCATGAGCGGGCGCACGACGGGGCCGCATCTGCATTATGAGGTCCGCCTTAACGGCGTGCCGGTTGACCCCATGCGTTATATCCTGGAATAATTTCAACATGTTGGCTGGGTGAACCGTTAGCGTCGATTGCTTGAGGGCGGGGTGAGCCCGTCGAGAGCATTTACGCAAACCCGTCTTTTTTGGCCTGACGGCGTTAAAATCCTGTTTTTGCTGCTCACGTACATAAGTACGCTGCGCTCAAAAACAGGATTTTTCCTTGTCAGGCCAGAAAAATGCGTATTTTGCAAATTCCCTCAACACCAGCCATCGCCTTCGCTTTGCTTCGGCGAGTATAAGGAAGGCAGCGCCACGACCTGCTTTTGATAGCGAACGTAATTCCTGGTGCGTATGCTAGGCTGATTTTGTACATACGGTGTTTCGCCTTGCCGTGAGCGAGGAAAAGTAAAGATCTACAGAAAAGAGACGAAAAATACTGCTGAGGTTGGCGTGAGAGAAGAAAAATGTAGTGAAGACAGAAATGGGCAGGGTGATTTTTTGCGTCGATTGCTTGAGGGCGGGGTGAGCCCGTCGAGAGCATTTACGCAAACCCGTCTTTTTTGGCCTGACGGCGTTAAAATCCTGTTTTTGCTGCTCACGTACATAAGTACGCTGCGCTCAAAAACAGGATTTTTCCTTGTCAGGCCAGAAAAATGCGTATTTTGCAAATTCCCTCAACACCAGCCATCGCCTTCGCTTTGCTTCGGCGAGTATAAGGAAGGCAGCGCCACGACCTGCTTTTGATAGCGAACGTAATTCCTGGTGCGTATGCTATCCGGCTGATTTTGTTCATACGGTGCTTCGCCTTGCCGTGAGCGAGGAAAAGTAAAGATCTACAGGAAAGAGAAGAAAAATGCTGCTGAGGTTGGCGTGAGAGAAGAAAAAATGCAGTGAAGACAAAAATGGGCAGGGTGCGCCGTAGCGGTGGTTGCTTGAGGGCGGCAGGGAAGAATCCAATCAAGGCAAAAATGAGAAGAGGGGGGTTGGCTGGAGGGAGAGGTCCTCTCTTTTTTTCAACGGTCAGATTTGCCAGTGGTATTTGGCTGAAGCGGAATTTGACCAGAGCGGGAGCGGTGTCTGGCATTTACGCGTCGCGGAGGGAGATCACCTGAGCGAGTGGAGCGAGGGAAGGAAGCTCCCGCAGCATAAGACGCGTGCCCTCGCCGTTTTGCGGAAGTTGAATGTTCCTCTTAGGGGGTGTTCCGGGGGGAGTGCAGAGGGGGCCGAGGAGGGGCGCAGCCCCTAACAGGCCCCCTTGCCCCACGCCGGGGAGGCCTCCCAAACAGCGCCGGGGGGCGCAATCCCGCGTCCGCAGGGCAGCAAGCCCAAAACAAGTATGCCCCCCACGCCGGGGAGGCGTCCCAAACAGCGCCGGGGGGCGCAATTCCATGCCCGCAGGGCAGCGCGTCCAAAACAAGTATGCCCCCACGCCGGGGAGGCGTCCCAAACAGCGCCGGAAGGGCGAAATCCATTCCCGCAGGGCAGCAAGCCCGAAACAAAGTATGCCCCCCACACCGGGGAGGCGTCCCAAACAGCGCCGGGGGGCGCAATTCCGCGCCCGCAAGCATAAAAAGTCCATTCCGCACCGCAGGGCCGCCCTCAAAAACAACAAAAAGGGAGCAAGCCCTCGGCCTGCTCCCCATGCATCCATACAAAAAAACAATCTACAACTTTGGTGCGCCAATCTTCGGTAGCGCCTGCTCCAAGGCAAAACCCAGCGCGAGCAATTCGCCCTCGGCAAAGGCTTTGCCAAACAGCTGCATGCCCACCGGCATGCCGCTTTCCGCACCAAGGCCCACGGGCATGGAAAGCCCGGGCAGACCCGCAAGGTTGAGCGAAAGCGTGTAGGCATCCATGAGGTACATCTGCAGCGGATCCGCAGTGAGGCTGCCTACGGTCCATGCCGTAACAGGCGAAACCGGGGCCCACAGGGCGTCGCACTTGTCGAGGGCAGCCAGATATTCGTCGCGGATAAGGCGGCGCACCTGCGCGGCCTTGCGGTAGTAGGCGTCGTAATAGCCGGAGGAGAGTACATAGGCCCCCAGCATGATGCGGCGTTTTACTTCCTGCCCAAAGCCCTGGGTGCGCGAGTGCACGTACAGCTCTTCAAGGTTTTTAATGTCGCTGGCGCGGCGTCCATAGCGCACGCCGTCAAAGCGAGCGAGGTTGGAGCTGGCTTCGGCCATGGCGATGATATAGTAGGTGGCAATGGCCGCATCGGTGTGCGGCAGGCTTACTTCCACCAGTTCTGCGCCCTGCGCCTGCGCTATGCCCATGGCGTTCTGGCACACGGCGCGCACCTCGGGGGCCAGGCCCTCGCCAAAGAATTCCTTGGGAATACCCAGCCGTGCGCCCTTGAGGCCGTTGCCGCCCAGGGCGGCAACGTAGTCGTCCACGGGGCGGGGAGCGCAAGTGCCGTCGCGTTGGTCATGCCCGGCAATAACGCCGAGCACACGGGCGCAGTCTTCCACCGTGCGGGTCAGGGGGCCCACCTGGTCCAGCGATGAACCATAGGCAATGACGCCATAGCGCGAAACACGTCCGTAGGTGGCCTTGAGACCCACGCAGCCGCACAGCGAGGCGGGCTGGCGGATGGAACCGCCCGTGTCTGTGCCAAGCGAGGCAAAACACTGACCGGCCGTGACAGAAGCGGCAGAGCCGCCGCTGGAGCCGCCGGGCACCCTGCTGGTGTCGCGGGGGTTGCGGGTGGTCTGGTAGGAGGAGTTTTCCGTGGTGGAACCCATGGCAAACTCGTCCATGTTGGCCTTGCCGAGGATGATCGCCCCGGCCTCGCGCAGCAGCTGCACGGCATAGGCGTCATAGAAAGGCGTATAGTTTTCAAGGATGCGCGAGGCCGCGGTGGTGCGCAGTCCCTTGGTGGAGAGGGCGTCCTTGACGGTCACGGGCACGCCCCACAGGGGCTTGGACGGGTCGGGGCCTTGCCTGTCCATTGCGGCGGCAGCGGCAAGCGCACCTTCCCTGTCAATGGTAAGCATGGCGGAGATGCCGGGTTCTGTGGCATCCATGCGCGCAAGGCAGGCTGTAACTGCCTCTGCGGCTCCCAGTTCCTTTTTTTGCAGGGACTGGGCCGCCTGGGTCAGCGAGAGGGAGCAGATTTCGGTCATGTCGTTCTCAAATATGTTCTGCACGGCGGCAAATTCCGCACAATGCTGTACACTCGTTGGGGGCGGCCCTGCTGTCTTGCGGCGCGGCCACCCATGGCCAGATTAGACGATGCGCGGCACCATAAAATACTCGCCGTCGGCTTCGGGAGCGTTGGCCAGCACCTCGGTGCGCTCGCGCCGCCGGGCAGCGACGTCTTCGCGCAGGTGGCCGGGGTGCTGGGCCGGGCTGTACAGCGGTTCAACATCGTTGGTGTCCACCTGGGCAAGCACATCCATGTAGGCCAAAATATCACCCATCTGACGGGCAAACAGGATCTGTTCTTCTTTACTGACGCTCAACCGTGAAAGCGTCGCCATGTGGGTTACTTCATCCAGACTGATGGTTTTGTTGTCTGCCATGTGCGATCCTTTAAAGGCATGCCTGCGGGCGCGGCTAGCGCGCTGTGGGCAGGCTGAGTTTATACGAGGGGCGGGGCGTGTTGCTCATTATGGGCGCGGACGGCGGCGTCTGACCCTGCTGCACGGCGGGGGCGGCTTCCGCCCCGGCGGCAGGGGCCGCAACTGGCGCGCCCGTGGCGTCCACAGGCGGCAGGCCCTGCATGCGCAAGGCAGACTGCTGCAGCACGCGTGCGCGGGTCTGCTGGAAGGTCTCTATATTCACCGGAGTCATGCCCGTGGGCGACACGCCAAACAAAAAGAGCTTTTGGTGCGCCACGCCAGCGTTGTCCCACGAAATGGGCGCCATGCCCCAGATCATCTTTGAGGCGCGCTGGGCGCGGGCGGTGACCTGCGGCGTCGTCAGACGCGAATCAAGCCCCATGGACACGGCAAAGCGTACAAAGTCGTAGCCCAGGGCGTTCCAGAAGTCCGTGCCGGGAACCTGCAGGGCGCGGGGCGCCTGCGGCTGGTTCCATGCGGCGGGAAAAACCGCCAGCGCGTATTTGTCGGCATTGGAGATGGTTTTGCCCGAGAGGCTCTGCTCCCACAGCGTTGTGCCCAGAAGCACCAGACGATCCTCGCCGTTGTAGAGCAGGCTTGTGGTCAGCATTTCCATGCTCTTCCACGAGTCGGGCAGGAACAGGCCTTCAAAGGAGGTTTGCGGCACAGGGGTTTTGCTGCCCTGCGGCGTTTGCGCGTTGATGAGCGGGGCCACAGCATCGCTCCACGACGTGGGGTCGGCGGGATTGTACGAGGCCTTTTGCAGCAGCATGTTCTGACTGGCGAGGCTTTGTTCCATAAGGCCCGTCATGCGCACGCCGTACGCGTCGGTTGGGTAAAACGCGCCGTAGGTGCGGATATTCATGCCTGTGGTGGCAAAGCCGATGAGCGTATCAATCTGGTCTTGCGGGCTGGGGAAAAAGCGCCATGCCCGCGCGCCCTCGTCGCCCTGCTCAAGCGAGGGAACAAAGGTAAAGAACGCCCGCTTTTCCAGCTGGCCGTGCTCGCGTGCCTGAGCGTAATTGCGCGCCTGAAGGGGGCCGCCCACAACCGAGCAGGCCTGCGGCAGCGCGTCAAGGCGCTGCAGCCAGTCCGGGGCTTCGGTATTGATGGTTTCCAGACGCAGCTTGACGCCGTTTGCGGCCAGCTCGTTCTGGGCCATCTGCGCGCCGTGGCGCACCTTGCCCGCAATGGCGGCGTAGGTGCCCGACGAGGGCAGGGCCAGCACAACGCAAGGGCCGGTTGCCGGCGCGGGCGCCACCGGCTGGGGTTTGGGTTCGGGGGCTCTCTGCCCCATGCCAAAGGGCATCTGGCACGCGGCAAGACAGCCAAGAAGTGCCAGCAGCAAAATATTACGTGCCAGCACGACGAAAGGGCGGCGTATGGTCATGGCGGAATCCTGGTTGTAGTACCGACAGGCCCGCCGTGCGCGGGCCGCAAAAAAAGGTCTGGTTCAGGGAACCAGACCTTTTTAGTACAGGGCAGGCGTGGTTGCAAGTTCGGGGCGACTGCCGCCGAATTGCGCGCCCGCTTATTTCTTTACTTCGGTATAGTCCGCGTCCACCACATCGTCTCCGGCATTGCCGTGCTGGTGGCCTGCTCCGGCAGCGCCAGCGTCCGCGCCGGGCTGTCCGCCGGTTTGCTGGGCCTGCTGCTGGTAGAGCTGCTCGGCCAGCTTGTGCGAGGTCTTGGCCAGGTCTTCGGTGGCAGCCTTGATGGCTGCGGCGTCTTCGCCTTCCATAAGTTTGCGCAGGGCGACGATTTTACCGTCGATGTCGCTCTTGAGGGCGGCATCGGCCTTGTCGCCCAGGTCGCTGAGCGATTTTTCCGTACCGTAGATCAGGCTGTCGGCGTGGTTACGGGCTTCGATAACATCCTGCTTTTTCTTGTCTTCTGTGGCGTGGGTCTCGGCCTCGCGCACCAGACGCTGAATGTCGTCTTCAGACAGGCCAGAAGAAGCGGTAATCTTGATGGACTGTTCCTTGCCGGTGCCCATGTCCTTGGCGGACACGTTCACAATGCCGTTGGCGTCGATGTCAAAAGACACTTCGATCTGCGGCACGCCTCGGGGCGCCGGGGGAATGCCCGCCAGGTCGAAACGCGCCAGGGTCATGTTGTCGGGGGCCATGGGGCGCTCACCCTGCAGCACATGGATGGACACCGAGGGCTGGTTGTCGGAGGCCGTGGTGAACACCTGGCTTTTACGCGTAGGAATGGTGGTGTTGCGGTCAATCAGCTTGGTGAACACGCCGCCCATGGTTTCGATGCCAAGGGAGAGCGGGGTCACGTCGAGCAGCAGCACGTCCTTGACGTCGCCGGTGAGGATGCCGCCCTGAATGGCGGCGCCCATGGCCACAACTTCGTCAGGGTTCACGGAGCGGTTGGGCTCCTTGCCAAAAAACTTGCCCACAACCTGCTGTACCATAGGCATACGGGTCATGCCGCCGACGAGGATGACTTCGTCAATCTGCGAGGCGCTCATGCCGGCGTCGGCCAGGGCTTTTTTGCAGGGCTCGATGGTGCGGTCCACAAGGTCGCTGACCAGCGATTCAAGCTTGGCGCGGCCAATCTTGATGAGCATGTGCTTGGGGCCGTTTTGGTCGGCAGTGATAAAGGGCAGGTTGACCTCGGCCTCCATGGAGGTGGAGAGGTCTTTTTTGGCCTTTTCAGCGGCTTCTTTCAGGCGCTGCAGGGCCATGCTGTCCTTGGAAAGGTCAATGCCGTTTTCGCGCTTGAATTCTTCAACGAGGAAGTTGATGACGCGCTGGTCAAAGTCTTCGCCGCCGAGGAAGGTGTCGCCGTTGGTGGCGCGCACTTCAACCACGTTGTCGCCCACTTCAAGGATGGAAATATCGAACGTGCCGCCGCCAAGGTCGAACACGGCGATCTTTTCGTTGGCTTTTTTGTCCGCGCCGTAGGCCAGCGAGGCCGCGGTGGGTTCGTTGATGATACGCTTGACGTCAAGACCGGCGATGCGGCCCGCGTCCTTGGTGGCCTGACGCTGGGCATCGTTGAAGTACGCAGGCACGGTGATGACGGCTTCGGTTACGGTCTCGCCGAGGTATGCCTCCGCATCGGCCTTCAGCTTGGCCAGAATCATGGCCGAAACTTCAGGCGCGCTGTAGGTGCGGCCGTCCACTTCCACGCCGGCGTCCTCGTTGGCGGCTTTTACGATGGCGTAGGGCGAATGCTCCTTCCACCGGCCAACTTCGGGGCTGTCAAACTTGCGGCCCATGAGGCGCTTGATGGCAAAAACCGTGCGCTTGGGGTTGGTGACTGCCTGACGTTTGGCAATGTCGCCCACCAGGCGTTCCTTATCTGTAAAGGCCACCACTGAAGGAGTGGTACGCCCGCCTTCAGGATTGGTGATGCATTTGGGGTCCTTGCCCTCCATGACGTAGACGCAGGAGTTGGTGGTACCCAGGTCGATGCCTATAATCTTGGACATATCTGAATCCTCCTCAGGAAAACTTCTCGTTACGCTTCGCGCTACCACCTCCGAGGGACCTCAGGGGGCCGCAAACGGCGGCGAGCGCGGGAAAATCAGCACCAGTGGTCAGGTGCGAACAATATGTAAGTCCTTCTCCGTTATCGTCCAGAGCGGGCGGGCAAAAAAAATCAAAAAACTTGCTAATGCCGTTGTTTGCGAGCTGCTGGCAGGTTTTTTTGCCGTAAGATGCAAAAAAGCCGCCGAAACAGTGTTTCGGCGGCTTTGAATGTCGCGTGGTTTTATCTGGTCGTACGCGGTAATCAGGCCTTGGCCTTGGCCTCACGGATCCGGTCGTCCTTGCGGATGGCGTCGAGAATGCCGGTAACAATGCCCACCTGCTCCGCCAGATCGCGCACCTGCCCCGTTGCGGCGTTGGTGGCCTCGGCGATGCGGGCGCTCAGGGTGTTGACCTCGGCAATATTGCGGTTGATTTCTTCCGACGCGGCCGACTGCTGCGTGGCGGCGGTGGCGATGGCGGAAACGCGGCTGCTGGAGTCGCCCGCGAGGTTGGAGATAAGGTCAAGCGAGTGCCCCGACTCCTGCGCCATGCGGCTTACTTCTTCGATGGAAGTCACCGTGTTGTCGACGGTGCTGGAGCTTTTGTCGGTGCCTTCCTGAATGGCGGCAATAGCTTTTTCCACTTCGCTGGTGGCGCTCATGGTTTTTTCGGCCAGCTTGCGCACCTCGTCAGCCACGACGGCAAAGCCCCGCCCGGCATCGCCAGCGCGGGCCGCCTCGATGGCGGCGTTAAGCGCCAGCAGGTTGGTCTGGTCGGCAATGTCGCGGATAAGCGTAAGAACCGCGCCGATATCCCGTGCCTGTTTGTCCAGGGTGCTCATTTCGTGCTTGAGGCCAGAGGCCTTTTCCTGCACTTCCTGCATGTTCTGGATGGTACGCAGCACAATGCCCGTGCCTTCCTGCGCATGCCCCTGCACCGAGGTGGCGGCCTCGGCCGCGCCATCGGCGTTGTGCGCCACTTCAAGCACGGTGGAATTCATTTCGTCCATGGCTGTGGCGGTTTCGGCCATGCGGTCGGCCACCGTGCCCGATTTGTCGCGCACGTCGTTCAGCGACGTGTCGAGGGTATTGGCGGCGTGCTGCAGGGTTTCCACCACGCCTTCAAGCTGGTTGACCGTGTCCATGCGAGCCTTGTGGGCGGATTCTTCGGCCTTTTTTTCAAGGATGATGCGCTCGGTGATATCCTCGCCAATTTCCACATGGCCAACAGTATTGCCGTTTTTGTCTTTCAGAAAATCAAGCATGATCTGCATGGTCTTGCCGTTGGGCATATGGTTGATGACCTGCTTGCTGCCACGGCGCAGCTGCTCGATGCCGCACTGGGGAGTGTTGCAGATGTTGCCCTGTTTTTCAGAGCAGTGTTTGCCCACGACGTCTTCCTGGCAATATTTGCGCATGCCCGTGAGGGCGGCCTTGTTGCAGAACGTCCAGATCATGTCGTTGTCTGTTACGGAAATGGAAAGGGGCAGCGTGTCAAGAATGCTCTCGTACCAGTGGGACTGGCCTTCAAGCTTTGCGACCATGTCGCGCAGCGCCTGGGCCAGATGCCCAAGACAGTCGGCCCTGTCCATATCCAGCGTGGCCTTGGTATCGCCTGCGGCAACGGCCCTGGCGTACTCCACGCATTTGCGTATGGGACAAAGCCTGTTGCAGATGAACAGCGAACCGGCAACAGCCAGCAGCGCGGTGAGGCCCGCCCCGATGAGCAGCGCCTTGAACGCGCCGCCGCCAGTAAGGGCATCGCCCATAACCATGTTGAAGCCTATGAACATGGCCATGCATGCCAGCATAAGGCTCAGGACATATACAAAAATGATGCGGGAACTCAACGTCATATTCATTGCAAGCAACCTCATTGTGCGCTGTTGGTTCGCTCTGGTGCGGCAGGCGCCCGGGACGCCGACGCCCGCTCTCAGGTTTTAAGCGCAGAACCGCACCTCGCGAAACCCCAAGGGCGGGGAATCGCGCTCTTCCGCAGTGTGTTTGCCGCATGTCGCGGCTAAATCACCTGCCATATACAAGCGCAGTAGTAGTATATGCAGGTCGACGGAAAAACAAGCGGTTTGCTGACTTGCACATGCTGCAAAAACAGCCTCAAGAAGAGCTGAACGTCTCTGGTTTATCGTATTTACGGCAGATCGGAGAGAAGATTTATGCCTGAACGAAAAAAAGCGGACCAAACCAGGAAGGATAGGGGGGGCAAACTCGGGGCCTAGGCCAGATCCTGACGGAACTGCAGCGACTGGCGCAGGGTTTCCTTGTCCATATATTTGACCTCGGCCCCAAGGGGAATACCCTGAGCCAGGCGTGAAACGCGCACTGAGGGAAACTGCCTGCGCACCATCTGACGGATGAACGAAGCCGTGTTTTCCGCCTCAAGGGTTGCGCCCAGGGCGAGAATGAGCTCCTGAATTTCGCCTTCGGCCAGGCGCTTTACCAGCCTGTCCATATCCAGGCTGTCAGAATCCATGCGCTCAAGCGGAGCGATCAGGCCGCCCAGAATCATGTATTGGCCGTGATAAAAGCCGCCTTCGTCCAGAGTAAGCATGCTGTCCCATTCCGTCACCAGGCACAGCGTATCGCGAGCACGCTCTGCATCGGAGCAGACCGGGCACGGGTCGGTGGACGAAAGCCCGCCGCAGCGCGAGCACAGGTGCAGGTTGTCGCGCAGGTCGTGGATGCCGCGCCCGAGCCTGCGGGTTTCGGCCTCCGGCCACTTGAGCAGGGCCATGGCCGCACGCATGGCGGATTTGGGGCCAAGGCCCGGCAGACGCGAAAGCTGCTCTACCAGGGCCTTGAGCGGTTCGGGAATCCTGTCGTGCATGGCGCTAGAAAAGACCGGGCAGCTTGATGCCGCCTGAGATGGCGCTCATCTCGCGTTCCATGGTTTCGCGGGCAATGCGGCCAGCTTCATTGACGGCAGCCAGAATGAGATCCTGCAGCATTTCGACGTCGTTGCCCTCAAGAGCCTTGGGGTCGATAACAAGTTTGCGCAGTTCCTGCTTGCCCGAAACCTCGGCCTTGACCATGCCGCCGCCGCTGCTGGCTTCGTAGCTGTGCTCGCCCAGATCCTGCTGAAGTTTGGCGATCTTGTTTTGCATAACCTGCGCCTGGCGCAGAATGTCGTTCATGTTCCGCATGTGTTTCTCCTTGCGTCTGTTGCATGCTTCCGCTCCCGGCGGCGTGGCCGATGGTCGCGAAAATTTTTTATTGCCCTGGCGGGCGGCGCCGTTACTGGTCGATGGGGCGGCAGCCTTTGACCCGCGCATTCAAAACTTCGAGACAGTGGCGCAGCTCCGGCTTTTGGCTGAATTCGTCAATCAGCTCCGCCTCTGGCCTGTAGGGCCGGGGAGCCACGATTTCAAGTCGCGTCTGCCCTGCGCCGTATGCCGCCAAAGCGGCCATGAGCTCCTCACGCCCGCGCTCAAGCTGAAACTGCTGGGTCTCGGCCTTGGGCGCAAGGCGCAGCACGCCGTCCTTCCACGTTGCGGCAACGCTGCGCAGCAGGTGCTGACGCGGCATGTCGCGCCCGCCATTTTGCCACGTGGTGCAAAAATCGCAAAACGCAGCCCAGTTGCAGGCGGCCTCGCCCTGAGGCGCGCCGTGCGTTGGGGCGGCCGCAGGGGGCGTCTCCACGGCGCGGGGGTTGCCCTCGCCGGAAGTAGCCTGGTCAAAATGTTCGTCTGCGACGCATTGCACCAGAGGCCGCTTCCCTGCTGGCTGCCTTGCGGGGGCGTCGCTCGCCGTAGGTGCGCTGGCCGCGTCCCGGACTTTGGCTGCTGCAGCTCCGCCGCCAGCGTTGGCATTCCCTTGCGGGGGCGGCGTCGGCCGCCATGGGCGGTGCGTCGGCGTTGCCGGGGCAGAGGTGGGGGCGTCGTTGCGCGGCGCGCTGCTCGGGTCTGCGCTGCTGTCCCCGGTGTTCGGGGCCGCGTCCGGTTCGTCCGAGTCTCCGTCGTCGGCGTCGTTGGCGGCGTGCTGGGTCGAGGCTGCATCTCTGGGCCGGGCCTGCACGGCCTGAGCGGCCTCGCTGGACACGGTCGCCGAGCTGTCCCCGCGCGGACTCGCCGCCGCAACGGTCTGCGCCTGCGCGACTGCCCCCATACTAGGCGGTTGCCCGCAAGCCTGGCCCGTAGTCTGGCACGTAGTCTGGCCCGTAGCCTGGCCCCCATTGGGGCCGCCTGGGCCTGGCGTCGTCTGTCCCACTGGCAGCAGCTGCGGCAGCAGGGCCAGGTTGAGCAGCAACAGCTCCAGCGCGGCTGCCGGTTCTGGGCTTTGCACGATGCCGCGCTGCGCGTCAAGGGCCATTTGCCATGCCGCATGCAGATGCGCCGCAGAAAAGCGGGGGGCTATGCCCTGCCACATTGCCGCCTCGTCAGCGGGCAGGCGCAGACTTGGCACAATGGCCTGACCGCTCTGGCGCAGCAAAAAAAGATTGCGCAGGTTGCCCGCCAGCTCGCGCATAAAAAAGCCAATGTCCACACCCTGCTGCAATATCTGCCCGCACAGGGTCGCGACGGCGGCGCAGTCCTGACTGTGCAGGGCCTCGAACAGCTCGGCAAACAGCTCCTGGCCCGCAAGCCCCAGCACTTGCCGGGTGGCGGCCACGGTCAGCTCCGCGCCGCCCAGCGCCAGCGTCTGGTCGAGCAGCGACATGCTGTCGCGCACGCTGCCTGCGGCCCTGCGCGCGATAAGCCGCACGGCCCCTTCTTCAAAGGCCGCGTTTTCTTTGCGCAACACGGCCGAGATGTGCGCAAACAGCGCATCTTCGCTCAGATGCCTGAAGACAAAATGCTGGCAGCGGCTCACAATGGTAATGGGGAACTTGTGCGCCTCGGTGGTGGCAAAAATAAAGACGACGCGCTCCGGCGGTTCTTCCAGCGTTTTGAGCAGCGCGTTGAAGGCGTTGCGGGTGAGCATGTGCGCTTCGTCGATGATAAAAATCTTGTAGCGGCCCTCCATGGGCGCGTAGCCGATGGTTTCGCGCAGCGAGCGGGCGTCTTCGACGCTGTTGTTGGAAGCGCCGTCGATTTCCGTCACGTCCACATGCACGCCCTGGGTAATCTTGCGGCACTGTTCGCACTGGTTGCAGGGCTCCGGCCCCGGCGCGTGCTGGCAGTTGAGCGCCTTGGCAAAAATGCGCGCGATGGTGGTTTTGCCCACGCCTCGCGTGCCGCTCAAAAGATAGGCGGCGGCTGGCCTGTCTTCGGCAGCGGCGCGGGAAAGGACGGCCTTGACCATGTCCTGTCCTGCTACCTGAGCGAAGTTTTGCGGCCTGTATCGTGCGGCGAGAGAGAGATGTTTCATGGCGCTCGTTGCCTTTGAAAGATGACCAACGGGCTGTCGGGCAGTCCCGGGTTACGCCGCAGGGCGAACCCGCAGAAAAGGCTTTTGCCTGACGCGCCGCTGGCAGCACGGGGCATGCGGGCGGGCGGAGCAGGTCGGTGGTTTATTCGGGCGGTTTCGCCAAAGCAAAACCGCCCGAAACATATCTGAACGCGGCAGGCCGTGCGGCCCGCTGGGTGTTACACGCTGAAGCGGTGCAGCCAGCCCTCGTACTTGGGGTTTTCGCCCTTGACGATCTTGAAGAATTCCTTCTGCAGGTGCTTTGTCACCGGGCCAGCATGACCAACGCCGATCTGGCGGTGATCCAGCTCGCGGATGGGGGTGATTTCAGCCGCCGTGCCGGTGAAGAAAGCCTCGTCGGCAATATAGAATTCGTCGCGGGTAAACTGCTGTTCTTCCACGGTATAGCCAAGGTCTTTGGCCAGGGCCATGACGGAGTCGCGCGTCAGGCCGCCCAGGATGGACGTCCAGGGGGTGGTTTTGATCACGCCGTTGCGCACGATAAAGATGTTCTCGCCCGTGGCTTCAGAGACAAAGCCGTTGGTGTCGAGCATCACGGCTTCGTCGTAGCCGTCGTCCTTGGCCTCCACCTTGGCAAGGATGGAGTTGATGTAGTTGCCTGCGGCCTTGGCTTTGGACATGCTGGTATTCACATGGCTGCGGGCAAAGCTGCTGGTTTTGACGCGAATGCCCTTTTCAAGGGCTTCTGCGCCAAGGTACGCGCCCCAGGGCCAGACGGCGATGATGGTCTGCACCGGGTTGTTGCCGGGGTAGACGCCCATTTCGCCATAGCCCACAAACGACAGCGGGCGCACATAGCCCTCGCGCAGTTCGTTGGCCTTGAGGGTTTCAACACAGGCTTCTACCAGCTGGTCGGGCGAGAAGGGTACTTCAAGGCGCATAATTTTAGCGGAGTTAATTAGGCGCTTGCAGTGGTCTTCTAAGCGAAAGACGGCGGACGTGCCGTCGGCGCAGGCGTAGGCGCGAATGCCTTCAAATACGGCGCTGCCATAGTGCAGGGCGTGGGTGAGCACATGAACCTGTGCCTGTTCAGAAGGGAGCATTTTTCCGTCAAACCAGATAAACTTTGTTTTCTGCATGGCTTTCCTCCGCAGTAGCCTGCTGTATAAAACGCGGTCGTGCCGGGGCAGTCCCGGCGGTTGCCGCAAGAGCAAAAATCTACTGAAAATGGGCGCGTATGGCAAGCAGTTGCGCCTATTGCCGATAAGAATATCCGTAATTGCAGGCGCATGCTGCTGCGGCAATCGCTTGCGCGGCGGCATGCGGGGCAATAAAGGGCTGGCCCTGCGGCTGGCGATGCCGTATGTTCATGACTGCCAACTAGCATTATGAGGCTGAAATTATGAGCGAAACATATGTGCTGGGCATAGATGCCGGGGGCACGCACACAGACGCTGTGCTGCTGGCCTGCCCCGTCGCCGATATGGGCGCAAGCCGCGCGTCCGCGCCTGCCGCACGTCTGGCGGCCTTTGCCAAGGTGCGCACCCGGCACGACGACCTGCCCCGCTCTGTGCGCGAAGTGCTCGCCGCGCTGGCCAAGGCCGCTCCCGGCTGCGATTTTGGGCGCATCTCGCGCGTGACCCTTGGGGCCACCCTTGCCGTCAACGCCCTGGTGCAACATCGGGCGGATACCGTGGGGCTGGCCGTCTCCGCTGGGCCGGGGCTTGACCCGCGCCGGTTTGCCATGGGCGGGCAGGTGTGCGTTGTACCCGGCGGGCTGGATCACCGGGGCGTTGAGGTCAGCCCCCTGCAGACAGGCGTGCTGCGCGAGGCCGCTGCGGCCTGGCGCAAGGCCGGTGTGGCCGCCGTGGCCTGCGTGGGCAAATTTTCGCCGCGCAACGCCGCGCACGAGCAGGCCATGGCCAAGGCCGTGCGCGAAGACATGCCGGGCATGCCCGTGACCGAAGGGCACAGGCTTTCGGGTCGGCTCAACTTTCCCCGTCGGCTGGCCACGGCCTACTTTAACGCCGCAGTGGAGCGCCTGCACAATACTTTTCTGGATGCTGTGGAGTCGGCCCTTGCCGATGCGGGCATCAGCGCCTCGGTGCGTCTGCTCAAGGCCGACGGCGGGGCTGTGCCGCTGGCGTTTTCACGCCGCGAGCCGGTGCAGTCCATCCTTTCCGGCCCTGCGGCCAGCGTTATGGGCGTACTGGCCCTGTGCGGCGGCAGCGCAGCCATGCAACAGGGATGCAGCCTGCTGCTCGACATGGGCGGAACCACCACCGATATGGCCCTTTTTGTGGACGGCTCGCCCGTGGTGGACAGAGACGGCATGCTGCTTGAGGGCCGGCGCACCCTGGTGCGGGCGCTGGCGACGGTCTCCATCGGCGTCGGCGGCGACTCGCTGCTTGATGTCGATGCGAAGCCCGGTGCGGCCCGGCCCGTGCGTACGGGCCCCCTGCGCGAAGGCCCGGCCATGGCCTTTGGCGGAGAGCGGCCAACCCTGCTGGACGCTCTTAATGTACTGAACAGCCACGCTGCCGACGCGACAGCCCGTGCTTCTGCCGGGGAGACCGCAGACGCAGCGGCGGGCGATGCGGCCGCTTCAGCTGCGGGCATAACCGCGTTGGCAGCCCTGCACGGTCTTGCCCCGCTGGATCTGGCGCGCATGGCTGTGGACGACGCGCTGAAGCAGGTGGCAAACGCCGCCCGCGATCTGGCCGCTGGCGTCAATGCCCGCCCCATATACACCCTTGCGGCGCTCAAGGCCCTGCGTGAGGCGCGCCCCACGCATGCCTGGCTTGTGGGCGGCCCGGCGGGTTGCGTGGCGCACCGTCTGGCGCAGGCTCTGGGCATGCCGGTGGAAACGCCTGCTCATGCCGATGTGGCCAATGCCGTGGGCGCAGCACTGACCCTGCCCACGGACGCGCTCGAGCTCTACGCCGACACCGGGCGGGGCGTGCTGACCGTGCCCGCGCTGGACATCACCGAGCGCATCGGCAAGGCTTACAGCCTTGGCGAAGCCCGCGAACGGGCCAGCGCCCTGTTGCGCCAGCGGCTGGAAGCGGCGGGAGAGAGCGGGGCGCGGGTTGAGGTGACCGAGGCCGACATTTTTGCCACGCTCGACGACGCGGGTTTTGGCAGCAGAGACATCAGGGTTGTCTGTCAGGTAATACCAGGTCTTGCCGCCTCCATGAAGAATATGTGAACGGGGCGTGGGCTGGAGAAAATTCATCTCCGGCCAGGTCTGTTCCGAAGAAGCTTCAGGCATAAGGAACAACTCCGGCCAGCCAGCAACCGCAAACCAAACATTGTTACTGTCATTCAAATATATCCACCATGCAGATAGTTCTTTTTGAGCCGGAAATTCCGCCCAATACGGGCAATATCGCCCGTCTGTGCGCCGCTGCGGACACCACGCTGAACCTCATTGAACCTCTGGGCTTCAAGCTTGAGGACCGCTACCTCAAGCGGGCCGGGCTGGATTACTGGCCCAACGTGCGGCTGCGCGTCTGGCCCGACTGGGCCGCGTTTGAGGCGCAGGGGAGGCAAGGCGCGCGCCTTGTGCTCACGTCGGCCAAAAAAGGGCAGGTGAGTGCTCCGGCGCATCAGTTTGCCTTTGAGGCGGACGACTGCCTGGTCTTTGGGCCGGAAACGCGGGGCCTGCCGCAGGAAATTCTGGCGCTCTCGCCGTACCGCATCCGTATTCCCATGCGGGAAGGCCGCGTGCGCAGCCTGAACCTCTCCACCTCTGCGGGTATTGTGCTGTATCTGGCTTTGGCCCGCACCGGCCTCATGGAGGATTGGGCGTGAGCCTCGCGCAGCTGTTCCCCTACTCCGTATGGGAATGCTGGTGGCTTGCCCCCGTGGCGCTGATTTTTGACCTGTGGCTGGGCGACCCCGACCTGCCTTGGCGTCACCCCGTCTGCGCGGTGGGCAACCTGCTGGATGCGTTGGAAGCGCCAGCGCGGCGCTTTATGCTGGCTGGC
Organism: Desulfovibrio desulfuricans; assembly: GCF_004801255.1. Taxonomy (NCBI): domain Bacteria; kingdom Pseudomonadati; phylum Thermodesulfobacteriota; class Desulfovibrionia; order Desulfovibrionales; family Desulfovibrionaceae; genus Desulfovibrio; species Desulfovibrio desulfuricans. The sequence continues at coordinate 2,721,823 of NZ_CP036295.1, read as the reverse complement.
GGGCCAGAGGCCGAGCGCGCGCGCGGGCGTTTGGCCGGGGCCGCAACGCTGGCCGTGCTGGCGGCGCTGACCGGTTTGGCGGTATGGGCGCTGGTTTCGCTGCCGGTGTTTGGCTGGCTGCTGGCCCTGTACCTTGCATGGGCGGGACTGGCCATGGGCAGTTTGCTGCGCACCGGGCGCGAAGTGCTGCGGCGGGTGGAGAATTATGACGAGCCCGAGGCGCGGTCGGCGCTCTCGTGGCTGGTCAGCCGCGATACCTCAAGCATGGACCGCCCCCTCATGCGCAAAACCCTGGCGGACACGCTGTCTGAAAATCTTACGGATGCCTTTATGGCGCCGTTTTTCTGGCTGCTGGTGGGCGGTCCGGTGGCCTTGTGGTGTTACAAGGCCGTGAGCACCACGGATTCCATGTGGGGCTATGTGACCGACAAATGGCGCTGGCTGGGCTGGGCAGGGGCACGCTGCGACGATGCGCTGGCCTTCATCCCCGCCCGGTTGTCCGCCTGCGCGGCATGGCTTGCCGACAGATGCGCCGCCGCCCTCGCACGCTTGTGCGGCGGGCGTGAAGGCCCCGGCTGGTTTGCCCGTGCGGGCCGCCTGAGCCGCTGGTCTGGCCGCTGGTCTGGCCATTGGTCTGGCCATTGGTCTGGCCGCTGGCCTGGCCTTGGGGTGGTTGCCCGGCAGGCTGCGGGCATGCCCAGCCCCAATTCCGGCTGGTCCATGGCGGCTTGCGCGTGGCTGTGCGGCGCACGCATGGGCGGGCCTTCCGTATATTTTGGCACGCTCACGCCCAAGCCCTGGCTGGGGCCGGAGCCGAGCGAGGCCGCGCCCTGGGACCACGCGCGCCTGCTGGCGCTTTGCGAACTCTTGCGCTATAGCGCCCTGTGTGGGGGGCTTGCAGTCTGGCTGTGCGCCATCGTGGCCGGTACTTCATATCGTTGAGGATTGCATGTGTTGATCGTGCTGAGCGTTACGGGCCTGCTGGTGGGCCTGCTGGTGGGCCTCACGGGCGTGGGCGGTATTTTGATTCCCCCCGCGCTCATCCTGCTGAGCGGGCTTGAGCCGCACGAAGCCATGGGCACTGCCCTGGCCTCGTTTTTGCCTCTCGGTCTGGCTGGCACCTATATGTACCGCCGCCTGGGCCATGTGGAGTGGTCAAAGGCCATGCCCTACATGCTGGGCGGCCTTGCGGCCCTGCCGGGGGCCATGATCAACGCGCGCATCAACGCGAGCCCTCTGGTGGTTTTGCTGGCCAGCATAATACTGTTTGCGGGTTTGTGCGTTTTTCGTCCGCCCAGGGCCGGGGGCAGCGTCTTTTGGCAGGGCAGGGCGGGCTTTTTCTGCATTGGCGCGGCCACGGCCTTTCTGGCCGGTATGACAGGGGCGGGCGGCCCGGTGCTCTCCATCCCCTGGATGATCGCTGCGGGGGTTGCCCCCATGACGGCTGTTGGCCTTGCCATGCCGTATCAGGTGGTTACAGCCCTGTTTGGTACGGTGGGCAACATACAGAGCGGGTATGTGGATTTTGTTTTGCTGCCCGCGCTGTGCATCTTTGAAACTGCGGGTTTTGCTTTTGGCGTGGCCCTGGCCCGGCGTACGCCCACGGTCTTGCTGCGAAATTTGATCGGCGGCGTATGCTGCCTGCTGGGATTGCTGTTGCTGGTTCGTGAACTGTCGGGCTGAGTCTGCGTGTTCAGCCCCTCCTGCTGCAAGGAAACCGTGCCGTTTTGCGCACCCTCAGGGGGAGCCGCATGAATATAGCCTCGCTTTTTATCCGCCGACCTGTGGCCACGGTGCTGATCATGTTGGGCATGCTGTTTTTTGGCCTTGCGGGGTACCGCAACCTGCCGGTAAACCAGCTGCCCACGGTGGACTTTCCTACCATTCAGGTACAGGCGGAGCTGGCCGGGGCCGACCCGGAGACCATGGCTTCGTCTGTGGCCACGCCGCTGGAAAAGGAATTTTTTACCATTGCGGGTATTGATTCCATCTCATCGGTCAGCTCCACTGGGCGCACGCGCATTACCATCCAGTTTGCCCTTGACCGCAACATCGATGCGGCGGCTCTGGACGTGCAGTCGGCCATAGGGCTTGCCCAGCGCCGCTTGCCCTCCAACATGACCGTGCCGCCGAGCTTCCGCAAGGTTAACCCGGCAGACCTGCCCATCCTGCAGCTGCGTGTTTCGTCTGAAACGCTGCCGCTTTACGTGCTCAACGAATACGCGGATACCCTCATAGGCCAGCGGCTTTCCATGGTGGACGGCGTGGCCCAGGTGGTCATTTACGGGCAAAAGCAGTACGCCGTGCGCGTGCAGCTGAACCCCGACGAGCTGGCCACCCGAGGCCTCGGCATTGATGAAGTGGCCGATGCCGTGGCCTCCGCCAACAGCATGTTGCCCACGGGCTCGCTGGAGGGGGCGCAGCGTGCCGATTCCATCAAGTCTTCGGGCCAGCTCATGAACGCCAGGGCCTTTCGCGACGCAGTGGTAGCCTACCGCAACGGCGCGCCTGTGCGCCTGCGCGATCTGGGCGATGTGGTGGACAGCTTCAAGCAGGACAAGCAGCTGACCTGGAGCAACGGAGGCGCTCCCAGCATTATGCTGGCCGTGGAGCGCCAGCCGGGCACCAATACGGTGCAGGTGGTGGATTCCATCCGTGCGCTGCTGCCAGCGCTGGAAAAACAGCTGCCGCCTTCGGCCAGGGTCGAGGTTTTTTACGACCGATCCGAATCCATCCGCGACTCCGTGTCGGACGTCAAATTTACCCTGGTGCTCACGGTTTTTCTGGTGGTGCTGGTCATTTTTATCTTTTTGCGCAACATGCCCGCCACCATCATACCCAGTCTGGCGCTGCCCATGTCGGTTATTTCGACATTCGCCATCATGTCGGTGCTGGGCTACAGCCTGGACAACCTTTCGCTCATGGCCCTGACCCTGGCCGTGGGCTTTGTGGTCGACGACGCCATCGTCATGCTTGAAAATATCGTGCGCCACCAGGAGATGGGCAAGGACCCGCAGACGGCGGCCTTTGACGGCTCGGCGGAGATCGGCTTTACCATTGTCTCCATGACGCTGTCGCTGGCGGCAGTGTTCATCCCCGTACTGTTCATGGGCGGCATTGTGGGGCGGCTGTTCCGGGAATTTGCCGTGGTGATCATCTCGGCCATTCTAAGCTCGGGCGTGGTTTCACTCACGCTCACCCCCATGCTCTGCGCCTATTTTCTCAAGGCCCAGCCGCACAACATGGCCGGGCACAAACCCGCCATGGGCGGGCTGTATGGAACGCTTGAGCGATGTTTTGACAAACTGGCCGATCTGTACGCCCGCTCGCTCGACGTGGTGCTGCTCCACCGGCGTATTACGCTGATGGCCTCGTTTGTGCTGCTGGGGCTGACGGTGTGGCTGGGCATGCTCATTCCCAAGGGCTTTTTGCCCACGGAAGACATGGGCCTGCTGCAGGCCAGCACCGAGGCCGAGCAGGGCGTGTCGTTTGAAGGCATGGTGCGCGCGCAGCACAGCCTTGACCCCATGCTGGAATCGTCAACCCATGTGGCGGCATACAACTCCATTGTGGGCATCGTGGGCGGCAGCCAGAGCATGAACAACGGCATTCTGCTCATGCGGCTGGCCGGGCACGACAAACGCCCCGGCATCGAGGCCGTGGCCCAAAAGCTGCGCAAGGACCTCAATACGTCGCCGTCCATGCGGGTTTTTGTGCGCGTGCCGCCCACTATCAGCATAGGCGGCCGCTCATCCAAGGCCCTGTACCAGTACACGCTGTTTGGCCCGGATATGGGATCGCTCTTTGAAAGCGCGCAACATATCGAAGACTCCCTGCGCAAGCTGCCCGAACTGCAGGACGTCAACAGCGACCTGCAGCTCAAAAACCCCGAGCTGCGCGTGACCATCGACCGCAACCGCGCCGCCGCCCTTGGGGTTACCCCGCAGCAGATCGAGCTGGCCCTGCAGTCGGCCTACGGCTCGCGCGAGGTTTCGACCATCTATGCGCCCACGGACGACTATTCGGTATTTGTGGAGCTGCAAAAGCCGTTTCAAAAAGACCGCTCGGCCCTGTCGCGCCTCTATGTGCGCTCCAAGTCCGGCGACCTTGTGCCGCTGGATACTCTTGCCCAGCTTTCGACCGGCGTGGGCCCCATTGCGGTCAACCACAACGGGCAGTTTCCTTCCGTGACCATTTCGTACAACCTGCGGCCCGGCGTATCGCTGAGTCAGGGCGTGGGCGCGGTGGAGGCGGCGGCGCGACCGCTGCTGCCCGATACGGTTAGCGCCGAATCGCAGGGCACGGCCCAGGCCTTCCAGAGTTCGCTCAAGGGCATGGGCTGGCTGCTGATGCTGGCCATTGTGGTTATCTATCTTGTGCTGGGCATACTGTACGAAAGTTTTATCCACCCCTTCACCATTCTTTCGGGTCTGCCGTCGGCGGGCTTCGGCGCGCTGGCCACATTGTGGCTGTTTGGGCTGGAGCTTGATCTGTACGGATTTGTGGGCATCATCATGCTGCTGGGCATAGTAAAAAAGAACGCTATCATGATGCTCGACTTTGCCCTGGAAGCGCAACGGCGCGATCCTTCGCTCGACCCGCTGGCAGCCATCACGCGGGGCTGTCATGTGCGGTTTCGCCCCATCATGATGACCACGGTGGCCGCCCTCATGGGGGCGCTGCCCATTGCCGTGGGCGTGGGCGCGGGCGCGGACGCCCGCCGCGCACTGGGCCTGGCCGTGGTGGGCGGGCTGTGCTTTTCGCAGCTGGTGACGCTCTACATCACCCCTGTGTACTATTATTATATGGAAAAACTCTCCCGTCGTCTGGGACGCCTCTGGGGCAAGCGTTTCAAGCAAAAAGGGCAGGAGAGTCCGAACAATGGGCAAGCCCCCTCCACCCAGCACTGAACCGTTTTGGAGGCCGCATGAGCATGCAGCAACAGCCTTTTTTGTCCACACCCGCCGCTCATGGCGAAGAGCCGTCGTGCCGGCGTTGCGGCACGTGCTGCCTGCTGGGAGGCCCCACGCTGATGGTCGGCGATGCGGCGCTGCTTGTCGGCGGCACGCTGACCCTTGAGTCGCTGGTGTGCCTGCGGGCGGGCGAATGGGCGCGCGACGATTCGCGCAAGGCCCTGCGCCCCCTCGAAGGCGAGCGCATTAAGGTCGCGGGGCTTGGCGGCAGGGTGCACCCCTGGCGCTGTCGTTATTACCGCGAGGGCGTGGGCTGCGGCATTTACGAGCACCGCCCGGCCCAGTGCGAGGCGCTTTTTTGCATGGATACGGGACCGCTGGAGGCTCTGCTGGCTAGCGGGCGGCATCTTGGCCGGTTTGCGGCCCTCAATGCCCTGCGCGGCGGGATCCCGGGCTTTGCGGGCGTAAGTGCGGCTGTTTTGGCCCTGTTGCCCGACCTTGTAAGCGCCCATGAAGAACAGGTCTCTGTGCTGGAGGTGCTGCAGCTGGCAGACCGGCTGGGGTTTTATCCTCAACAGGGGCACGGCCTTGCCGTCGAGCGTAGCCCCGGCCACGAAAATCCGCTTGAAGGCAGCGAGCGCGAGCAGGCCGTGGCCGAACTGGGCGAAGCCGCCCGCACCGACGCCGCCTTTCGCGAGCTTTGCGTGGAACGCGCGGGCGTGCCGGCCGCCATGCTTCCCTTTTTATTTGGCCGATCCGTCAGGGAGCTGCTGGCCGAGGTCGGGCTTAAACCCGCCGTTGACGGCTAGACGCCGGTTGGCGGCGGCAGCCCCGCTGCGGATCTGACCGGCAGTCTGGGGTGAGGCCTGCGGGGTATTTGAGGCCTGCGGTTGACAGATCCCCCCTGCGTACCTAATTTTGATGAAAGAAAAAATTCACGCCCCCCGTTGGGCAATGAAGGAAGCGACATGCCACTGTGCAGCATAGAAGAAGCCATTGCCGACATCCGGCAGGGCAAGATGATTATTCTGGTTGACGACGAAGGCCGCGAGAACGAAGGCGACCTTACCATGGCCGCCGAACACGTGACCCCGGAAGCCATCAACTTTATGGCCAAATTTGGCAGAGGCCTCATCTGCCTGCCCATGGCTCCTGAAATTATTGACCGGCTGCAGCTGCCCCTGATGACCCAGCGCAACGGTTCGCGTTTTGGAACCAACTTCACCATTTCCATCGAGGCGCGCGAGGGCGTGACCACGGGCATCTCCGCAGCTGACCGCGCCACGACCATTCAGGCTGCCGTGGCAGACAACGTGCGCCCTGACGACATTGTGACCCCCGGTCATATCTTTCCGCTACGGGCCAAGGTTGGCGGCGTGCTTTCGCGCGCCGGGCAAACCGAAGGCGGCGTTGACCTGTCGCGTCTTGCCGGGCTCAAACCGGCATCGGTCATCTGCGAGATCATGCGCGACGACGGCACCATGGCCCGTATGCCCGATCTCGAAATTTTTGCTCAGGAACACGGCCTCAAGATTGCGGCGGTCAAGGACCTCATCCGCTACCGGCTCGACCGGGGTCAGGTCTCGGTGCGCCGCGTGGCCCAGGCCCATCTGCCCACGCGTTTTGGCGACTTTAGCGTTATCGCCTACGAGAGCGAAAACGAACCCGGCACGCATCTGGCGCTCATAAAGGGCGACCTCTCCCCGCACGAACCGGTGCTTACCCGCATCCATAGCGAATGCCTCACGGGCGACGCGCTTGGTTCGTTGCGCTGCGACTGCGGCGGCCAGCTGGGAGCGGCCCTGCGCCAGATCGAAAAAGAAGGCCGAGGAGCGCTGCTGTACATGCGGCAGGAAGGCCGCGGCATCGGCCTGGCCAACAAAATCAAGGCCTACGCGCTGCAGGATCAGGGCTACGATACCGTGGAAGCCAACCGCAAGCTGGGCTTCCCGCCCGATTTGCGCGACTACGGCACCGGCGCGCAGATGCTGGTTGACCTGGGCATCCACAAAATCCGCCTGCTCACCAACAACCCCAAAAAAATCGTGGGCCTCTCCGGCTACGGCATTGAGATTGTGGAACGGGTACCCATTGAAATGGAATCGTGCCCGGAAAACGAAAATTACCTGCGAACCAAAAAAGAAAAAATGGCACATATGCTTTCTTGTTCGTGCCATCACTAGATATGCTGCGCCGCCCTTAGGGGCGGCGCTTGTTTTTTTGCGGATGTACCGCCACAGTTTTTTTGACGCAGAGCAACCGGCGCACTGGCAAAATCGGCTGCGGCAGCGGCTGGCTGTACAACCGTCAGCACTGGCGGGGCGGAAAAAACAAGGAGGCCTTTATGGGCGTGGACGCAATGCCTAAATCCCAGCTTGGTCTGTTGTGGCGCTTTCTTGGTTTTTTCCAGCCGCCGTTGTTGCGTGTTTTGCACGCGGTCGTGGTGTGCATGGTGCTGCTGCAGGTGCTGACCCAGCTGCTGGGGCTGGGCACGATGCACATGGTTTTTGGCCTTGCGCTCTGCGTGCTGGGTTTTGGGCTGATTGCCTGCGGGCTTGGCATGCGGGGGCCGCGTCATTATTTCCCCTATCTGTGGGGCGACATGGCGCAGCTCGCCAAGGATGCGGCCGCCATTCGCAGCGGCAAGCTCATCATCGCGCCCCGCCCCAAGGGGCTGGCCTGCGTAGTGCAGGGCCTCGGCATGGGGGCGTTGAGCCTGTCGCTTCTTACCGGGTTGTGGTGGTTCAGATCTTGGCAGCTGGGTAACCCGTCGCATCTGGCGGCAACGCTGCACGGCCTTTTTGTGTGGCTGCTTCTGGCCTACGCCGTGGGGCACGGCGGCATGGCCATGGGGCACTTTTTCTTTTGGAAAAAATCCACCCAGCAAAAAGCCCAGTAAGGCCAAGCTGCTTGCCGCAGCCGCACCGAGCAGGCGGCGACATTGGCGGCTTTCCATCCGCTCTGTTGCCCCGCCCGGCATTTGCTCCAGAGCTTGCTGGGCGGGACAGGCGGCTGGCCAACCGGTCCGCACCGATCCCGGTCTGGCCGCTTACGGGGGTGGCCAGCGCGCACAGCCAACAATCCGCTCTGTTTAGCAACTCTGCAAAACCCGTATTGCTGAGAATATTTGTTTATTAAGGCGGCATCGGCTACACTTTTTTCAGGTGTTTTTATCGGCTACGGGTTGAGCCTCTCTGCTGCGTCCTTTGTCTTCTCTCTTTCTTTGGTTGTCTTAACTCACTAAAACAATTCAGATTGCCTTGATGTTTTTGGTTTGTTTGCGGCAATGATCAGCCGCAGCGCGTTGTATGGGTTTGAGAAGGTCAGACTGTGATACCAAAGTTTTTTGGCCGGTGCCCTTTGCAAACTTGTCAAACAACGCTATAGGTCTTCATTCTCGTAAAAATGTTGACCGGCTGTTCAAACAGCCTTATGGGAATCAAACCTATCAGGCCCGCGCAAGGGGCGCGCGGTCTGTGCCATACCGTAAAGACGTTGATGACGGACTTTTTAAGGAGGCCTTATGGCAAGCCAGGCGTTGATTAAGGATTTTGAAGACATGATCGGTAAGGAAAACGTATTTAGTTCCGAAGCCGACCGCATGAGCTACTCGTATGATTCTGCGGTGCTGCCCGCAGTCATGCCTTCGTTGGTGGTGCGTCCCACTACCAAGGAACAGCTCGGCCAGTGTGTAAAAAAACTGTACGACAACGGCATTCCCATGACCGTGCGCGGCGCGGGAACCAACCTCTCCGGCGGCACCATCCCCGACAAGTCTGAAACCGTGGTCATCCTGACCACCGGCCTCAACCGCATCATCGAAATCAATTCCGACGACTTGTACGCGGTGGTGGAGCCGGGCGTCATCACTGCCGAATTTGCCACTACCGTGGCCAAGAAAAACCTGTTCTACCCCCCCGATCCGGGTTCTCAGGCTGTGTCGACCCTCGCGGGCAACATTGCTGAAAACGCCGGAGGCCTGCGCGGTCTCAAGTACGGCGTTACCAAGGACTACCTCATGGGCATCGAATTTTTCGACGCCACGGGCGAAGTGGTCAAATCCGGTTCGCGCACGGTCAAGTGCGTTACCGGCTACAACCTTGCCGGCATGATGGTGCAGTCTGAAGGTACGCTGGGCGTCATTTCCGAAGCCATCCTCAAGCTTGTGCCGCCGCCAAAGGCCTCCAAGGCCCTGATGGCCGTGTTCGCCGATGTGCAGAACGCAGCCGACGCCGTGGCGGGCATCATTGCCGCCCACGTTGTGCCCTGTACCCTTGAATTTCTCGACAACAACACCATCGTGCGCGTCGACGACTTCACCAAGACGGGTCTGCCGCGTGATGCTGGCGCCATCCTGCTTATCGAAGTGGACGGCCACCCCGCCCAGGTCGCGGACGATGCCGAAGCCGTTGAAAGAGTGCTGAAGGCCAATAAAGCCACCGCCGTGCACGTGCCCAAGGACGCCGAAGAAAAGTTCAAGCTTTGGGAAGCCCGCCGCATGGCTCTGCCCGTGCTGGCCCGCGCCCGTCCCACCACCGTGCTTGAAGACGCCACTGTGCCGCGTTCGCAGATTCCTGCCATGGTCAAAGCCGTCAACGACATCGCCGCCAAGTACCGCCTCGAAGTGGGCACCTTTGGCCACGCTGGCGACGGCAACCTGCACCCCACCTTCCTGTGCGACAAGCGCGACGTTGAAGAATTCAAGCGCGTGGAAGAAGCCATCGACGAAATGTTCGATATGGCCATCAAGCTGAAGGGCACGCTTTCTGGCGAGCACGGCATCGGAACCGCCAAGTCCAAGTGGATGGAAAAAGAAACCTCGCGCGGCACCATTCTTTTCTCGCAGCGGTTGCGCCGGGCTCTTGATCCCAAGGGGTTGCTCAATTCCACCAAGCTGGTGGGCATCTAGGCGCTGCCTGGGACTTGTAGGGACAAGGGGTAACCCACGTTTCTTTCGGCGGCGGGGCGCAGGCCCTGCATCGCCGAGCAAGAGCAAAAATTCAACCGCTCCAGGAGCGTTTCATGAGTACTATGCACGAACTGGCCCAGAGACTGATGGCTCTGGACGACAGGATCACTGCCTGCATGAAATGCGGCATGTGCCAGGCCGTGTGCCCCATGTTCGGCGCCACCGGTATGGAAGCCGACGTGGCTCGCGGCAAGCTGGCCCTTATTGATAATCTGGCCCATGAAATGATCAAGGATCCCGCTGCGGTGGCTGAAAAACTGGGCCGCTGCCTTTTGTGCGGTTCCTGCCAGGCCGCCTGCCCTCCGGGCGTCCAGATTATGGACGTTTTCATGGAAGCCCGCGAAATCGTAAACGAGTTTATTGGCCTGCACCCGGTCAAGAAGATGATTTTCCGTTCTCTTCTGACCAAGCCCGGCCTGTTTAACTTTGCCATGCGTGTTGGCGCGCCCATGCAGGGCCTTATTTTTGGCTCGAGCAACGACGCGCAGGGTACCGTGTGCGCCCCGCTGCTCAACTTTATGCTGGGCGACCGCCACATTCACCCCCTGGCAAAAAAGCCGCTGCACGCCCGTTATGGCGCGCTTGACGAGCCCCGCCGCGCTGGCGGGCTCAAGGTGGCGTTCTTCCCCGGCTGCGTGGGCGACAAGATGTACATCGAAATGGCCGAGGCCTGTCTGAAGGTGCTGCGTTATCACAACGTGGCCGTGTTCATGCCCAAAAACCTCACCTGCTGCGGTATCCCGGCCCTTTCGTCCGGCGACGCCAAGGGCATGGTGGAGCAGATGCGCGTGAACGTCGAAGCCCTCAAAAACGGCGACTTTGACTACATCCTGAGCCCCTGCGGTTCCTGCACCTCCACGCTCAAGGAACTGTGGCCCCGCTATGCGCACCGCCTCGGCTCTGTTGAAAAGCGCAAGGTCGAAGAAATTGCGGCCAAGGCCATGGACATCAACGCCTTTTTGGTGGATGTGCTCAATGTGAAGCCTGCGGCTCAACCCCAGGACAATGCGGTCAGCGTGACCTATCACGACTCTTGCCATCTCAAAAAATCGCTGGGCGTGGTCAGCCAGCCCCGCGCGATCATTGCGGCCAACCCCGCCTACAAGGTGACAGAAATGGCCGAGGCCGACCGTTGCTGCGGCTGCGGTGGCTCGTTCAACCTCTTCCACTATGACTACTCGCGCAAAATCGGCCAGCGCAAGCGCAACAACGTGGTGGCCTCCGGCGCCAAGATTGTGGCCGCTGGTTGCCCCGCGTGCATGATGCAGCTTGAGGATGTGCTTTCGCACAATCACGATTCCGTGCGCGTCAAGCACACCATTGAGTTGTACGCCGAAAGCCTGAAGTAACATTGGAACGTCGGCGGGGATCTGTGGGCTCCCCGCCGACGCTTCTCGCCCGACGGCCTGCTTTGCCCAAAGGCTGAAGCGGAACCGGGGGCGTGTCTGGAAGTCCTGACGCTGTGCGCCGTTGGCGGTATACGCAGCGAGTCGTCCGTGGTTGGATATGGCCAGCGGCAAGTTCGTTTTTTACGGCGATGCTGCATGGTGAGCGAACCAGGCGTTTTTGAAAAAGGAGTTATTTATGACACAGCAGGAATTGGTAGAAGCCTTTTCCGCCAAGGCTGCGGCAGTTAACGCCGTGGTCCAGGAAGTGCCCAGCATGGCAGCCGCCTTGCAATATATTGTGGATGTGTGCGCCAACAAGGCGCCTGCCGAACTTCTGGCTGACGAGCCCGGCACCGAGCAGGGCCCGCTTGGCCCCAACAAGGTTCCTACGCGCGTCAAGCGTGTGGTCGCCGCGCCGCAGATGAGCGAGGCCGATTACGCCACGCTGGCCGCCGCCTGCGAAGAAAAGGGTTTTCTGTGCATCCGTGAAGGGCTGCGCAACTATCTTGCCGGTATCGATGTGGGTGTTTCCACTGCGGAACTGGGCATTGCCGCCAGCGGAACCTGTATGCTCAATACCGACAGCGAAGATGTGCGCCTTACGGGCATGATCTCCGAGGTGTCCGTTTTGATGCTGCGCAAATCCACTATTTACCCCGATCTGCCTGCAATGGCCCAGTTGCTGCGCGAGCGCATGAACGCGGGCTCCGCCACCTACACCACCCTGGTGACCGGCCCCAGCCGTACAGCCGATATCGAGCGGGTGGCGGCCGTGGGCGTGCATGGGCCGCTGGAACTGCATATCATTTTGTTGGAGGACTAACCCATGCATGACGCGCTCAAGAGCTCATCGGGCTATCATAAGGAACTGGACGAGGCCCTCAACGACGAATTTTTGCGCCGCACCCTTGATACCTTTGCCGTGGCCTACCGCGCCAACCGCGAAGCCGTGTTCAAGGAAGTGGACGAAAAAGCCCTGATCAAGCAGATTGCCGACGCAAAGGACTATGCCTGTCAGCACATGGAAGAACTGTACGCGCAGTTCAAGACCGAGGCCGAAAAGCGCGGCGTGCACGTGCACCGTGCCGCCACCGCTGCCGAAGCCAACGACATCATCGTTCGCATTGCCAAGGAAAACAAAGTCAAAAAGGTGGTCAAGTCCAAGTCCATGACCGCCGAAGAAATCGGGCTGAACACCGCCCTTGAAGGCAACGGCCTGATTGTGGACGAAACCGACCTTGGCGAATGGATCATCCAGTTGCGCCACGAAGGTCCTTCGCACATGGTTATGCCCGCCATCCACCTGTCGCGTTATCAGGTGGCCGACGACTTTACCAAGGCCACCGGCGTCAAGCAGGACTCGGACATCCAGCGCCTGGTCAAGGTGGCCCGCGTGCAGCTGCGCCGCAAGTTTATCGCCGCCGACATGGGCGTGAGCGGCTGCAACTTTGCCGTGGCCGAAAACGGCGCAATCTCTACCGTCACCAACGAAGGCAACGCCCGCATGGTCACCACCCTGCCGCGCGTGCATGTGGCCATTGCCGGTCTGGACAAGCTGGTGACCAAGCTGGACGACGCCCTGGTGGCCCTGCAGGTGCTGCCCCGCAACGCCACCGCCCAGCGCCTGACCTCTTACGTTACCTGGATGTGCGGCGCCGGTCCCTGCGCCGCCAGCGCCGATAACAAAAAAGTGCTGCACGTGGTCTTTCTGGACAATGGCCGCACCGAAATCGCCAAGGATCCCCTGTTCTCGCAGGTGTTCCGCTGCGTGCGCTGCGGCGCTTGCGCCAACGTCTGCCCCGTGTACCGCCTCGTGGGCGGCCACAAGATGGGCTACATCTACATTGGCGCCATTGGTCTGATCCTCACGTACTTCTTCCACGGCAAGGACCGTGCGCGCATCCTCAGCCAGAACTGCATGGGCTGCGAATCGTGCGCCAACGTCTGCGCTGGCGGCATTGACCTGCCGCGTCTTATCCGCGAAGTGCGCTCGCGCCTCAACGCGGAGCAGGGCGCGCCCGTTGAGGCCAATCTGCTTTCGGCCGTGATGAAGAACCGCAAGCTTTTTCACAAACTGCTCAAGTTCGCCAGTTTTGCCCAGAAGCCCTTTACGCGTGGGGCGCAGTTCCAGCGCCACCTGCCTGCGGTGTTCCTTGGCAAGCACAACTTCAAGGCTCTGCCCGCCATCGCCAACAAGTCCTTCCGCGATCGTTGGCCCGATCTGGCCCCCAAGGTGCAGAACCCCACCCTGCGCGTGGCCCTTTTCAGCGGTTGCGCCCAGGACTTCATCTATCCCGAAGAGCTGGAAGCCTGCGTGAAGATTCTGGCCGCCAAAAACGTGGCCGTTGACTTCCCCATGGAGCAGTCCTGCTGCGGCCTGCCGCTTGAAATGATGGGGCAGCGCAAAACATCGGTGGATGTGGCCAAGCAGAACATTGCGGCCTTCCGCGGCGGCAACTACGACTACATCATCACCCTGTGCGCCAGCTGCGCCGGTCACCTCAAGCACCACTATCCTGAAATCCTGGACAGTGATTTTTCGACTGTGGAAGCTCAGGCCTTTGCAGCCAAGATCATCGACTTCAGTTCCTTTGTGCACGACGTGCTGGGCCTCAAGCCCGAGGACTTCAACAAGTCCGCGCAAAAGGTCACTTACCATGCTTCGTGCCACCTGTGCCGCGGCCTGGGCGTGAAAAAAGCCCCGCGTGAACTTATCGGCGACGCCGCCGAATACGTGCCCTGCGAGGAAGAAGAAGTGTGCTGCGGTTTTGGCGGCAGCTACTCTGTGAAGTTCCCCGAAATCTCGGCCCAGCTGCTGGACAAGAAGATCGCCAACATGAAGGCCACCGGCGCCGACCGCCTGGTGGTCGACTGCCCCGGCTGCGTCATGCAGATACGTGGCGGCGCTGAAAAACAGGGGCTCAAGATCAAGGTTGACCACATCGCCGAACTTCTGGCCGAAAACCTCAAGAAATAATCAGACTGCCTGACAGAATACAGAAAGGGCGGGGCATGCTTGGCATGTCCCGCCCTTTGCGTGTGCCGCGCTGTCTGCCTTCAAGGCTTGCACAACCTGGCAGCCTGTCGGCCAAGCGCCGGAAGGGGGCAACCTCCGGCGTCGCACTGTTGGCGTGCCCATGCGGGCACGCGGTCAGCGGTTCGCAGTCCGCTATTGTTCGATGCTATTGCTAGTGGTGCCTGCTGGTCTCGGGCAGGTGCTTCCAGTACCATTGGCTCACGACCGTCTCATCGCAGGCCGTCCACTCGCCGCAGGTTTCAAAATATTCAAGCACGCTTTGTTCTTTAGCGCTGAGGCGCAGACCGGGGGCGACCATTTGCCGCATGCGGATAAAAATTACCAGACATTCAAACAGGCTGAACAGATCATCCTCGCTGATGGCATCCTGCTGCGAGCAATGGGTAAACTCCTGATAAAAGGGATTGTTGTCGTCAATGAGGGTATCGTAGTCAGCACTGTATTCCCTGATGGACATAAGGCCGGAGCGGAATACTTTTTCGAGCGGCCAATTGTGCTGCTGCACTGCTTTCGCACACACGCGCTGGAGATCGTCCAGATGGTCAGAAATAGGCATGGCTTGGCTCCTGAGACAAATTGTTCAACTGAAAGATAGCTTATCTTCTATAAACATTCAAATCAAGAGGCTACATAAAAAAAGCCCGCTCTGGTGCAGGGCGGGCTCAGACGTGTCGAAAGGCGGGGCAGGCGGCGCGGCCGTTGTTTTAACGCTGGTTGCGGCGGGGTTGCAGATACTGGGGCTGTAAAAGCAAACGGTACTGCTTGACTGTGGAAAGGCGCTGCGGCGCGGTCACCTCGCCCTCGATGGACAAGGCTTTGTCAGAGAGGCCAAAGGGCTGCAGCTGCCCGGGGGGCACATCCATTTGCGACAGGCCTTCGCCGCTGACGTTGAACACCGGCAGGCTGCTGGCTGAGGATCCAGCCATCAGAACAGCCGTGGCGTTGGCGGAAGGGGTCCCCGCCTTGCCCGCAGAGGACCTCTGCGTGGTGCCGTTGAGCAGGCTGGGCATGGAAACCTCGGCCCGGCGCAAAACGTCAATAAAATCGTTGCCGGTGCGGCCCACAAAGGTCACCAGCGAAGAGCCGTCGCCATACACCAGCAGGCTGACAGGCATGGTGCCGCCATGTATGCCAAAATAGGCCGAACGAGCGCCGGCGGGCATGACTACCCAGCCTTGCTGTTCGGTGGTTCCCTGGGTGTCAGTGCCAAAGGCGGCCGCAGGGGCCAGGGCGGCAAGCAGTAAACAGAACAAATAAATTGTGTTCCGCATAGTATCCTGTTCCGGATATGGAAGAATCGGCGCTAGGGAGTAAATCTACCGCCATGGCAAACCCTTTAGTGAGCAGCGCGGAAATTGTCAAGGCTGCTGAAAAGCGGCTCGTAACATGCCTTTGCACGCCTAGCCGGGACGGCGCTTTTTGGGTTTTGGGCCAGGCTGCGCGGCAGGCTCCGGAGCAGGTTTGGGCGGCTGCGGGGTCAGGTCGGGCGGGGCCGGAATCTGTGGCAGATTCTGGGCATTGCCGAGGTAGTGCAGAAAAAAGTCGCCCAGAGCTTCAGTCATGCGTTTATGTATGGCAGTGCGCGTTTCGGACGACACCGAGCGGCACAGTTCGGGCAGCTCAAGCGCCAACGATTCCGGGCAGGGGGCCATAAGCGAGCCTGTGTCGGCCTGCGGCAGGGTGAGCCAGCGGGGCTTTTTGTCCATGAGCTCGTATATGCGCCGGGCGTGCAGGGCCGGGGAGTTGAGCGCGTCGTTGGGCGCGGCCATGAGCAGCAGGGGCGGATAAAACCAGTGGAACGACTGGCGCGAAAACAGCATGCCGAAGCCGGGGGCGACAGCGGCAACAGCGCGTATGCGGGGGTCAGCCAGGCTATGGGTAAGCGGCAGGTTTTTGCACAGCGCTTCCATGCGTTCGCGCGCCCATGTATTGCAGTACATGTCGTTGGGCGTGGTGCGGGTGCAATAGCTTGCCCAGCCCTCGCAGTCGGGCAGCGCGCCTCCAAGCAGCAGCGCAGCGGCCCCGCCTACGCCAAAGCCCACCACGCCAATGCGCGAGGCGTCGACGCTGGGCTCCACCTCCGGGTCGTGCAGCAGCAGGTCAATGCTGCCAGAGAGCTCCTGGGCGCGGTTTTCAAGCTGCTGCCAGGTCAGCAGGTTGTCCATATTGTCCATGTTGTCGCCGGGGTGGTTGGGCGCAGCCACGACAAAACCCAGCGAAGCCAGCCATGTGGCCGTGTCATGGTACGAAAAACGCGTGCCTGCGGTGTCGTGCGAGAGCAGCAACAGAGGAAAACGCCCGTCCACCGCCTTGCCTGCGCGGGAGGCGGAAATCTCCCACGGGGCGTAGTTGAGATCACGCGGGGGGCGTGATGAAGGATACCATACATTTACATCCAGCCGCAGGCCGGTTTCGGGCGACCATTGACCAAGCGTGCGAAAACCCACCATGTAGGTGTCGGCGGCGTTGGCCGCAGGAGTAAACAGCAGCAGGGCAAAGAGGGCTATGGTGGTGATTACGCGCATGGCTGTGTTGTGCCACAAGCTGCCTTGGGGTACAAGAGCGCACAGGGGCGCATGCGCACCCGCCGAGGGAGATACGTTTTTATGGAATTTTTGAGCAGCTTTGTGAGTTTTGTGCTGCACATTGATGTGCATCTGTTTGAACTGGCCAACCAGTATGGTTTGTGGCTGTACGGCATACTGTTTGTTGTTGTTTTTTGCGAGACAGGGCTTGTGGTGACGCCCTTTTTGCCGGGCGATTCCCTGCTGTTTGCCTCTGGCGTGGTGGCGGGGGCCGGGCTGATGGGCTATGGCGAAATCATGGGCGTGCTGCTGGCTGCGGGCGTGATGGGCGACGCGGTCAACTATATGATCGGTCGTCATGTGGGCCCGGCCATATTTTCGCGCGAGAACCGGTTTATAAAAAAAGACCATTTGCTCAAGGCGCACCGGTTTTACGAACGGCATGGGGGCAAGGCCATTGTGCTTGCCCGCTTTGTGCCCATTGTGCGCACCTTTGCCCCTTTTGTGGCCGGTATAGCCCTTATGCACCCGCCCACGTTTTTTTTGTTCAACATCACGGGGTGCGTCCTGTGGGTGGGCGGTCTTGTTTCCGCCGGCTATTTTCTTGGCAATCTTGAATGGGCCCGGCAGAATTTCAGCCTGATCGTTTACGGCATCATCGCCATTTCCGTGCTGCCGGTGCTTGTCGAAGTGGCGCGCTCCCGCATGGGCCGCAAGGGTTAGCCCCCTACAGCACCACGCGCAGCCTGCCGCCTTCCATATGCGCCTCCCTGTTTATGCACAGGGGGGCGTCTTCATTATGGTGCGAAATAAAGACCATCTGGATGCCCTGCGCGGCGAGCTGGTCGAGCAGGTGCAGGTACTGGGCGCGGCTGGCCGCATCAAGGCCGGAGCACGGTTCGTCCAGCAGCAGGATGTCCGGCCCACCCACCAGCGCCCGCGCCAGAAAGAGACGCCGCAGCTGCCCGGTGGACAGGTGGCGGATGGACTGCCGCTCGATCTGCGCGAGCCGCTCAGGGGATTCTTCTGGAAACATAAGGGCCATGCAGTTTTTGGCCTCGGCCCGTTCGGCCTCGGAAAAACGCCGGTACACGCCGATGCTGTTGTCAAACCCTGTACAGATCATGTCGAGCGCGTTGAGCTCATAGCCGTAAAGCGCCTGCGAAAGGTCAGAAACCAGGCGCACGCCCTTGCGCACGTCCTCAAGCGTATCCACCTGCCCGCCCTGGCTGGGCAGCCAGCGTTCAAGCGTGCCGCCGGCGGCCGCAAATTCATCCCCCGCCAGCAGACGCAGCAAGGTGGATTTGCCGGAGCCGTTGGCCCCGGTTATGCGCCAGTTTTCGCCCTGGTGCATGCACCAGCTGATGTCGTGCAGCACTGCCTGCCGGTCGATAAATACAGTGACGTTGTCCAGGTCGAGCATGGCGTGCTTGCCGTGGGCGGCCAGCCCGCCGGATGCGGGCGTTACGGCGCTCCGCATCGGGGCGGCCTCTGCCGCGTCCCCCGCGGGCGGGGCGGCAAACAGGCGGCCATTGCGCACATAACGGCGTCCCGCGCACCAGTCGGGAATATTGGCGGCGCGGTGAGCTGTCATCACCACCGTGCAGCGATTGGCGTATTCGCCCAGCGTTTCAAAAAAAATCTGCCGGTAACGCTCGTCCAGACCTTCGTCGCATTCGTCCAGCAACAGCAGGGTCGGGGCGCGCAGCAGGGCGCGGCCAAGCAGCAGCAGGCGCAGCTGCCCCTGCGAAAACGTGGGCACCGTGCGTTCAAGCAGCCCCTCGGCATCCAGCTGCGCGGCCATGGCCTCCACCGCCTGCCGTCGGTAAACCGTGCTGTCGGCATACACCAGGGGGGTGTCTTCAAAGCCGGTGAGCAGAAGGTCGCGGCCCGTGAGATCCCAGGCCTGCCGCTGATAGTTTTCTTGCTGCGCGGGCGACACCAGGGCGGTCATGGCTCGGCCAGCCAGGGGGGAGTCTTCCGCGCCGTCGGGGCCGTGCCACAGTATGCGGCCCTGGGCGGGCCACAGCTCGCCGCGCATGAGGCGCAGCAGGGTTGACTTGCCGGAACCGTTGGGGCCAAGCAGCGCGCAGTGCTCGCCGCGCCGCACCTGCCAGCCGATGTTGTGCAGCACAAGCTTCTGGCTGGAATCGCCGGGTAAAAAAAGACTTACATCGTCGATGGAGA
Source organism: Desulfovibrio desulfuricans (assembly GCF_004801255.1). Lineage (NCBI taxonomy): Bacteria > Pseudomonadati > Thermodesulfobacteriota > Desulfovibrionia > Desulfovibrionales > Desulfovibrionaceae > Desulfovibrio > Desulfovibrio desulfuricans. The sequence goes on along the minus strand of NZ_CP036295.1, from coordinate 2,702,804 downwards.
CTATAATTTCGGACATAAAAAAATCCGTACTGTCAAAGGCGGACGCCGTGTTACAGGGGCAGCACCAGGCGCTGGCCCCGGTCAAAAATGGTATATTCGGCAAAACCAAAGGCGCGGGCGTAGGAGGCCAGCCGGGCAAAGCCGTAGCCCACGTCTTCGGTGGCGTGAGCGTCGGAGGCAAAGCTGACGGGCAGATCCAGCTGCCGGGCCATAACCATGATGGGCGGCGCAGGGTAAATTTCGCGGCAGAGCTTGCGGATGCCGGCGGAGGAAATTTCCATGCCCATGCCCATGCGTTTAAGGGCCGCCAGCCCCCGCCCCACCAGGGCCTGACCTTGCGGTTTAGCCAGCCAGATGTGGAACTGTTCGACCGAAAAGATTTTTATGAGGTCGGGATGCGCGGCAATGTTGAAGAGGCCGGACAGGATCATGCGTTCCCATGCTTCAAAATAGGCCTGGTACTGTCTTTCGCATTCTTCCTGCGAAAAGGCCTTCCATGGTTCAGCGCCGTCGTCAAAGCCCCACTTGCCGATAAAGTGCACGCTGCCGAGCAGGTAGTCAAAGTCGTAGGCGGCGCAGGATGCGCGGGTAAAGTCCTCCTGCCCTTCAAGCCAGTCCATCTCCATGCCGAAAAGAACGCGGCAGGGCCCGTTGGCGTTGGCCGCGCGCAGGCCGCAGACCTCGTGCACGTAGTCGGGCAGGTGTCTGGTGAGCTGCTCGCGGTATTCGTGGGTGTAGTCAAAGCCCACGGGGCGGGGCGAGTGCTCGGTAAAGCCCATGTACTCAAGCCCCCTGGCCTGAGCTGCCGCGTGCATTTCGGCCGGTGTGTTGCCGCCGTGCGAGTACTTGGTGTGCGTGTGCAAGTCTGCGAGAATCATGAGAGTTTTCCTGAATATGCCTGGGTCGTGCCCGTGGATGCGGATTGTTGCCCATTGTCGGGCGTCCGGGTTGAGCGCCCGCCCTTGCCTGTGAGCGGCGCAGTGCGGCTCAAAAAACCTTTGCAAGTATGAACGCGAACCGCCTGTCTGGCAAGCTGCGGCCATGCCGGGCCGTGTGCATGAAAAAAGGGAGCCTCCGTGGGGAGGCTCCCTTGATCATCTGCCGGGCTGCGATCAGCCAGCTATCCTTTTGACAATTTCCTGTCCGGCCTTGCGGCCCGCGCCCATGGCCAGAATGACCGTGGCCGCGCCGGTGACGATGTCGCCGCCCGCAAAAACGTTGGGTATGGAGGTTTCGCCCGTGGCTTCGTCGGCCTCGATGTAGCCCCGCTTGTTGAGCTTGAGCTCCGGGGTGGCCTCGAGCAGGATGGGGTTGGAGCGCGTGCCCAGAGCCACAACGGCCAGATCGGTGGGCAGGTCATATTCCGACCCTGTAACAGGCACGGGCCTGCGACGGCCTGATGCGTCGGGTTCGCCCAGTTCCATGCGCTGCAGGGTTACGGACTGCAGGCGCATCTCCGCATCGCCGTTAAAACGCAGCGGGGCGGAGAGCATGGCAAACTGCACGCCTTCTTCCTCCGCGTGTTCCAGCTCTTCCAGGCGGGCGGGCATTTCCGCCCTGGTGCGGCGGTAGACGACGTGCACGCTTTCAGCGCCCATGCGCAGGGCTGTGCGCGCCGCGTCCATGGCCACGTTGCCCGCGCCGAACACGGTCACGTGTTTGCCGGGGTAGGCAGGGGTGTCCTGCGTGGGAAAGTTGTAGGCACGCCCGAGGTTGACGCGGGTAAGGTACTCGTTGGCCGAGAACACGCCCACCAGGTTCTCGCCGGGGACGCCCAAAAAGACGGGCAGACCGGCGCCCACGCCGATGAACACGGCGTCGTATTCCTTGCGCAAATCGGCGATGTCGATGGTGCGGCCGCCCACGGAATTGAGGTGAAAGTCTACCCCGGCCTGGCGCAGGCCGTTGATTTCGGTGGCGACCACGTTTTTGGGCAGGCGGAAGGCAGGGATGCCGTAAATGAGCACGCCGCCGGGCTCGTGCAGGGCTTCAAAAACGTCCACCTTGATGCCCGCCGTGGCGCAAACGCCCGCACAGGTCAGGGACGAGGGGCCGGAGCCGATGCAGGCGACCTTTTTGCTGCCCAGGGGCAAGGCGCAGGCGTTGGTGCCCGTTACCTGCTCACAGGCGGTGGTGGCAATGTAGGTGTCGGCCACAAAGCGTTCAAGACGGCCAATGGCCACGGGCTGGCCCTTGGCCTTGAGCACGCACTTGCCTTCGCACTGGTGCTCTTGCGGGCATACGCGACCGCAGACGGCGGGCAGGCTGTTGGTGGTCTTGATGATGCGGTAGGCCGCGTCCATGTTGCCCTCGGCCACCTGGTGGATAAAGTCGCGGATGGGCACTTCGACCGGGCAGCCGGTGACGCACAGGGGTTTTTTGCACTGCAGGCAGCGGCTGGCTTCGGTCTGGGCCATATCCCTGGTGTAGCCGAGGGCGACTTCTTCAAAGTTGCTGCGGCGCACCTGGGCGGGCTGACAGGGCATATCCACACGGGGAGCCACGGTCTTTTTGGGCTTGTTATTCTCCATGGCTGACTCTCCGGTATTCTTCGATGGAAACGGTTTCCTGCTCTCTGTATGCGGCCAGGCGGCGGCGCAGCTCGGGAAAGTCCACTTCGTGACCGTCAAACTCGGGGCCGTCCACACAGGCAAACTTGGTTTTGCCGCCCACGGTGACGCGGCAGGCGCCGCACATGCCGATGCCGTCAACCATGATGGGGTTGAGGCTCACTGTGGTTTTGACGCCAAAAGGACGCGTGGTTTCGGCCACGGCGGCCATCATGGGCACAGGGCCCACGGCAACGACTTCAAACACGTCCTTGTCCGTTTCAAGCCTGTTGCGCAAAAGTTCGGTAACAAGGCCCTTGTGGCCGTAGCTGCCGTCGTCCGTCGAAATAAGCAGCTCGTCCACAAACGACTTTAGTTCGTTTTCAAAAAGCAGCAGGTCTTTGCTGCGCGCGCCGATAACGCCCACGACCTTGTTGCCGATGCGGGCGTGGCCCTTGGCAATGTGGTGCATGGCGGCAATGCCGGTGCCGCCGCCCACGCAGATGACCGTGCCGCGTTTTTCGATATGGGTGGGGTGGCCCAGGGGACCGCAGACGTCAAGGATGGCGTCTCCGGCGCCGAGCGCCTCAAGCATGGCGGTACTTTTGCCCATGACCAGATAGACTATGGTAATGGTGCCGTTTTCCCGGTCGGTGTCAGCAATGGTAAGGGGGATGCGCTCGCCCTGTTCGCTCATGCGCAGCATGACGAAGTGGCCGGGGCGCGCTTTTTGCGCGATTTGCGGCGCATGGAGCACCAGTTTGCTGGTTTTGCCCGGGATCAGGCTTTCCTTGTGCAATATGGGTGTTGGCATAGGTTCTCCTCGTCAGGCATGTGAGTTGCTGCATGGTAGCTGCGAGCGACATTAGTTGCAAGCAACAGTTTTGTCGTATCTCTCTTACATGGCTGATATAATTTGTTGTTCGCATTCAATTTGCGCCAATGGGCATGTATTTGGCCCCATTTTTTTGCGTTGCCCTAAAGACGCGGCCTATAGTACCGATAAGCTTCTTGACAGGTGGGGAAGGGGAGACGGTACAACCAACAAGGAGGCGGACAGGGCCAACCCCTTTGCAAGGAAGCAGTGATCCATTCATGGAGGAATGGTCATGTCGCAACACATCGGTGACGTTTTCCAGACGGGAGTCTCGCCGCCCGAAGTGGCCGAAGACCCGACGCGAAGTCGGAATTTGCTGCTGATCGAGCGGTACCTTGTAGTACTGGAAGAAAACAAAAAGGCATGCTGCGCGGCTGTAACCGATGCAGATATGGCTTTGGACATGGCGGGTTTTGTGAAGCGCCAGCTGCGCAGACCAGCCGAAAAGCCCAGAATGTCTCCGGCCTTGCTGGCCCTGGCTCTTGTGAGGCGCATTATTGACGCGCCCGAACAATAAACCGGACGGTCTCCAAAGTGGAGCTCCGGACCGGCTGCAGAAGGACCATGCGTTCGCAATGCAGGGCTTAGGCCCGCGTTGCTGAACACAAACCACTAGCATCACTTTTCCGTGACATGATAGGGGGCATGGCAGTCCGCAATCCATAACGAATTCTCCACCTATGAGAGGCGGGGGCGTGGGGCCTCCGCCTCTCGCATTATTTCAAGCCTTGCCGATCTTTCAGTCAGTGCCAGCCCGCCTCTCGCGCTGTCGTGAAGCGGCAGCGCCGAAAACCGCGAGCCGTTAGCGGCTTTGCCGCAGCGGAAGCGAGCAGTTTTCGTGCCTTTGCCGCGCCACGGGGTGCGGCCTCTGAGCCAGTAGCGGGGGCGTGGGGCCTCCGCCTCTCGCATTATTTCAAGCCTCGCCGATTTTTCAGTCAGTGCCAGCCCGCCTCTCGCGCTGTCGTGAAGCGGCAGCGCCGAAAACCGCGAGCCGTTAGCGGCTTTGCCGCAACGGAAGCGAGCAGTTTTCGTGCCTTTGCCGCGCCACGAGGTGCGGCCTTTGAGCCAGTAGCGGGGGCGTGGGGCCTCCGCCTCTCGCATTATTTCAAGCCTTGCCGATCTTTCAGTCAGTGCCAGCCCGCCTCTCGCGCTGTCGTGAAGCGGTCTTTAGCCTGTTGCAGTCAAAACGGCCCCTTTCGGGGCCGTTTTAGTTACGCGGCAACCGTAGATCGCTCGCAGCATGCGCGGTTGTCGCTAGGGGTAGAAGCCGGTGGGTTTTTCAGACAGATTGATGAGGATATTTTTTTGCTGCGTGTAGTGCGCAAGTATGGCCTTGTGCGTTTCGCGGCCTATGCCCGATTCCTTGTGTCCGCCAAAGGGCGCGCCCGCCGGGATGCTGTTGTAGGTATTCACCCACATGCGGCCTGTCTCGATGGCGCGGCTCACGCGGATGGCCCTGTTGATGTCGCGCGTCCACACAGCGCCGCCAAGGCCGTACAGGCTGTCGTTGGCCATGGCGATGACTTCGTCTTCAGTGCGAAACTTGATGATCACCGCTACAGGACCAAAGATTTCGTCCTGCGCCACCCGCATGTTGTTGGTGACGTTGCCGAGCAGGGTCGGCCGCATAAAGCAGCCCTTGGCAAGCTCGCCATCGGTGATGCGCTCGCCGCCGCAGAGCACGGTTGCGCCTTCGGCCTTGGCCTGCTCAATGCAGAGCTGGATGGCCTTGAGGTGCGATTCGTAAATCTGCGAGCCCATCTGGGTTGAGGGATCCCATGGCAGGCCCACCTTAACGCGGTTAAAGCGCTCCACCGCTTCGGCCACAAACTGGTCGTAAATGTCCTCATGCACAAATACGCGCGACCCTGCGCAGCACACCTGCCCCTGATTGAACAGAATGCCCATCTGCAGGCCGTCCATGGCCAGATCCCACTGGCAATCGGGAAAATAGATGTTGGCCGATTTGCCGCCCAGCTCAAGGGTGGCGGGGATGATGCGCTTGGCCGCAGCAAGACCAACCTGACGGCCCACCTCTGTGGAACCGGTAAAGGCCAGCTTGCGGAAACCCGGATGCTCAAGCATGAACTGGCCGGAACGGGAACCCCGACCCGTGATGACGTTGAATACGCCCTTTGGCAGCACGCCAGCAATGAGCCGCGCCAATTCCAGCACAGATAGCGATGTGTGGTTGGAAGGTTTGAACACGGTGCAGCACCCGGCGGCAAGCACCGGGGCCAGCTTCCAGGCCGCCATGAGAAAGGGGAAGTTCCACGGCACAATCTGGCCCACCACGCCGATAGGTTCGCGGAAAACCAGCGACATGGTGTTTTCGTCCAGCATGACGGCGGTGCCTTCATCGGCGCGCACTACGCCGGCAAAATAGCGGAAGTGGTCGGCAGCAAAGGGAATGTCCACATTCATGGTTTCCCGGATGGGCTTGCCGTTGTCCAGCGTCTCCACCATGGCCAGATGCTCTTTGTTGGCGTCGATGATGTCGGCAATCTTCAGCAGCAGATTGGCGCGGCTAATGGGGTCAACCTTTTTCCAGCTGTCCCAGGCCTTGGTGGCGGCTGCCACTGCGGCGTCCACGTCTTCCCTGGTGGCTTCTGCGCAGGTTGCCAGCCGTTCGCCGTTGGCAGGGCAGAAGGTTTCAAAGGTTCCGCCGTCCGAGGCCTGTTTCCACTGGCCGTCGATGAAAAGGGAGTACGAATCCTGAATGTCAACTTTGTTCATGAATCACTCCTTTTTAAAAAACCATGATTGTCAATAAGACAATAGTATGGTGATATGGATTGCAACTCCATATTAGATGGCAGAATTTTGCAGATGCTATCACGATTATAATACAGTTTGTGAAAAAAAATACAATCAAATAGTATATTTTGTAAACCATGCAACATTGCAAAATCTGTTTGTTGTGCGATAACTAAAACAATTGATACGTGTTTTGCAAACGTGTCACGATAATATTGCGTATCAGGACAGTCACAACAAAAAATGGACGAAAAACAGGCAGGATGCGCTAACGCATCCTGCCTGTTTTAGATGAGGCGTGGTAAAGCGGGAGGGGGTCAGCCCCGAGCTGGCCGGTAACCGTGTGAAAAATTGGCGGCATAGAGGCGCGAGGGCGCGCCCTGGCTGTTTTGCGCAGGCAGCACAAGAAAAACCGTCTGCCGGGTGAGGTTGTGGCTGGTGATGCACTGGGCAAGCTCGCCCAGGGTTGTCCAGTACAGCTGCTCCTCGGGCCAGCTGACCATGTGGGCGCAAAAAACGGGGGTCTCCGCAGGCAGGCTGCGCAATAGTTCGTCCTGCAGGGCCTGGGCCGAAGCGGCGGAAAGGTACACGGCCATGGATGCCTTGTGCTCGGCCAGCAGGTGCAGGTGCTCGCGCTGCGGCACCGGGGTGCGTCCCTCAAGGCGGCTGATGATGAGACTCTGGGTTACCTCGGGCACGGTAAAGGTGATGCCCGCCGCGGCAGCCGCAGCGCAGGCGGCGGTAACCCCAGGTATTACCTGCCAGGGGATGCCGTCGGCATCGAGCAGTGCCGCCTGTTCGCGCAGTGCGCCGTACAGCGAGGGATCGCCCGTGTGCACTCGAGCCACGGGGCGGCCCTCAAGGGCGGTAGCGCGCACCATGGCGTGGCACTGCTCAAGCGTCAGCGGGGCGGAATCCACAACCATGGCCTGCGGCGCGGCGCAGGCCACCACCTCGCGCGGCACCAGCGAGCCCGCGTAGAGCACAAGGGCCGCCTGTTCGATGGCCTTGCGGCCCTTGACGGTTATCAGATCTGGGTCGCCGGGCCCGGCGCCGACAAATGTTACTGTGCCGGGGGTTGTCCCGTTTTGCCGCGCGGCATCCATACCTTACCTGCCTTCTGGCTGCGCGCCGGACTGAATGGGTGCGGGCGCGGGTTTTTGAGCGGCCAGCAAAAATACGGGGTTCATGGCCGAAAGGTGCACGTCGCCGCCCAGGGTTTTGCCTTCGGCGGCGGATATCTGCATAACTTCCACCGGCCAGGCCATGTCCTCAAAAAAGCGGCGGCACAGGCTGAAGCTGTCCAGCAGCACGCAGCTGACCACAACGCGGCCTCCCACCGGCAGGCGCAGGCACACATGGCCGAGGATATCGTCGCCGTCATCGCCGGAAAGACCGCCGCCGATAAACACCCGCTGCGGATCTGGCAGACCTGGCAGGCACTCTGGCGCTTGCCCCAGGCGCACATCCACATTGGCAGCGCCAAAACGACGGCGGTTTTCCTGAATGCCCATGGCGCGACCGGCGGACCGCTCAACCGCGATAACGCGCCCTTCGTGCGCCAGTACCGAGGCCTCCAGCGCCACGGCTCCAGAGCCGGAGCCGATGTCCCACACCACATGCCCGGCCTCGATGCGCAGCAGGGCAAGGGCGGCCGCCCGCACGGGTTTTTTGGTGATAAGACCGCGATCAACAGCCAGCTGGTCGGCGTCCAGCCCCAGGTGCGGACGGCGAGCCGGGGCGGCGGGTATCAGCACCATGGTGCAGGCCGGGCCAAACTCCCGCCCGGCGGCATCAGCCATGCTCAGATGGCTGACAGCCTCGTCCTCTGCGCCCATGCGTTCAAAAATATGCGCGTCAAACCAGTCCACCCCACGGTCGAGCAGGTGGCGGGCCAGCACGTCTGGCGACATGCGTGCGTCGGTAAGGATGCAGAGCGGCGCGTTTTTGCCGCAGGCCACGTTGAGGGGGCGCAGGTCGTCGCGCCCGTGCAGCGAGAGGCAGATAACCTTGTGCCACGGCAGCGAAAGGCGCGCGCAGGCCTGCTGCAGCGAGCTGACGGCGGGCAGCTGCCGCACCGCATCCGGCCCGAGGCGGCGCACCAGGGTTGCCCCAATGCCGAACAGCAGGGGGTCGCCGTCTGCCAGCACAAGCACGCGCTCGCCTGCGGCCCGCAACTGGCTCAGCCGGGTGAGCAGCGGCTCAAGCGGCGTGCTCAGGGGCAGCAGACGCGCCTTGAGGGCCGGGGTTCCGGTCGAGGTCTGCTCCCCTTCGGCATCCGGGCCGTCAGTCATGAGGCTGCGGCCAGAAAATTCTTCAAGCAGCATGCGCCCGGCGCAGATGACGTCGGCCTCTTCCGCCAGGCGGCGCTGCGCTTCGGCAAGCCCTGCCAGACCGCGCGGGCGGGCGCAGTCGAGCCCCATGACCGTAATGGGGTGGGGGGCTGCCGTTGTCGGCTCAAAAATAAAAAACGACTGGAGCATTTCAGACATGGGCGGCCAGTCGTCCTGCTCGGCCATACCGACGGGTGTCGGGGCAGCCTCGGCAGTTGTTCTGGCCGTGTCCGTTTCCTCAACAGCGGCATGTGCTGCGGCATGGGGTTCAGCATGGGTTGCGACCGGGGGGGCGGCAGCGTCTGCAAGCGGAGCTGTTGCCGGGACGGCGTATGTAAAGGGGGCGGATGCCGGGTCATCGGCGGGCGCGACGGTGTCGGCCTCTTCCGCCAATGTTGTCGTATCTGCCTCGTGCGCCGGGCCTGCCGAGGGCGTCTGCTCAGCCGTGCCCGCAGATTGGGCTGTCGAGGTGTCAGCCGGGTATGCCGGCCCGGAAAAGTCGATAAAATCGGCAAAATCTGCGGGCCCGGCAGGCTGGGGCGTCATGGCGTCGGCGGCGACGTCAGCGATAGACGAGTGGAGGGCATATTCCGTAGCCGGGGCGGTTGCCTGCGGGCTCGGATTGTCATCTGGGCGCATGTCTGGGGCGGGATATGCGCCGGTCTGCGGCGCGGGTTCAGCCATGCCTATTGGGGCCGCATTGTCAGCGGCCACGGCGGCAGCCGGAGTGTGATCTTGCGGTGCGGCCATTTCGGGCTGGGCCGTAGGGGCTGCCTGCGTCGTGGCCTCGTCTGCAGGGCCGAGCTGCTGGGCTGCGTTGCTTGCAGGTGCGCCCGTGCCCGCTTCTGCCGCGCGCAAAAGGGGGATGGCCGCAGCGTCATCCTTGGTGGGGGTGGTGTGCGCATGGGATGGCACGGCCAAGCCGGGCAGTGAGACCTGTTGTTTCATAGCGCCAATAATTCCCTGCCGTCAGTGTGAAAAAGGTGCAGGCTCACCGGGCAGCCCGCAAAATTTTGCGCCGTGCGCACGGCCTGACGGGCCACCTGCTCGAGCACCCTCGGCCCGGCCTTATCGGCCAGCAGCAGCTCCAGCGCGTGCGCCGCCGTTATGCAGCGGCCCACAGCCTCTGCGCTGGTTGCGTTTGCGGCCCTGGCCATCTGCGCAAGAGCCTGCATATCGAGCGTGGCGTTTTGGGCATGGGTGTACGCATGGCCTTGGGCCAGCTTGACCAGTTTGCCAAAAAAACAGCCCCAGACAATGCGTTCAAAGCCCAGCAGGCCCGCCGCGTGCAGCGAAAATTTTGCAAAGTCGGCAACCTGCACAAAACAGCGAGCGGGCAGCAAGGGGTTGCGCTCCATAAGCAGCCGTTCGGAGCGCCTGCCCGTGGTCAGACAGATGCTGCGGCAGCCGGTGGCGGCGGCGACAGACAGCCCCTGCTCGATGGTGGCCTTCCATGCGGCATGGCTGAAGGGCCGCACCGTGCCTTGCGTTCCCAGTATGGAAATGCCGCCCTCAATGCCCAGCCGGGGATTAAAGGTCTTTTGCGCCAGCTGCGCGCCCTCGGGCACGCTGACAAATACCGTCAGGGCGGTATGCCCCTCCTGCGTTCCAGCCTGCGCGCCGTTTGGGACGTTGCCGCGTTGGCGTTCCCAAGCCTGCAGGGCAAGGGTGATCTGCTGCCTCGGCACAGGGTTGACGGCCGCCTGTCCCACTGGCACCGGCAAGCCCGGCAGGGTAACGCGGCCTACCCCCGGCCCTCCCTTTATAATGATGGAGCCGAGGTCTGCAAGGTCTGCATGCTGTTGCGCGGCGACGTGCTCAACCACGGTGGCCGTTATGCGCGCGCCTGAAGTAGCATCGGGGTCATCGCCGCCGTCCTTGATGATGCTGGCGTGGGCGGCCCGGATGATGCCCTGCGGCGGCGGGTCGGACCGGGCAGACGTGCCCGCGTTCCAGGCCGCAACCAGTTCCGGCGCGGGGCCGGGGGCGCAGTTTGCTACTGGCAACTGCAGCCAGCCGCGCGGGGTAAAAATATTGCTGTCGCGACCTTGGGGCTCCGCGTCAAAGGGGGGCAAGGGCACGTGCACTTCCGCAGGCGCGCAGCCCATGCGCAGCAGCTGCAGTGCCGCCAGGGCAGCCCCTGTGGCGGCGCTGCCTGTGGTAAAGCCCTCGCGCAGCTTGCTGGTCATGCCTCAGGCCTGGAGAGGGCGGGTGAGCGCATCCGGCTCCGGCAGCCAGACCTTGCCTCGGGCCACAAGGGCCACCGGGCCGTCAACGCCTGCCATGTCGGCGCCGTTTTCGGCAAACAGGCGCACGTCCAGTGGGGAGCCGCCGGGCTGCATGATGGAAAACATCCGGCGCGTGCCTGTCCGCGACAGACACAATGCAAGCGCCAGCGCCCCGGAACCGCAGGCGTTTTCAATAAACGTCGTGCCTGCATCGCGCACGTGCACGAGGGGCAGCATTTCCAGCTGGCCCTGCTGCTCGCGCCACCAGATAACACCGGCCGCAGGCTCCGCCTCAAGATTGTGCTGTTCGCGCATCTGGGCCGCAGCCGCGTAGCAGTCTTCGGGCAGATGATGGACCGGGCCGCCAAGCAGCAGGTGACAAATGCCCGGCAGGCGCACAAGGTGCGCGCCCTGCCCGACAGTGGCGATGCTGCACGAAGGCAGACGCAACAGGGCCTCTACCTGCCAGAGCGGGGCGCACCCTCTGGTGCGCAACCGCACCGGGCTGTGCCAGCCAGAGACCAGAACTTCGTCAATGCGCTCGGCCTGGTCGCTGCCGCAGCCCGCAGCAGGCGCTGCGCCGGGGGCAATGCCCTCAAGCGGAGCCTGATCAGGGTTTGCGTTCTGGGCCGTGTAGGCCAGCAGCGCCCCCACCGCGCGGGTGGCGTTGACGCAAAATTCGCCGCCAGCCATGCGCAGTTTGCCCTGAGACAAATTTACAAAGCCCGCCTGCTCGCCCCCAAGTATGGCGGAATCAAGCGCCAGACCCGCAAGACGGGCCTGCTCGGCAGGTCGCTGTCCGACGTCGGGAAAGAGCAGTGTTGTGTTGCCCCCTGGGCTCCACTTGGAAAAAGTCAGTGCGGGCATGGAAAATCCTTGGTTCACGCATAAGTATGCCCCAGCCCCGGCGGGCTGTCCAGCGCTGCCCGCTGCCGGGCGCAAAAGGGGACTTTGAATAGTGCGGTGAAAAATAATCGCGTGTGCATCAATTAAAGAGTGACGTAAAAGCGAAAGAGTCTTTCCTATTTACAACTTGCGGTTTTTCCCAAACGCGGGTATGTCAAAGGCAGTTGCCGTCTCCAAGGCCTATGGCTGTGAGTGAGCCGGTAACGTGGCGGGCACACCGCGATTTACTGTTGTTGACGGTAATCGACGACACTAACAACGTTTGGGAGGCAGTATGAAATCGTTTCGTCTTCTTGCTCTTGCGGCCGCTCTTGTTCTGAGCTACGCCGTGGCCGCTGCGGCCGCTCCGGCGTGCAACAAGAAAATTGAAAGCTTCGACTTCGTCGTGGACTACTCTGGTTCCATGATGATGAAGAACGACAGGCTCAAGCAGGACAAGATCATTGTGGCCAAAAACGTGCTCACGCGCGTTAACGCCGCTATTCCCGCTCTGAGCTACAACGGTGGTTTGCACACCCTTTCGCCCAACGGCGCCATTGTGGCCCAGGGCCCCTGGGACCGCGCCGCCATGGCCGCTGGTCTCAAGAAGCTGAGCAGCGACTTCCAGATTTTTGGCCGCATGACCAGCATGGGCAACGGCCTGCAGGCGTATGAACCCTTCATCTCCAGCATGAAGCGCGACGCCGCCTTGATCCTCGTTACCGACGGCGACAACAACCGCGGTACCGACCTCGTGCAGGTTGTGAGCCAGATGTACGCCAGCCAGCGTAACCTGGTTGTGCATGTGATCTCTCTGGCCGACACCCCCAACGGTGAAGCCACCGTCAAAAAGATCGCCGCTCTGAATTCCAACGCCGTTGTGGTGCGCGCTGAAGAGCTCGCCACCAGCGACGCCGCTGTTGAACGCTTTGTGCTTTCCGTGTTCTGCAAGGACGAAGACGTCATCGTGCTGCGCGGCGTGCATTTTGCCTTCAATTCGTTCGCCCTCGACGGCAAGGCCATGGGCATCCTGAACGAAGCCGCCACCCTGATCAAGAACAACCCCAACAAGCGCGTTGTTCTCTCTGGCTGGACCGACTTTGTGGGCTCCGACGCCTACAACATGAAGCTTTCGCAGGAACGCGCCAGCTCCGTGAAGAACTACCTGGTGAAGCAGGGCATCCCCGCCAGCCGCATGACCGCCATTGGTCGTGGCAAGTCCTTCAAGTATGACAACAAGACCGACGAAGGGCGCGCCATGAACCGCCGCACCGAAGTGTCCTTCGAGTAATCGCAGGCCTTCGCTTCTGTCGAATTAAAGCAAAAGCCGGGTGGTCTATGCCGCCCGGCTTTTTATGAGGTGCATCGCACATGCGTAAGATTTTGGCACTTATTCTCACTATGGGTTTGGCCTCCGGCGGTTGCGCCTGGTTCGGCGGCTCTTCTTCTGAAGAAGCAAAGCCCGCCCAGCCGCAGGAACAGGTTGCTGCCCCCGAACCGGCTCCGGCTCCTGAAGTTCCTGCCAAGGACGTCAAGGGCAAGGGCAAGACCAAGGCCAAGACCAAGGCCGAAAAGCAGGCTGAAGCCAAACCTGTCGCTTCCAAAAAGGTCGTGAAGACTGAAGCCCAGATCGCGGCCGAGCTCACCATGGTGGGCAACAGGCTTGCCGCCCAGGCTGCTCGCACGGTGATGCCTTCCAAGTCCGCCAAGGAAGTGCGCCAGGACGGCAAAGACTACGTTGCAAGCTACGTCGACGTCGACGCATCCAATGTGACCACCGAACTGCACCCCGGCGCCACTGGTCAGTACGTGGGGTATGTCCGTTATCAGGAAAAGATAATGGAGTGCCGCGGCAAAACCAAGCAGGAAGCCATCACCACCGCTTCGTGCCAGCAGGTCAAAGCGCGTAACCTTAACGAACTTATTCGTTACGACGGTTCGACCTGGCAGTACTAGTATTGTTGTGACGCCGCTCTGGCCGCACGCCGCATTGCTGCGTTCTGCCGGAGCGGATGTCCTTTGCGCGGCAAGTGACGCGTACTGAAATTTTGGCGGGGCTTCGGCCCCGCTTTATTTTTTGCTGCCGGGCAAAACGGCTGCGGATGCTTGGGAACAAGCGGAGGCGGCCTGCGGGTCAGGCCGCAGGGGGCGTTGAGGCTCAGGCCGCGTTTGTATTGCTGGCTTTGGTGTTGGTCGACGTTTGGCAACCCTGGCGATGTCTGCCAGCTGTCTCAAGGCAGGCACATTGTCAGGGAGCCTGTGAGTCTGGCGGAAATGCTCCGCCATGCGGTACAGCAGGCTCCTGTGCGCTGCATGTCGGGGGCTACGCGCCGTCGCCTTGCAGCACATCCGGGGGCAGGTGGGTGTGTATCCAGTGTGCGCACTGGGTCGGGTTTTTGCCCTCGGCCCGGCAGCGCAGTGTTGCGTAGCGCGTATACAGGGACTGGCGCTCATTAAAAATATCTTCAAGTTTTTCACCTGGGTTCATGGCAATGCCGCGCTCGGGGTTACGGGCGACGCGCTCTTCAATAAGGCGAAAGGGCACGTCAATAAAGACAATTGGCCCCAGGGCGGCCAGGTGCTTCATGGCGACATCGCGGTAAACAACGCTGCCGCCGGTGGCGATAACCGTACGGTTGGCCTTGATGGCGCTGATCACCTTTGCCTCGGTATCCAGAAAGGCCGACTTGCCCAGGGTGTCGGTAATATCCTGCAGGCGTGCGCCATAGGCGGCTTCAATAAGGTGGTCGCTGTCAACCAGAGCCCAGCCCAGCTCTTGGGCCAGGGCTGAACCTACCGTGGATTTGCCCGCTCCGGCCATGCCAATAAGGGTGATGCAGGGGGCTGGCGCGGACGGCGCGGCGGTGAGATTTGGCTTGGTGGACATGCTGGCTCCTGATTGTTGCCTGAACGGTAAACCCGAATCGCCCCGCATTGCCTGCGGCGAACTGCGGCGCATTGCTGATGATTGTCTTGGTGCGAATGTGCCCAAGCAAAAGCTGCCTGTCAATGCGCGTACATCCTCCGGCGTGACGCTTCTCCGGAAAATGGATTGCGGCCCTGCGGCGCGGCAGTTTCATTGTGCCCGGCGTGCCGACAAAAGAGATCGACGCCCCAGCGGCAGGGCTAAAGTTTGCGGCTGCGCCTGCCGATAAGGGCTGTAGAGGTGAGTTCCATGCGCAAATCAGTTATGCTGCCATTGCTGGCCTTTTTGGCGTTTTTTGTCTGCCCTGTTTCGGAGGCTGCCGCTGTTGATGTGCAGCCCCTGCCGCCGCAGGTTCCTGCGCGCACGCCCTCTGGAGCTACAAATATCAACGACGTGTGGCTGCACAGCGGGGGCGGCCGTCTGTACTGGAATACTCTGGTCGCGCCTCGGCAGATCGCCCTTGAAGGGGCGCGGTTTGAGGATCCTGCGGCAGTGCCCGAACTGGCCATGACGCCCCCTGCTGACAAAAAGAAGCCCGTGCGGCACGCCAGCCGCAAGGTCAAGGTAAGCAAGGCCGCCCCCAAGGCCGCCCCGGCGGCAGTGCCCAAGGGCGTCGGCAAAACTTCACTGCAGGCTCCGGCAAGCCAGAGCAGCGCCATACCGCCTCTGGGAGCACCGGGCAGTGCTGGCTCTGCCCCGGCTGGCGCAGGAGCCGACGTCCCTTATTCGTCCGCAGCGGCTTCGCCGGTGGGCGGGGTGACGGGCGGAGGGGCTGGCGCATCCACAGGCGCAGCACCTGCACCGGGCTTTTCAGCCGACGATTTGTTGCCCCGCGCCAACGCCCGGCCCTGAGCGGGTTTCGCGCTGTTTGTTGCCTTGCGCCGATCCGTTTGGCTTGTAAAAAGGCGCGGTCAGCGCGTATGTGCCGCGTGTGAATAGCGCGGCCGACCGTGCACACCGTTTGCCGTAAGGTTCCGCCCTATTGCTGGGGGGCATGATTGGGAGTATTGCAGCTTGGATAGGCCGTGTGCTCCCTTTTGCATGCCGAGCACTGCCGCCCTCTGCGGTGGCGGTGCGGGGCAATAGCTGGCAGTCAGGCCGGGCTGCAATCATCAGCGATGGATTTATTCAGGCAGGGCATCTTTGCCCTTGCGCCCTTGCGGCTGCACGTGCATGATAGTCGCGCGTTGTTTGGGGCATCTGGCGCTTGACGGAGCGCTTGCTGGCGTGTATGTAGCTTGTTCCATATATTTTAACGCCAGGGCAATGCCGCCCTTCCGCGCTTAAAAGCCGGGGGGTAGCCCCAAAACCGCTCAGGCCCGGCGTGCCGCATCGCTCCGGTGGTCGGCCCAAGGCCCTGCCGGAAATTTTTTAAGGAGTCTGCAATGAAAAGAACATACCAGCCGAGCAAAATCAGAAGGGCCCGCACCCATGGGTTCCGCACCCGCATGGCCACCCCCAGCGGGCGCGCGATTATTCGTCGCCGCCGCGCCAAGGGCCGTAAGGTTCTGAGCGCCTAGCGGGGCGGGCTTGCCCCGTTCGACATGGGTATTCCCATGCATCAGAATGGTCTGCCGCAGCATTTGCGGATACGTCGCAGGGCGGAATTCGTAGCGTGCTATGAGCGGGGCAGGCGTCTGCACACCGAGCATTTTCTTGTATTTGTGCTGTCGGGCAATTGTCCCGGTCTAGCTACGCGCACTGGCATGGCTGTTTCCCGCAAGGTTGGCAATGCTGTTGTGCGAAATCGCGTCAAAAGGCTTTTGCGGGAGTTTTATCGTTTGCATCGCGACGATTTGCCCAATAAAGCCGACATCGTTACCGTTGCCAAAAAACATGCCGGAGAGGCTGCGCTGGATTTGGCCAGCGTGGCCGCCGAGCTTTTGCCGCTGATGCGGCGCATGGTTCGGCGCGAGCCGGGCCGCCCGGCATTGGATGGGCTGCCATGAGTCATTTGCTGCGTAACCTGTGCATATTACCTATACGCGTATACCAGCTTTGCATCTCGCCAGTGCTTCCCCCCGCCTGTCGGTTTTATCCCACCTGTTCCGCCTATGCCGCAGAGGCCATCATGACCCACGGCATTTTCCGGGGGGGCTGGCTTGCGCTCAAGCGTCTTGCCAGATGCCACCCGTGGGGCGGCTCAGGCTACGACCCTGTTCCACCACCAAGGCGTCCTCGTGACGTCCCGCCACTGTCCCAGGAGTGAACGCCCTCATGCAAGACGGAAAAAATCTGATCATCGCCATCCTTTTGTGCCTCGTCGTTATTGTGGGCTGGAGTTACCTGTCCGAACATATGGGCTGGGTCCGCAAGCCCGACCCGGCCGTTGTTGCGCAACAACAGCAGGCCCAGCAGGCCGTCCAGCAACAGCAGGCGCAGCAACAGGCCGCTACTGCGGTGCAACAGGCCCTGCCTGTGTTTACGCCTGCCTCTGGCCGCGATCTGACGGTCAATTCTCCGCTTTATGAAGCGGTTTTTCACACGGGTGGCGGTGCGCTGCGCTCCTTTAAGCTCAAGCAGTACCAGACCGGCCTTGATGCCGATTCTCCTCTGGTCAATCTTGTGGATCCCCAGACCGCCACAGTGGCCCCGCTGGGCCTGGTGATCAACAGCCAGCCCTCGTGGAGCACCGGTCAGTGGTCTGTGGAAAATGCCGAAAACGGTCTGAACATTGCTGCAGGCCAGCAGGCTGTGCTGCGCTTTAACGGCGAAGTGGACAACCTGCGCGTCGTGCGCGAAATGACCTTTAGCGCCGACAGCTATCTTATCCGCGAAAAAATCCGCGTGGTGAACACCACCGATCAGGCCCGCAGCGTACGCGTGAGCTACACTGTGGCTGCCGACGCCAGCAACGCCGCCGGCGGCCGCTACGACGCCATGCGCCTCGCCTGGGATAACGACGGCAGCCTCAGCGAAGAATCTTCGTCCAAAACTCTTGAGACAACGGGGGCGCAGGTTTCCGGCAAGATTTACTGGGCGGGCACCATGAGCACCTATTTTCTGGCGGCGGTGCTTCCCGGTGATACAAGCAACGTGACCGTCAAGGGCCGCATGCAACAGAACGTGTTTCGCGCCGCAGTGGAAGAGCCGGAAGTGATGCTCGGCCCCGGGCAGGAGCGCGAGCTGACCGTTTCGTACTGGCTCGGACCCAAGGAGCGCGAAAGGCTTGCCGCTGTTTCCGACCAGTTGGCCAAGAGCATCGATCTCGGCATGTTTCATGTGATTGCCAAGGGCCTGCTATGGCTGCTTGAATTTTTCCAGCAATACGTGAACAACTGGGGCGTCGCCATCATCCTGCTGACGGTTCTCATCAAGGCGCTGTTCTGGCCGCTTACGGCCAAGAGCTACGCCTCCATGGAAAAGATGAAAAAACTGCAGCCGCACATGACGGTTCTTCGCGAGAAGTACAAGGATGACAAGGAGCTCATGAACAAGGAAGTCATGGCGCTCTACAAGACCTACGGGGTCAACCCGGCCAGCGGCTGCGTACCCATCCTTATTCAGATGCCCGTGTTTTTTGGTCTGTACCAGGCGCTGCTCACGTCCATCGAGCTGCGTCACGCCCCCTTTATTTCCTATTTGCCAGGCACGGACATCATCTGGCTGGCAGACCTTTCGGCCAAGGATCCCTTCTACATCACGCCCATCGTTATGGGCCTGACCATGTTTATTCAGCAAAAGATGAGCCCCCCGGCCACAGACCCCACCCAGCAGAAGGTCATGATGTTCTTGCCGTTGATCTTCACGGCCATGTTCCTGAGCTTCCCCTCTGGTTTGGTGGTGTACTGGCTGGTCAACAACATCCTGTCCATTGCGCAGCAGAGGATGATGGCCAAGAAGTTCTCTACAGCCGCAGCGAAATAGGCCGCCCCGGCGGGTTCGCGTGACACAGCAAGGGGTTCGTATGGAAGGATTTAAAGAATTCCAGGGCAAGGATCTTGACGGCGCCATTGAGGAAGCCTGCGGCTATTTTAATACCGCGCGGGAAAAGCTTGAAATCGAAATTGTGGAGGACGCAAAGTCTGGCATTTTCGGCATAGTGGGAGCGCGCAAGGCCAAGGTGCGCGCCCGCCGCGTGCAGTTGCGCGAAACGGTGGACAGCATCCTGGGCAGAAAAGGCGGCGAGGGCTCTTTGCCCCCAACGCCGCCCGAGGCCGCTGCCGTTACCGGCGAGCAGACGGCTGCAGCGGTCGAACCGCGCAAGACCGGCAACGCAAAACCAGCGCCGACGCCCGTAGCAGAGGCTGAGGCCAGCAATGATGCCGGTGCCGATGCCGCACCCAAGGCGTCTGAAGCCCAGAACGACATGGGGCGGGACGAAACCCGCGAGACACCGCGTCTGCAAGAGTCCCGCGTGCCGCGCGGACAGCAGGACGACCGGCGCAACCGTGGGCGCAACCGCAACAAACCACAGCCGCTCGACGCTTATGAAAGTGAAGACGCGCTGGATGCGGCCTGTAACGGCAACGTGATAGAAAAACCGGCAGAAAAGCCCTTTGACCGTCGCGAACGCAATGGCAAGCCCGACAGAAACAGCAACCGGCCGTCAAACCGTAATGGCAAAAATGATCGCGGGCGCGACCGTGCCGCCAAAAATGCCGACGGCGACGAAACCGTCGAAACAGTCAATGCTGCGGAAGCCAACGGGCGTGAGCCACGGGGCCGCCGCAACGATGTCCGTCAGGATGGCCGGGGCAACGGCAAGGGCGAAGTCCGGGCGCCGCACCGCGACGGCGGGCGGCCAGAGCGCGCCCCTCGCGTCGAGGCCCCTGCGGAGGGACTTGAAGACGACTTTGACGCCGCTGGCGAGGGCCTGCCCGTAACGCCGCTTGAGCAACTCGATGCACCCAAGCTTGAGGCCCTGGTGGACGAAACCGTCCGCAAGCTCATTCGCCCCATTACCGGCGACGAGGTGGGCATTGCCGTTAAAATCGGCGGCGGCAGGGTGTACGTGGGTATTGAGTGCGACGAGGATTCAGGGCTGCTGATCGGGCGCGAGGGACAGACCCTGGCCGCTCTGCAGTATATGATTTCGCGCATTGTTTCGCGCGGCATGAACGCCGCCGTGCGCGTGCAGCTGGACGCTGGCGAATACCGCCGCCGTCAGGACGAAAAACTGCGCGAAATGGCCCTGGCCCTGGCGGATAAGGTTCGCCAAAGCGGCCGTTCATATTCCACGCGTCCGCTTTCGTCGTATCACCGTCGCATTGTGCATGTCTGCCTGCAGGAAGCGGCTGACGTGCAGACCCGCAGCACCGGCGACGGCCCCATGAAGCGTGTGGTGATCATGCGTAAAAAGGGAGACCGCCCCTAGTTTGAGGCCGTACGGCACATGCGCGTAAGCGCTGATTGCAAGCTGGGCCATCGTTGTCTGAAAGCTTGTAGCGTTGCCGGAGAAACGGCCCAGCAGGGCAAAGTCTCCGGCAACGCTTTTTTAAAGTTCCGCACGCCGCACGGTATGGCCGGGGTTGGACGCCGGACAGATGCAAAAAACGGCGTTACGCGCAAGAGTAAAGGGCAGATATGGAAACAGCAGTGCAGACAGAACGCGGCGACACCATTGCCGCCATTGCCACCCCGCCCGGCTCGGGGGGCATCGGCATTGTGAGGCTCTCCGGCCCACGCGCCAAGGAAGTTCTGGCCCGCATGTTTCTACCCCTGTCCGCGCAGGTGGAAAATTTTATTCCCTGGCATCTGCACCGGGGCCGCGTCATCGACTGGAACGGCGAAGCCCTGGACGACGCTTTGGCCGTTTTTATGCCTGGGCCGCGAACCTTTACCGGCGAGGATGTGGCCGAGATACACAGCCACGGGGGCGCGTATCTGGTGCAGGCCGTGCTTGAGAGCGCGCTGCGCTATGGGGCGCGTCAGGCGGAACGGGGCGAGTTTTCGCGGCGGGCCTTTGTGAACGGGCGCATTGATCTCAGCCAGGCTGAGGCGGTGGCCGAGCTTATTGCCGCGCCCTCGCGCGAGGCCCTGCGTTACGGCCTCAACCGTCTTGAGGGGCTGCTTGGTCAGCGTACCGTTGAACTACGCGACGAGCTTGAAATGCTGCGGGCGCAGATGTGCCTTGCGGTGGATTTTCCCGAAGAAGAAGTGGAAGGCATGGAGCCAGAAGCTTTGTGTCAGGTGCTTGATGGCGTCATGCATTCGGTGCGCCGCCTGCTGGCGGGCAGCCGCCGTGCGCAGATCGCGCAGCAGGGGGCACTGGTCGTGCTGGCCGGGGCCGTCAATGCGGGCAAGTCCAGCCTGCTCAACGCCCTGCTGGGGCGGGAGCGCGCGCTGGTGACGGATATTCCCGGCACCACCAGAGATTTTTTGGAAGAAACCTGCGTGCTCGACGGTCTGCCCGTGCGCCTTACGGATACGGCAGGTTTGCGGCAGGCCGCAGAAATGGTCGAGCAACTGGGCGTAACCCGCAGCCGCGAAAAACTTTTGCAGGCCGACCTTGTTGTGCTGGTGCTCGACGGCGCCAAACTTGGCGAAGAGGGCGCGGCGGCAGAGTCCTGCCCCGACCCTGCAGCCCGCGAGGTGCTTGATTCTGCGGGCGATACGCCGCTGCTCGTGGTGTGGAACAAATGCGACATTTGCATGCCAAAAGTGTTTCCCCCACGGTGGATTGGGCCGCGAACCTGTTGCGCAGTAAGCGCACTTTCCGATACATATGTTGAAGAGCTTGCGGGTACGTTGCGTGCGGTTCTGCTTGGGGGCAGTGCCGAGAGCGCGCCGGAAGAAGGCCTTGCGCCCAACGCGCGGCAATCTCTGGCGCTCGAAAATGCATTGAAAGAACTTGAAGGGCTGCGCGCGGATGTTGTCGCTGGGCAGCCTTACGATTGTTGCGCGGTCAGACTGGACATGGCCGTCGCGTATCTGGGGGAAGTTACCGGGCTCTCCAGCCCGGCTGAAGTGCTGAACAGCATATTTGCCCAATTCTGCATCGGTAAGTAACCTATGGATATGGACGTATTGCGCCGTCGGCTGAGTTGCGAAGAAATCAACGCCATGCCCCTTTGCCATTACGAAGGGGCAGTGCAGGTCATTCGCACTCTCGAGGACTGGAAGAACGCGCTGCCAGATTTGCGTTCGGCTGACCTGATCGGGTTTGATACGGAAACGCGGCCCTCGTTCCGCAAGGGACGCCGCAATTCTCCGGCGCTTATCCAGCTGGCTACCGCCAGTGCCGTATATCTGGTGCAGCTGGCATTTTTGCCATTTGGGCCGCATCTTGTTGAAATTCTGGCAAATCCTGATCAGGTCAAAGCTGGCGTGGGCATACGCGACGACATGCGTGATCTTGCCCGCCTGTACGACTTTGAACCCGCGGGCCTGGTCGATCTTGGCGGCGTGGCCCGTGCGCACAAGATGCCCAGCCAAGGCCTGCGCACGCTGACGGCAAACTTTTTTGGCTGGCGTATCTCCAAGGGGTCGCAGTGCTCCAACTGGAGCCTCATGGAGCTGACGCCCCGTCAGATCGCCTATGCCGCAACCGACGCCTGGATTGGCAGGCTGATCTTTTTGCGGATGTGTGAAATGGGGCTGATCCCCTCCTGTCGCAATCTTTGCGAGCCTCTGCCGGAGGACTATCTGGCGGCCGCAGGGAGCCCGGTGTGAGTGAAAAGTTTTCGCCGTTCTGTTTTCCGCCGCTTGGCCCCAGGCTGGTTTTTTTTACAGGGGGCACAGCCCTGCGCGACCTCAGCCGCGAGCTGATCCATTATACCCACAATTCCGTCCATCTGGTCACGCCGTTTGATTCCGGCGGCAGTTCCGCCGCGCTGCGGCGGGCCTTTGCCATGCCTGCCGTGGGCGATATCCGCAATCGCCTGCTGGCCCTGGCTGACAGCGCGGTGGTGCCTGCTGCGGTTACGGATTTTTGCGCGAGCCGGCTGCCGGACAAATCCCCCGAGCATAGTGACCCCGAGTTGTTGCGGCTGCAGCTGCGGCAAATGGGCAGCCTGTCGCATCCAGTCTGGGGAGGGATGCCGCCCCTGTTTGCCGATGCCCTGAGGCTGCACCTCAATTTTTTTCTGCAGCGCATGCCCGAAGATTTTGACCCTTTCAGGGCCTGTCTGGGCAACCTGATTCTGGCTGGCGGCTATCTGCACCACAAACGTGTGTTTGGCCCTGTCATGGCTTTTTTGAGCCGCTTGTTGCAAACGCGCGGCGTGGTTCTGCCCATTGTGAGCGAGAGCCTGCATCTGGCGGCAGAGCTTGAAGACGGCTCGGTGGTCGTGGGGCAGCACCGCTTTAAAGAGCTGAGCGGCGCTGTGCGGCGGCTTTTTTTGACCGTGCACGAGCCGGACCGGGGAACGGACGACGCAAAAAAAATGCAGACGCCGTGCCGCCCGCCTCTTGCCCCGGCATCCGTGGCCTACCTGCGTTCCGCAGGGGCCATCTGCTATCCCATGGGCAGCTTTTACACCAGCGTTCTGGCCAACCTGCTGCCGCAAAATGTGGGACGTACCGTTGCAGCGGTCTCCTGCCCCAAAATATTTATCCCCAATACGGGCACAGATGTCGAACTGCACGGCCTCACAGTGGCGGGGCAGGCGGCCATGATTCTGCGCCATCTGCGCGAGGACGCGCCCGCAGCCGCAAGCGAGGCGCTGCTGCATGCCGTGCTGGTCGACCCCCGCCACGGCCGCTATGAGGGCGGGCTTGACGCTGGAGAACGAACGGCCCTCGCCGACATGGGCGTGCGGCTGGTGGAGAGAGACCTGGTGCACGAAAATGATCCGCAGCGGCATGTGCCGGAACTGACGGCCAAGGCTCTGCTGGAACTGGTGCCCGGCAGCTCGGTGTCCCTGTGAGTAGCCATGATGGTGCAAATATCCCTGCCGCGTCGGGTCAACCGGTTGCAAGGCGGTTTGAGGCTGCTGACGCGGACATGGCGGGCCAGCGGCTCGACTACGCGCTGAGTCTGCTTTTGCCGCAGATGGGCCTGCGCGGGCGCAAGCGCTGCATCGACAGCGGGCTGGTCGTGGTAAACGGCCGCTCCTGCACGGCGGCCCAGCGCTTGCGCAAGGGCGATGTGGTCGAGCTGGTCGAGGCTTCGCCACGGTCTGCAATGCCTGCTCCGTCGGCGCGAGCCGAGGGCCATGAGGGGCAGCCTCAGGCGTGCGGCGCTGGCCTGACAGGCGGGCAGGAGCAACCGCGTTTTGTGTGCAGGCAGGGCGATCTGTGCTTTTTTTACAAGCCTGAGGGGTTGCACACGGCAGCGTTGACCGGGAGCACAGCTCCCAGTCTGGAGGGTATGCTGCCGCAGCTGCTGGCCGGACAGGCGGACCCTGTAGCCTTTGCCGCTGCAAGCGCAGGGCAAGCGGCGGGGCAATCGTTGGGTCAAGGCGGAGTTTTTGCCCCCCAGCTGCTGCAGCGCCTTGATCGCGGCACGTCGGGCATTGTCTGCGCGGCGCTGACCCTGGAGGCCGCGCAGGATTTTCGACGGGCGGAGGCGGCCGGGCGCTGCGAAAAACGCTATGTGGCTCTGCTGGCCGGTCGGCTGGAGGAATATTATACCGTCAGGCTTGCCCTGCGCACCGACAAACGCAGCAAAACCCGCGTGCTTGACTGCGACGCTGGCCGGTCGCGCTGGACGGAGTTTTTGCCCCTGCACTACTTTGACGGCGCGGAGCTCAACCTGCCCGCGCTGACCGAAGATTCTCAATTTCACCGGGTGGGGCTGACGCTTGCGGGCTGCCGCATCCGGCGGGGGGCGCGTCACCAGATACGCGCCCACGCTGCGGCTTTTGGGCATCCCCTGTGGAACGATCCCCTGTACGGCGACGGCGATCCTCAGGCCGCGCCCGGCACTTCCTCCTCTCGCTTTTTTTTGCATCACGGCGGCCTTTGGCTACCCGAGGCAAGCTGCGTTGTGAAGCCTTCCTGGACTTTTTTGTCAGAAACCGCGGCGCGCCGTGCCCTGGAATGGCTGGCCACCGGCTGCTGAGCCTCTGACGCGCAGGTATGAATTTCCCGTGCCGGACCATTGTATAATGCGTGTCTCTGATCTATGGATTGAGCACTCAACCCGTGATCGTGGTCTGCCGCAAAAAACGGCGTCAGCAGCCAAGATGCGCAAAAAAATGTTTTTATAACATACCACTATGATTTGATTTCTTTTAAAAAAATTGAAAAGTTTAATTTGTCCCCTTCTTTTCTCTTGGCACAAAGTTCTGCCCGGTATAAATGGAAGAGGTCAAACAGGCTGGGAGGCTATGTGGTGTTCGCCCCCCTGACGCTGCCTGCCCGGGCAACGGGTCGCAGCAACCATTCGTTGGCGCACGGCGCTTGCAACCAGTTTAAGGAGAAGGGATGTTTCCTGCTCTATTGCCCAAATCCGCACCGTTTTTTTCCATGCTGGAAGAGCAGAACGATCTGCTGCGCCGCATGGCCGCACTGCTTGTAAACATGCTGGAAGACGTCTCCAACATGGATCACGTGCATAAGGAAATAGCCTTTCTGGAAGAAGAGGCCGACCTGCTGCATGGCAAGATTATCCGCGCGCTTTCGCAGACCTTTATCACGCCTATTGACCGCGAGGACATCCTGCGTATCAATCAGGAGCAGGAAGAGTGCATGGACTGCCTGCACAGCCTGAGCACGCGGCTGCATATTTTTGAATTTTCCGCCATTCGGTTTCCCGCCCTGCAGATGGCGCGCACCATCAGTTCCATGCTTGACCTGACCCGCGACATGCTGGTTGGCCTTGCCGCCCGGCGCGACTGCCACAAAACCCGAGTTTTCCGCACCCTGCGCAGCGAATGCGACATGGTGCTGGCCGTGGGCCTTGCCGAGCTGATGGACGAGCATCAGGAGCTGACAAGCAAGGCGCTCATGCGGGTGCTCAAATGGAGCCAGGCTTACGAGCGTATGAATATTCTGCTCGAACAGGTCAATGCCCTGGCGGAAACCATCGAAGAAGCGGTGATGAAAAATGTTTGATATCCCCGTGCTGCTGGCGCTTATCGTGCTGGTGGCCCTGGTGTTCGACTTCACCAACGGCGCGCACGACTGCGCCAACGCCATTGCCACCGTGGTATCTACCAAAGTGGTGACGCCGCGTTTTGCAGTAGGGGCTGCGGCGGTGTTGAACCTCGGCGGGGCGCTGCTGGGCACGGAAGTGGCCAAAACCCTGGGCAGCGGCATTGTGCTGCCGCAGGTCGTGGACGGCAGCCATGTGCTTGTTCTGGCGGCGCTGGTGGGGGCCATTGCCTGGAACTGCATCACCTGGTATTTCGGCATCCCTTCGTCGTCGTCGCACGCGCTTATTGGCGGGCTTATCGGCGCAGCCGTGGCCGATGCGGGCTTTGGCGCGCTGAACGGCAAAGGCATATGGGACAAGGTGCTGGTTCCGCTGGTGGCCTCGCCCCTGGCCGGCTATATGGTCGGGTTTTGCTGCATGTGGAGCATCTACTGGATATGCGGACGCATCCACAGGCGTAAGGTAAATGCCTCGTTTCGGCGGCTGCAGCTTGTTTCCGCCGCATTTATGGCGATCAGTCACGGGCTCAACGACGCGCAAAAAACGATGGGCATCGTTACCCTTGCCCTGATGATATTCGGCAAAATCGACACGGTCGAAGTGCCGCTGTGGGTCAAGTTTTCCTGCGCCGGGGCCATGGCCATGGGAACCGCCGTGGGCGGCTGGAAGATCGTCAAAACCATGGGGCATCGTATTTTCAAGCTGGAGCCGGTGCACGGTTTTGCCGCCGAAAGCTCAGCGGCCATCGTGATCACCGGCGCGTCGCTGATGGGTGCGCCGGTCAGCACCACGCACACCATCTCGGCCTGCATTTTTGGCGTGGGCTCCACCAAGCGGCTTTCGGCCGTGCGCTGGAGCGTGGCGGCTAACCTGGTAACGGCGTGGGTGCTCACCCTGCCCGCAGCTGGCGTTATCGGCTTTATCTCATACTGGTTGCTGCACTTTATCTGGAACTGACAGCTGTTGGCTGTAGGCGTTGGTGCTGGTCGCCGGAGGCCCCGGTCTATAATTTCAACGCCCTGCCTGCGAATTTGCAGACAGGGCGTTTTGCATTTGGAGGCCAGCGGCGGTTTGTCGCAGCCGTTGCTGGCGGAACGCTGGCACCTGGGCGGAGCCGGGCAGCGGAACGGCGGGCGAAAAAAAAGGCCCTGCCGTGCGGCAGGCCCTTGGGCGTGTTGGCCGGGGATGTGGAAGCGGGGCAGCCCCACGCGGGCCGTGACGTACGCAAACCCGCGACGTGCGCGGGCGGCAGACAAGGCCTGGCGGTCGCCGTGAGGCGCTCCGCCAACGACAAGGAACGCGGTAAGCTCGGATGTCAGCAAGCGCAACGGCAGAATTTCGGTCGCATGCGGCTGATAAAACCGGGTCTGCCTAGTCGTGTCCGCCTTCGCGTTCTTCCTGACAGGCGCGGCAAAGGCCAACGCCGGGCAGAGCGGCAAGGCGCTTTGCGGGGATTGGTTCGCCGCATTCGCGGCAGCAGGCCACGCCGTTGATCATTTCCGGGCCCCCTCGGTCCACAGCGGCACGCGCGCGCATGAGGGCTGATTCGCGGTCGAGGCGCTCCAGCTCGGTAGCCTGGTCAAAAACGTCCATTCGTCACTCCTTGTGTAAAGCAAGCGGCAACCCCGCAGAGCGGGGTTGCCGTATGAATTGCAGAATATTTTCAGGAAGCACTATGTAGTTTACAATCGTGCTTCTGTAAAGCCCCGCGAGGGGCTATTTTTTTAAAAAGCCTTCAGAATATCCTCAAGCGTGGTCACAAAACCATCCAGATCCGCCTGGTCGATGTTGAGCGGCGGCAGCAGACGCAGGGTTACGCCGTGGCTCAGGTTGCATATGTAGCCCCGGCGCAGCAGTTCTTCCCACACGTCCTTGCCCGAAACGGTCAGCTCGATGCCCAGCATGAGGCCCAGGCCGCGTATTTCGCGGATTTTGCCGGGCAGGCGCTGCTGCAGGGCTGCCAGCTGGTTTTTCATGTGCTCGCCGAGCGCGCCTGCACGGTCGGCCAGCTTGTCGCGCAGCATGATTTCAATCGTTTTGGCCGCCACTGCGGAAACAAGCGCGCCGCCGCCAAAGGTTGTGGCGTGGCTGCCCGCCGCAAAGCCTTGCGCCACCTCGTCGGTCGCCAGCATGGCGCCCATGGGCAGGCCGTTGGCCAGTGATTTGGCCATGCTGATGATGTCGGGCGTGAGCCCGCAGGTCTGGAAGGCCCAGAACTTGCCCGTACGGCACATGCCCGCCTGGACCTCGTCGCAGATAAACAGGACGTCGTGCTTGCGGCACAGGGCCTCAACGCCGTGCAGGTAGTCGGCGGGCAGGGGCACGATGCCGCCTTCGCCCTGCACCACTTCAACCATGACGGCTGCGGTGGCGGGAGTGATGGCGGCCTCCATCGCTGCAAGGTCGTTTGCCGGAACCTGCTTGAAGCCTTCGGGCAGGGGGGTGAAGCCCTGGCTCAGGCTCTCGCGGCCGGTGGCGGCCAGCGAGCCGAGGGTGCGGCCATGAAAGCATCCCTCAAGGGTGATGATTTCATAGGCGTCGCGTTTTTTTACGCTGCGCATGTAGCGGCGCGCCAGCTTGATGCAGGCCTCGTTGGCTTCCGCCCCCGAATTGCAAAAAAATGCCTTGCCGTGGTGGCTGGTGGAGAGCAGCAACCGCGCCAGCTCAAGCTGTTCTTCCTGATAAAACAGGTTGCTCACGTGCCAGAGCTTGCGGGCCTGTGCTTCAAGCGCCGCGCAGATTTCGTCGTTGCAGTGCCCAAGCGCCGTCACGGCAATGCCCGCCAGCAGGTCGACATATTCCTTGCCGTCCACGTCCCAGAGTCGCGCGCCTTTGCCTCGCACGATAGCCAGCGGGTAACGGCTGTAGGAACGGCAGAGCAGACTCTCTTCCCCGGCTTTCACGGCGGCAAAAGCTTGTGACATGGACAAACTCCTTCTCGGTGAACGTATGAATGGTGGAATGGATGAAAGACGCCGGCTGTTGCCAGCGCAGAGTATCAGCGCCCGGTGTGACCGAAACCGCCGGAACCGCGTTCTGTGGCCGTCAGTTCCGTTACTTCGCGCCATCGCGGTCGCACAAAGGGCTGAAAGATAAGCTGGGCCACGCGCTCGCCGTTTTTAATGCGTCGCTCCTGGCCTGAGGTGTTTAGAAGAAACACCAGAATTTCGCCGGTATAGTCCGGGTCGATGATGCCAACGCCCTGGGCTACGGTGATGCCGTCGCGCGCGCCCAGGCCGCTGCGCGAGTAGACAAAGCCGGCGATGCCCGCCAAACGGGGCTGCACGCTTATGCCGGTGCGAACCTTGAGCCTGCCCCCGGCGGGAATCACGGCGTCCGGCCCGTCAAGGCAGGCGCGCAGATCCATGCCTGCCGACTGGCTGGTAGCCGGGGCCAGAAAGTCATCCTGCCCCTGGGCGTAGAGCTCACGCGCACCGGCGCGGACAAAGGCAATATCAACCGGGGCCATGCCGTCGGAGGCTGGGCCCGTATTGGTGCCGTTTGTCGGAGCGGCTGCGTGCTGTGGTAAAGGGTCGTCGTGCATCGGTTGTTAGTAGCGCAGCTTTTCGGCGGGGGCAAGAGCGGTTTTGAACGTCCGCCCGGTTGACGCGCAACAATGCCGCGTATAAAAAACAGGCAACAGCAACCATCTAACAGGATTATTGGATGTATACTTACAAGGATTCTGTCTGTTGTGCTTAGCAGGGGCTATTGCATAACAGCTTGATTGTTTTGGCAATAGCCCTTGCTCCGTCCTGACGCTACAGCAGGAGGAAGCACAATGGGCTATAAAAAAGCCGCAAATGTTCTGCCGCAGCATCTGCTGCAGGCCATACAGGAGTATGTTGACGGAGAATATCTGTATATTCCCCGCAAACAGGAAAATAAAAAACACTGGGGAGATGCTGCCCCAAGCCACGCATGCAGAGCCGCCAGAAACCGCGAAATTGCCGCAAGGCGCAGGGCGGGCTGGTCTGTTGCGCAGCTGGCTGAGCGGTATTTTCTCTCGCAAAAGGCGGTCTACAAGATTCTTGCGGCCTGCGGGCCAGCCGCCCGGGTATGTTGATGCCCGGGCGTGAGTAACTTGCGGGCTGTAAACGTCCCCGCCCATACGGCATGGCAAAAGCGCTCCGCTCTGGCGGAGCGCTTTTTGTACTGCGCGTGATTGCGGACGCCCCTTGCCAACAGCAGGGTTTTCTTTCAAGCTGCGCGGCAAGGAGACTGTATGCAAATCATGTCCATAGCCGTTGTGGGCGGCGGCCTTGCCGGGTGCGAATGCGCTCTGCGCCTGGCCCGTGCTGGCCACGCCGTAACCCTGTTTGAACAAAAGCCGACCCACAGGTCGGCTGCCCACATCAGCGAGCATCTTGCAGAGCTTGTGTGCTCCAATTCCTTGCGCTCTGATGAACTCACTTCTGGCGTGGGGTTGCTCAAGGCCGAGATGCGCGCCCTTGGCAGCGACTTTATGGAACTGGCCGACGCCCACCGCGTGCCTGCGGGCAAGGCTTTGGCCGTTGACCGCGAGGCCTTTGCCCGCGCCATGACCGAGCGGGTGCGCGCGCAGGGCAATATTGCCCTCGTGGAGCATCAGGTTGCGTCGCTGGACGACCCCGTGCTCGCGCCTTTTTACGGCGAGGGCAGGGCTGTGGTGCTGGCTGCGGGGCCCATGGCCTCCGAGGGGCTTTCTGCCTCTCTGGCCGAAGCGGTGGGGGCCAAACACTGCTATTTTTATGATGCCATCGCTCCCATCGTGTGGACGCACTCCCTTAATATGGACGTGGTGTTTCGTTCCTCGCGCTACGGGCAGGAAAACGGCGAGGCCGACGGCGAGGGCGACTACCTCAACTGCCCCATGAGCCGCGACGAATATGATGTTTTTTATGCGGCCCTGCTTGAGGCGCAAAAGGTCTCGGCCCGCGAATTTGAGCAGGAAAAGCATTTTGAAGGCTGCATGCCGGTTGAGGCTCTGGCCGAACGCGGTCCCCGCACCCTGACCTTTGGGCCGCTCAAACCCGTGGGTTTTGTGGATCCGCGGACGGGGCGTCGCCCATGGGCCATACTGCAGCTGCGGGCCGAAAACGCCAACAGCGAAACCTGCAACCTCGTGGGCTGCCAGACCAAGCTCACGCAGGGCGAGCAGGCCCGCGTGTTCCGGTTGGTGCCGGGGCTGGAAAATGCCGAGTTTGCGCGCTTTGGCAGCATGCACCGCAATACCTACGTCAACGCGCCAGATGTGCTGGCCCCGGACCTGTCGCTGCGGGCGCGCCCCGGCGTGTATCTGGCGGGGCAGATCACCGGTGTGGAAGGCTATGTGGAATCAGCCGCCAGCGGCTTGTGGCTGGGTATGCTGCTTGACGCGCGCGCCCACGGGCGCGAGCTGCCGCTCCCGCCGGTTGAGAGCGCTCTTGGCGGGCTGCTCAACCACCTGCGCACCCCGGTAAAGCACTTTCAGCCCTCCAACGCGCACTTTGGCCTTGTGCCGGAGCTGGGCGAAAAAGCCCGCAAAAAAGACCGCAAGGCCCTGTATTCCGCCCGTGCGCAAGAGGCATTTGGCAACTGGCTGGCGGCCTTGCGGCAGGGCGAGACCCTGTAGCCCGGTGAACCTGCTGCGTAGGCAATGGCCTTGCGCCGGGTGCGCAACTGTCTTGCAGCTGCCAGGGATCCAGAAACTTTTCTTTTAGACTGAAGGAAAAGCTGTAGACCTGGCGGTCAAAAATCGCAAACGACCCTGCGGCAACAACGCCAAAAGTTTTGGCCCCTCGGGTGGTTTTGGGGAGATTTTGCAATAATTTGCGGCAATGCGACAAAAAAGTGTTGACGGCGGTATGGGGAATAGCTATATAGCCTCTTGCCCATGTAGGAGCGTAGCTCAGGTGGCTAGAGCACTTCCTTGACACGGAAGGGGTCAACAGTTCAAGTCTGTTCGTTCCTACCAAATGACTCTTCGGGGATCGTTCCCCTTAACGGCGGAAGGCCTTGGCCCCGCCCATAGCACAGGTCGCTTGAGCGGCCCGAAGACCGGAATCGGCGCAGTGGGGAGGTTTACCTCCCCACTTTGTTTTATGTGCCGCACCGGTTGTTCGTGTAAGGAGTTTTTCATGGAAGTCCGTGTGGAAGGGCAGATGGTCGAGGCCGGAGATTCTGTCGCCTCTGCCCTGCAAAAAGCCTTGAGCGGCAAAAAGTTCAAGGCCGTTGTGGCGGCGCGCGCCGATAACGGCGTGCTGCTGGATCTTTCCGCCTGCCTGCCTGCCGGTTGCACCGAGCTTGCGCCCGTGTACGCCGACTCGCCCGAGGGGCTGCAGATGATCCGCCATTCCACCGCCCACGTCATGGCGGCGGCGGTCAAGCGCCTCTTTCCCACTGCCAAGGTCACTATAGGCCCTTCCATCGACACCGGCTTTTACTACGATTTTGACGTCGAAAAGCCCTTCTCCAGCGAGAATTTTCCTTCTATAGAAGCGGAAATGCAGCGTATCGCCGACGCGCGCGAGCCATTTACCTGCAAGGTGCTGCCCAAGGCGGAGGCCGTTGAAGTTTTTCGCGCCATGGGCGAAAATTATAAGGTCGAGCTTATTGAAAGCATCGACGCAGACACGGTGTCGCTCTATACATGTGGCGATTTTACCGATCTGTGCCGTGGCCCCCACGTGCCGCATACCGGTTTTGCCAAGGCCTCAAAGCTCATGAGCGTTGCCGGGGCCTACTGGCGCGGCGATGAAAAAAATCGCATGCTTTCGCGGATTTATGGTACGGCATTTGCCGACCAAAAAGCGCTGGACGCCTACCTCAAGCAGCTTGAAGAAGCCAAGCGCCGCGACCACCGCAAGCTTGGCCGCGAGCTCAACCTCTTTACCTTCAAGGAAGACGTCGCGCCCGGCATGGTCTTTTGGCTGCCCAGAGGCATGATGGTGCGCACCATCCTTGAAGACTTCTGGCGGCGCGAGCACCTCAAGCGCGGGTACGAAATCGTGCAGGGGCCGCAGCTGCTGCGCGTGGAAACGTGGCAGAAGTCGGGCCACTACGACCACTACCGCGAAAACATGTATTTTACCAAGATTGACGAAGACACCTACGGCGTCAAGCCCATGAACTGCATCTCGCACATGCTTATTTACGGCAACGAGCTGCACAGCTACCGCGACCTGCCCCAGCGCTATTTTGAGCTGGGCGTGGTGCATCGCCACGAAAAAAGCGGCGTGCTGCACGGGCTTTTGCGGGTGCGCCAGTTTACCCAGGACGATGCGCACATTTTGTGCGCCCCCGAGCAGCTTGAAGGCGAAATTCTTGAGGTCATCCACCTTATCCGCGACCTCATGAATCTATTTGGCTTTCAGTACAAGGTTGCCGTCTCAACCCGGCCTGAAAGCAGCATTGGCACCGACGAAGCGTGGGAGCTGGCCACCAACGCCCTTACCCAGGCTGTGGAAAAAGCCGGTCTGCCCTACGAGATCAACGCTGGCGACGGTGCTTTTTACGGGCCCAAAATTGACGTGCGCCTGCTTGACTGTATCGGCCGTGAATGGCAATGCTCGACTATTCAGGTTGATTTTACCTTGCCGGAACGTTTTGACCTCACCTATGTGGGGCAGGACGGCGAGCGGCATAGGCCGGTCATGGTGCACAGGGCCATCATGGGTTCGCTTGAGCGGTTCATCGGCATACTGGTCGAAAACTTTGCCGGTGCGCTGCCCACCTGGCTTGCGCCCGAGCAGGCCCGTCTGCTTACGGTGACGGAAGCGGGCGACGAAGCCGCCCTGAAAATGTGCGACGAGCTGAAGGCGCTGGGCATCCGCGTTACAGCCGACACGCGCAATGAGAAGCTGGGCTTCAAGGTGCGCGAGGCGCAGCTTGCCAAGGTTCCGTATATTCTGGTGGTAGGTGAAAAGGAAGTGCAGGCGGGCGGCGCTAATGTGCGCCTGCGCAGTGGGGACAATCTGGGGCTCAAATCCGTCGCGGAAATCGCCGCGCTTATCCGGGCGGACGCCGAGGAGCCTTTCAAACAAGGAGGGATGCGCTATAGCTTCGCCTAATATGAGATTCCGTCGCGACATGCCGCAGGACGGCGTGCGTCGCAACGAGATGATCCGCGCCCGTGAAGTGCGCGTGATCGCCGCCGATGGCGAGCAGCTTGGAATTCTGCAACGTAACGATGCTATTGCCCTGGCTAAGGAAGCCGGCATGGATCTTGTGGAGGTGGCTTCCACTTCCGAACCGCCCGTTTGTCGCATAATGGACTACGGAAAGTTCAAGTACGAGCAGCAGAAAAAGAAGCAGGAAGCCAAAAAGCGACAGGCCGTGGTGCAGATTAAGGAAATCAAGGTTCGCCCCAAGACGGACGACCATGATTACGAAACCAAAATCCGCCACATCCGCCGTTTTCTGGAAGACGGAGACCGCTGTAAGATTACGGTGTTTTTCAGAGGCCGCGAAATTGTCCACAAGGATCGCGGTATGAGCATTCTTGAACGGGTGGTGCAGGACCTGGCCGATGTGGCCAAGGTTGACCAGGAAGCCCGCGCGGAAGGCCGTACTCTGCAGATGATGCTGGTTCCCAAAAAGTAGCCGATTTGCCTTATGCGCAGGGGGGTGAATTTTCCCTTGCGCGGTACGGTGCTTTGGGGCATTATGCCCTTCCCTCGGTGCGCCCGTAAAACGGCGTCCGAGTGTATACGTTTTTAAGGAGTACGCCATGCCCAAGATCAAAACCCGGCGTTCCGCCGCCAAGCGTTTTTCGCAGACCGGCAGCGGCAAGTTCAAGCGTCGCCGCCAGAACTTGCGCCACATTCTGACCAAGAAGGCCGCCAGCCGCAAAATGCGTTTGGGTCAGTCCACCCTCGTGGATCAGACCAACGAGAAGGCTGTGCGCAGGATGCTGCCCAACGGCTAGCTGACTTGCGCATTCGCCCGTTGGCTTTTTCAGCCTGCGGGGCGCGCCTCGGTCACATAGGTCTAACTATGCTCCGCTCGGCGCTTCCCTTGGCTTTTTCGCCAACGAACGAATTAGCTGCGTCAGCCGTCTGCATTGCAGGCCGCAGAAACAGCAAGGCAACGCATCTCACACCACAGCTTGCTGAGGTATGGGTAAAGCAGATTCGTTAGGTTTAGAATCGGTAAATCAGCGCGACGCTACGGCGTCGGCGGCGCATGTGGAGCCGCGACTGACGTTCAATCCGCATCCCTCATTGCGAGGGCCTGAAGTTTTTACGCTCCCCAACGGGCATTCCTCCGCCTTGGTTGGGAGAAGGAGGCAACGCATATGCGTGTAAAGAGAGGTCTTGTAAGTCATCGTCGTCACAAAAAATATTTGACCGCAGCCAAGGGTTTCCGCGGCGGTCGCAGCCGTTTGTACCGCACCGCGCGCGAGGCTGTGGAACGCTCGATGCAGTATTCCTATGTGGGCCGCAAGCAGAGGAAACGCGATTTCCGTACGCTGTGGATTCTCCGCATCAACGCTGGCGCCCGTCTTAGCGGCCTGTCTTACAGCCGCTTCATGTTCGGCCTCAAGCAGGCTGGCATCGAGCTGAACCGCAAGGTTCTGGCTGACCTCGCCGTGTATCACAAGGACGACTTCGCCAAGATCGTCGATCTGGCCAAGGCCGCTCTGAAGTAAGAGTGGCGCTCCCCGCGCCGGAGGGCAGCCTCCTGGCAGCGACGCCCGCACCCTGATGGTGCGCGCGGCTTGCGGGAGCGGGGCCTTGTATGGTATAAGGCGCGGGCGGTGCACAAGCGCCGTCCGCGCCTTGATTTTTTGTGTTGCTGGCAATAGTCCGGCAGGCAGGGCGAATTCATGCCGTGAGGATGCGTGGGCAAAAACGGTAACGTCGCTGCGGGGCGGCAGGGTCTGTCAGCATGGGCCTTACCCCGTTGCCGCCGTTTCGACATCCGCGCCTCCCTTAACAAAAGCCGCGCCACGCGGCATTGGGATATCCGCTATGGATCTGATTTCTGCACTGGAAAGCCTGGTTCCCGAACTTGAAAAAGGTCTGGGCCAGGCTTCTTCGTTGGATGCCCTTGAGGCTTTGCGCGTGGATGTTCTGGGCCGCAAGGGCCGCATTGCCCAGATCATGGCTCAGCTGCCCTCGCTGGCCCCGGCGGAGCGTCCCGCAGTGGGGCAGACTGCCAACAGCGTCAAAGAGCGCTGCAACGCCCTGTTCGAGTCACGCAAGGCCGCCCTTGAAGCTGGGCGCGAGGCCGAAGCCCTGCGCCGGTTTGACCCCTCTGTGCCCGGTCGCGCCCCCTGGCGCGGCAGCCTGCATCCCACCACCCTGGTGACGGAAGAAATCTGCCAGATTTTTGAGGGGCTGGGGTTTGACGTGGCTTCCGGGCCGGAAGTGGAAATCGACTACTACAATTTTGAAGCCCTCAACATGCCCCCCGAGCACCCCGCCCGCGACATGCAGGATACCCTGTACATCACCGACAAGGTGCTCATGCGCACGCACACCTCGCCGGTGCAGGCCCGCACCATGCTGACGCGCAAGCCTCCCCTGTCCGTCATCGTTCCCGGCAAGGTGTACCGCCGCGACAGCGACATCACCCATACCCCCATGTTCCACCAGATCGAAGGTCTTGTGGTGGGCGAGGGCATCAGCATGGCCCATCTGCGCGGCACGCTTACGGCCTTTGTGCGCGCGGTCTTTGGCGCAGAAACCCAGGTGCGCTTTCGTCCCAGCTTTTTCCCCTTTACCGAGCCTTCGGCCGAGGTGGACATCTCGTGCTGCATGTGCGGCGGCAAGGGCCACATCGGCGACGCGCCCTGCCGCGTGTGCAAGACCACCGGCTGGGTTGAAATTTTGGGCTGCGGCATGGTTGACCCGGCTGTGTTTGAGGCCGTGGGCTACCCGGCGGACGTCAGCGGTTTTGCCTTTGGCATGGGCGTTGAGCGCGTGACCATGCTCAAGTACGGCATCGGCGACCTGCGCATGTTTTTTGAAAACGACGTACGCTTTCTTGGGCAGTTTGCCAGGTAGGACAGTATGCCCGTTGTCATTAGCCGCATAGCCCGCAGCGACAGAGCTGCCCGGTCGCGCCGCACGTGGGCGTCGACCATGGCGTGCGCGTTGCTGGCCTTGCTGACGGCCTCCCTGCTGGCCCCCTGCGGCCCGCAGTGGCTCGCGCCGCGTGCGGCTCTGGCGGCCTCGGCCTACAGCCCGCGCAATTCGGGCATGGACGCGCCGGGCGAGCCCAAGCGCATCGAGTCGTTGCCCAGCAAAAGCGCCGGGCGTACGGCCGAGGGCGGCATGGGCTACACTGACGCCTACGGCAACACCATTGACGACCGCCAGCCGGAAGAAAAACCCGAGCGTAAGCGTCCCCTGCCGGGGGCCTACGGTCCGGGCGCGGGCAAGGAAAAGCGCTACGAGCGCCCACTGCCCGATCCGCAAAATCAAACTCCTGCCTGGAGTTTCAAATAACCACGCCACGGCGCGGAAACAGGACGAACTATGCTGCTCTCACTTTCATGGCTGCGTGAATTTACTCCGTATGAAGGAACGGCTGAGGCGCTGGGCGACCGCCTGACCATGCTCGGCCTTGAGCTGGAAGACATCAGTCGGCCCTATGATGGCATCAGCTCCATTGTGGTGGGGCATGTGGTTTCGTGCGACAACCATCCGGAATCAGACCACCTGCACGTCTGCAAGGTTGACGCCGGACAAGGCGAGCTGCTTGATATCGTCTGCGGCGCGCCCAACGTGGCTGCCGGGCAGAAGGTTCCTGTGGCGCTTGTGGGCACAAAAATGCCCGACGGCATGGTGATCAAAAAAGCCAAACTGCGCGGCGCGCCCTCCTTTGGCATGATCTGCTCCGAGCGCGAGCTTGGCCTGACCGAAGACCACTCCGGCATCATGGTGCTGCCCCAGAACTTTGTGGTGGGCAAGCCCCTGGTGGATCAGCTGGAGCTGGACCGCGAAGTGCTGGATATCTCCATCACGCCCAACCGTGCCGACTGCCTTTCGGTGCTCGGCCTTGCGCGCGAGACGGCCCTCGCCTGCAACCTGCCCCTCGGCATCCCCGATCTGCCGCTGCAGCTCGACGCCTCCGGGCCGGAAGTGCTGGTACCCATTGATATCGAAGACCCCGAGCACTGCTGGCTGTATTCTGGCCGCGTCATTACGGGCGTAAAAATCGGGCCTTCGCCCATGCGTCTGCGTCACCGACTGCATGCCCATGGCGTGCGCCCCATTTCCAACATTGTGGACGTGACCAACTATATCCTTTTTGAGTGCGGGCAACCCTTGCACTCCTTTGACATGGACAAGCTGGAAGGCGGCCGCATCGTGGTGCGCCGCGCCCACGACGGCGACAAGTTCACCACTCTCGACGGGCAGGAGCGCGTGCTTACCGCCGCCGACCTCTGCATCCGCGATGGCGCGCGCGCCGTGGCTCTGGCTGGCGTCATGGGCGGCCTGGACAGCGAAATTACCGACGCCAGCACCAACGTGTTTCTGGAAAGCGCGGTCTTCAAACCTGCGACCATCCGCAAGACTTCGCGTCGGCTGGGGCTTTCGTCCGAGTCCTCGTACCGCTTTGAACGCGGCATCGACCAGCAGCGTACCGTGTGGGCGCTCGACCGCGCCTGCGCCATGATGGCCGCCGTCAGCGGCGGGCGCGTGCAGCGCGGCCTTTCCATCAGCGAGCCTTGCCCCTTCAAGGCGGCAAGCATCGAATTCCGTCCTGCCCGTGCCGACTCCCTGCTGGGCGTGCACCTCGCCAACGACTTTGACGAAAAGGTGCTCACCGGCATGGGCTGCAACGTGGACAAGGGCGAAAACAGCCCTGTGTGGCGCGTCAGCCAGCCCTCGTGGCGTCCCGACCTCACCCGCGAGGCCGACCTTATTGAAGAAGTGGGCCGCGTGCACGGGCTGGACACCATCGCGCCTGTGTTGCCCGCCATTGCCCGCAACCTTGACCGCGCCGGCGAGCCGGAATCGCGCTTTGGCTTCTGGTCGCGCCTCAAGCACTGGGGCGCTGGCCTGGGTCTCAATGAAGCCGTGAACTACAGCTTTGTGGGCCACAAGGACATGGATCACCTCACCCTGCCGCGCGAGGGGCGCATCTCCATCATGAATCCCCTTTCGGCGGAGCAGGATGCCCTGCGCACCGCGCTGGCCCCCGGCCTGCTGTACGACCTGCGCAACAACCTTGCCCAAGGCGCTCAGGGGCTGCGGCTGTTTGAACTGGCCAACATCTTTGAGGCCGACGCCGCTTCCGAAACCACCGCCCGCGAAACAGGCATGCTGGGCGTGCTGCTCTACGGCACGCGCTACGACACGGCCTGGCCCCAGGCCGAGGGCGACATGGACTACGCCGACCTCAAGGGCGTGGTGGAAAACCTGCTGCACTACCTGCATCTTGATGCGCCCGCCTGCGAGCTGGCAGCGGAGCATCCCTTTTTGCTGCCCGGCGTCAACATACTGGTCAATGGACGCGTCGTGGGCTTTATGGGCCGGGTAAAACCCGCCATGGCCGACGAATACCACGCCCGCAAGGACGTGTGGCTGGCCGAGCTGAATCTGGAAACCCTGCGCGAGATGCACGATGCGGCCAGGGTGCGTTTTGAACCGCTGCCCGTGTATCCGCCTGTGCGGCGCGACATCACAGTCACCGCCGGACCGGGCCTCAAGGTTGCCGACGTCACGGCCCATGTGCGGGGCCTCAAGCTTGCCCTGCTGGAAGACGTGGCCCTGGTGGACTGCTTTGAACCCAAGGTGGAGCAGGGCGAAGAGCCCGTGCGCAACCTTACCTTCCGTCTTACTTTCCGCCATGCGGAGCGCACCCTCAAGGATACGGAAGTGGACAAGGAACGGGAGAAGGTGGCACAGTCTCTGGTGAGCGCTCTGGGCGTCAGTATCTAGCACATCCCGCGCAGACCCGTTTTTTCGGGTCTGCGCAATACGGGCACATGTTCAGAGATTGTCAGGGAGGCATGCCATGTCGGACCATACGCCCGACAATACCTATCGCATAGGTGAGGTTGCGGAACTGCTCGACCTCAAGACCCATGTGCTGCGCTTCTGGGAGACGGAGTTTCCCCAGCTGGCCCCCCTGCGCACCGGCAAGGGCCAGCGCCTGTACACTGAAGAAAACGTGGCCCTGCTGCGGCGCATCCAGCAGTTGCTGCACGAGCAGGGCATGACTATTGAAGGCGCGCGGCGCGTGCTTTCGGGCAGCGCCGTGGTGGATGAAAGTCTGCCAGAGCGCGTGGCGGCCGTGCCGGACCCGGATTTTATGCGCATGCTGCAGCGCGAGCTGATTTCGTTGCGCCGCCTGCTGAGCGACAGATAGCCGACAGGACGGGCGTTCGCTCAGTGCGGGCGCGCGGGCGACACCTGGGGCGGCAGTGGCCGCTGCAATGCAGATTTCTAGGGAAGGGACGCGGGGGAGGCGGCCCTTTCTGTTGATGGTCCTCCCCGGCAACACGCTCACCCCGCTATATAATCATGATCTTATCGCCCTCATTGCTGTCCGCTGATTTTGCCCGTCTGGCCGATGAGCTTGCCGCTCTTGAAGCAGCCGGGGTCGCCTGGCTGCATCTTGACGTGATGGACGGGGCCTTTGTGCCCAACATCACCTTTGGTCCCCCGTTGATCAAGGCCTTGCGGTCTGTCAGCGGGCTTTTTTTTGACGTGCACCTGATGGTGAATGACCCTGCCCGCTACATTGCCGACTTTTACAAGGCCGGGGCCGACATGCTGGTCATCCATGCCGAGGCCGACAGGCATCCCCAGCGCACGCTCACGGCCATAAGGGCCATGGGCTGCAAGGCCGGGCTTGCCCTCAACCCCGGCACGGACGTGAGCGCGGCGCGGTGGCTGGCGGCGGATATGGACATGCTGCTGCTCATGAGCGTGAACCCCGGTTTTTCGGGTCAGGCGTTCATCCCCTCCACATACGACAAAATTCGCGCCGCCCGGCAACTGCTTGACGCCAGCGGCGGGGCCGAAGCGCTTATCCAGATCGACGGCGGGGTATGCCCCGAAAACACGGCCCAGCTTGTGGATGCCGGGGCAGAGGTACTTGTTTCCGGCTCGGCCTTTTTTGGCCATAAACCTTACGACAAACGGCTTGCCGCCTTTATGGCCCCGCTGGCGGGCAAAACGCCCCGACATGCGGAAGTATCCCTGAGACGCCGCGCCGCCAACAATATCACGCAAAAATAGAGGTACGAGTCATGCCCACCCGCAGACAGTGCGCCAACGCCATCCGCGCCCTTGCCATGGACGCCATTGAAAAAGCCCGCTCCGGCCACCCCGGCGCTCCCCTGGGTATGGCCGACATGGCCGAAGCCCTGTGGCGTCACGGTTTCAAGCACAATCCCTCCAACCCCCGCTGGTTCGACCGCGACCGGTTTGTGCTTTCCAACGGCCACGCCTCCATGCTGCTGTACGCCCTGCTGCACCTCACGGGCTACGACCTGCCCATGGAAGAGCTGCGCAATTTTCGCCAGTGGGGAGCCAAAACGGCTGGTCACCCGGAATATGAACCCGACCTGGGCATCGAAATGACCACCGGCCCCCTGGGGCAGGGCATTTCGTCCGCAGTGGGCATGGCCCTTGCCGAAAGCATGCTGGCCGCCCGTTACAATACGCCCGAGCATACGGTTGTGGATCACCACACCTATGTGTTTACCGGCGACGGCTGCCTGATGGAAGGCGTGTCGCACGAGGCCTGCTCGCTGGCCGGCACGTGGGGCCTGGGCAAGCTCATTGCCTTGTACGATTCCAACGGCATCTCCATTGACGGCAAGATCGACGGCTGGTTCAACGAGGATGTGGCCGCGCGCTTTCGCGCCTATCACTGGCAGGTTATCGGCCCCATCAACGGGCACGACGCCTCCGCGCTTGACGCAGCCATTGCCGAGGCCAAGGCCGATCACAGCCGCCCCAGCCTGATTATCTGCCGCACGCACATCGGTTTTGGCTCGCCCAAGGCCGACTCCTCCTCCTGCCACGGCTCGCCCCTCGGGGACGAGGGCATTGCCGCCACCCGCGCGGCCCTTGGCTGGACCGAAGCTCCGTTCAGCATGCCGCAGGAGCTGTACGACGCCTGGGACGCGCGTGAAAAGGGCAAGGCCGCCGAGGCCGCCTGGGAGCATACCTTTGCGGCGTACGCCAAGGCCAACCCCGAGCTGGCCGCCGAGTTTACCCGCCGCATGCGCGGCGACCTGCCCGCCGACTGGGCGGGTATCGCCCAAAATATGGTGGCGGAGGCCGTAAGCAAGGCCGAAACCACGGCAACGCGCGTGGCCTCCAAGAAAACCCTTGAGTGCCTTGTGCCGCGTCTGCCCGAACTGGTGGGCGGCTCCGCCGACCTTACCGGCTCTGTGGGCACGCTGACGAGCTCTTCCGTGCATCTGGACATCCAGAGCCACGAGGGCAACTATATTTCATACGGCGTGCGCGAATTCGGCATGAGCGCCATCATGAACGGCTTTGCCCTGCACGGGGGCTTTATCCCCTACGCGGGCACGTTCTTGTCCTTTGCCGATCAGGCCAAAAACGCCCTGCGTCTGGCGGCCATCATGGGCATCCGTTCGGTGTGGGTGCTGACGCACGACTCCATCGGCGTGGGCGAGGACGGCCCCACCCACCAGCCTGTAGAACAGCTTGGCATGCTGCGCCTCATGCCCAATTTCAATCTCTGGCGGCCCTGCGACACGGTGGAAACCGCCGTGGCCTGGCGTAGCGCCATTGAGAGCGTGCACACTCCCACGGGGCTTTCGCTCTCGCGGCAAAATCTGCCCTTCTGCCAGCGCAGCGACGCCCAGGTGGCGGCCATTGCGCGCGGCGGCTATGTGCTGCGCGAGTGCGACGGCACGCCCGAAATCATTCTTATTGCCACTGGCTCGGAAGTGTCCCTTGCCCTTGAAGCGGCCGACCAGCTGACAGCCGACGGGCGCAAGGCCCGCGTGGTTTCCATGCCTTGCGCCGAAATTTTTGACGCGCAGGACGCGGCCTACAAGGAGAGCGTGCTGCCGCGCGGCGTGCGCGCCCGCATAGCCATTGAGGCCGCCGCTGCGGATTACTGGCGCAAGTATGTGGGGCTGGACGGCGCGGTGGTCGGCATGGTGCGCTTTGGCGCGTCCGCTCCCGCCAAGATTATTTTTGAGCGCCTGGGCTTTACCGTGGCGCATGTGCTGGAACTGGCGGAAAACCTTTTGCAGCAGGGCGCGAAGTAGCCAGCCTGCCCAACAAAGCAAATTCTCTGACAGGGAGACCGCATATGCCTATCAAAAAAATGCAGGATTTGGACCTTACGGGCAAAACCGTTGTGATCCGTGAAGACCTCAACGTGCCCATGAAGGACGGACAGGTTGCCAACGACAAGCGCATCCGCGCTTCGCTGCCCACCATCAGCATGGCTCTGGAAAAGGGCGCTGGCGTGGTGCTGCTGTCGCATCTGGGGCGGCCCACCGAGGGGCAGTACGAAGAGCAGTTTTCGCTCAAACCTGTGGCGGCGCGCCTTTCGGAACTGCTGGGCAAGCCCGTTGCGCTGGCTGCTACGCTGGACGAGGCCAAAGCGGCCCCCGGCGCGGTGACCCTGCTTGAAAACGTACGGTTTCTCAAGGGCGAAAAAAAGAACGACCCCGCTCTGGCCGCGCAGCTTGCCGCACTGGGCGACGTGTATGTGATGGACGCCTTTGGGGCGGCCCACAGGGCGCATGCCTCCACCGAGGGCGCGGTGCGCGTGGCCAAGGTGGCCTGCGCCGGGCCGCTGCTCCAGGCCGAGCTTACCGCCTTTGCCAAGGTGCTGAACAACCCCGCCCGCCCGCTGGCCGCCATTATCGGCGGTTCAAAGGTGTCCACCAAGCTGGCCCTGCTCGAGAACCTGCTTGAAAAAGTGGACGTGCTTATCCTGGGCGGCGGCATTGCCAATACGTTTCTGGCGGCTGCCGGGTACATGGTGGGCAAGTCGCTGTATGAAGAAGAGCTGGTGCCCGAAGCCAAACGCATCATGGAGCAGGCCAAGAACCTGAACAGGGAGCTGCCCCTGCCCGAGGATGTGGTCACAGCCGAAGAACTGGCCCCCGGCCAGGCGGCAACCACCCGCGCCGTGGGCGACGTGCCCGCCGACCAGATGATTCTGGACATCGGGCGCGATACGGTCATGCAGTACAAAAAGCTGCTCGCCAAGGCGGCCACAGTGGTGTGGAACGGCCCTGTGGGCGCGTTTGAAACCGATCCCTTTGGCGAAGGCACCAAGGCTCTGGCCCACTATCTTGCCGATTCCAAGGCTTTTGTGGTTGTGGGCGGCGGCGACTCTGTGGCGGCGGTGGAAAAATACGGCCTGTCGGAAAAGATGGGCTATATCTCCACCGGCGGCGGCGCGTCGCTGGAGCTGCTTGAAGGCAAGGTGCTGCCCTCTGTGGCAGCGCTGGAAGACAGGGGCTAGGCCCCTTTACCTCGTCGCGCACCGCGCGCCTGCTCTTAATCCCGCACTTGCGGCGGGCAAAATTGCTGGTTGATTGAAGCCTCCGGGTCTTTGGATTCGGGGGCTTTTTGCGTGTCGCTCAGGCCCGAGGACGCAGGTTTTTAAAAAACGGCAGTTGCATAATGAAGTCGCAAAACTGGCGCAGCACCGGGCTGTACACGGCAGTTTTAAGTACTGTGCGCACCTGCGGCAGAGGCGGCAGGCCGCACGTGCCGTCTAGGATGACAAAGCGTCCGTCCATATCCCAGTCGGGCAGAGCAGTTATGCCAAAACCCGCCAGCACTGAGCTGCACAGGCTTTCGTACGAGGCGCTCACATAGGCAAAATCATAGCTTCTGCCTGCGACATTGAGGACTTCCAGCGTGGCGGCGCGCCAGGGGCTGCCCTCGCTGTAGGTGGCCAGCGGCACTGGCGTGGTTGGCGCGAGCGCAATGTGTCCG
Organism: Desulfovibrio desulfuricans; assembly: GCF_004801255.1. Classification (NCBI taxonomy): domain Bacteria; kingdom Pseudomonadati; phylum Thermodesulfobacteriota; class Desulfovibrionia; order Desulfovibrionales; family Desulfovibrionaceae; genus Desulfovibrio; species Desulfovibrio desulfuricans. The sequence continues at coordinate 2,658,396 of NZ_CP036295.1, read as the reverse complement.
CCGCTTGCCCAGTGCAGGGGCTGCTGGGCCAATACCTCGAATATGCCCTCGACCGCATGGCTGCTGTCAAAGCGGTACTGGTTGATCAGGCCCACATCCAGGCTGCCGTCCGCCAGCATGCGGTCAATATCCGCAGACATGGCCGAAATAATCCCGCTCTGAAGGTCAGGATTGAGGGCCAGCAGGCGCGCCACAGCTGCCTGCAACTCCACAGTGCTGAAACTTGGCGGAATGCCCACCGTGATGCGCCCCCGCAATTCAGGTTGCCGGGCAGCGCGCAAGACTGCGTCAAAGCGCAGCAGAATATCCTCCAGTTCCGGCAGCAGGCGTTGCCCCGCCGTGGTGAGGCCAAAGGTGTGCCCATTGCCCCTCGCCACCAGTGTACAGTTGAGGTGCGTCTCCAGCCTTTTGACAGACTGCGTCACCGCTGACTGGCTGCGGCAGAGCTGCTCCCCGGCTTTCTGAAAACTGCGGAAATGGGCCACGGCAATAAAAGCCCGCATATGCTCAAGGGTAATGCTGCGCGTGTCTGACGGGAGTTCCATAACTGCTGACCACCTTAAAATAAGACAAGGTAATTTGTTCATGATAAAAATAAATTTTACAAATTATCAAGCCCCCGCCTACTGTGGACGCAATTATATTGCCGCAAAGGTTAGGGGTGAAAAATGGAAAAATCAGCAAGTGTGGAAAGGTCGCTGGAAGCGCACAAGCCAGGATTGGGAAATGGAAGCGCGGGAAACACGGCCCAAAAGCGTCTGAGCTGGCGGCACGTGGCTGTGGGCGTGTGCTTCAGCATTATCTGGAGTTCGGCCTTTGTGGCGGGCAAGATAGTGGTAACGGAAATGGGGCCATTCGTAAGCCTGTTTTACCGTTTTGTGGGTACCGTTTTTGTGCTTGGCTTCTTGTGCGGTAAAAGACTGTGGGGGCCGCATGCGGGCAGGGCGTTGCGGGTGGGATTTGTGCTTGGCCTGCTGAACAACGTGGGCTATCTGGGGCTGAGTTTTTCCGCCCTGCAACTGGTGTCGCCCCCCTGGGTTGTGGTCATTGTGTCCTGCTCGCCCTTTGTCACCCTTATACTTGGCGTTGCTCGCAGGCTGGAATCGTTCAGCGCGGCAAAGTTGCTGGGCTTTGGTTTGTCGCTGGCTGGTATTGTGGTCATGGTGGGTGTGGGCAGGCTTGAGGGCGGGGCCGTGCTGGGCTTGCTGCTGGCTTCAGGGGCAACCGTGGCTTTTTCCGTAGGCGCGGTGCTGTTTCGCGGCAGATACAGCAACATGCCGCTGCTGCCGGTCAATTTTTGGATGTCAGTTTGCGCCATGTTCTTTTTTGCTCCGGCGGGCATGCGTAGCGCGGTGACGCCACTTGCAGTTTCCATTCAGGCCCTGCTGGCGCTTGGCTGGCTAGCAGTGGTGAGCCTGCTGGGCATGGCTCTGTGGCTGTTGCTCATCCGCACGCAAGGGGCGTCAACTGCTGCCGCGTACAATATGCTCAATCCCCTGAGCGGGCTGGCCCTTTCGGTTCTGTTTCTGGGCTTGCCAATCCTGCCCGCCGATGTGGCGGGGTCTGCCGCAATTGTGGCGGGCCTTGCCGTGGCTCTGGCGTGCTGCCATAGAGGCGCTATTTTTTATCATTCGTGACATGCTTGTTTTTTCACAAGCTGGGCGTATGCTGTAGTTGAAAGATAATTTCAGCATAATGAATATCCAAACCAGGAGGAAACTCATGAGCAAATTGCGGATTGCCCAGTATGGTTGTGGAAAGATGTCAAAGTATTCAATGCGATATGTATATGAAAAAGGAGCGGAAATTGTCGCAGCCTTTGACGTCAACCCGGCGGTGGTGGGGCGCGATATCGGTTCCATTCTAGGCGGCCCGGACAGGGGCGTTGTGGTGCGGCACGCGCAAGAGGCTGGCAAGACGCTTGCGGCCCTGAAGCCCGATGCCTGCATCATCACCACCATGAGCCTGATGCGCGACATCATTGAGGCGCTCATGGTCTGCGCTGAAAACGGCGTCAATGCCATCACCACCAATGAGGAAGCCATCTTTCCCATGAATTCGTCGCCCGTGCTCACCCGCGAGGTGGACGCCATGGCCAAAAAGACCGGCTGCACCATTTGCGGCTCGGGCTATCAGGACGTGTTCTGGGGCAACCTGATCGCCACGCTGGCCGGGGCCATGCACAGCATCAGCAAAATAAAGGGCAGCTCCAGCTATAATGTGGAAGACTACGGCATCGCGCTGGCCAAGGTGCACGGCGCTGGCCTTGATCTGCCCGCGTTTGAAAAGGAAATTGCCGCAGCCGACGCCATTTCGTCCGCCGAACGGCAAGCGCTGATCGAGCGGGGCGAGTTTTTGCCGTCCTACATGTGGAACGTCAACGGCTGGCTGGCAGAGCGCCTTGGCCTTACGGTCAAAAGTCAGGTGCAAAAGTGCGTGCCGCAGACCCACGCCACCGAGCTGCATTCCGAGACGCTGGGCATGACCATTCCCGCCGGGCACGCCACGGGCATGTCAGCTGTGGTGACCACCGAAACGCAGGAGGGCATCGTCATTGAAAGCGAGTGCGTGGGCAAGGTCTACGCCCCCGGCGAGGTTGACCGCAACGACTGGACCCTCATGGGCGAGCCGGACACGCAGGTGGTCATTACCCAGCCCGCCACCGTGGAGCTGACCTGCGCCACCATTGTCAACCGCATCCCCGACCTGATCAATGCAAGGCCCGGCTATGTGACCACAGACCTCATGCCAGTCAACAGCTATCGGGTAAAGCCCCTCGACTTTTATGTGAACAGGTAGTTTTTTTCTTCCCCCCCGGCCGCCCATGGCGGTGCAGCCGCCGCATCAGCAAAAACTGGTGCGGCGGCTTTTTTACGCTTGACAATCCAGCCCGCGAGGTTATGCTCGTTTGAGCAAAAACAAGGGAGCACACATGAAAGTTGCCGTTTCAAGTGAAGGGCCGGGGCTGGAATCGCAGGTGGATCCGCGATTTGGCCGGGCTGGCGGTTTTGTCATTGTCGATATGGAAACCATGCAGGCAGACTATGTGGATAACGGCGCATCGCAGGCTGCGGCTCAGGGCGCGGGCATCCAGACGGCGGAGAGACTGGCCGGCCTGGGCGTGCAGGCGGTCATGAGCGGCTATGTGGGGCCCAAGGCCTTTATGGCGCTTAAGGCGGCAGGGCTTGACGTGTACCAGGACATGGAAAACCGCAGCGTTGGCGACGCCGTGCGCTGCCTTGCCGATGGCTCGGTCAGCCCGGCCTCGGCGCCCAACAAGTAGACCCTATGCGCATTGTAATTGCCAGCGGCAAGGGTGGAGCGGGCAAAACCACGGTGACGGCCTGCCTTGCCGGTCAGTGGGCGGGCGAACTGCTGCTTGCGGATGCCGATGTGGAGGCCCCCAACCTGCACCTTTTGCTGCATCCCGACCTTGAGCCGCCGGAACCCGTGTTCCTTGAGGTTCCGGAGCTTGCGGCAGATGTCTGCACGGGCTGCGGGGCGTGCCGCCCCATGTGCGCCTATGGGGCCATAGCCATGCTGGGCGCAAAGCCCGTGTATTTTCAGGATATGTGCCACGGCTGCGGCGGCTGCTTTGCGGTCTGCCCCGAGCATGCCCTGCGCGTGGCCCGGCGTGAGCTGGGTGCGCTGCTGCTGGGCAAGGTCCGGGCTGGAGAGCGGTCTGTGCCTTTTCTTATGGGCCGCACACGCGTGGGCGAGGCCATGACCCCGCCGCTCCTGCGCGCGCAGGAGCGCAAACTTGCCGACCTGCTGCGGGCGCACCCGGCGGATGTGCTTATGGACGCGCCGCCCGGCGTGAGTTGCCCGGCCATGACAGCCGCTCGCGGCGCGGACGCCGTGCTGCTGGTGGCGGAGCCGACGCCTTTCGGGTTTTATGATTTCAAGCTGGCGCACGCTGCCTTTGCACAGCTCGGGCGACCCGTCGCCGTGGTCATGAACCGCGTGGGCATGGAGGGCAACCTGGCTTGCGAGGACGAGCTGCGGGCATGGTGCGCAGGGGCCGGGTTGCCGGTGCTGGCCGAGCTGCCTTTTCAGCGCGAAGCCGCGGAGGCCTACGCGTGCGGTTTGCCGCCCACAGAGGCTCAGGGCGCGACCGGGCGGGAATGGCGGCAGCGTTTTGCCGGATTGGCGGCAAAACTGCGTACTTTTGCGGAGGGCGCGGGCCATGCGTGAAATTGTTGTTGTCAGCGGCAAGGGCGGCACGGGAAAAACCACCGTCTGCGCCGCATTTGCGGCCCTTGCGCATGCGCAGGGGCAAAAGGCCGTGCTCTGCGATCTGGATGTAGATGTGCCCGACATGCACATTTTGCTGGACCCCCAGGTACGGCAGCGCGAGGTTTTTATCTCGGGCAATACGGCCCGCATAAATGCTGCGGCCTGCACGGGCTGCGGGCGTTGCGCCGAGTTGTGCCGGTTTGACGCCGTGCGGCTCGTAGACGGCGCATACACCATTGACGAGTTGGGCTGCGAGGGTTGCGGCGTATGCTACAAGCTTTGCCCGGCGCAGGCTGTGGAATTTCCCGAGCGGCGCTGCGGGGTGTGGTACGTGAGCGATACCCGATTTGGCCCCTTTGTGCACGCCCAGCTTGACCCGGGGCAGGAAAATTCCGGCAGGCTCGTCGCGCTGCTCAAGCGGCAGGCGCGCGACAAGGCTGCCGCCATGGGGGCGGAGTTTGTGCTGTGCGACGGCTCGCCCGGCGTGGGGTGCCCCGTCATCAGCTCGCTTTCGGGCGCGGCGCTGGCCGTGGCGGTGGTGGAACCCACGCCGTCGGGGCGGCACGACTTTGGCCGTGTTGCCGAGCTGTGCGCGCATTTTCGCATTCCTGTAGCGGTGCTTGTCAACAAGTCCGACCTGAATGCCGACGAGACCTCCCGTATCCACGCCATGGCCGCCGAGAGCGGTCACCACCTGCTGGGCGATATGCCCTTCAGCCCGCTGGTGACGCAAGCCATGGTGCGGCGGCACGCACTTACCGAAGAAAATTCAGCCCTTGCCGGGATACTGGCAGCAGCCTGGGAGCGCGTGTGCGCTCTGGCAGCGCAGCCGGAGCGACGGGGCGCAATAAACACTCTGTAAAAGGATGAAATCATGAGCAAGACTATTCTGGCGATTCCCTCGCAGATGCCCGGCGGCATGGATTCCGGCATGGGCATGCACTTTGGTCACTGCGACATTTACACCATTGTCGAGCTGGAAGACGGCAAGGTCGTAGCCCAGTCCACCCTCGAATCTATCCCGCACCAGCAGGGCGGCTGCATGGCCCCGGTGCAGCATCTGGCAGCGCACGGCGTTACTGCGCTGCTGGCGGGCGGTATGGGCATGCGCCCGCTCATGGGTTTTAACCAGATGGGCATAAGCGTGTATTTTGCGGGCAATCAACCCACTGTGGGCGCGGCCGTACAGGCCTTTTGCCAGGGCAAGCTGATAGAATTCACGCCCGAGCACACCTGCGGCGGCGGGCATTAGGCTGCCATGAAGCGCTCCATACTGTTGCAGACAGCGCGTCCCGCCGTATTTGCAGCCTTTGTGGAAGAACTTGAACGGCAGGGCTGCGCCGTTACCCTTGCGCCAGACGCCGCAGCGCGCCAGGCGGACATGCAGCGGCAGACGCCTGCGTTGATTGTGGTTGACGCGGCCTCGCAGGAAGAAGCGCGGCGTGAGGTCATCGGCATCATGCGCGTCAACGCACTGGTGCATACGGCAGTGGTGACGGATATGGCCGAAGATGTCTTTCACGACGCCATGGAGGGCCTGGGCATACTTGCCGCCTTGCCTTCACAGCCCTCGGCTGACGACGCCCGGCGTCTGGCCCATCTGTTGGCGGAGCTTCAGGCGTAAGCAACACGTCCGTATACGTGTCGGAGCCTGAGCGGTCATTTGCTGCGGCGATTTTGCCGCGCCAGCCGTGGTTTGCTGTTGACTGTCGGCCCTGCGGCGTATCGGCACTGTGGGTCGCGATGCGGCCTGTGCCCAAGGCGCACGCCCCACGGCTGGCCTCTTGCGCATGCCCCCTCATTGGCTTATTCTCAAATAAAACCATATTGCTGGGAAATTATGCCAAGACCTTGTCATTGCAGGCGTGTCAGCGCCCTGCCGAAAAACAGCTGTTTTAAACCCGCCGGTATCCCTCTGCACGAACTTGAGGAAGTGGTGCTGTCTCTGGATGGCCTGGAGGCCTTGCGACTTGCCGATTTTGAAGATTTGAACATGGATGAGGCCGCTGCCCGCATGGGAGTTTCGCGGCATACTTTTGGCAGGCTTTTGCGCCGTGCGCGGCGGGGCGTGGCCCAGGCCCTGGTGCTGGGGCAGGCCCTGCGCATTGAGGGCGGGGTTTGCGCTCTGGACTCAGACGCGGAGCCTGAGCCTGCCGCGCCGGGCGGTATGCTTGTGGCTGTGCCCAGTCTGACGCCCGGCGGCCCGGATGCCGCGCCCTGCGGGCACTTTGGCCGATGTCAGCTCTATACCCTCGCCAGGGTGGAAGACGGCAAGATTGCAGAAATCAGCGTGCAGCCCAACCCCATGCATCAGGGGGGCGACTGCGCGGGGCCGGTACAGGCCCTTTTGCGGTTTGGGGTAACCACGCTGCTGGCGGGCGGCATGGGCATGCGCCCCCTGCGGGCTTTGCAGGAGGCAGGCATAGCCGTGTACTACAATGCCAACCTGCCCAGCGTGGCAGACTGTCTCAACGCCTTTGCCGCGGGCAGGCTTGTACCTTTTGGCCCCAGTCATTTGTGTCAGGGGGGGTGCGCCTCCGAGCGGTAGGCCATCGCAGGCTGCGGCAAAAGCCCGCAACGGCCAATCGCCCTGAAAACGCATGGGTTGTCCCCATGGGATCAACCCACTGCGACAGAGTTAAAATGCGTACAAAAAGCCCCCGCTCAGCGAATACTTGTTGCTGTGTTCAACCATGGGGCTGTTGCTCACCTCGTCGCCCAAAAAAAGCGCCTTGCCGTTCACAAAGACACTCCAGCGTTCAGTAAGCCCCAGGCGCATGGTCAGCTCTCCGTATGGGGCCACTGATCCTTCTGGCGAATAGTGGCTCAGACCGCTGGCCTGCGCCTCGCTTTTGCTTACGCCGTAGTAGTAGTCGTTATAGTTTGCATTGGTCCACTGCACGCCCAGAGCCGGAATGATCGACATGTCGACAAGGCGGATCGGGTACGAGTACGAGGCCTCGCCCATCAAGCCGTTGTTTACGCCCAGAGCGTCTGTCGAAAGTGTCGCCGCCAGCACTCCCAGGTCGGTGCGCAGACGATAGTTGATGCCGGCCATGGCTGTGGAATACCTGTCATCCAGTTTTTTGATGGCTGAGCTTTCGCTCCACGATGCATTGAAGTGCTGCGGCAAATACGAAAGCTGCGCATTGAGCTCGTGGTTCTCGTTTTTGAACAGATGCACGCCGCCGCTCAGCCCCCGCAGATACAGCCATTCACCTTCATAGCCCAGCAGGGGCAACGCTGTGCCCAACCGCTCCACGCCCCGGTATTCACTGGTGGAAACTGTCGCGCCAACGCCGAGGTTGAATCCCCACCTGTTGCTGTCGCCCTTGTTTTCCTCTGCCTGCGCGGCAAAGGCCGTAATAAGTATAATGGCTATTGCCGCGACCTGCGGCAGTATCCTTTTGCGCATGATTCCTCCAGTGCAGCCGGGGCTTGCACTTTTTTTGAAAAATGTATAATCGATTGATTACAATAAATGTTAGCGCCGACACTGCAGCCGTGTCAAGGCGCGATAACTGCAAGAGGTCGTAATGATATCCGATCAAAAAAAAGTCGTAGTGCCGCAACAGAAGCGCAATGCTGCAGAAACTCGTATGCGTTTGCTCCAGGCCGCGCGACGGCTCTTTTCCGGAGCCAATTATGTCAGCGTGGGGATTCGGGAAATTGGCGCTGCGGCAGGGGTAAACCCGGCTTTGATCAGCCGCTATTTTGGTTCAAAGCGCAATCTCTTTCTTGAGGTGGCGGCCTTGCTCAACGAGGAGGGCAACGCGGCCCTGCCCGACGCGCCGCCGCTGGAAAGGACCACCCTGGCCATGAACAGCATACTGAGCGACGGCGCACAGAGCGCCTGGGTGACGGATTTTCGCATCACGGCGCTTTCTGCGCTGGACCCCAATGTGTCCGATGTGATGGCGCAAACCTACGACGCCGTACGCGAGCAGATCATGGCCATACTGCCGGGCGAGCAGCGGGCCGCGCGGGCCGAGCTGATACTGGCGCAGCTGATGGGGGCCGCCCTGGTGGTCAACCTGCTGCGCGGCAAAAACTCGCCAGCGATTGATGTGGAATATATGAAGCGGTTTTACGCCCGCCAGATGGCGGAGCTGTTTGGGGACAATACCGACAGACAGGCGTGAGCCGTATGCCGGACTGGCGCATGCGGTCAACGTGTCCCCTGACGCGGCCCCTGACGCGGCCCGACATGGACAATGGCGGCGCGGCTATGCCAGTACACAAATGCCTGCTCGGCGGCTGCCAGCCTCAACTACAGCCCAGCTTGGGCAATCGGCTGCGCAAGGGCCCTTAGCGGCAACCTAAAAGCGCCCCTCGCGAAATCCGCGCTCAGCGGCGGCACGCTCAGCGGCATCGGCAAGCGGGGCAGGCACAATGGTTTTGCCAATGGGGCAAAGTGCCAGAGCCGCAAGCTTTACATGCTGCCATGCAAAGGGAATGCCAATAATGGTGACCGCGCACATGGCGGCGGAAATCAGATGCCCCATGGCAATCCATACGCCAGCCAGCACAAGCCATATTATGTTGCCTACCGTGCCCCAGGGGCCGGTGCCCACATCCTGAAAGCCTGTGAGCACGTCACGCGCCACGGGCATTTTGCCAAAAGGAAAAAAGGCAAAGCTGCCCATGACAAAGCAGGCTTTGCCCCAGGGTATGCCCACTATGGAAATAAAGCAGAGCAGCCCGTAGAGCCACCACACAAGCCCCATGACAATGCCGCCGCATAAAAACCAGATGACGTTGCCAAGGCAGCTGATTGTGCTGTTCATAAGGTGCTCCTGATGGAAAGGGCCGCGCGGTTGTTCCGTGCGGCCCGTGTTTGGCTAGAAGTTGATGATGACCTGTTCCTGCGCGTCATCCTTGGCGCGGCGGGCTATGTCGCCTATGCACCAGGCCCGCAGCTTGAAGGCCTGGATGCGGTTGATCGCTTCCTCGGCCTGATCGGCAGGCACCACCAGCACAAAGCCGATGCCGCCGTTGAATATCTGCAAAATTTCCGGCCAGCTGAGGTCGCCCGTTTCTTTGAGCCAGTTGAAGACCTGGGGCATTTGCCAGCTGCCAAAATTGATGCGCGCCTCCACCTGCGAGGGCAGTACACGGGGGATATTGTCGTAAAAACCGCCGCCCGTGATGTGGGCCATGCCTTTTACGTTCATGTCGCGCAGCAGGGGACGCACGGCTTCCACGTAAATGGTGGTGGGGGTCAGCAGCACGTCGCCCACGGTTGCTCCGTCCCCGCCGGGGAAGGGGTCGGTAAAGGCCAGGCCGCTCTGGTCAAGTACCTTGCGGGCCAGCGAATAACCGTTGGAATGCAGGCCCGACGAGGCGATGCCGATGATCTTGTCGCCCACCTGAATGCCCGAGCCGTCGATAAGCTTGGCATTGTCCACAATGCCTACGCAAAAACCGGCCAGATCGTATTCGCCCGGCGCGTACATGTCGGGCATTTCAGCGGTTTCGCCGCCGAGCAGGGCGCATGCGGCCTGACGGCAGCCCTCGGCCACGCCGCCGATGACGGTCTGGGCCGTGTCGACATCAAGCTTGCCGGTTGCAAAATAGTCGAGAAAAAACAGGGGGGTGGCGCCCTGGACCAAAATGTCGTTGACACTCATGGCCACAAGGTCGATGCCCACGGTATCATGCTTGTTGCAGGCAAAAGCCACTTTGAGCTTGGTTCCCACACCATCGGTGGAAGAAACCAGCACAGGCTCGGTCATGCCGTTGAGGTCAGGCCGGAACAGGCCGCCGAAGCCGCCAATATCGGAAATGACGCCTCTGGTCTGCGTGCTCTGAACCATGCCTTTGATGCGAGAAACCAGTGAGTTTCCCGCCTCAATATCAACGCCTGCCTGGGTGTAGGCTTTTGCGCGGTCGCTGGACATCCGTTGCCTCCTTTGAATCTGCGCTACATAACACAGGTTCGGCCAAACCCCAAGCGACTTTTTAAGGCCGTCCCCGCGTGTTTTTTCATAGACCGGCTGTGCCGCCGCTGCTAGGATAAAGCCGGAGGGGTAAGGAGCGTAGCCATGCGTGGATACATCTGTCTGAGCTTTTTCTGCGCCGTACTGACGTTCGTTTCTCCCGCCGCGCCCAGCGCGGCAGAAAACGCGCCAGAAAACGCGGCGGAATACCGCGCGCCTGTCACCAGCGCAAAGCTGGGGCCTGTCTCGCCTGGCCAGCCCGCGCAATCGGGCGCGGCAGGAGCCGCAGGGCCTGCCGCCGGGGTGTCTGGACAGGCCCGGACCAGCTCGCCCCAACCGCAGACGGCGGGGCAACCCACGGGGCAAGGCCAGCCCGGACAATCCGCCCCCGGCCAAAACGCCTCGGGACAAAACGGGTTGGGCCAATATGCGCCCGGGCAAACCGCGCCCGGCCAGCCAACGCCATGGCCCGCGTCCTCCCCGTCCGGAACCATGATGCCCTATTCCGCACTGGGAGCGCTGCCGCCCGCATCTGACCCCGCAAGTTTCCCGTCCGCAGCCCCGGCTGCCAACCCTGCCGACAATCCGGTCGCCAATCCGGCCGCAAATCCGGTCGCCAATCCGGCCGCCAGCGCCCCGGTAAATCCCGCGGCTGGTTTTGCACCGCCGCCATTGCCGCCAGCTGGCTATGTCCCCGGCTATGCGCCGCCTCCGGGCTATGCGCCAGGCCCTTATCCGCCAGCCGCCGCTTTTGACGCTCAGGGGCAGGGAGGCGATGTCGTCTACGGCACTGGGCAGCTGCAGGGAAACAATTTTGACGACAGGGGCAGCGTCAGCCAGTACCGCGATCCGCTGACCGGCGACATCGTCACCTCTGTGGTGCCGCCCAGCCAGCAGGACCAGCCGGACTACGGAACCATTTTTGTGGCCCCGCAAATCTACCCCAACGGCAGGCCCTGGGGCCCCAGCCCCTACGGCCCCATGCCGCGTCCCGGCCAGCCCTACGTTTCGCCCTCTGTCACCTGGCAACCCGGCATGCCTGCCGACAAGCACCGGCATCGCCATGACGACAGGCGGCATGAGGAGCGAGGCTACGACGACGGGTACGGGCGGCGCAGCGGCGACAGGTACGATACCCGCCCTGGCCCTCAGGGCAATGCACCCTATGACCAGCGCGATGCGGACAGAAGCCGCGATGGAAGGGAGAGACGCTAGCATGCTTGCCGCGCTATGGGATTCTCAGCCTGATGGATCAGTTGCGTGCCGCCTGTGCGCCCACCGTTGCCGGTTGCGCAAGGGGGCCAAGGGCATTTGCGGTGTACGCGTCAACCTGCGGGGCGAGCTTGTTTCGCTGGTCAGCAGGGTTGTCACTGCTGTGGGCATGGACCCTGTGGAAAAAAAGCCCCTGTACCATTTTTTGCCCGGCAGCCAGATTTTTTCCGTGGGCAGCGCGGGGTGCAATTTTTCGTGCAAATTCTGCCAGAACAACAGCATAGCGCATGTGCCGGAAAACGGCATAGTGCCCGGCAAGCGCGCTGCGCCCGAGGATCTGCTGGCGCTGGCCCTCACCAATCATGCCCAGAGCATGGCCTTTACCTACAACGAGCCGACGGTTTTTTTTGAGCTGCTGTACGAAACAGCGGGCATTGCGGCCAAAAAGGGCATACGCAGCGTGCTTGTCACCAACGGTTACATGTCCAAGGACTGCCTTTCTGCGCTGGGCCGGTGCATCTGCGCCGCCAATGTGGATTTAAAATCCTTCAGCGAGGACTTTTACCGCAAATATTGCGGAGCCCACCTGCAGCCTGTGCTTGAAAACCTCAAGGCCATAAAAAAACTTGGCTGGTGGCTTGAGGTCACAACCCTGGTTATACCGGGCGTCAACGACAGTCCCGCCGAGCTGGCGGATCTGGCGGCATTTATTCGGGACGAACTGGGGCCGGAAACCCCCTGGCATGTCTCTGGTTTTCACGGCGCGCATCTCATGGCAAACCATCCCGACACGCCGCTGGCTACACTTGAGGCGAGCCGCAACATCGGGCGGCAGGCCGGGTTGCAGCACGTATATATCGGCAACGCCCGCAGCGCCCTGGGCAGCAACACCTTTTGCCCCTCGTGCGGAGCTGTGGTTATTGAGCGGGATGCCTACGCAACGCGGCTGCACGGCGTGGGCGGCAAATGCCCCTCGTGCGGCGAGCAGATTCCGGGAGTCTGGAAATAATGATTCTTGTGTACACGGGCGACGGCAAGGGAAAAACCAGCGCCTGCGTGGGGCAGGCCGTACGCGCCATGGGGCAGGGCCTGAGCGTGGCCTTTGGGCAGTTTATGAAGCGTGATGGGCAGGCGGGCGAGCAGGCCATGCTTGCCAAACTGCTGGACGGGCGGTTTTTTGCGGGGGGGCTTGGCTTTTTGCGCAACGATGCGGACCGCCCCGCGCACCGCGAGGCCGCCCTGAGCGTGGTTGCATGGGCGCAGGTACAGCTTGAACAGGTGGACATGCTGGTGCTGGATGAAACCCTGTATGCGCTCAGCGCGGGCATTCTCGAGCAGCAGGAGCTGGAACAGATTATGGCGCTTGCCCGCGCCAGCAACCGTCATCTGGTTCTCTCCGGCCGCAATGCTCCCCACTGGCTGGTGGAGTCGGCCGACCTTGTGACCTCCATGACGGAAATCAAGCACCCTTGGCGCACGGGCGTAAAGGCTGCGCCAGGCATAGAATTTTAATCGCAATCCGGGTTCATTTCATTGCTGTAAAGGATGTTGCATGGCTGCGTTGACCATCTATGTTGCAGGGTCTTTCAAACACAAGCACGGCGTGCGACTGTTGGGGCGCGAGCTGCGGAGCATGGGCTGCCGGATGCTGGACTGGACGGACAAGGCCGTTCCCCCTCCGGGGTTGACCCCGGCGGAACGACGTATCTGGATGGATACCGACCGCGACGGCGGCGAGGTGTACGCCTTTTGTCGCCACGCCTGCCTGACCGCCGATCTGGTCATCTATTACGGCGCTTCCGGGCAGGACGCGGGTGTTGAGGTGGGGCTGGCCGTCGGGGCCGGAGTGCCCGTGCTGGGCATTCGCGGGCCGCTGGAGGGGCCGGGGCTCATGCTGCACGGCGCGGCGAGCGCTTGGGTGGACAGTGTTGAGGAAGCGCTGGATACGGTGGCCGCGCTGTTGGCCTATGCCGAGAGCGGCTGGCAAAACTTTGAAGAGCAGGCGAACCCTGTACTGCTGCGACTGGGTGAAAAACTGCGGGCACACAGCTGGCCCAGGGAGCGGTAGCCCTCTCGTTGCATTTTTTTTGTCGTGTCTATTGCCCTGCCGGGAGCGCCTTTTCAGAGGCCCCGGCGGGGCTGTTTTTTTGCCCATGTCATGGGCCTCTGTGCGCGGAAACTGGTGGAAAAGCTTTTTGCAGCGACCATAACCGCCCGATACATAGAACTATCTGCTACGAAACTGTTCCTGTACTTTTGCAACAAGGTCAAGAATTTCAACCCTGGTTTCATTTTTTCGTATATAGCACGATATATCAAAGAAATCTTTATTGCTGTGGATAGGTACGTATACGTATCCAGGGACAATTGAATTGACGATGTTTCTTGGAAAAATACCCACGCAAGCTCCAGCGGAAATTGTCGCGAGCGCCGCTATATATCCATTTGCCTGAAAAGTGATGTTGGGTGTAAATCCGGATTTTTTGCAGAGCTTTACTATATTGTTGCTGTATGCAGGAAATGATTTTTCGGACAGTGCGACAAAGGGATCGTTTTTAAGTTCATCCAGGCTGATCATCTTTTTGCCTGAGAGCCTGTGAGATGCAGGGATGACGGCAAACAGCTCTGCCTTGTTCAGAATAATCTGCTCCAACCCCATCTTGCTGCCAGTGTTTAGGCTCCTCGCTATCGAAATATCAATGTACTTGTTTGCCAGTGCAAGGAATTGACGCTTTTCGGAAAGCTCATGAAACCTGATATAATCCATGCGGTAATTGCTGTATCGTAGTTGTTCAATGAAATCGAATATGAGAACGCTCGGGCAAAAACCAATATTTATTATATTGCTTTCATATGGAGCTTTTAACTCTGCAACAACATCGTGAAGTGTTGAAACAATGCGCGTTGCTTGCGTATAAAAATTTTTTCCAGCTCCTGTAAGAACCATACCGTTTTTTGTTCTTGAAAATAGCGGTACGCCAACAATGCTTTCTATTTCTTGTATAATTCTTGTTACCGATGGTTGGGAGAGGTGCAGTTGGTTGGATGCCTTTGAGATGCTCCTTGTCGATGCAACCATCATTAACGTTTTAAGATGCTTAATTTCCATGGCCGTACCTAATGCATCAAGGGCAAATTTGTTCTGTTGGTGGAATCTTTAGACACAGTAATCATTTAATTTGAAATGGTATTGCTCGGTGTTTGTTTTGACTTTAAAGATTTTTTTCACTGTGCCAATATATTATTGCATAATGGTTTTTGTATGGTAGCATAACTTATTTTTGTCAATAAATCAATATAAATTCAAGTATTTGCTGAGTGCATGCAGTATGCAAAAATAATATTTTACCCATCCTTGCTGGTAACCTACTAAAATAGAGTAATGGCAGATGAATGTCGCCGGATAGTATAGCAACTATTGAACGCGCGTAAATTGTACGCACAATACGTACTGTCTGCGGGATTTTGGAGCTGCTGAATTGAGATGTGCACGCCAACAATCTGATTGGCATCTGCAAATACTCAAAGATTGCTTTTGCGGAAAAGTTAGCATGTTTTGATTGACGACAAATAACATTCACGTATGGCGGAGACAAAAGATGCGTTTATCAACAAAGCTTATCATGTCTTTTGCTGGCATGATAATTGTTATTGTGGCTATTTCTGCAGCTTCAATGTTCAGCACTTCCCGGATGAATGAAAGTATTGATGATGTTGATAAAGCATATATTCCAGCTGTTATAGCTGTTGGAACTATGCATTTGAATTTTTGGGAAGTCAGGACAAATTTGACAACCATGTTGCTTAAACGCAATGAGTCGGCTGCTGAAACGTATGGCTCACGTATTAAAGAATCACTGCAAGAGATAGCTGACGGTCAACGTAAGTATTTAAAATATACTGAACTGTTTGATAGAGATACTGCAGTCAAGGCAAAAAATCTTTTACGCCAGATTGATGAAATTTCTGCAAGTATGGGCACAGTGAGAAAAAATGCGACAAAGCTTGTCGCGGAGGGAAAATTTGACGAGGCCACAGCGCTGTTTGATGCCAACTATAGTCCGCAGTTTCGCAAGCTTGCGCCTGTGTATGAAGAGCTCGTCAATCTGACGGCCGCGAGCAGCAAGGAGAACATGCAAGAGGCCATAACGCTTGGAGCCATGGCCAAAAATACCGGCCTTATCCTCAGCCTGGTCGCGATTGTTATCAGCGTGGTGATTACGTACGTGCTGACGCGCAGCGTGATGCGCCAGCTGGGCAAAGACCCTGGCGTGCTGAACACCATTGCCCGCCGGGTTGTGGACGGCGATTACGACATCGCCGACGGCAGCAGCCGGGCTGGCGTCTACGGTTCCATAGTCTCGATGGTGGAAGCGTTGAAAGCTAATATGGAAAAAGCTCAGGCCGAATCCGTCAAGGCCCATGATCAGGCCGTCAAGGCCACCGAAGCCATGCGCAATGCCGAAAAAGCGGAAAACAATGCTCAGGCAAAAACGTCGGCCATGTTGACGGCGGCCGCCCAGCTGGAGGAGGTCGCCCATGCGGTCAGCTCGGCCTCGACGCAGCTCTCGGCTCAGATAGAGCAGGCCGACAGGGGCGCTTTGCAAACCGCGCAACGCCTGGGCGAGGCTGCCACAGCCATGAACGAAATGAACGCTACCGTGCAGGAAGTTGCTAAAAATGCCGGCGCGGCCTCCTCTGCCTCTGCGGAAACCAAGGCAAAAGCCGAGCATGGGGCCACTATCGTGGGCAGCTCGCTGCAGAGCATCCAGCTGGTGCATCAGCTTTCAATGGAGCTCAAGGACGACATGGCGCAGCTCGACAGCCACGCGCAGGATGTCTCGCAGATCATGACCGTTATCTCGGACATTGCCGATCAAACCAACCTGCTGGCGCTTAACGCCGCCATTGAAGCCGCGCGCGCTGGCGAGGCAGGACGAGGCTTTGCCGTTGTTGCCGACGAGGTGCGCAAACTGGCCGAAAAGACCATGGCCTCAACCATTGATGTGGGGCGCGTGATCAGAGCTATTCAGGAAAGTACCTCCAAGAGCCGCGTATCCATGGATAACGCCGTTGAGCAGGTCAACACCGCCACGGAGAGCGCCAGTCTGTCGGGTCAGGCTCTGAGCGAAATTGTGGTCACGGCCGAGGTTACAGCGGATCAGGCCAATGCCATCGCCACCGCCAGTGAAGAGCAGTCTGCCGCCAGCGAAGAAATTAATCATACAATTATCGAGGTAAACGACATGTCGCGCCAGACCGCCGAGGCCATGGCCGAGGCCGCCAAGGCAGTGAGCGATCTTGCGGTTCAGGCTGGCAAGCTTGCAACCCTTATTGCTGAGATGCGCAACGGCTAGCCGGGCGAAGAGCTGGCGCGGGAGAGCGCTGTTCTGCACGACAGTCTGCGCCCGGCAGTAGTCTGTCGCGGCAAGGGCCTGTTGCGTCAGTGTTCCGCTGGGTGCCCATCAATGCCCACCCGCAATGCTTTCGGCGCGGGGCTGCGGGCGCATTGCCGTAGGATGCCCTCTGCTGGCGAAGTGTAAAACCAGAGCAGTTTGATAATAACCCTTAGTGCAGGAACAATGGATGTGAAAAAAAGGAAAGGGTAACGAATCCTGCAGGACTAGGTGTGGTACATATGGAGTCAGTTTTTCTTTACGATTTGCTTTCGGGGTTTTCACGGGCCCTGGGTCTTGCGTACCATGATTTGAGAGGCCACAATGTACGTGTAGCCTATCTGACGCAGCTGTTGGCAAATTTTTGTGGGATGGAGCCGCAGGAACGAAGATATCTGCTTGTAGCAACAATGTTGCACGAGATAGGCACTATTCCTAAAAAGAACGGATTGACAAATATAGTTTTTGAAAAAGAAGATTATTGCATTGCAGGATGGGCGTTTTGCAGAACGGCAAAACTGCCCGAAGCTGTTTGCAATATGGTGCTGCTGCGCAAAACCCCGTGGCGGGCCATGGGTGCCATAGACGACAACGCTCTGGCTGCAAATTGCATTTATCTTGCAGATTTTATTGACGCTCAGGCGCAGGAGCAACCAGAATTGCCATTTGCCGAATGGGCAGCGGCAGCAGCAGCGGAAGAAACTGCTGGCAGTTTTTCCCCCGCTGGCCTCAAGGCTCTGGCCCAAATCTCCCTGCGCAGTGATCTGACCGACCGGTATCCGTCACACAGCGCCATGGAAGCCTATCTTGTCAACACGGCTGGCAACGGAATTCTTTCCATAGAAAACCTGCTGACTTTGTGCGACCTGTTTTCGCAAATTATTGACTCCAAAAGCCCGTTTACGGCAACGCATTCGCACGGCGTCGCCCGTACAGCCCAGGCAATTCTCATGCAGACGGGGCTGGCCTCGGATGAAGACGGCCTGACAATTTATATGGCGGGGCTGCTGCATGACATCGGCAAACTGGCCGTGTCCGTGGATATACTTGAAAAGGCGGGGCCGCTCTCGAATCTGGAACGGCAAGAAATAAAAGAACATGCAAAGATAGGCGTGGATCTGCTCAGGACAATACCGGGCTTTCGCTGCGTGTGCGACTGGGGCGGCATGCACCACGAAAGGCTGGACGGCGGGGGGTACCCCTACGGACTGGGGGCGGAGAAGCTATCGTTGCCCATGCGTGTCATGGCGGTTGCCGACGTTTTTACGGCAATGACGGAAAACCGTCCGTACCGGCCTGGCATGGAGCTTTCAAGCGTGCTGGAGTGCATGTCGTCCATGGCGGCTGCCCGCCAGCTGGACGGGGACGTTGTTGATCTGGTTACGCAAAATGCGTTGCAGATTAACAAGGTAAGGTCCAGCGCACAGCGTGATGCGGCGGCAAAATTTCTTTCCATGCGCAAGCTGTGCTGCTGGACCTTACCGTAAGTACTGCCAGCTATGGGGCAATATTGGCCGGTCGCTTTTTTGCGTGCAATACGCCTAGGGCAGATCGCGCGACTCTACGCCGCCAGCTGGGCTGGCCGGGCTTGAACTGCCCGCGCCGCCGGAGACAGGGGTGCTGCCGCCTGCGGGTTCGGTGCTTCCGTCCATGGGGCTGACGCCAGCGGCGTGCTCCGGACGCATGTTGTCAAGCTGGCCCGCCTTCTGGGGCAGCATAAGATAGCTTGTAACGCCGGTTACACCGGCCACGCCGCGAGCCGCCTGAATGGCGATCTGCTTTTCCGATTCATCCTTCACCACGCCCAGCAAAACCACGCGCCCGGAGTTTACCTCTGTCTCTATGCGTGTGGACGAAAGGCCCTTGGTGCTGATGAGGTCCTTGCGCAGCTTGGTGGCCAGCACAAAATTGCTGGTGTCGCTGGCGGCAGGGGTGAACCAGTGCGTAGTGACCGAGCGCGGCTTGTAGCGGTTGGCTATGGTCACAGCCTTGCCCTGCATGTGTTCGGGCACTTCGCCTACCAAGAATACATGTCCGTAGAAGCTGTAAACAGCCACCGACCACCCGCCGGAAAAGCTCTCGTCCAGCAGGGCGGTTTTTATTTTGGCGGAGAGTTCTTTGTCGTCCGACATGGTTCCCATCAGACGCTGATCGTCGTAGATGCCGTAGCCGGAATATGCGCAGCCGTTGAGCAGTGTGACGCAAAGCAGCAGCATAAAAAGCGCCAGTCGTTTCATGGAATCCTCCTGAGGCCCGCGTAGCGGGCAAAACTTCATTCATCAGGCAGGGAACCCCCCAAAAAAAAGGAGCGCCCCAGGCGTTATTCCTGCTCGCGGCGGATGCGCGCGCCAACAGCGTTCAGTTTATGCTCAATGCTCTCATAGCCGCGGTCAAGGTGGTAGATGCGCCGTACCTCGGTAACGCCCTTGGCCGCAAGACCGGCCAGAACCAGCGAGGCGCTGGCGCGCAGGTCAGAGGCCATGACGGGCGCGCCCGTAAGCTTCTGCACGCCGCGCACCATGGCGGTGTGGCCCGAAACCTTGATCTGCGCGCCCATGCGCATGAGTTCAAGAACATGCATAAAGCGGTTTTCAAAAATACTTTCTTCCACCACGCTGGCTCCCTCGGCCATGCACATGAGGGCCATAAGCTGGGCCTGCATGTCGGTGGGAAAACCGGGGTAAGGCTGGGTTTTTACGTCCGTGCCGCGCAGGGGGCCCGCGCAGCGCGCCAGCACGCCTTCGGGCGTACTGCTGATCTCCATGCCCATGCTGCGCAGCTTGAGGATGACGGCCTCCAGGTCTTTGAAAGGGCAGTTGCGCAGCATCAGCTCGCCGCCTGTGATGCCCGCCGCCACAAGAAACGTGCCCGCCTCGATGCGGTCAGACATGACGGCGTATTCGCCGTCGTGCAGCGAGGTGACGCCCTGTATGCGGATAACGGACGTGCCGTGTCCTTCAATGTGGGCGCCGCAGGCTCGCAAAAAGTTGGCGAGGTCGACCACTTCCGGCTCGCGGGCGGCGTTTTCAAGTATGGTTTCGCCTTCTGCCAGCGCTGCGGCCATGAGCAGGTTTTCCGTGCCGCCCACGGTGGGCATGTCAAAAGAAATATGCGCGCCTTTGAGCTGGCGGCAGCGCCCCATAATGTACCCCTCTTCAAGCTGGAAGCTCGCCCCCATCAGCTCGAGGCCTTTCAGGTGTTGATCCACCGGGCGCGCGCCGATGGCGCAACCGCCGGGCAGAGCCACGCGGGCCTGACCGATGCGGGCCAGCAACGGGCCCAGGCACAGAACAGAGGCGCGCATGGTGCGCACGAGGTCATAGGGAGCCTCGGGCAATAAATTGCCGGGCCGCACCTGCACCCGATGATCGGCGAATTCGCAGGTGCAGCCCAACATGTTCAGGAGCTTGATGGTGGTGTGTATATCGCGCAGATTGGGCACATTGGTGATGGTGACAGGCTCTGACAGCAGGATGCAGGCAAAAAGAATGGGCAGGGCCGCATTTTTTGAGCCGCTGACATCAATGCCGCCAGTGAGCGGAACGCCGCCTTCGATGACCAGTTTGTCCATGAGTGTCCCCGAAAAAAGTTTACTTCTGAAATGCCGTCTGCGTCGGATATGTCGCCTTTAGGCGCGGAAGGCTTGTAAAATGAGGGATTGCCGCGGTGCTTTGGCGGGTCTGCGCCCCAGCTCCGGACAACCGAAAAAGAGTGTAGTTGCTTTTCTAGATAAAATCCAGATGGAGGTTTTTAGAAAAAACGCTTGCCAAAGGAAAATATCCTGCGTATATGAAATTTCCCGTGGCGGAAGTAGCTCAGTTGGTAGAGCACCTGGTTGTGGCCCAGGTGGCCGTGGGTTCAAGTCCCATCTTTCGCCCCACAATTTTCCCGCGCCGCAACGGCGCGGGTTTTTTTTCGGAGCGTGGCGCAGCCTGGTAGCGCACCTGCTTTGGGAGCAGGAAGTCGAAGGTTCGAATCCTTTCGCTCCGACCAAATAACCGAAAGGGATAGTTAGGTGAAAACCCGGCTATCCCTTTTCTGCGTTGAATGGGGTCGCCAAATGTGGCGTGTGGCAGAATTTCTGGGAAAATTCATGTAACAATTCAATATATAATGAAAATTATTGCGCCACATGGCCACAAGTTAAAGAGTTGCATCAGCGATACAAATACTTGCGGACATGGGATCGTTTGGCGCGTGGGTTGGTGTGGGAATGGCAGAACTCCCATCAATCGTGGCGGTAGGGACGTGAGCATCAAAATGAAGCGACCGCCAGAGCAAGTCGAAACTAGCTCAACTTAAGGGCACTTGCTAAGCTCTTTGCTAATTCCTGCTTAGAAGTGCGTTTTTTTTCTGGTCTCGCAATATAAGTACGCCATGAATCAATTCTTCATCCAATCCCAATCAATTCCATTAAACTTCCAGTGTTTATTATGGAAACTTTTTAATGCCCCATTGTATTGAGCCAAAATTAACAAAGCATCACTAAACTGGGGCAACTCGTCATCATCAAGCAAGTCCAAATATTTTGCTTCAGGATATCCGTCGAAAATAAGCTTTATATCTGTCAAAATCCTATTTAAGTGGATGATTTTAGTTTTACTAAGAGTCCCATCCGGTTTTTTCTTGGCCATGCCTTGTAGTTCGGAAAAAACAGAATCAAATATATCCTTGACGGATTCGTATAAAGCCGTTCTTTGTGTAAACTGAGTGTTTGTCTTATTCATGACACTACCTGAATGATGTTGGGGGATCGGTTTGTATGATCAAATAATCTTCATCGTTATCGGCATCATCTATTTTGTAGATCCATATATTTTCATCTTCATCATCAAGCTCTATATTTCTAGATCTGAAAATCTCAAGAGCCTGAATGTATTGATTAAGCACTAGGGAGATGTCGCTAATATTAGGCATGCTGTCTTCATCAAAAAGGGTGAAACCAGCAATGGGAAGATTTTCTTGCCCGATCAAATTATCAATAGTTCCCAGAAGGCTATTAACAACATTTAATTTAAACTTCGTTACAGTGTCATGCGGTTTTTTTAGCGCATATGGGTGAAGCTCAGTATATAGAGCTTGAAGTTGCTTCCTAGATTTTTCGCATATAATGATATCATTTTTTTTCATGGTATTAACATGGGCAACAACGTTGAAATTCAACGTATTTTTTGACAAGAACGTCTATTGGTTCGCGCTGTTTAGTTTCAAAGACATCCACCATTTGTTCAATATCGCTATCAGAAAGGACTATAATGCATTTTCTTTGTCCAGACCATAGGTCAATAATGCGCTGTCGAATTGCCTTTTTCGGCTCATGCCGCGTAACAAGAATTCCAAAACGCCCAAGCCCTTCGGTCATATAACGGTTGAGTTGATCGACATGTTCACGAGACAGCTCATGAACATTTTTTAGTTCCATAACGATTTGCTGTGAGTGATATTCTTCGCTGATTTGCTTGAGAAAATGGTGAGTTGCGGTGTTGTAAAAAATTAAATCACGGATGCTTGTCCCGCTATCAGTTCGACTTTGCGCTGCTGCAAAGTCCAAATAGGGATAAAGCAACGATGGGAATAAAGACTCAATAGCCTTTTCATATTTTTGATGTGAAAGATTTTGTGTTCCGCTTGGCAGATTGAGAAGCTGCTTTAATCGTCGTTTTGCCGAAAGTACTGGAATCGCAGAAAAGAGAGGATCGTTTTTGCAGTCTTCTGCTGTACGTTCTTTTAAAGTAATATACTCTTGGATAACATCGTAATTGTTCCGATTGAAATTTAAGACAGCCCCTCTTGACAGTTCCTGCGGCGGCTGGACGCCGCATCTTGCGGACAACTTTTAGCATAATACTCATCAAAATTAATCCAAGGAACAAAGCGCAAATAACGTTTTGGGACTAAAATTATTGGCTCCTTGTGCACTGGATTAATCGGTAATGCTACTTGTTCTGAAATAGGTTTATGGTTTTGCATATGAAAAATATTATCGACATGTGTATTTTCAACAGGAATACCCAGCTCTAAACATTGATCAATGGTGTAGTCAATAAGATATGATTTAATGAATGAACATGCTATGTCACTAATTCTGTCTTTCGAAATACCATTTATAAGTAGCTGAATCTCTTCTAAGTGCCGAAAACCATGTATTCCTGCACGCTCTGCAATCTGAAATGTTCCAAGAATCATTTCAGCAAGCTTTACGGACATCCGTCTACCTTTACCGCTGAGGGAAGTCCCCATTTTTACTTCATGGCACTCAGAAGCAATAATAAGACTATTTATGGCATCGTTCTTTTGACCTGACAAGAATTTAGCACCGAGGTCATTAAAAAAAGTCATTAGCGAGGCATGGAGAGCATTGTCTTGCATAGACGGAGACTTCCAGAGCAAAAAAGGATCCAAATAGAGCGGGATATCCTCATTAAAGAAAGGGATAGCAAAGTCTATTTGTTCCTGTGCACACTGGATGCCGTAAAAATCTGTTAGTCTAGGATTTATTAGCATTGAAATAGACTAACGAATTCTTTCGTCCACGACAAGTTTGCTTTTTAGGTTTGTATTTAGGCGTTTCTTAAAATTGAGTTTGCTTGTCAAGCTCGTGCCGCCATCCTAATGAATAAAGAAAAGAGTTCGATTTTGGCCAGCACCTTAAATGGAATATTTCTGCCACGATATCTTCATAAGGCGTTCATTCGAAAGGCCGCTCAGAAATGGGCGGTCTTTTTATTTATAGGCTGCCCATATTGCCCCTCCCCCCGAAGAGTATGCCATTGAAACGTTAATATTCCTTACATAGGAGCGCTAATGTTTCAATGGCAGACTCTTCGGGGGATGTTAGGCCAACATCATTATATCTCGTTAAACTGCGCAGTAATATGTTTGGCTCCATCTTGCAACTTGACAATGAGAGACGTAAGTATTTGGCTTTGCTGTGAAAGATCTATTAGCGCCGTGGATATCTCTTGCAGCGCAGCCGACGTTTCAGAAGAGTCTTGATCAGCCATGGAAATGGACTTTGTGATGTCTGCCGACGCCCGCGTCTGTTCATCCACCGAACGGGCGATTGCCTGAATCTGTTCAGCCATTTCATTGACATGCAAGGTGATCTGGCTGATTGCCTCTCCTGTACCCTCGGCCATGCTGTTGACCTTTGAAATGGCATCAACAGCCATATCTACGCTGTCGACATTATTTTTTGTGCCTTGCTGTACAGATTGGATGGCGTTTCCAACCTCTGTAACCGCCAGCATGGTTTTTTCGGCCAGTTTGCGCACCTCGTCGGCAACAACGGCAAAGCCTCGTCCAGCATCGCCAGCTCTGGCGGCTTCGATAGCGGCATTAAGCGCCAACAGGTTTGTCTGGTCGGCAATATCGTTGATGACATTCATAATTTTTCCAATATCTTCAGCCTGGTGCCCCAATTCGCTCATGCCGGATTTAAGCGCATCAGCCATGGTTTGCACTGATTTGATGGCATCCACCATGACATTAACTTCTTTGAGCTCCTTGTTGGCGTTTACCTTGATAATCTCAGAAGAGGCGGAGGCCTGGGCCGCGTTATCTGAAACCGCAGAAATAGAGGAGTTCATTTCTTCCATGGCTGCGGCCACAGCGTTCATGCTGCTGGCCTGGCTTGCCGCAAAATTACTGGACTGCTCAACCTGTGCCGATATTTCCTGCGACGCCGAGGTAACTGAACTGATCACACCTTCAAGCATGTTTGCCGCTTCGGTCATTCCCTGCGCCCGTGATTTAAGCGCATCGTCACGAGCTTCCGCAGCTTCGTCGGCGTGTTGCTGCGCCCGAGCCTCTGCTGCCTTGGCCTCTGCTGTTTTTTGTTCCGAGAAAGAGATTTTTTCTTTAAGCCGCACGACCATGGCGGTCAAAGCCTGTTCAAGCGCCTGCAACTCGGCCTTGAATGTGCCGCGGGGCTGTGTGTTGAGCTCGCCTTCTGAAACCTGTCGTGCGAATTGTTGCAGCCGTACCAGCGGGGCGACCAGACTGTTGCGCATAATAAGCCAGACAGCGCAAATAATAAAAACTAGAATGGCAGCGGTTGCTATGCCAACGGAAACTGCTGCCGCTTTAGTTTTGGCAACTGCTTCATCCAGTGAATAAATAATTTCGAAAGCACCGTGTATTTCCCCGGCTTTCCAGCCTTCCTTTGTTCCACCAATGGGGTCAGTGGTTCCCTTGGGGTCGCCGTGGCAAAACATGCATTCAGCAGTAAGAACTATGGGTTTAAAATAGTGTATTGCATCCTTTTGGCGGACAATAAGCTCTGGCAAACCCTTGGACGCTATCTGTTCCAGAGCTGTTCTTTCCAAAGCATTGGGTTCATTTGCTGGATTGCGTGGCGAAAACTTGGGCACACGGAATTTATATCCAAGTTTTTCCGCATTTTGCCGTGCCATTTTTATGGCGGTGATGATGGGTACAGCATCAATAAGTTTGTCGCGAGGTATTTCCCCAAAGGGCCTGATCACTCCGTCAAACTTCATGGCCATTTCGTTGCGGGCTGACTCAGCCATGCTGACAATCCCTTTTGCGGAATGGATGACTGCTTGCTCCTCAGACGTCCAGATGTTTTGCACCGCATTGAAAAAAATGGTGATTGCCAGCAGCGTGGGGCCGATAATGGAGAGGAGCAGAACTTTGAACTTGATGCTCATGCAAATACCTCACCGGTTTCAAGGTATGGGTCGCAAACGTCAAGGGCTTTGTATCATGGGTGATAATGTAATGCCTGTTTTTTTTGCTTCGAGTTTCTGGATAGTTAAGTCGAACCAAAAAGTAAAAAGATTAAAAAATAATTAAAGTTGATATAATCGTGAATATATTTGAATTTACAATAGCATATTATCTATTCATTATTCAACGGTTGTTTTGGCGCCAGCTTTAGGTGCAGGGGAAAATCCTATCCCATTCGCAGCCCTCTGCACCGTAGCCGTTCCTGCTAACTCCCGGAGTATTGGGGGCGGTGGCAGCGATGAGGAAGTAGCCCACAACGCAGGCAGGTAAGCTTATTTTAAAAATGGCCGATAGGCTGATTAGATGCGGATTCATCTACGGGGAGGGGTGTTGGATGGACTTCTACGATCAGCTCATGGCCTATTCCTTTTTAAAAAGCGGCAGCCTGAACCTGCTGCTGGACAACCTGCCGCAGCCTGCGCCCGTCGCCCGCTACAAGTCAGGCAGCGAGATGATGGCCGAGGCATTGACGGGCCGCATACGAAGCGATTCGTCCATGCTGCAGCAGGGCTCAAAAAACGCCACCGAAGCGGCAAATATCGCAACCCTTATTGCCAATTCCGCCTCCTCGATACGCGACAATCTGACCAGCATGCTGACCCTCGCCCAGGAGGTAAAGGCGGACCCGACCCAGGGCAGCGTCAACAGCGCAGAATTCAAATCGCTTGCTCAAGAGATATCCGCAACCATATCCACCGCAAAATACAACAACATTTCGCTTGTGGACAAAAGTGGCTGGGCCAACGACAGCCGCCTTACAGTCAGCAGTGATGGCAATTCATCAACGTTAAATATACAGCTCGGATACTATGGTTCAAAGTTTACGTTGAATGACATGTCGTATCTCAGCTATTTAAACAGCGTTGATCTGAGCAGTTCATCGCTTGATCTTGACGCTCTTATCAGCAGTCTTTCCACAAATATAACTTCAGCAAATATCATCTACAGCGGCAATAATTCACTGGCAACGTCATATACAGACGAAGCAAAATATATGGTGGAGCAGGCAAATATACTGAAGAAGGCCGCTGATGACGCCATGCCAAGTGAAGAAGACCCCCTGCTGCGCGATATAGGCAGCATCATTTCAACAACATCCTGACTGCTGATCCCCGGCCAGGCGCTGCTTTGCTGTGCAGCACAATACGGCTTAGCCCCCCCAAAAAAGCGCCGGAGGAAATGGTATGGACAAAAAAACTCCTCACGATCTTTTGACCGAATGGCAGCAAATTGTTGACCTGATAGCGTTTGTTGCAAAAGTTCCCGTGGGGCTGATTATGGAGCTTCGCGGAGACGACCTCTCCGTGCTGGTTTCCAGCGCTACGCAAGGAAACCCGTACTGTCCCGGCGAGGAGCACAATTTGTTGGGGTCAGGTCTTTACTGCGAAGAGGTGATTACGTCGCGGCAGATGCTGCTTGTGCCCAACGCCCTGAAGTCCGAGCGCTGGAACTCGAACCCAGATCTGGAGTCAGGCATGCTGGCCTACCTTGGGTTTCCCCTCCGGCGGGCTGACGGTGAAATTTTTGGCACCATATGTCTGCTTGACTCCCGCGAAAATACGTTTTCGCAAGAGACCATAACTCTCGTTGAAAAAATGCGGATGCTGATTGAAGGCAACCTGAAGATACACGAGCTGTTGAGCCAGAATGCCAGAAGAGCCGCAGAGATAGACAAAAAGAACACAGAGCTGTGCGAGCTCAATGTTATTTTGGCTGAAAGCGAAAAGAAATTAAGGTTTATTACGGAAAATACCGCAGACGCCATTTGGGTCTACAACGTGGATAAAAAAGTATTTGTCTACGCCAACCCCGGCTCGTGCATGCACAACATAAATATTGACAACGGGCTGCAGGGGTTGACCCTGCAGGATGTGGTCACGCCTGAATTTCTGGATGCATTGTCGGCGCGCATCCACAATTCCGCCGCGCGGTTGCGGCAAAACCCCGACATGACGATTGTGGCGCAACACGAGGCGCAGTTCATAGATCCCGATGGCCGGGGCTTTTGGGTTGAATACAATGCCAGGTACCTGCTCAATTCCCAAGGACATGTGGAGATTGTGGGCGTCAGCCGCAATATTGACGAGCGCAAGCGCAGGGAGCAGGACATATACTTTCTCAGCACGCACGATCACCTGACGCGGGCTTTTAACCGGTCGTATCTGTTTGCCCATGGCGCGAAGATAATTGAACAGACGGACCTGTCGCGCGAGCCGGTGGCCATGCTTTTTTTTGACCTGGATTTTTTCAAGCTGGTCAACGACAGGCATGGGCACGCCGTGGGCGACGAGGTGCTGAAAAGAACGGCCAGTGCCGTTGAGCAATGCCTGAAAACGGGGGATGTGCTCGCCAGATACGGCGGGGAGGAGTTTGTCGTGCTGCTGCCCGGCGTAAACCTTTCTGCGGCATGCGTCATGGCAAAAAAAATCAGCATGGCCGTCAAGAGCGAGCCCATGCCCAACCTGCTGATAATGACGCTCAGCATCGGCGTTACCGAAAAACTGCCGCAAGAGTCGCTCGGCGACTGGATCAGCAGAACGGACAAAACAATGTACGCGGCCAAAAAGGCCGGAAGGGACTGTTTTGTGGCAGACAGTGCCGTTGGCAGCGATGCCTAGTGCCTTTGCAGCCGCCGTGCTGCGTGGTTTTTCTGCGTTGTACGCGTCGCGCTGTTGCTCAGGCCTGTTGTTGCGTTGGGTTCATGACGCAATGCCTGTTTGTTGCAATGCATGCTTAGCCGTGCTGCGGCAACGCCGCATCATGGAAAAAATGGAATGCTCAATGCCGCTGCAAGAGTAGTGACTTTTGGGCTACTTCGTGTTTTGCTGAATTGCACAGCTGTTTCACAATCGTTTGAGTGCTGCGCCTCTGGTTCATTTTTGCGGGCAAACCTGATGGTTTTTGATACTCCCAATGGACGGCAACGGCTAACTATGATGAAAGCTATCGCGTTCTATCTGCCGCAGTTTCACGTCATTCCCGAAAATGACATTTATGGCAAAAATTTTACTGAGTGGTGCAACGTCCGCAAGGCCGTTCCATTGTACAATGGGCATTTACAGCCCCATGTTCCTCACGAAATACTCGGCTACTACGATCTTACAGATGAAAAGATTTTGACAAAACAGCACCATATTGCCTGGGACAACAATGTACCGGCTTTCTGTTACTATTACTATAACATGGCTGGCCGCACACTTCTGGATGCGCCGCTGCATCTCATCAACAAAAGCCGTCTGATACGCAACGAATTTTGCCTTTGCTGGGCGCACGACAGCTGGTACGACAACACCCGGCCCACACGGCGGGAGCCTTTTATCGCGCAGCAGTACTCGCGGGAAAAGGCAAAACAACTCGTCACGGATCTCGTGCAGTATTTTGACAATCCGCGCTATATCAGAATAGACGGCAAACCCCTGCTGCTTGTTTTTGCGCCCGAGCGCAACCCCATGATGCAGCTCTACAGCGAGGTATGGCGCGAAGAAGCCTGGGCCATGAGGCGCACAGAGCTTTGCCTGGCTGGTGTGGAGTGCTACGTGGGGCAGCCCCCCGCCAATCTGGGTTTTGACGTCATGGTGGAGTTTGCGCCCAACCTGAGCGAAAAAAACATGCTTTCACCCGCCGGGGAAAATCCCCGGCGGTTCGACTATGCGGGCACGGTGCGCGACATGCTGCTGAAGCAGACGCCCGACTACACCCGGCTGCGTTGCGCATTCCCCGGTTGGGACAACACCCCCCGTCGGGGCAGTCACGGATTGTCCTTTGTGGGCGAGTCGGTAGAGGTTTTCACCTCCATGCTCCGCGCCATGGCGGCGCATACCCAGGAACACCTGCCGGACAGCATGCAGTATGTTTTTATCAACGCCTGGAATGAATGGGGCGAGGGTTGCCATCTGGAGCCGGATAAGCGGCATGGCTTTGCGTATCTGCATGCGGTGCGCGACGTAATGGAGGCGTTCAACGCTCCGGCCGCAGGCTAGGCAAGAGGCATTGCCAGCAGGTGCTCGCCGTTGGGGGGGGCGTCGGTCGCCGCACATGCCTGCGGGCGCTTGCTGGGTGCGCTACCACGACAGGTAATGAAAATCGGCCGCCCGCTGCGCTTCGCTGGCATTGTTCTCGGGTATGGTCACCGTATCCAGCGTTTCGAGTACGGCGTCTCCCAGGCAGTCGACCATAAACCGCACCAGATCAACGATGGCGGCTGGCCGCGCAGCACCGTCGCTGGCGGGGATGTCGCAGTCTTCACGCAGCGCCGCCGCCACGTTCGCGTAGCGGCAAAACGTCTGATCAATGGCGGCGGCAAACTCTTGCGTGAGGGGCGCACTGGCGTACACGTCCAGCACACATGCCAGCGCCCGCAGTATCCTTGCCAACCGCACATAAACCAGCATGGCGCAATCGTATCTGGCCGCTATGGCGAGGGCGTCTGCGAGCTCCCGCTGAATGTGCGCCAGCACTGCCGAGGGCTCCAGCCGGGTGATAATGGCCCTATAGCTCTCCTGCAGATATGCGGATTCACGCCGCACAAAGGTCTTGCGGCAAAAACGCCGCAGTTCTGTTGCCGGAAAAGCTTCGTTGATGACAATCTTCAGCCCCGCCGCCGTAATTTTGCGCGAGAGAAACCAGTCTTCGTGCGTTCTGTCCGGGTAATCATCAAAGCCGCCCAGGTCGACAAAGCACTGCCGCCGCATGAGCCAAAGCCCCCCCGGCGCAAACTGGGCCGGATTTTGGCGGGGGCTGTGCAGCGAATCGTAGTGCATGCCCCGCGACAGGGGGTCGCCGTAATTCCTGCTTACAATGCGCGCGCCCACCAGCCCCACCGCAGGGTCTTTCAGTGTTTCAAGGGCCGTCAGCACCCACTGTCGGCTGAATTCCATATCGCAATCGACAGAGAGGATATATTCGCGCGCGGCCATCTGCAGGGCCGACCATTTGGCTAGGGCTGGCCCTCTGTTTTCGGTATGCGTCACAAGCTTTACACCTTGCAGCCGCATCTCGGCATCAAGAGCAAAGGGGGGCTCGGAGCAGTCGTCGACCACGATAATTTCAGATACAAAGGGACGCAGCTTCAGGGCATTGCGGATTTGCCCAAGGGCAAACTGGTGGTCGTTGTAGGTATAGGTCGCCAGCGTTATCATGCGCGAAACCCCAAATAAAAAGATCAAAATGCCCATATGCCGGTCTGGTCTACTGGTCTGGGCTGCCGAACCGACCTGCCGCCTTCGCCAAGCGCTTCGGCCCTGCGCCTGACCCGCAGGCAGGCAACCGCGTTGCGTGGTGGTGCACTGTTCTTGTGCTCCTATGTCAGGACCACCAACTTTTCAATGCCACATTGCGAGTGGGCGGTCCATTGCGGCGGGGTAAGCCTTACTGTAGCATGCAGCCTGCCAGCATGGTGTTTGCCAGGGCGCAGATTGCCCGCATGCGGCGAGGCCTGCGGGCATCGCGGCAGCGCCGGTATGCCGGTTGGCGTTTTGTTCGGACATGTTTTTGGAGGCTCCAGATGGCAGAATGCATAGCCAATGTGACGGTTACGTCGTTCAACAGGCTTCAATCCACTGTTGCTTGCATCAATGCGCTCAAAAAAACGCGCTGCCCCGGCTGGCATCTGACTGTCGTCGACAACAACAGCGTGGACGGATCCGTTGCGTATCTGCAAGAGCTTTACAACGGCGGGGTCATTGACTCCCTGCTGTTGTGCAAACGCAATGTGGGCGTTGCCGTTGCGGCAAACCTTGGTTGGGCTGCCGTGCCCGCCCTGTATTATGTAAAGCTGGACAACGACGTTGAAGTGCTGCGCGACGACTGGCTGACAACGCTCATAGAAACAGCGCAGTCGCATCCTGATGCCGGTTGCGTGGGGTATTATATTGAAGATTCCTGGCCCGGCCTGAAGGCGGATGATGGCTGCTTTGCCGTGGAGTACAGCGTTGGCTCGTGCGTGCTCATACCGCAGGCAACGCATGCCCGGCTTGGGTTTTGGAACGAGGACTACGGCCTCTACGGCATTGAAGATTCAGACTTCAGCTCCAGGCTCAAGGCCGCAGGGCTAAAAAATCTGTATATGGCCCGCAGCGAGCAGTACATACGGCACAGCCACGCGCTCTACAGGGAAAATGCGCACCTTGATGATGAAATACGCAAAACAAACGGTCTTTCCGCTGAATACCGAGGCATGTTTTACTTTCACAACGCGCTTTATTTTTCAGGGCTTCGCCCGGTACGCGTTGAGCGCAAGTTCAGGGAGCGTCGGCTCGAGGACGGAAGATACGATTTTTATCCCGACCCGGCCTATCTCAGGGCGGAACAGCGTTACGCCGCTGAACGCAAGGATTTTATACAGCACTACATGCGTGCCGAGCAGGAGTCTGACCAGACGCAGGATGTCTAGGGCGCTGGTTTCAGCGCCAGCAATGGAAAGGCATAAAAAGGCCGTCCTTTGTTGGGCGGCCTTTTGCGTGGGCAGGGGCACACCTAAAAAGAAAAAACCTGTGCGTCTTCGGCCAGTTCAATCAGGGCGACCCCGGTGCTGATGGCAAATCCTGTCGGCAGGTCGTCCTCGCCGATCATGCGGGTTGCGGCGCAGGGCTTGCACACAAGAATTTTGCCTTTATTCTGAACCACTTTCATGTAGGGCAACAGCTCATCGCCCGTAGGGCATTT
This sequence comes from Desulfovibrio desulfuricans, assembly GCF_004801255.1. Lineage (NCBI taxonomy): Bacteria > Pseudomonadati > Thermodesulfobacteriota > Desulfovibrionia > Desulfovibrionales > Desulfovibrionaceae > Desulfovibrio > Desulfovibrio desulfuricans. The sequence continues at coordinate 2,626,199 of NZ_CP036295.1, read as the reverse complement.
TACCCTTTCGGCCATGCCCAGGTTGGCAAGGTACACCGCATCGTCAACAAGAAACACAGTGGTGTCGTGCCCCTTTTCCGCAGCAATTTTGGCAAACTGAAAACACCGCACCGCGCGAGTAGGATCCTCTGGGCCACGAGAGAGCACAAAAAGAAACTTCTTCATTGCAAGCCTCCAGATAGATTGAAATATGTTGCAAGTTGGGAAATACGCTTGCTGCGCTGGAAAAACAACTGAATACTGTTTGACATATAGTGCCCGCAGCAACATCCACAACACGCTTAAAACCATATGTGATCTGTTTGGTGCATTTTTTACTGACAGATAAATGGTTGCACTGAAGAATATCAATGAAATTTGTTAATAATTATTGCAAGTTTATAGAAATATCATAGCAATATGACCATAGTTGTGCATCAATATGTATTGCTGTGAAGTTTTAACTAATGTATAGTTTATTGCATACAAAACAAGGAGGGGATTATGCCTTGCGAAAACATTGCCAAATGTATTTTTTTCAATGATAAAATGGCCAATAAACCGGGTACGGCAACTCTTCTTAAAAAAACATATTGCGAAGCCGATTTTAAAAATTGTGCACGCTATATGGTTTGTGAAAAAATGGGGAGAGAGGCTGTGCCTTCAGATATGTTCCCTAATCAGTCGGATCGGGCAAAGCAAATAATTGGCGCGTGAATCTTGCTGGAATTTGCTGCCATGTTATTGAACTATCGCAGTAGTTGGTGGCGCAGTTATCGTGTAAAACAAATCAGTCAGTCATCTCTGTAGCGGCGCAAGATAACCTCTGTTTGCATTCCTGCTGGCATCCTGACTGTGAGCCTGTCATTAAAAAGGCCGTCCTTTGTTGGACGGCCTTTTGCGTGGGCAGGGTTGGGGGCAAATATTGGCAAGTTGCCCTGGGCGGGCGGCTACATCATGTCGTTGAGCCCTTGCAGGTGAATCTTTGAGCCTGCTACCAGCAATATATCACCCGCCCGCATGACAGTATCCGCGCGCGTTTTTTGCAAAATGGGATTTTTCGGGCTTTTGATGGCGAGTATGATCACGTCGTGCGTCTTGGTCAGGGCCGCCTCCGCCAGACTTTTGTCCACAAGGGGGGAGGTGTCGGACACCACAAATTCGTCAAGCTGCACCTCATCGTTGGCGTCGCTGCTGCGATGCATAAACGATTCGACCAGCGGGCGCTGGATGGCCTGGGCAATGGACTGCCCGCCGATCATGTGCGGCAGTATGACCCGGTTGGCTCCGGCTGTTTTTAGCTTGCTGATGTGGCGGTTGTCGCTGGCGCGCGATACGATATACAGGTCGGGGTTCATGGAGCGCGCCGAAAGCACGACATATACGTTGGCCGGGTCGTTGGACATGGAAGCCACAAGCGCCTTGGCCCTGTTTAGCCCTACACGCTGCATGACGTTGTCGGATGTGGCGTCGCCCAGAACAAGAAAGTAACCGGCGTTTTCAATTTCTTCCGCCTTTTTATCGTCCGTCTCAACCACTACCACATCCACGCCGTCCGCGGCCAGCTCCGCCGCCACCACGCGGCCCACCAGCCCAAACCCGCACAACACGCAATGGCCCGAAAGAGCCGCTATTGCCTTGTCCACTCTGCGCCTCCGCATCATTTGAAAAACGCGACCCTCAGAAGCCAGTTGCACAAAATAACCAATGAGAAGGGCAAAGTACATGACGCCCGAAATAATAATGCAGGTAGTGAGCCACTTTCCAGAATCGGTAAGCGGGTGCACCTCGCCAAACCCGATGGTGGAAAGGGTGATAAGAACCATGTAAAAACCGTCAAAAAAAGACCATCCTTCTATATACTTATATCCAAGACTGCCCAGTATGAATATGATAAAAAGCACAGCGCCATTGAACAGTATGGGCCAGAATATGCCCAGTCTTTGTCGAATGCGCAGCATGCGGATGTAGAATTTTTTTTTCACGCTTCGGTCCATTGTCTTATCGCCTCAGTAGCGCACTGATGTGTATAATCCCAGTTACGCGCAGCATAACGGAGCGCCGCGTTGTATTTGCCGCACGTGCTATGTGATTTACGAGTGAATCGGCAAGAATTCAACAGAATATGCTGCTCGGCATTAATAATTTAAATTTTTTGATACAAAAGTGAACTGGGTGAAGGCTGCGCGGTAAACCTCGCAATATGAATGCGGGTATGTACTCGTTCTAAAATTATTATTATAATTATCTTGCATGATTTATAATCTGCAATTATATATGGCTTGTCTAAAAAATAATTATTCTCATAATTGTTATCGTTCAAAAAATAATCAATTAACATAGATAGTATTTTATGATTGACTAAAAAAAGTTGTACTTGAATTGATTATTTTCGCAATAAAAAATACTTGAATAGTCAAAAGTTACAATGCTGAATGTGGGATAATGTTTAGTAAAATTATTTAGTTTTGCGGCAAAGATAGCGTTTTGGTAGTATTTTCGCATGATGATGTTAGAATTGCGCGTGATAATAGTTGAGATCTGTGTATGTTAATTGGTTCATTTATATTGTTTACTATTCATTTATGATAATTATTTTATTAAAATTTTTGTAATTGTATTGCAACTATACTTTGTAACTAATTGGTTGATCAGTCTTTATTGCTTAAAATTTAAGCATCAATATTGTGTATAATTACATTTATGTATTTTTATAATTTTTGTTCATACCTGTGATTATCATGAAATGTTGCATGGCAGTTTCTTTTTTTATAGTACGATGTGAATTTGAACATTATTTTCAGTTCAACGGTAAAACGACATGTGAGTTGCTGTTTAGCAGGCTAAAAGGCCAGAGATATGAATTGGGTATTTTTTTAATCACCGTTTATGCGGTTCCCTATTCGTTGCGTCTTGCCCTATTTAATTTTGACGGCTATTGCCGTTAATTGGGTTGACACAAATTGCATTATCGAAATAGTGTTTGTGCTGAAACTTTGTAGTTCAAAAGTTTGTTAACTTAATATATCGCGGAGACAAGATGGACGATTTTTTAAAGGGTGCTTTGGAAATTGCCAAGGCTCAGGCTGGCGTAAGGGTCATGAGTGCTGAGGAAATCACGGCGTATGTTCAAAAGGTTGCCGTCAGCATACACTCTGTCGCTGCTGGCGACGAGGTGTGCGAACCTGACTTTGACGGAGTAGTGCTTGAGGCCAGAAAGTCGATCAAAGAAAAGAGCGTTACCTGCCTTGAATGTGGCAAGAGCTTCAAAATTTTGACGAAACGTCATTTGTCGACCCATGGGCTCACCACGGAAGAATATCTTGAAAAGTGGGGCTTCAAAAAGGGAGCGCCTTTGGCCTGTAAGGCCCTGCAGCGCGAGCGCCGCAAGAAGATGAACGAGATGAGGCTGTGGGAACGCAGAATGACAGCCCCCAAAGTCAGCTAGCCCTCGCCGGGTTCAGCAGCATTATTTATGCCCAACCATTGAGAGGCTGGGAACGAAGCGGCCCAATTGGGGGCCGCTTCGTTTTTTTACGGCATGGGATTGGTTGCTCATCCGGGATTTTTTGCAATTTTTTGCAGTTTGGCGCAAAATCGCCACGGTACATCCCCAACCGATACCCGCAACCCTCAAGGCTAGGTATTTCATGAGCATGACCGAGGCGCCGCGTCGCGCCATCTTTCTGGACAGAGACGGCACGTTGAACAATGACACGGGCTACGTGCACCGCAAGGAGGATTGGCATTGGCTGCCCGGCGTGGTGGAAACGCTCCGGCGGTTCCATGCCGTAGGTTACCTTCTGGTGGTGGTGAGCAACCAGTCAGGCATCGCGCGCGGCATGTTTGGCGAGGACGATCTGCACGCGCTTGAAGCCTGGATCAATGAAGACCTCGCCGCCAGCAACGCCGTTATCGACGCCTGGTACTATTGCCCCCACCTGCCGGAGGTCACCGGCCCCTGTGATTGCCGCAAGCCGGAGCCAGGACTTCTCTTGCGGGCTGCGGCAGACCTGAATATCGATCTTGCGCGTTCATGGATGATCGGCGACCGCGTGCGCGACATGCAGGCGGGGCTCGCCGCCGGCTGCAGCTGCGTGCTGCTGCGCCCCCCCGTTGGCGCGTACGAGAACAATGTTCCCGTGCCCGACGGCGTCAAAGTCGTACCGCATCTGGCAGCCGCCGGGGTGCACATACTTGCGCCCGAGATGCGGGCCCATCGGCTTGCCTTGCTGCCCACCGGCGGCTGCGGCGGGCGCTGCCCCGGCAAGGGAGACGACGGCGGTCAGGGCCAGCAGCCAGCGTGACGGCCACTGGGACGGCCAGAGTGTCAGGCTGGGGTTGATGGCTGACAAAGGGGCTGGTCGTATGGCGACCCCATCGCGCCAGCAAAAATTTTATGCTGCAGGGCTGCGGGCGGTTGGGAGCGGGGAAACTTGGGCGCGGGAAGCCTTGGGCTGCGCGCGGCTGCCCCGACCACCCGTGCGTCGGCAATGCAAAAACCCGGGCCTGACGGATGTTGCGCAGGGCGCATCCGACTGGCTCGGGCCTTTATCTTTGCAAAACTGCAACACCAACATTTCCGGGCGTAAAACCCCGCGTCTGACGGGGCGCATAACGGGGCGGCCAGCATGTCAGGCCGGGTGCCCGCATCAGGTGTACTGCGGTTCGTTTTCCTTGATGATCTGAAAGGCCTTCATGGCCTTGATGGTGCCCGGTAGCCCCTGATACTTGGTAACGCCCGCCACCGTGCAGTTGAGCATGTCTTCCTGGTCTGTATCAAGCACAATGATGTCGCCTACCTGCATGCGCAGCAGCTGATTGCCCGTGATGGTGGTGCGGCCAAACTGCACCTTCATTTCCACCGGCGTTTCGAGCAGGCGCTCTTTAAGGCGGGCAACCCAGGCATGGTCAACTTCGAGGCGCTCGGTCTGGAAGCTGGCGTGCAGCTTGGAGCGGATGGGTTCAATGGTTGCGTAGGGCAGGCAGATGATCAGCGAGCCCAGCGCGGTATCAAGCTCCACCTCAAAGGTAATGACCACCACCACGTCGCTGGGGGGCACAATGGCCGCAAACTGCGGGTTGATTTCGCTGCGCACCAGTTCAAGCTTTACGTCGTGCACTGGTCGCCAGGATTCTTCCATGTTGTCCAGGGCGATCTTGACGATTTTGTCCACCACGGCCTGCTCGATGCGCGTAAATTCGCGGCCCTCGACCTTGGGTTGCGAGCCTGCGCCGCCAAAGACGTTTTCGACCAGCGCAAAAACCAGACGCGAATCGACAACCATGATGGCGTTGCCGCGCAGGGGGTCCATCTTGAAGATGTTGATGGATGTGGGCACCGGCAGCGAGCGCATAAACTCGCCAAATTTGGTCATGTCAATGGATATGGGGTTCAGTTCCACACGCTTGCGCACGGAGTTTGAAAGCGCGTTGGTGCAAAGCCGCGAAAAACGGTCGTTGACGATTTCGAGCACGGGCATACGCCCGCGGATGATGCGATCCTGATTTGCAAGGTCAAAGGAGACAATGCCGGATTCATCTTCCTGCGTCTCGGTTTCGCTTTCGATTTCTCCGCCGGAGAGCCCGCGCAGCAGGGCATCAACTTCGTCTTGCGCCAGAACTTTATTCATGCCAGCCTCGGAACAGTCGTGAAAAAGTATGTTGCGGACGAAAATTGCCGCGCACGACCATGCAGTGGAATATGCAAGATAAAGGCCATTTTGACAAGCGCGTTGCCTGTCGGCGCAGGCTGCCCGCACGGCCCGCAGCAGCGGCGCGCTTGCCTTTAGCGGGGGCTTCAGGCAGGGTAAATAAATGTTGGTGCGTCTTTTTTTAGCTGGCGGCTGCGGTGCCCCCAACTCTGGAAGTGCTGCGCAGGCCCCGGCGGGCTTGACTATTGCCGCTAGTGCAGGGCAAAGCCTTTCGCACGCCATCTGGCTTTCCGGCCTGGTCCGCCCCTTGCCCCTGTGCGGCGGCCTGGGGCGTTGCGGGCGCTGCCGCGTGCGTTTTGTGCGCCATGCGCCGCCCGTTTTGCCAGCCGAGGAGTCGGTGTTTACCCCGCAGCAGCTGGCGGCTGGCTGGCGGTTGGCCTGCCGCCGTCAAGTCCCCGACGCTGGTGGGCTGACAGGCGAGGCGGCGCTTGAGCTAGAGCTGCCTGCGGAAAGTCTTGCGCCGCCGCAGGGCGCCACTGGGCCGCTGGCTTCGGAACCGCTGCCCCTGACGGCGACAAGGCCGCAGGCCTCCGGCGAGGGCCAGTCAGGCTACGTTGCTGACGGCACGGATGATCTGGTTTTGGCTGTGGATCTGGGCACAACCTCGCTGTGCTGGCGGGCGCTTACGGCCAGTGGCGTGCCCGTTGCCGAGGGCCGCGAGCTTAACCCGCAGGCCGGGGCCGGGGCCGACGTCATGTCGCGCCTTGCCGTGGCGCGCGAACCTCGCGGGCGCGAGCGGCTGGCCCTGCTGGCGCGGCAGGAACTGCGGCGGATAGTGGATTATTTGCTGCGAACCGGAAGGGGCCGGGTAGGGCGCATGTGTCTGGCCGCCAATACGGCCATGACCGATATTTTTCTCAACCGCGACGTCGAGGGGCTGTGCGCCGCCCCATACAGACTTGCTCACAGCGGGGATGAAACCGTAACTCTGCCGGATTTGCCGCCGGTATATATACCGCCGCTGCCAGCCCCTTTTGTGGGCGGCGATATCAGCGCCGGGCTGGCGGCATTGCTCGATGCGGACATTCCCCGCCCCTTCGTGCTGGCCGACCTTGGCACCAACGGCGAGCTGGCCCTGGTAACGGAGGCAGGCGGATTGTGGCTGGCCAGCGTGCCCCTGGGCCCCGCCCTTGAAGGCATCGGCCCCGAATGCGGGCAACTGGCCGGCCCCGGCGTGATTACAGGGTTTGCGCTTGCCCCCTCAGGGATTGCAGCGCGGTTTTATGAGACCGCGGCCGCAAAAAACACTTCGCAGACGCCGCATGAGCATGCCGCTGGCGGCATGTGCCCCTGCCCGGCCTGCAGTCAGGCGGCTGCCGCCGCAGGGCAGGGTTTGGCAGGCACGGCGCGGGGCATCAGCGCCACGGGCTATCTGTCGCTGCTGGCTGTTTTGCTGCGGGCGGGGGGGCTGCGTCAGGACGGCCAGTTTGTGGCCAACCCGGCCATGCCATTGGCCCGCAGGCTGACCGCTGGGCTGGAAACGCCCGGCCAGTGCAGTTTGTCAGGGGCCGGGGCGCGCCTGCATCTGCCGCACGGCATGTGGCTGGCCGCCGCCGATGTGGAGGAACTCCTCAAGGTAAAGGCGGCCTTTGCACTGGCGCTGGAGGCGCTGCTGCGGGCGGCAAGCCTGCCTGCCGGCAAGGTCGCGGCCCTGTGCCTGGCCGGTACTCTGGGCGAGCACGCCAACCCCGACGATCTTGAAACCCTGGGCTTTGTGCCTGCCGCACTGACCCGTCGCATCCGCGCCGTAGGCAATACAGCGCTGGACGGCGCGGCCCTGCTGGCCCTGCAGGGGGACAAAGCGGGGGCCTTGTCCCGCTTGTGCCGAGACGCCGTTGTGCTTTCCCTTGTGGATCAACCGAATTTTCACAATGATTATCTGCGCCATATGCGCTTTGGAGTTTAAATGTCCGCCAAAGATGATTCTTCCAATACTTCAGGTCGGCGAGGTCGCCGCTCGGGCGAGGGCGACAGCCGTGCCCGCGGCAATGCCCGCCGTGACAACCGTCCGGGTGAGCGTTCCGAAAGGCGGGAGGACGGCGGTTCCCGGAGCCGCGCCGCTGGGCGTCCCGACAGGCAGTCCGACAGGCGCGAAGACCGGCGTGACGGGCAGCGCAGCGACCGCCCCGGCAACCGCCGTAACGACAGGGCCGACGGCCGGTTTGAGCGCCGCAGCGACCGCGCTGGCGACAGACCCGTACGTGACGGGCAAAAAACGTTTGCTCCTTCGGGTCAGCGCCAGCCACTAGCGGCATCCGCCTGGCCTGCCGCGAGGGCGCTTTTTCCGCCAATGTCGGCGGAGACCATGCGCATTCTGGACATGTTGCCCGAGGCGCTGGCAAAGGTGTGGCCGCTCAACACCGCTCACCGGCGTTCGCTGCCCGACGACGTGGCAGACCTGTCGCGCCTGCTGACCACAGAGCGCGCTGGCCTCGCGCGCCCCTACTGGAGCTCCCCCGCGTCCATCAGCGCGTATCTGTATTACTTTTTGCCGTGGAACCTTGTGCGCCTCACGCGCATGCTGGCCAGCCTGCCGCTGCCCGATCCGCGCAGTGTTGCACCCCAAGGGGGCGAGGCCCTGCTGGTGGATGTGGGTTCCGGCCCGCTGACGCTGCCGCTGGCGCTCTGGCTGGCAAGGCCGCAGTGGCGTACTGCCCCCCTGCGGGTGCTGGCGCTCGACACATCGTCGCAGCCGCTGGAGCTTGGCAAAACCCTTATGGAAGTGCTGGGCGAGATGACGGGGCAGCCCGTCTGGCCCGTGCGGGTGGCCCGCGCGCCGCTTGATCAGGTGGTGCGGCAGGCCGCGCCCCTGCTGGCAGGCGGTCGGGCGCGTCCCTGGCTGGTCAGTGCCGCCAATGTGCTCAACGAGCTGCGCTTTGGCAAAAAGCACTCGCGCGGCGCAAGCGCCATAGAGGACGAGGACGAGTTCGACTCGCTGGATGGCGACGATCCGGATTTTGACGGCAACTCCGATACCGGCGCGGACGGCGAAAAGCCCGAAGGCTGCCGCGAGGACCGGCTGGACAGTTTTCTTGAATCCCTCTCCCCCCTGTTTGACCATGTTGGGGCCAAGCGGGAGGAGAACTCGGATGCTCCCGCTGCCGTAGGCCCCGCATTGCTGTTTGTGGAACCGGGTACCCGTCTTGGCGGCTCCACCATCATGCGCCTGCGGCAGCTGGCCGTGGACGGCGGGCTGACTGCTCTTGCCCCGTGTCCTCACCAGCTCGACTGCCCCTTGTTGCGCGGCCAGGGCGGGCGTACGTGGTGTCACTTTACCTTTGGCAGCGAGGGTGCGCCCCTTTGGCTTGAAGATATCTCGCTGACTGCGGGCCTTGGCAAAAGCGGCCTGAGTCTTTCGCCCCTGCTGCTCGCCGCCCTGCCCGAATCGCCTGCGGAAAACGGACCGGCGGTATCTGCCAGGGTGCTTTCCGCCCCGTTTCTTGTTCCCGGTCTGGCAGGCCGGGCGCGCTACGCCTGTTCCGGCAAGGGCATGCTCTTGCTCGAAAATGCCGAGGCTCTGGCCTCCGGCGAGGAACTGACCGTGACGGTGGCCCCCGGAGCCGAGCGCGACCGCAAAAGCGGAGCCCTGAAGGTAAGCCCCCCCCATTCGCAGGGCGAAAGGCCCGTAACACCCAGGCGGGATGCGGAAAGCCGCGATGGCCGCGAAAGTCGGGACACCCGTAACAACCGGGATAATCGGGAAGGGCGCGGCGACCATGATCGCCGTGACGGCGGCGACAGGGCAGGCAAGGGGCAACGGCCCGCATACCGCAGGGATGACGACACATCCGCAGGCAGGGGGCAGTCAGACCGCCCATCTCGTGACGACCGCGCCCGCCGCGATGACAGACCCCGCCGTGATGATCGGCAGGATCGCCGCGACGACCGCGGCAGTCAGGGAGGGCGGCCCTCCCGTCCTCAGGGGTCGGATCGTCCGCGCCGCGACGACCATCAGGGCAAACAGGATAGACATGATCGGCCCGATCGTCGCGACGACCGTCAGGACAAAAAAGACAGACATGATAGGCCAGCTCAGCGGCCAGCGCGACGCCCAGACCGGCAGGAAAGAAGCAGCCGCGGCGGGCAGGGCAGACGCTCCGGCCCTCGCAACGGCAAATAGTAATCTGCGCCGCCACGCCTTCAAATCCGGGCGCTGAGCGCCGCAAAAAAATGGGGGCAGGCTGTTTGCCTGCCCCTTGCTTTGGCGTGTGCAACCAAAACCGCATATGCCACGCGGGCAGTTCTGCATCTGTTGGCGATCCGGTTTGCTGCTCCGCTAGCTGCATACCCGGGCGGAGAAAAGCAAAAATTCCAGATCGCGTAATGCCGCGCCAGCAGCCAAAAAACAGACGTGCGGCCGTTGCGGCCTAAAAAAAGTTATTGATATTGATTACCTTTATTATTTAATATTTATGTTATTTTAATATGTTAATGGTATAATGCGGTTTTTCAGGGTCTTTTTTTTGCTTTTGTTCCGTGTATACTGGCGACTTCAAATATTGTTTGCGTATGCGCCCCAGACGGGGTTTTTGTTTTGCGGTTTGTATTCGGACTCCGGGGGCCGTTCAGGCGCCCTTATACCCTAAAAAGAGGCTGTTTTTTCATGTTCACAATGCCCAAAAATCTGCCGCAGCCCCAGCTGAAGCCCAACACGGAAGTTGTTTTGCAAAAACGGTATCTGCGCAAGGATCTGGCTGGCCGTCAGACAGAGACTCCGCGTGATCTGTTTTGGCGGGTGGCGGCTTCCATTGCCGCCCAGGAAGCCAAGTACTCGCAGTCTACCCGCAAGGGCGAAGACCTCGCCCGCGATTTTTACGACCTGATGACCAGCTGGAAGTTTTTGCCCAATTCTCCCACGCTCATGAACGCGGGGACAGACCTGGGCCAGCTCTCCGCCTGCTTTGTGCTGCCGGTGGGCGACTCCATTGAAGAAATTTTTGACGCGGTCAAATACGCGGCCATGATCCACAAATCGGGCGGCGGCACGGGCTTTTCCTTTTCGCGTCTGCGGCCCAAGGACAGCCGCGTGGGCTCCACCGGCGGCGTTGCCTCGGGGCCGGTGTCGTTTTTGCGCATTTTCAACACGGCCACAGAGCAGGTAAAACAGGGCGGAACCCGGCGCGGGGCCAATATGGGCATTTTGCGCGTCGACCATCCTGATATCCTTGAATTTATCCGCGCCAAGGAAAAAGAGGGCGAGTTTAACAACTTCAATCTTTCCGTGGGCCTTACAGAAGTGTTTATGCGCGCCGTTGAAAACGACGAGCATTATGACCTTGTGGCCCCCAATTCGGGCGAAGTGATAAACCGTCTGCGGGCGCGTGAGATATTTGACCTGCTGGTTAAAAAAGCCTGGCAGTCGGGCGATCCGGGCATCGTGTTTCTTGACCGCATCAACCGCGACAACCCCACCCCCGACCAGGGCGAGATTGAATCCACCAACCCTTGCGGCGAGCAGCCCCTGCTGCCTTATGAAGCCTGCAACCTGGGGTCCATCAATCTTTCGTGTTTTTATGTTCCCGGCCACCAAAACGACGCCGACCCCGCCCGCGAGGGCATTGACTGGGCCGAGCTCAAGCGCGTGGTGCACCTGGCGGTGCGCTTTTTGGACAACGTCATCGACGCTTCGCGTTTTCCGCTGGACAGCATCACCGAAACCGTGCGCAAAAACCGCAAGATCGGCCTGGGCGTCATGGGTTTTGCCGACCTGCTCTACCAGCTTGAGGTGGCCTATGATTCGCAGCCGGGCATTGAGCTTGGCGAGCGCATCATGGCCTTTATTCAGGACGAGGGGCACAAGGCTTCGGCCCAGCTGGCCACCGAGCGCGGGGCTTTTCCGGCTTACGCCACGTCGGTGTATGCCAAAAAGAAGCAGGGTCCCTACCGCAACGCCACGGTAACCACCATCGCGCCCACGGGTACGCTCTCCATCATCGCGGGCTGCTCATCGGGCGTGGAGCCGTTGTTTGCCCTGTGCTTTACCCGCAATATCCTTGACGGCGAGCGCCTTGTGGAAGTGAACCCCCATTTTGAGGCCGCCCTGGCAGATACCGGTCTTTTCAGCCACGAGCTGATGGACGCTGTGGTGGCCAAGGGCTCCATAAAGGATATGGACTATCTGCCCGCCAAGTTGCGCAAGATTTATGTGACGGCCATGGATATCGCCCCGGTGTGGCACCTGCGCATGCAGGCGGCTTTTCAGCGCCACACCGACAATGCCGTGTCAAAAACCGTTAATCTGTCCAACAGCGCGACGGAACAGGATATTTTTGACATCTACTGGTTGGCCTATCAGGAGGGCTGCAAGGGCGTCACCGTGTACCGCGACGGCTGCAAAAGCATCCAGGTGCTGGCCACGGGCGAAGGCCAAAAGAAGATGGACGGCGATACCGGCGGAACCCCGGAGGCGCAGGCCCCGTCTGGCCCGGCGCAGCCCGGAGCAGGCGTGCGCAAACGGCCCGACGTCGTGTGGGGCTTTACGCAAAAGGTCCCCACCGGGCTTGGGGCCATGTACCTCACCGTCAACGAGGTGGATGGCAAACCCTTTGAGGTTTTTGCCACCATCGGCAAGTCTGGCCGCTCCATTACCGCCAAGGCCGAGGCCATTGGCCGTCTGGTGTCGCTGGCCCTGCGCTCTGGAGTGCACGTGCGCGACGTGGTTGCCCAGATCAAGGGCATTGGCGGCGAGCACCCTGTCTTTCGGGGCAAGGGGCTGCTGCTTTCCATCCCCGACGCCATCGCCTGGGTGCTCGAAAAACGTTACCTCAAGGATGAACACATCGGCGACTTCAACGACCTGCAAGCCCAGAATTGCCCCGAATGCGGCGAACCGCTGGTCTTTCAGGAAGGTTGCCTCATCTGCCCCGGCTGCGGTTTTTCGCGCTGCGGGTAACCGCCGAAGCTGATTGACGGTGGGATATTTGGCGGGGGGTGACTCCACCGCTCAATGATCCTTGCTTATGGTTCAGGCTGTTGCAGGAGTCTTTTGTTAAAACGGGGCAAACCGGGTTGTTGTAAAAATCCGTATTGCGAAAAGCCCCGTATGGCTCAGGGCAGCCAACCTGCGTTGCAGTAATATCCTTGCGGGGAGGGATGCTCTTTTGTACAAGAGATTCCTCCCCGCAATATTTTTTACCCAACGGTTCTCACATGAAATGGATTACGCATCAGGCCACAGCCGTGGCGGCGGCGCTGGCGCTGCACCTTCCCTTGGAGGGCGTGGCTGCGGCCTGCGCTGGCGCTGTGCTGCCCGACGTGCTTGATCAGCGCATAGCGGGCCTGGCCCCCACCCGCAGGGGGCGGCAAAAGGTATTTAACGCCATCCACAGGGGGACTACCCACTGGTTTGGCTGGTGGCTGGCGGTATGCGTGGCGGCCTTTGCGCTGTCGCCGTCAAGTTTTGGAGCGCTTGGCCGCGATGCCTTGCTGGGGCTTGGCTTTGGCGGCTTGAGCCATGTGCTGCTCGATATGCTGACCCCGTCGGGCGTGCCGCTCACGCCGTTTTCGCGCCAGAACAAGCTGTCGCTCAAGCTGTGCTCAACGGGCAGCCTTGGAGAATACTGCTTTCTGGCCTGCGTGGCGGGCGCGACATGGCTGCTGTACCATGACGACCTGTTGCGCCTGACGCGCAAGCTGGGTCACGCACAGCTGTTTTAATCAACTGCTGCAGGCCGCAACGACGCGGCAATGCCTAAGTGCAGCAACAGGGCGGTTAGCCGATGCTGGTCAAGATTTTTCTCACGCCTTTGCTCATTCTCATGTGCCTGCTGGTGGCCCGCCGGTGGGGATCGTTTGTGGGCGGCGTTATAGCCGGGCTGCCGCTTATTTCCGGCCCGGTGTCTTTTTTTCTCACGCTTGAGCAGGGGCCGGATTTTTCCGCCGCCGCCTCGTACAACACCCTGCTGGGGGTGCTGGCCTGCACGGCTACGGCCCTTATCTATCCCCGGCTGGCGGCGCTGGGCATGCCCTGGTTTGTGGCCCTGCCAGCGGCCCTTGGCGGTTTTTTTGGCGGCGGCATGCTGGTGCTGCATCTGCCGTTCACGCATCTGTGGGCGGTAATCCTCTCGTCCCTTGCACCGGTGCTGGTGCTGGCCTGCCTGCCCAGAATTACGGCCCGCTGCGAGCACGGCCACGCAATGACGGCCTACGTGCGCGTACCCGTGCAGATGGCCTGCGGGGCCACGCTGGTGTATGCGGTGACCGAAGCCGCCCACTGGCTCGGACCCGGCTGGAGCGGCGTGCTAATGTTTTTTCCCGTCATGGTCTGCTCCATTGTGCCCTTTGCCCACGCCACGCTGGGGGCTGCGGCCGTGGTGAGCATCTTTCGCGGCATCATGGCTGGGTGGTTTGGCTGCATTGCCTTTGCGGTGGTGGTGATGACAGGGGTTGAGCATCTGTCGCTGTGGCTGTGCTACAGCCTCGCATCGGCGGCGGCCTTGCTGGCGGGCGCGGTCATTTCCCTGCTTGAGCGACGCTTGCAGCAAAAGCATGCCGCAGCCGTAAAAAAAGAATCATAGCCCGATGGCGACCATGCCGGTGCGTTGCCCAGGGATTGAGAAGAAAGGGGCATTCCCCTTGAGTTATGGCGTAAAAAGAATCCCTGCTTGACCTGAAACTGAAGTAATGGTTTTGGGGAGCTGTGCGGGGAGAAGCCCCTTTGCTCTGCTGTCCATTATTCTACCCCTCTGCAAGGTCAAGAATAACGTCCCTCCGGGGCGTCCGTAAAAGCCCCGCCTCCCGCAAAATATCTCCAAAACAATCAGGCTGCGCCGCGCTTGCGCCGCAGGCGCTGCAGCACCGGCTCAAGCGTCTCGGGCGCGTTTTGCCACGCAATGGGCAAAAACAGCGCCGCAAAGGCGCAGCTGCCCAGCACCAGCACCACGCAGGCCCTGATAATGGGCGACAGGGCAAGGGTGCGCATGCACGCCTCCGAGGTCCACCAGCCCGCAGCTGTGGCGGGCAGACAGCACAGCGTCACCCGTAGCGCCAGCCCCGGCAGACCGGCAAAAGCCCCGCCGCCGTGACGGCGAATCCATATGGCGACCAGCCACAGCACGTACAGGCTCACGCTCAGGCCGGAGAGGGACGCGATGGCCCAAGCCCCGTGGGGCACGGCCCACCAGTAGTACAGCGGCACGCACACAAGGGTCATGACCGTGCCTGTCGCCGCTGGGGTTATGGTGTCGCCGTGGGCGTAGTAGGCCCGCACCAGCACCATGTAGATAATCCAGAAGGGCGTAGCGGCCAGCATGATGCGGGTGAGCGGCAGGGTCGCCAGCGTGTCGGCGGGGCTGAAGCGTCCGCCCTGAAAAATAACGCCCAGTATGGGCCAGCTGGTGGCCGCCATGCAGAAGGCGCAAGGGATGATAAGTGCCACACTGGCCCTCAGGGCCGTACGCAGGGTGGTGTTGAAGCGTTCGGTTTCGCCCTGGGCCAGCAGCGAGACCAAAAACGGGTAGGAGGCCACCGCCGCCGCCTGTCCAACCAGCCCCACAGGAACCTGCGTGATGCGCCGCGCGTAGTTGAGCAGGCTTACTGCGCCGTCGCCCGCCAGGCTGCCGAACACCCGCAGAAACTGCTCGTCCAGCATCATGATGGTCTGCCCCAGCATGAGGGGCAGGGCGGTGAGCAAAAATTTGCCCATGAGCGGATGCCGCCAGACCATGCGCAGCCGCAGTCCCTGCTGCTCCGCCACCCGCAGGGGCAGTGCAAAGGTTCCCAGGGCAGCGCCCAGGGTCACGCCCACGCAGTAGCCCGTCATGCCGTCCATGTGCGCCAGCAGGCCTGCGGGCAGGGTGGTTTGCGCTGTCCTGGTTGTTGCCAGCCAGGGCAGCAGCAGGCCCACGGCAATGATGGCCCCGTTGTAGATAAGCGGGGCCAGCGCGGGCACGCGAAACTGCCGCCGCATGAACAGCAGGGCCGTGAGGCACGCCCCGCACAAAAAGAATATCTGGGCGGGCAGGATGATGCGCATAAAAAAGGCCAGCCGCACCCACTGTTCAGGTGTAAATCCGGGGGCCACAGTCCGTGCCAGCCATGGGGCAAGAGCCATGCCGCCAATGGTCAGCAGGGTCGAGGCCGCCGCCATCCAGCAGAACACGCAAGAAAAAAAGCCCCAGGCATCAACCTCGTCCTCCTGAAACCGGCGGGTCAGCAGGGGGATGATGGTGATGGACATAAAGCCGCCAGCCAGCAGATAATTGATGATGTCGGGCACCACAAAGGCGGCGAAATACATGTCTGATTCGCCGCCAGCGCCAAACTGCCACGAGATGATCTTGTCGCGGGCAAGGCCCATGAGGCGCGACAGCACAGTGCTGGCCGCCAGTATGAGGGCGGCGGCTCCCATGCGTTGCTGGGCTGTGAGCAGCGCCATCAGCGGCCCCGTTTTTTGCTGGTCTTGCCCGTGCCCCCGCCGGAGTTGCCGCCACCAGCGCTGTTGCCGCCAGAGCGAGCGCCGCCAGAATTTTTTCCGCCGCTACGGCGGCTCGACTTACCGCCGCCTGCGGCCTTGCTCCCACGTTTGCCGGATTCGTCGCCCGGCGAGGTGACCTTCCAGCCGGAGCGTGTACCGTCGGGGCGGCTTGTGCTGCCTGGTTTTGCGCCGCCTTTGCGGGCGGGCCTGCGGGTGGGCTTGCCCCTGCCGCGCCCTGCGCCGCCCTGCGCGGCCTTGGGCAGCTCCAGCGGCATGAGGCGTATTTCAAGGCGGCCAAGGTTGACCTCGGCCAGCGCCACCTCGAGGCTCTGGCCCATGCGCCACATGACGCCGGAGCGCTGGCCCACCAGGCTCATGGTGTGCGGGTCGAAGTCGTACCAGTCGTCGCCAAGGTCATCGATGCGGATCATGCCTTCAACAGGCATTTCGGCCAGTTCCACAAATATGCCAAAGTCGGTCACCCCGGCCACCAGCCCTTTGAAGTGCTCGCCCACGCGTGGCAGCAGGGCAAGGCAGCCCATGCGGCGGTCCATCTCGCGCTCGCAGGCCATGGACGCGCGTTCGCGCCGGTTGATCTGGTCGCCGATGCGCAGCAGCTTTTGCCCGGCGGGCAGTGCGCCCACGCCGATGCCCAGAGCGGTCTTGAGTGCCCTATGGGTCAGCAGGTCGGCGTAGCGGCGGATGGGCGAGGTAAAGTGGCAGTACGCCTGCGAAGCCAGGCCAAAGTGCCCCTCGTTGACGGGCTGGTAGCGGGCCTGCGGCATGGCCCGCAGGCACAGGCGGTTGACCAGGAATTCCTGATCCGTGCCCTGTACGCGGGCAAGTATGCCCTGCATGGCGGCTGCATCGGGCTGGGCGGGCAGGTCCTCCATCCCGGTACCTGCGAGCGTGTCAAAAAGGCTCTCCAGCCGTTCCGGGTCGGGCAGGGGATGCACGCGGTACAAAAAGGGCATGCCCGCGTCGCGCAGGTAACGCGCCACGGCCTCGTTGGCCGCGATCATGAATTCTTCAATAAGCCTGTGGGCGTCGTGCCGCTGCCGGTGCCCCATCCAGACAACGCGCCCTGCTTCGTCCAGGCGGCTGTCCGCCTCGGGCAGGTCAAAGTCAAGGCTGCCGCGCTGGCGGCGTGCTTCGCGCAGCGCCGCATACAGGGCAAAGGCCTTCTGCAGCATGGCGATAACCTCATCGCCGCGCGGGTTTTCGCGCAGGGCGGCAAGGGCGGCGGGGTCGTGGTCGAGCATGCAGGCCTTGACCTGATCATAGGTCAGCCGCGCCGCCGAACGCATGACCACCTGGGCAAAGCGCGGCTTGCCGGGCTTGCCCTGCGGAGAAAATGGAATCTCCGCCAGCATTGCCAGCCGGTCAACATCAGGGCGCAGGCTGCACAGGCCGTTGGAGAGCGCTTCGGGCAGCATGGGTTCGACCGAGCGGGGGAAGTACCACGAATTGCCGCGCGCAAGGGCCTCGGCATCCAGCGCGCCGGTACTGCCGCTGCCGCGGGGGCGCACGTAGTGGCTTACGTCGGCAATGGCCACGCGCAGCAGCCAGCCGCCGCCGGGGCGGTCCTCAACCTGCACGGCGTCGTCAAAGTCGCGGGCGTCGGCTCCGTCAATGGTCACCAGAGGCAGTGGGCGCACGTCTTCGCGGTTGCGCATGTCTTCGGGCGTGGGGCCGTCGGGCAGGTTTTGGGCCTCGGCCAGCGCACCGGCGGGAAAGTCGCGCGGCACCTCATGGTTGAGCTTGACCAGCTCTTCCTGCACGGCCACGTCGTCCTCGCGGCCATAGTTGCCCACGAGGCGGGCAGTCCACAGGTCCGAGGCCAGCCGCTGCAGCGGGGCGAGCAGTACCAGCGTGCCTGGCTGGGGGGGCGTTTGACCCTCCGTCAGCTCGACACTGAAATTTACGCTCAGCCGGGCGTCAGCCGGGCGGCAAAAAAGCGTGTTGCCCGTGCGGTGAGCAGCGTGGGCGGGTATTTCCTTGAGGCCGCGTTCGACGACCTCGATGATGCGTCCCTCGGGCGAGGGGCCGCGAGAAGCGCCGGGGCTGAGCGCCACGCGCACAATGTCCTGATGCCAGGCCTCGCCAGTTTGCCCGGCGGGAATGTACACGTCGCGCTCGCCGGTAAATTCGAGCCTGCTGTCGCGGTTGTTTTCGTCCCCGTCGGCGGGGCGCATGGGCGTGACAAAGCCCCCCCTGTCGCGCAGGGAACTGAAGCGGCCCAAGATATGCTTGAGGGATTCGGGGCGCGCCCACAGGCCGCCTCGCAGCCGCAGCAGGCTGCCCTGGTCGGCCAGTGTGGCGAGCAGGGCTTCCAGATCGCCCTTGGCGCGGCGGGCAAGGCCCAGCACGCTCAAGATGCCGTCCACGCGCATGGGGCGCGACTGGGCGGCGAGGGTTTTCAGCAGTTCCTCACGCGAGGGAAAGCCGGGGGTATGTTCAGCAGCGCCAAACGCGCCGCGTGGGGATTTTTTCTTTTTCATAAAATTCCGTAGTGCGAAAAAAGGGGGCAAAAGGCCTGGCCTTTCGCCCCCAGTCTCTCAAATCTCAGACTGCGCTGGCGCAGGGCCGCGTCACTCGCGGTTGCCGCCAAACAGGCGCAGCATCATGAGGAAGAGGTTGATAAAATCAAGGTACAGGGTCAACGCGCCAAGTATGGCGCCTCGGCGCACGGCCGTGCCGTCCTCGAGGGGGGCGTTCTCGCCGAACTGGCGCAGCTTCTGCGTGTCATAAGCGGTCAGGCCGGTGAAGATGAGCACGCCAAGGCAGCTGATGATAAAGTCCATCATGCTGCTCTTGAGGAAGATGTTGACCAGCGAGGCGATGACAATGCCGATGAGCCCCATGAAAAGGAAGCTGCCCATGGCGGTGAGATCGCGCTTGGTAACCGTGCCGTAGACCGACATGGCCAGGAAGGTGCCCGTGGTCACCAGAAAGGCGTTGGCGATGGACGCGATGGGGTAGACCACAAAAATGGACGAAAGCGTTGCGCCCGTAACGGCCGAGTACAGCAAAAACAGCCCTGTGGCCATGCCGCCGGACATTTTGTGAACCGCCGCCGAAAGGGCGATGACAAGGCCAAACTGGGCCACCAGCATGAGAACAAGCACAATGGTGTTGCCAAAAATGGCTTCCTGCACGGCAGGCGAGCTGGCAACTGCGTAGGCTACAACTGTGGTTACGCCCAGACCGGCGGTCATCCACTGATAAACCTGACGCATGTAAATGGAAGCGACGCTGCTGGCGGCGCCTTGGGCAACACTGCGGGTGTACGACATTATATCCTCCGAAAAGCAGTTGAAGGCGTTCAGCCTGCATGGCGGCTGCGGCTCCCGTGCCGCAGTGCCGTCTTGAGGCCTGAAGTTTGTCTTCTGCCTGTAAGTATAATGACGGCAGCAGCAATTAGCAAGGGCTGGAGGGGGAAACTTCGCCTTGCGGCCTGCCCGAAAGCCGTCGTCCGGCCCGGGCGGGGGCCATATGCACATGCGTGTCGGCCCCCTGCGCACCCTTGCTGCCCGGCAGGCCCCGTGCTACCTTGCGGCCTGCCGGGGCAACCCCGGCACACCAAACTTTGAGGAGTATTCCATGAAATCATTTCGTGTATTTTTTCGTGCGCTTACGTTGACTCTCTGCCTTGGGGCCGTCCTTGCTCTGGCCGGTCAGGCTCAGGCCGCCGACCCCGACCCGACAGTAAAGCTCGAGACCAGCATGGGCGACATCTTTGTGCGCCTTGATTCGCGCAAGGCCCCCATCAGCACGGCCAACTTTGTGCAGTACGTCAAATCGGGCTTTTACGACGGCACGGTTTTTCACCGCGTCATCAAAAATTTTATGATTCAGGGCGGCGGCATGACTGCCGACCTGAAGCAGAAGTCTGCCCGCGCCTCCATCCGCAACGAGGCTGACAACGGCCTGAAAAACAAAAAGTACACCATTGCCATGGCCCGTACCGGCGAGCCGCATTCGGCCTCGTCGCAGTTCTTTATCAATGCCAAGGACAACGACTTTCTCGACTTCAAGAGCCAGACCCCCCAGGGCTGGGGCTACGCCGTGTTTGGCAAGGTCATCAAGGGGCAGGAAGTGGTAGACAAGATTGCCGCCGTGCAGACCGGCAAAAAGGGCTACTACGACGATGTACCCATGGAAAACGTGGTTATCAAAAAGGCCGTTGTGGTGGAATAGCCCGACGGCAGGTATGCATGGCGGCGTTGCCGCCGTGTGCAGGCGGAGGGTCTACTGGCCCTCCGTTTTTATTTTTCCGCCGGTGCGGCGCTGGCTGTGGCGGCTGCCCGCCCACGGCTGTTTTCATACATGCTGCCCCAGGCCTTCAGCGATTCCATGATGGGCACAAGCGAAACGCCCAGCGGCGTGAGCGAATAATCCACCCGTGGCGGAACCGTGCCGTACACCTTGCGGCTCACAAGGCCGTCGTCCTCCAGTTCGCGCAGCTGGCGCACCAGCATACGCTCGCTGATTTCCGGCAGGGTACGCCGCAACTGGCCGAAGCGAATGACCTTCTGCAACGACAAAAAATAGATGACCAGCAGCTTCCACTTGCCGCCAATGAGCTGCAAGGTGAGTTCAAAGTGGCAGCGGTAATTGCCCATCACGGGCGGGCATTGGGGCGTATTTTCCATGTGGGTGTCCTGCGCTTTCGATACTATACTTTTTATCAGTACCTGCTATTTGTGTTACAATATGTTTTTTTTATCAGTACTTCAACTTTTGCAGATAAGGGATATGATGTAAGAAAACGATCACCCAGGAGATACGCATGAAAGTACTGGCCATAAACGGCAGCCCCAGAAAAAACGGCAATACGGCCCTGCTGCTGCAGGAGGCGCTGGCCCCCCTGCGCGAAGCGGGCTGGGAAGTGGAAACTGTGCAGCTGGGCGGCAAAAAGATTCAGGGATGCCGGGGCTGTGAAAAATGCGCGGAACTCAAGAATGGCCGCTGCATTTTTGACAACGACCTGCTCAACGAACTGCTGCAAAAAATGCTGGCGGCAGATGCCATGATTCTGGGTACGCCCTGTTATTTTACGGATATGTCTGCGGAGCTGAAAGCGCTGGTGGACAGGGCCGGGTTTGTGGCCTACGTCAACGGCGGCCTTTTTCAGGGCAAAATTGGCGCGGCAGTGGTGGCTGCGGGGCGGGCAGGGGCCACCCACGCTTACGACAGCATCAACCACATGTTTTTGATGTCCAAGATGCTTGTGCCCGGTTCGACCTACTGGAACGTGGGTTTTGGCCATGCAGAAGGGGAAGCGGGAAAGGACGCCTTTGCCCTGGAAAACATGCGGCACCTGGGCCGGGCCATAGACTGGCTGGGCAGGGCGGTAGCGCCGCACATGGCGGAATATCCGGCGTTCTGAGTGCAGGAACGCGCCACAAAATCGCAGTATACAACGTGGTGCAAGCGGAGCGGTTAAGTCAGGCGGGTGGACGAAGCTGCAGGGCGGAGCTGGAGGCTGCGCATGAGCGGAGGCTACTTGCCCGTCAGTGCGGCAAAGCGGCGTACTGTAAGATGACACACGGCCACAGCCAGCGCGTCCGAGGTGTCCAGCGCCCAGTTGGCGTTTTTGACGTTGAGCAGACGCTGCACCATAAAGGCCACTTGTTCTTTTTCGGCCCGGCCTGTTCCCACAAGGGATTTTTTGACCAGTGTGGGCTCGTAGTCGCTGATGGAGAGGCCCTGCGCCGCGCAGGCGGCCACGGCCACTCCCCGCGCCTGGCCGAGTTTGAGGGCGGAGGCGGCGTTTTTGGCGGTAAAGACCTGTTCTATGGCGGCTTCTTCCGGCTTGAGGCGGGACAGCACTGCTGAAAGCTCGTGATAGATGCGCGCCAGCCGGTCAGAAAATTCCTTCCCCGCCGAGGCGGTGCGCACCACGCCGCAATCCACCAGCTGCAGCACGCCTGAAGCTTCGCGCACCACGCCCCAGCCCGTACGCTGCGAGCCGGGGTCGATGCCTATGACAGTTACCGCCTGCATGGCCTGCTAGAGCAGAAACGAGGTTACAATATAGTCGGCTGCAAGGATAAGCACGCACGAGATGACCACTGCGGAGGTTGTGGCGTTGCCCACGGCCTCCGGGCCTACGCTGTCGCGTCGCTTGTTGGTAAAGTAGCCCTGACGGCAGCAGACGGTGGTGACCAGCAGGCCGAAAAGTATAGCTTTGATAAAGCCGCCGTTAACGTCTGTGGCGGTCACGGAGCTGGTGATACGGTAAAAATACGCGCCTTCGTTGATGCCCAGCATGAGCACGCCCGTGAGGTAGCCGCCGATGATGCCGATAACGTCAAACACCGCCGTCAGCAGCGGAAAGGCGATGAGCGAGGCCACAATGCGCGGGCTGACCAGATAGCCCATGGAGTTGATGTCCATGACGTCCAGGGCGTCTATCTGGTCGGTAATGCGCATTACGCCGATCTCGGCCGTCATGGAGGACCCGGCGCGACCCGTAAGCATGATGGCCGTGAGCACTGGCCCAAGCTCGCGGATAAGCGTCAGCGACACGGCGGAGCCCAGCATGCCCACAGAGCCGAATTTCACCAGGGTGTAATAGCCCTGCAGGCCAAGCACCATGCCGCAAAATACGCCGATGAGCATGATAAGAAACAGCGATTTTGAACCAATGATATAGAGCTGTTGCATGGTGCGCGGAAAGATCTTGGGGCTGGCAAACATCTGCGCCAGTCCTTCGAACATGAACAGGGCCGTGCCGCCAAGGGCGTCAACGCCGCGCAGACAGGGTCGCCCGATCTTGCGCAGAAAATCGCCAAAAGATTCGGTTGCCGTCATGGTACGCCTCACCGCCCGGTTTTTTGCGGTTTGCTTGAAACCGGTTTTTGCGAAACCTGAATGGGCACGCCAAGCCTCATGTGGCGCAGGTCTTCACGCAGGTTGAAGGCGTCGTCTTCCGTGCCGCGCATGTTGACCAGCACAAGCACGAGCTTGCCGCTTTTCTGGGTGCGGGTATGCAGCCCCTTGCCCTCGAGACGCGTGCGCAGCTTGTCGGCGTCTTCGTCAGACTTGAACGCCGCCACCTGGTACACGTAATCGAATTGCGGCCCGGTTTTTGCCGGGGCTGGCTTGGCGGCCTGCGCACCGTTTTGCGCGCCCGTCTGTGCCCCCGCCTGTGCTCCCGCCTGATTGGCGCCAGGTTTGATGCCCCACGCCGCCATGCTGTTGGGCGAAGGCTGCGAAAAGGGATAGGCCGGGGCCTGCGGAGCTTGTTGGGCCTGCGGGGCCGCCGCTTTTTGCCCCTTGCCGTCGGCGGGTTTGCCGGGCTGGTCAGGGGCCGCCGTAGCCGGGGGCGCAGCTGCGTCAGCCGTCGGGGCCTGTGCGTCGGCGGTTTCCGCCGCAGCAGCAGCTGGCGCAGGAACCTCCTGCTGAGCGGGTTTGCCCTTGCCCGGGGCGGAATCCTTGGAGATCATACTGGTCATCTGCTCGACGCGGGTCTCGGGGTTTTGCCCGCGCCCGACCATAAAGCCCATAAAAAACGACCAGCCCACAGCGACCGCCAGGATGGTTCCCAGCAGCGCGGCCATTGGCCCCGAAAGGCGGATAACAAAGCGGCGCTTCTCGCCCGAAGGCTGGGAAACGACAGATTTGCGGGGTTTACGTAAGGGGGCGGCCATCAGGTATCCTCCGTCGTGGGCCACTGGCCTTTGTATCCTGCCTGTGCAGGCGCATGCTGTAAAGATGCGCGGGCGACCGCGTCAAACCTTGCCAGGATGCGCCTTGCAGCAGGCACAAGACTCAATGGGCGCACGCCGAGTATTCGACGTTTTTGCAGTCAGCGGGGCAAATGCCCGCTCTTTGGTTGCCGGCAGGCAAAACCCTGCCTACATGCTCTCCGGAGCGCTTACGCCAAGTACGTCCAGGCCGTTGCGCAGCACCTGACCGATGGAGCGCAGGAGGGCCAGGCGGGCCAGGGTGCGCGGCGCGTCGTCGGCCAGCAGCACCTGATGCTTGGCGTAGTAGCTGTGCAGCTGTCCGGCCAGTTCTGTAAGGTAGGTGCTCACATGGTGCACGCCAAGCGATTTGGCGGCAGAGGCCAGCATGTCTTCAAGCGTTGCGGCCTTGCGCAGCAGGGCCATGTCTTCTGGCGTATCAAGCCCTTGCAGCAGGGCGGCATCGGCCTTGCCGGGCAGCGCAAAACCGCGTTCCTCAGCCCTGCGCAGCACGGCGCAGATGCGCGCGTGGGCGTACTGCACATAGTACACGGGGTTGTCGAGGCTGCGCTGTTTGGCAAGCTCAAGGTCAAAGTCGAGCGGGCTGTCGCTCTTGCGCGAAAGAAACATGAAACGCGCCGCGTCCACGCCCACTTCCTTGATGACGTCGGCCAGGGTTTCAAACGTGCCCGCGCGGGTGGACATGCTCACGGGCTGACCCTCGCGCAGCAGGTTGACCAGCTGGATAAGCACCACGTCAAAGCTGTCCTGCGTTTTGCCCATGGCAGTGATGGCCGCGCGCATACGCGGGATGTAGCCGTGGTGGTCTGCGCCCCAGATGTCGATGAGCCAGTCGTAGCCGCGCTGGAACTTGTCGTGGTGGTAGGCGATGTCGGAGGCAAAGTAGGTCAGGCTGCCGTCAGACTTGCGCAGCACGCGGTTTTTGTCGTCGCCGAGATTTTCGGTGGCAAACCAGTAGGCATTGTCTTTTTCGTAGGTATAGCCTGCGGAATCGAGCGCCTTGAAAGCGGCGGCCACGGCCCCGCCTTCCACCAGTGTTTTTTCGGAAAACCAGCGCTGGTGCTCAACGCGAAATTCGTTGAGGTCGGCCTTGATGCCGTTGAGGATGTCGTTCATGGCCTTGTCGTAGCACACGTCCTGTCCCTCGGCGTCGGGCAGCTGCACAAGGGCGGGGTTGGCGTCGAGCATCTCGCGGGCGATGTCGATGATGTAGTCGCCCTTGTAGTAGTCTTCGGGCCAGGTAACGGGCATGCCGGCCAGTTCCTTGGCGCGCAGCCATACCGAAAGGCCCAGCAGGCGCATCTGGCGACCGGCGTCGTTGATGTAATATTCCGTATTTACGTCGTAGCCGGCCATGCGCAGCAGGCGGGCAAGGCTGTCGCCCACGGCCGCGCCGCGCCCGTGCCCCACATGCAGGGGGCCGGTGGGGTTGGCCGACACGTATTCCAGCAGCACTTTTTTGCCCGCGCCGCCCGTGCTCTTGCCGTATTCCGCGCCGGCGGATTCAATATCCACCACAGTGCCGCGCCAAAAATCCTGCGTAAAGGTCACGTTGCAAAAGCCGGGGCCAGCCGCCTCGGCATGTGCCACATCGGGGCAACGCTCCACGAGCTTCTGGGCAAATTTTTGCGCCAGCTCACGGGGGTTGGCCTTGGCCTCCCTGGCCAGCAGCATGGCGGAGTTCACAGACAGATCGCCGTGCTTGGGGTCGCGGGGCGGCTCGATGACGGTTTTGACGGGCCAGGCAAGGCCTTCTTCTTCAATAATGCCCTTCAGGGCCGTGCGCAGGGTATCAATGGCGCGCATAGTGCTGGTGTCCTTTTGTGCAACGGTTGCGGCTGGTCGCCTATGGTAGCCGGGGCCTGCGCCGCCGGAAACCCCGTTTCGGGTTCATGCGCCCCCTGCCTGCGGCCAGTGCCGCGCGGGAACGCATGAAGAAAAAAGTTGGCAAAAAATACGGAAGAACCCGCCCGAACAATCGGGCCGCTCCCCGGATACTATCCCGCAAAGGCCGAAGCGGTCTCCGCATTGTTGACCAGTTCGACGGCAAGGTCTTCCGCTTGAGCGGTACCGGCCAGGCACGGCGCAACCATTTTGCCCAGTACGGCCTTGGGGCCGAGCTCGAGCCAGCGGCGCGCGCCGTCGGCATACTGGTTGCGCATGGTGTCTATCCACAGCACGGACGAGGTCATCTGTACAAGCAGGCTGTCGCGGGCGCTCTCGCCGTCGGTCACGGCCTTGCCATGGGCGTTGCAGTACACGGGGAATCTGGGTTTGCTCCACACGGCCTTGCGCAGCAGGGGGGCAAGCTCCCTGTTGGCCTCGGCCATCATGGGGCTGTGAAACGCGCCGCTGACCTTGAGCTCAAGGCCACGGCCCTTGCGCTCCTTGGCCTTCTGGCAGGCCAGGGTTACGGCTGCCTTGGCGCCGCTGATAACAAGCTGGCCGGGGGTGTTGTAGTTGGCAACCAGCAAAAGTTCGCCGCACTGGGCGACTGTTTCGGCCACAATTTCTTCAATGGCGGGCTGGTCGAGCTTGAGCAGGGCGGCCATGCCGCCTTTGCCGTCGGGGTCTGCCTCGGCCATAAGGCGGCCTCGCAGGGCGGTGAGCTCAAGAGCGCTCTCGGCGGACAGCACGCCTGCGGCGGCCATGGCGCTGAACTCGCCAAGGCTGTGCCCGGCTGCGCCGCGCACGCTGGCGCGCGCGGCAACGGCGCTCCAGAGGTTCAGGTTCACCACGGTCAGGGCGGGCTGCAGGGCGCGGGTGTCGCTCATGGCGGCAGCGTCGCCTTCCCAGTAAATTTCGCGCAGGGGCAGACCGCTGATGCGCTCGGCCTGCTTCCAGAGGTTCATGGCATCGGAAGAGGCCTCGGCCAGATCGCGGCCCATGCCCGACTCTTGCGAGCCCTGGCCGGGAAAGAGCAGAACGGCTTGTGTCATGACGGGGGTTATCCTCCAGTGGCGCACAAGGGTGCGCATTGGCGTGGCCGTTACCGGCCTTGTGTTTGTTTTGTGGAGCGTGCGAGCGCGCAAGCCCTCTTTTTTACGTTATCGGCGCGGGGCTTGCAAGTCCCGGTCTGCGGGGATATGACAGTGAACCCGGCAAATACGCCGGAAAAGCCCGCGAAGGGCGTATAAGCGCAGGATAAGGAACATGCAGCGACAATCGGTGGACAGAAAGGAACTGGCCAGTCTGGTGGCGGCCACAGGAGCGGAAGTGCCGCAAACGGCCCTGGAACCGCTTGCGGAATATCTTGAAATGCTCTGCCAGTGGAACAAGGCCATGAATCTGGTTGGCCCGCATACCTGGCAGGACATTCTGGCACGGTTGGTCGTGGACAGTTTTCATCTGGCCGGTTTTTTGGATAAGCTTGACCTGCCCGAATCCCCCTTGAGCTGGGACCTGGGCGCGGGCGCTGGCCTGCCGGGCATACCCCTGCGCATGGTCTGGCCGCGCGGCGCATACTATATGGTGGAGGTGCGCGAAAAACGCGCCCTGTTTATTTCAAGCGTGCTTTCACGGCTGCAGTTGCCGTCCACGCATATTTTCAGAGGGCCGGTGGAGCATTTTTTTCAGGGCCAGTACTACAAGGCCGACTGCATCCTGAGCCGTGCCTTTATGCCCTGGCGGCAGCTGCTTGAACTTGCCGCCCCCAGGTTGCAGGCCAGCGGCGTGCTGATTGTGCTGGCGCTTGAGCCCGCGCCCGGTGATCTGCCCGCCCCCTGGCGGCTTGCGGCGCAGCATTCGTATGTGGCCGCAGGCCACGGGCGCTGGTTTTGGGCGCTTGCCCCCAGTGCCGCCAGCGAGCGGCTGACCTACGACGCCGCCATGCACGGGACGAACTAAGGCACTGTTCCGCAAGAATTTTTAATGTGATCGGTCGGCAGGGACGCAACAGCCCTGCCGACATGCCAGCCCCCTGAGAACTCGTGGCGGGAACAGGCGGCGGGCGCAGACCGGCCCGTGGCCTGCCTCGCCAGACATGAACAGGCGCAAAGCCCCCCCAGGGAGAATGTCATGCACGCCGCAAACCATGACGCAGCTCATACCCCAGCGCATACGGCAGAACATACGGCAGAACACTCAGCAGACCAGGCCGCAGCCGTTGCAGCCGAAGAAATAAACACCGCTGAAAAACCGCACGGCCCGCAGGCCGCACCGGCTGGCGCCATGTCGCGGCCAGCGGGCGCGGACACGCACCCCGGCAAGCGGTCTTTGCCCCCCGGAAGGTACTGGGCGCGCGGCCTGTTTTGGGGCTTGCTGACCCTGGCCCTGGCTTTTGGCCTGCGCATGCTCGAGTGGCCCTGCTGGCAAAATCCGGAATACCGGCTTGGCAACGAATGGTTGCTGGCTACCCACGACGCCTACACCTGGGTGGCGGGGGCGGAAGATTTTGGCCTTGCCGTGGGGCATCCCATGGCGGTGATGCTCAAGGCAATGGCAGATATGGTCGGAAGCACCCCTGCCGCCGTGGCGTTTTGGTTTCCCGCCCTGCTGGCCAGTTTTGTGGCTGTTATCGCCTTTGCCTGGGTATGGGCGCTGGGCAGCATTGAGGCTGGCGTTGCCGCAGGCATTCTTACGGCCATATCGCCGGGCTTTCTGGCCCGCACCCTGCTGGGTTTTTACGATACAGACCTCGTAACCCTGTTTTTTCCGCTGCTTATGACGTTGGCTCCAGCCAGCTGGGCCATGCGCTACATGCTGCTGCCGGGCATGGTTTTGCGCCGCCTTTCCATGTCGTCGGGCGTATTGACCGTGCGCCGTCTTTTTTCGCGCAACCAGCCGCAGGGGCACTGGGCTCCGCAGTTCAGGCAGGCGGATCATTTGGGTAATCCCCTGCGCTGGCAGTGGGTTGTGCTGCTAGGCAGCTCTGGCGTCATCTCGTGGTGGACGCAGGAATGGCACTCGGTTTTTCCCTATCTGATCCGCTACAATGTGGGTTTGCTGGCCTTTATGAGTCTGGTCATGGCCCCGCGCGGCAGGCGCGGCCTGCTGCTTCTGGGCAGTATGGCTTACGCCCTGCCCACGCTGGCCGGGCCGTGGGGGCTGTGTTTCAGCCTGCTGTTGCTGGCGGCGGGCACAAAAACCGGCTACAAGCTGCGCCGGCTATTGTGCCGCCCGTGGCTGCTGGCGCTGCTGCTGGCGGGCGTGGGCTGCCTGATGCTGCAAGGCGAAATTTTTACCTCCATCATGAACCACATCAACGCCTACGTGAAGCACACCGGCGATGTGAAGAGCACTGGCGGCGGGCTTTCGCTGGAATATCCCTCTGTGGCGCAGTCCATTATCGAAGTGCAGGACCTGGGCTTTGCCGAAATTTTCCCCTATTTTCATCCATGGATGGAAGCCGGGGTGCTTGGCCTTCTGGGTTTTGGCCTGGTGTTGCTGCGGCGGCCTGGCGCGCTTTTTTTGCTGCCCCTGGCGGCGCTGGGCATTTTGAGCGTCAAGATGGGCGGCCGCATGGTCATGTTTGGCGCGCCCATCATCGCCATCGGGCTGACCCTGCCTTTTTACTGGCTGCTGCAACGTCTTTTGCGGGTTGACCTGCGCGGAGCCGTGGCGGGCATCCTGACCAGCGGCCTGCTGCTGGCCCTGCTGGTTGCTCCCTTTGCCGACATGATCCCCGCCATGTCGCAGGGGCCGGTAATCAACCGTCGTCATGCGGAGGCGCTCTCGCGCGCCAAGGTCATGACCCCGCCCGACGCCATGATCTGGCTGTGGTGGGACTGGGGTTACTCGGCCAACCACTTTGCCCGGCGGCAGACCATCGCCGACGGAGCGCAGCACGCGGGGCCTTCGCTCTACCTGCCAGCAGCCGTCTTTGCCACCGACAACCCCCGTTTTGCCCGTCAGATCATCCGTTATACGGCGCAGTGCGGCAACGAGCCGGGCAACGTCTTTGAAGGGCTGGACGGGCAGGCCGCGCAGGAACTTATGGACAGGCTGCGCTCGCCCGAGACGCCCCTGATCGAGAACAACGCCAAGCTGTACGTGGTCGTCAGTTTTGAAATGCTGCGGCTGGGCTTTTGGATAAGCAATTTTGGCAACTGGAATTTTGTCACCCGGTCGGGCGAGGGCGGGGCGCTTTCCATTGTGCCGCAGACCCTTGCCTACAAGCTTGATACGGGCGAGGTGCGCCTGGAGGGCAACAGCAGCGCCATTTACGCCTCGTCCATCAGCGTGTTTGAAGAGACAGGCGTGACGCGCCGCAATTATATTCAGGACTGGTTTGACGCTCACCCCAAGGCCACGCCCGAAGAACAGCACGAATTTCTTTCAAAACGCCGCAACATCAACTTTTTTTTCAACCGGGTAACGGATGAAAAGCTTGCCATGGATGCGGGCCTGTACAATTCGCTGATGGTGCAGCTTTTGGTGGGCGATCCGCAGGATCCGCGCGTCTCTCCCTATTTCAAGCTGGTGTACGACAACGTGTTCGCCAGAATTTACGAGGTGCTCTAAGCCTGTTGCGGGCTGCGGCTTTTTGGGGGGCTCTTGGTGGCGCCCCTAATGATGATAAGGCACCTTGCGCAGGATGCATTCCGCCCGGTACAGCTGCTCCAGCAGCACCACCCGGGCCAGCTCGTGCGGCAGGGTCATGTGCGAAAGGCTGATGCAGCGGCTGGCGCGCTGGCGCACGGCGTCGTCCAGCCCCCATGCTCCGCCCACGATAAAGCAGGCCCGGCCTCTGGCGTCGTGATCCATCTGGCGCAGCAAATCGGCCAGCTGGGGCGAGGTGAGGTGCTGGCCGCGCTCGTCCAGCACCAGCGCTATATCCTGCGGCTCCAGAGCGTCGATGATGCGGCGGCCTTCAAGAGCATTGCGCTGGTCTTGCGGCAGGGCTGCATCGCCGTCGCGCACCTCGGTTATGTCCAGCTTGCGCCAGCGGGTGATGCGCGTTGTATAGTGGGCGGCGGCATCCTTCCAGAACGGCGTTTTCAGTTTGCCCACACTTATGTATTTCAAAGGTTTGCCAGTCATGTCTTCTCGTTTTTTGTTGCAGTTGCCAGCGGCGGCGGCCCATGGCGCAGCGCCGGGCTGCGGCGGTCTTGCGCCGTGCGCGGGTATGGAGCTGCCCCAGGCTGCGGAATTTTTGCGGAGCGGCGGGACGCTCGTGTTCCCCACAGAGACGTTCTACGGGGTGGGCTGCCTTGCCGCCAATGCCGACGCCGTGGCAAGGGTGTATCAGCTCAAGCGTCGGCCCGTCCACAAGCCGCTGCCCCTGCTGGCGGCTCATGCCGCCCAGGTGGACGAAGTGGCGGAGCTTGCCGCCATGCCCCGGGGGCTGCTGTCATTCTGGCCCGGCCCGCTCACGGTGCTGCTGCCTGCGCGTCCATGCCTGCCCCCGGCGCTCGTCAACGGCGAGGGGCTGGCGGCCGTGCGTGTCACGCCGCACCCGCTGGCGGCGCAGCTGGCAGTACAGGCTGGCGGGGCGCTCACTGCAAGCAGCGCCAACCTCAGCGGCGGCGAGGCCGTGCGCACGCCGCAGCAGCTTGATCCGGCCCTGCTGGAGGCGTTGCTGCGCATGGCGCAGGATATGCCGTGCCCACCAGCGTACGCAGAAAATGCTGCAACTGCGGATGCCTCCCTGCCAGTGTTGCCCATATTGGCAGGCGGTCCGTTGCCTGCCGGGGGGTTGCCCTCAACCGTGGTTAAACCCTTGGGCTGTGCGGCAGGCGGAGCGGGACGGCTGCGCATGGTGCGCGCCGGAGCAGTGAGTACGGCCGAACTTGCGGCGGCGGGGTTCAGCGTTGAATAACCAGAGCCTGGCGCGGAGGCGGAGTTTTGCGGGCAGGGGCGGGTAATTTGCGCGGTTAGTTGTCCTTGACGCCGGTGGCGTTGAGGCGGTCGAGCATTTCAGTCAAAAAGGCCACAATGCTCTTTATTTCTTCGGGCGCGCGCTTCCCCATGGCCTCGTCCACCAGCCCGTCCAGCTGCGAATGAAAGATCATGTGGTGCTCGTGCGCAATTTTGCCCTTGTCGGTCAAAAAGACATTGAGGCGGGTCATTTTAAGAGGATCTTTGGCCTTGTAGGCTAGGCCCTTGCGCTCCAGCCTGCGCAGCAGCTCGGAAACGCTGCCCTTGGTGACGCCAAGGCATTCCGCCAGGCCACCCACATGGATGCCCGGATTGTTGTGGATGGCCATGATTGTGTGGATTTCCGCCAGATGGATGTCCACATCGGTGCCAAATTTGGAGCACTGGCGCTCAAGTTCCTGAAAGCGCGTCATGATGCCCAGCAGTGCGTGGCTCAGTGCTGCGCTGCGCGGCCCGTGCGCCGCCTCGTGCCCCAGGGTTTTAAGCATGGATTTTTGTATGCGAAGTTCAACAGTATTTTTGTGTCCGTCTTTTTTCATATGCGTTTTGTATGGTATCCATACTTTTTTGTCAATTCCCCGCGCGTGCGCAAACGCGCGATCGCCGCCATCAGCACACAGGCTGCGGGCAGCAATTCCCCGCGCGTGCGCAAACGCGCGGTTCATAGACCAGAAAAGCGGACATGTTTCGGCCAGCCCCTGTGCGGACGCAAACATGCGGCTTTGGGGCCTGGTGTTTCCCGCGCTTGCGACTCGGGTCGTGCTGGCTTAGTATGGATCAGTTACGCGCCGTACCGCGCCCCCCTCTATGGAGAACGCATGAAACGCCAGGTTACCTGCCCGCACTGCGGCAAGCCATATTCCAGCTACCGAAACCCCACGCCCACCACGGATGTGGTCATTTATGCCCCTGACAGGGGAGTGGTGATCATCCGTCGCGCCAACGAGCCTGTGGGTTTTGCCCTGCCTGGCGGGTTTATCGAAGAAGGCGAATGCGCGGAAACCGCAGCTGTGCGCGAAATGCTTGAAGAAACCGGGCTTGATGTGGAACTGACCGGGCTTTTGGGCGTCTACTCCCGCCCGGACCGCGACCCGCGCCAGCACACGCTGACGGTGGCGTTTACGGGCTCTGCCCGTAATACTGACTCGTTGCGGGCTGGGGACGACGCTGCCCAGGCGGCCTTTTATCCGCTAGACGCCCTGCCGCAGCCGCTGGTGTTTGACCACGCGCAAATTTTGGCTGATTTTGCGGCAACGCTTGCGGGCAAACGCGCCATAGCTGGCGTGCAGCCCCGGTTTGACGCTGTAGCCCCCGCAGCTGCAGGCGGAGAGGGGGCGCTATGAGCTACCGCAACCTGCAGGAGTGCGTGCTTGACCTTGAGGCCAACGGCCACCTGGTGCGCATCGATGCCGAGGTAGACCCGCATCTGGAGCTGGCCGCAATCCAGCGCCGCGCCTTTCGCGCCAAGGCCCCGGCCCTGCTGTTCACCAGGGTCAGGGGAACGTCCTTTCCCATGCTGTCCAACCTTTTTGGCACGCGCGAGAGGCTGCATTTTATTTTCCGGCGCAGTCTGCCCGCAGTGGAGGCCGTGCTGGCCGCCAAGGCCGACCCCGCCGCAGCCGTAAAACATCCTTTGCGATCGCTCAAGGCCTTGCCCGGCCTTGTGAACATGTTGCCCCAGATGCGCAGGGCGCGGGCTGAGCAGGCGGCGGCAGTGCCCCCGGTGCTGCAGTGCCGCTGCAAGGTGGCCGATTTGCCCCGTCTTGTCTGCTGGCCCATGGACGGCGGCCCCTTCATAACCCTGCCCCTTGTGTACAGCGAAGACCCCGCCAAACCCGGCGCGGATGCCTCCAACCTTGGCATGTACCGCGTGCAGCTGGGCGGCAACCAGTACTCGCCGGACGAGGTGGGCCTGCACTACCAGATTCACCGTGGTATTGGCGCGCACCACGCCCGCGCCCTTGAACTGGGCAAGCCGCTGCCAGTGCATATTTATGTGGGCGGGCCGCCAAGCCTGACCGTGGCCGCCGTCATGCCGCTGCCCGAGGGCTTGTCGGAGCTGCGCTTTGCCGGTCTGCTGGGTGGCAGGCGCACAGAAATGGCCAGTGTTCCCGGTTTGCCCCTGCCCGTGCTGGCGCAGGCCGATTTTTGCATCAGCGGGCATGTGCTGCCGCACTGCAAGCCGGAGGGGCCGTTTGGCGACCATGTAGGCTATTACAGCCTTGCGCACGACTTCCCCGTGCTCAGGGTCGATGCCGTCCATCACCGGCAGGGGGCCATCTGGCCCTTTACCGCAGTGGGCCGTCCCCCGCAGGAGGACACGGTCTTTGGCGATTTTATCCACGAACTGACCGGGCCGCTGGTGCCGCAGGTATTTCAGGGCATATGCGACGTGCACGCCGTGGATGCGGCGGGCGTGCACCCCCTGCTGCTGGCCGTGGGCAGCGAGCGCTACACGCCGTATGAGGATGAACGCCGCCCCCGCGAGCTGATAACCGCAGGCCTGCACCTGCTGGGCACCACCCAGACGGCCCTGGCCAAGTATGTTTTTCTGGTTGCGCACGAAGACGCGCCGGGTCTTACGGCCCGCGACGTGCCAGCCTTTTTGCGGCATTTGCTCGAGCGGGCCGACTTTTCACGCGATCTGCACTTCATCACCCGCAGCACTAACGACACGCTGGACTACACCGGCGGCGCGCTCAACGAGGGCTCCAAGCTTGTCTGGGCCTCGGCGGGCAAAAAAAAGCGCGAGCTTGGCTGCGAGCTTGCAGGCCCCACGGCGGAGCTGCCGCCCCTGCCGTCAGGGTTTGGCCCTGTGCGCGTATGCGGCCCCGGCCTGCTGGTCATTGGCGGGCCGCGTCATGCGCTCGGGCGCAACCAGCCCGACCCTGATATGGAATCCCTGGCAGAGGCTCTGGCCTTGTGGCCGGGGCGCGAGGCTTTTCCGCTCATAGTCGTTGCCGACGACGCGGGCTTTTGCGCCGCTGGCCTGGACAATTTTTTATGGGCGGCCTTTACCCGGTCAGACCCGGCCACAGACGTGTACGGCGCCAGCGCCGCCACGCGGGCCAGACACTGGTCGTGCGAAGCGCCGCTCGTCATAGACGCACGCCTCAAGCCCTTCCATGCCCCCCCACTGGAAGAGGACGCGGCGGTTATTCGCAAGGTGGAGGCCCTGGCAGCGCCGGGCGGCCCCCTGCACAACTACTTGTAACATGGGGGAGGCATCGGTATGAAAATCGCCCTATTGCAGTGCAACACCGTTACCGGCGACGTGGCCGGAAATTTGAAACGCATCATCAGCACCGCCCGTCAGGCCGGAGCCGCCGGGGCGGATCTGTGCGTTACGCCCGAGCTGGCGCTGTGCGGCGTGGCTCCGGGGCACTATCTGTGCGCACAGGGCTTTGCCTCGGGCTGCCTCAGGGCCCTGGATATTCTGGCGGCGGAACTCAAGGACGGCCCCTCGCTGCTGGTGGGTGCGCCCGTGCCCAGCGTGTACGCCTCGGGGCTTTTGTCCAACGCGGCGGTGCTGGTCGAAAAAGGCGGCTGGCAGGTTGTTTCGCGCAAGGTTTACCAGAATCAGGGGCAAAACCCCAGCGTTGCCGAATCTGCCGATGAAGACGCCCGTTATTTTGACCGGGGCATCTCTTGCGGCATTGTCACCATGGGCGGCTGGCGCATCGGCGTGGTGCTGTGCGAGGACGCGCAGAGCGAGGACGGCTCCTTTTGGAAAACCCGCTACGCCAGCGGCCACAACCCGCTTATGGAGCTGGTGCAGCGCGGCGTGGACGCCCTGGTGCACATGGCGGCCGCCCCCTTCAGCGTGGGCGCGCAAGAGACGGACGAGCACCTGCTTTCGCACGTGGCGGCCCGGCACCACGTGCACATGTTTTCGGTAAACATGGTGGGCGGCAACGACAGCCGCGTGTACAACGGCCAGAGCCTTGTTTTTGACCCCACCGGGCAGCTGCTTGCCAGAGGCAAGGCCTTTGAGGAGGACGTGCTGGTGGTGGATACGGCGCGCGGCCAGGGAACGCCCAAAACTCCAGAGCCGCTGGCCGCCTGCGTTGAAGAAGATTACTGGCGGGCGCTTGTGCTCGGCACGCGCGACTTTGTGCGCAAGTGCGGGGCGCAAAAAGGCATTGTGGCCATTTCGGGCGGTATGGATTCGGCCCTTGTCTGCAGCGTGGCCGTGGAGGCCCTGGGCGCGGCAAACGTCACCGGCGTGCTGCTGCCTTCGCCCCACAGCAGCGACGGCTCGCTGAACGACGCCGCCAAACTGGCAAAAAACCTGGGCATCACCACGGTGACCCTGCCCATAGGCCCGCTTATGGATGCCTTTGCCGTGGCGCTCAAGCCCGGCCTTGATCTGTTTGAAGAACTGCCCGGCGACGTCACCTTTGAAAACGTGCAGGCCCGCATACGCGGCACGCTCATAACCTCGCTGGCCAACCGGGCCGGGGCGCTGGTGCTCAATACCGGCAACAAGAGCGAGGGCGCCATGGGCTACTGCACCCTGTACGGCGATTCGGTGGGCGCGCTGGCAGTAATAGGCGACCTCACCAAAACCCAGGTGTACGCTGTAGGCCGCTGGTACAATGCGCACCGCGGCGCGGAGATCATACCCGAAGAAATTTTTACCAAGGCCCCTTCGGCGGAGCTGCGCCCCGGCCAGAAAGATTCGGACAGCCTGCTGCCCTACGAGGATCTTGACCCGATTCTTGAAGACCTGCTGCAGCCTGCCGAGGCGGAATCTGGGCCGCTGTCGCCCACCCGTGAAGAAGTGCGCGGCAAGCTGTTTCGGGCAGAATTCAAGCGCCGTCAGGAGCCGCTGTCGCTCTACGTGAGCCACGTGCCCTTTGGCGGCGGCTGGCAGACGCCTGTGGCAGGGCTGTTTAGCCTGCCGGATTAACTAACTTTAACAGTGCAGGATGATGCTGTTGGCAGGCGCGGCGCAAAAAGCGCCCTTGGCTGCGCCGCGAGGGCGGGGGTTTTTTCTTGAAGCCCGCAACGCACTGGGGTAAGAGCAGTGTGTTGCACAACGCTGATTTGAGTGGAGGATATCATGGCGGAAGCACCGGAGAAAAATCTGGCTCTGGATATTGTTCGCATTACCGAGGCTGCGGCCCTTGCATCGGCACGTTGGCTCGGTCGGGGAGACAAGGAAGCCGGAGACGGCGCTGCCGTTGACGCCATGCGCGTCAGCTTCGCCACCC
This sequence comes from Desulfovibrio desulfuricans, assembly GCF_004801255.1. NCBI lineage: Bacteria > Pseudomonadati > Thermodesulfobacteriota > Desulfovibrionia > Desulfovibrionales > Desulfovibrionaceae > Desulfovibrio > Desulfovibrio desulfuricans. The sequence goes on along the minus strand of NZ_CP036295.1, from coordinate 2,589,343 downwards.
TCAGCATTGACGGCCTGGTCATTATCGGCGAAGGCGAAAAAGACAATGCCCCCATGCTCTTTAACGGCGAAAAAGTCGGCAAGGGCTGCGGCCCCAGCCTCGACGTGGCCGTTGACCCCGTGGAGGGCACAAATCTGCTGGCCTATGGCCGTCCCAACGCCATCTCTGTTGTAGGTGTCGCCCCGCGCGGCAGCATGTTCAATCCCGGCCCCAGCTACTACATGCAAAAGCTCGTGGTGGCCCGGGAGGCTCGCGACGTGATCGATCTCGACGCGCCGGTCAAAGACAATCTGTTCAATGTGGCCAAGTCCATGGGCAAAAGCGTGCAGGACCTTGTGGTCTTTGTGCTCGACAAGCCCCGGCACGAAAAACTCATCGCTGAGATCCGCCAGGCCGGAGCGCGCATCCAGCTGCAGACAGACGGCGACGTCGCCGGCGCGCTGATGGCTGTTGATCCCCGCTCCGAGGTGGACATCATGATGGGTACGGGCGGCACTCCTGAAGGCGTGCTGGCCGCTTGCGCCATCAAGGGCATGGGCGGACAGCTGCTGGCCCGTCTTGACCCGCAGTCGTATGTGGAAAAAGAGGCCATCACCGAGGCTGGCATCGACGCCCGCGAGGTGCTTACAGTTCACGATCTGGTGCGCAGCGACGACTGCTTCTTCGCGGCCACCGGTATTTCCGGCGGCGACTTTCTGAGGGGCGTGCGCTACAGCGCAAAGCACGCCGTGACGCATTCGCTGGTCTTGCGCGGCAAGACCGGTACGTTGCGGTATGTGGAGTCTTACCATAATATGGACAGACTCTCGAAAATCAGCGCGGTTCGGTATTGAATGAAGAATTTTTTATCACACTCAGGCGTCCTAGCGGCGCTTATTCTGGCCCTGCCGCTGATGGCTTTTGCCCCCGGCGTGGCTGAGGCCGCACAGGCTCCCGCTGCCAAAAAAAAAGCGGAACAACCCGCCCCCGCCAGCGTCAACGTGTATGAAAAACAGCCGCCGGTGACGGACAAGGAACTGCTGGACTTCCTGGAGTTGCTGCCCCAGTTCCGTACCTGGGCCAAGAGCAGCAACGAGGAGGCGCACCCCATACTGCGCAACGGCAAGGCGGACTTTTTGTATTCGCCCAGCGCCGCCGCCTGGGTGCAGGCGCATAACTGGAACCCCGTACGCTTTTTTTGCGTCATGGGCCGCATGGCCGCCGCCCTGTCCATCGTGGAAGAAGGTAACGACATGGCTGGTGCGCGTTCCAAGGACATGCCCGAGGTCTCCGAGAGCGAGCTTGCCCTTGCAAGAAGGCATCTCGGCACCATGCTCAAGGCTGGCGGCGATGCGCCGCCCATAAACAAATAGCGCAAGGCAGGCCGCCCGCAGACGCGGGCAGGCAGGCACTGAATGCAAAGGCTCCGGTTGATTCCGGGGCCTTTTTGTTTTTGGCGGCTGTTCCGCAGCGGGCGGAGGCGGAGCCGTACGTGCATGGAGGCAAGGCGAAGCATCTTTTGCTCGCTCGTGCGTTGATTGTCGGGGCAGCCCTTGCATGACAATACGCTTGCATGCGCAACGATGCGCAACGATGCGCGGCGTCAGCGCGGGGGACTTCAACGTGAGGGGGGCATAACAATCCCCCGGCGGTTCGGGACGCGACCATACGACACAACAAGGCCCCTTTTGCAAGGGGCCTTGTTGTATCAGCCAGCGGCGTCAGCCGGGCTGTCGGAGTTGTTGTCGCTAGTTGGCGGGCTTTTCAGCAGGAACCGCCTGAGGAGCCGCCTGGGGAGTCGTTTGGGGGGCCAGCGGCTGGGCGGCCGGGGCGGCCTCCGTGCCCGTTTCCTTGGCGGGAGCCGTTGGGGCAGCCGCCGGTGCGGGCGCTGCTGCAGGGGATTCCACCGCTGGGGCCGGTGCAGTCGGGTTGCTCTGTGCGGAGGATGCGCCCTCCTGAGCGGCCTGTTTGGCTGCAGCCTCAATTGCTGCCTGCACCGCCGACTGGCCTGCGGCCTCAGAGGGCTGCGTTGCATCGGACGGCTGCGCTGCGGGTTCCTGCACGGGTGCAGCGGGCTTTTCCACCGGTACGGCGGGTGCGGCTTCGGGCGCGGTCGCGGGGGCAGCCTTGGGTTCCGCCGCCGGTGTTGCCAGCGGAACTTCTGGAGCGGCAGCCGGTGCCGGTGCCACGGCCTCAGGGATTGCAGGCGCGGCGGGTGCGGCCGGAGCCGGGGCAAGGATGGCGCTCAGGTTTCTTACCTGGGCCTCGGGCGTTTTTTCTAGTTGCGGCATCAGCATAAGCGAGGCGGGCTGGGCCATAACAACGGCAATGACCACACCGAGCACAAGCGAACCGCTGGCACCGCCATGCGCGCCACGGCGCACCATGCGCGCAAGCAGTACGACCGCCGCAATGCCGATGAGGCCGAGCACGGGCAGGGCCTTAAGGCCGAGCACTGCGGTCCGTTGGCCCTCGCTGAGGGTAAGGTGCAAGAACTTGCCAAGCCAGTCGAGGCTAAAGCCGAAGCCCGCTGCCACCAGAGCCAGGCTGGCGAGCAGCAGGCACAGGGCCGCAATGATGTAGAAGAGCTTTGCTCCGGCAGGGGACAGGCGCAGCAGTGCCTTGCCGAGCAGCAGCGCCGCCAGACAAGCGGCGCACACCGTGGCGCCAACCATGTCGGCGGCAGGGATGCAGAGCAGACAGGCGAGCGCAAGGGCTATCCACAAAAAGGCCATACCGGCTTTTTCCTTGCGCGAGGCGGCCATATCCGCCGGAGCCGTGCGCAGCACCCGCGCCCACGAAACGCCGCAGACCACAGCCAGCCAGGGCAGCAGGCCCAGAGCGGCAACGGCAAGGGGTTTCCACCAGTTGCTCCGGGTAATGGGCCAGGTGACCAGGTTTTCGCCAATATTTTTAAGGTAGCCCTGCGGCTGGTGCCACAGCATGACCACGGCCAGCCAGCAGCCCACCATGATCAGCAGCAGCGCAAAGCCAAGGAGACCGTCCGTCTTTTGCGCGCGGCGAAAGTCTCCGCGCCAGAAAAGAAAGACCAGGCTGGCCAGCACGGGCAGCAGCAGGTGAAAAAGACCGCCGGTCAGACCGGCCAGCGCCGCCAGAATAAAGCCCAGCGGCACCGTGAGGGTCGTGCCCTGTTGCTGCCAGCCGTGGCACAGACAGGCCAGCGAAAACAGCGTCAGGGCCGCAGCCAGCGTTTCCGGCCCGGTAAATGTTGAAAGAGGCGCAAAAATGGGGGCGCAGAGCAGCATCATGCCGCCAGCCAGCGCTACCTTGCGGTCGAGACCGGCAACGCGGCCCATAACCCACACCGCAATAAGGCTCAGCAGGCAGCCCGCCATGGCGGCAAGAGGAAAGAGCAGGTGGGCAAACTGCGGGGCAGCCTTGGCCAGCAGGGCCTCAAGGCCGCGCAAAAACCAGAAAAATACTGGCCACTGCGAAAGACCGTCGCCCGCAGGGGCAAGCCACATGCCGCTTTGCGCTGTCTGGGTAAAGGCCATGATGCCCGCCGCCTCGCGTGGGCAGTACAGGCTGTGCCCCAGCAGGGCGGGCCATGCCTGCGCAAGCATGATCAGCAGCAGCGCCAGAGGCCCGACAACACTTGCCGCATCAAAAAGACTGTCGGCAAAGCCGGGGGCGGGGGGCGGCGTTGCAGGGGCGGCCTGCGTGGCGCCCGTGGTGGAAGAGGCTGTATTGCCGGTCTTGCCGATATTGCCGAACACGCCCCTGAATCCCTTGGCTGCGATGGTTACGGGGCGTGATGGCCCTGACTTTGCGCCTTCTGGGGTTGCCGCCGTCTGGGCGGTCGACGCGGCGGCGGGGGCAGACGGCTGTGACGTGGCCGTGTCGGCCTGCGGCGCAGAGGTCGCGTGATCTCCTTCCGCACTGGGCTGTTGGCCTGCGGGCTGACAGACAGCCGGGCCTTCGGGATTTTGGGCGCTGTTCTGGGTCATGGCATCGCTCCTTCATGCGTTTTCGGCTCGCCAAGCAGTACATGCCGGGCCTGACGGGCTTCGAGGTCAATTTCCAAGGCGCGTCCGGCCATGGACACGCTCTGGCCGCTCAGCACATCACGTGCCGGGCCTTGCGCGTCTGCTGGCAGGGGGCAGGCAAGGTGTTGCTTTTTGTCAGAAAAATTGGCCGCCAGCAGCCAGTAGCCGCCGCCGGGCAGAGAACTCAGGGTCGCCACGCAGCCCGTGGGGCCGGTTGTGACCTGCACGAGGCGGCCTCCGGCAAGGCCGGCCATGCGCCGTCCCTGTAAAATGCGGGCCACTTGGCGAGCAAAGCTTGTTTCGCGGTTCCACTGCATGTCCAGGGGGCCAAAGGCCAACTGGGCGGGTGTCTGCCCGCCGGGCTGGGCGTTGGCGGCCCAAAGGGGCACGCTGCCAGCGGCGGAGGCTCCCTTGCCGGAGCCTTGCGGCAGGCCCAGCGCCCCGGTGAGATCCTGCGGGCTCAAAAATGTCAGGCCCGGCAGGCCCATGCGCCAGCTCAGCAGCAGCAGGCAGGCCGATGCCATGGAGGGCTGGTGCTCTGGCCGCAACGTGGCCGCAGCGTCAAAACCCAGCGCCCGTGCGGCCAGTTCCGCCTGGGTGACGGGCAGACCGAGCGCGGCGGGCGAACCCTTGGCAAGCGATTGCGCGCGGCGCGCCAACGCCTGACCATCGGGCAGATCCAGCAGGGGACGCCAGTCCACATACTGTCTGTCGCGCAGGCCCCGAGCAAGGCGGCTATGGTCGACACCCCCCGTCAGCGAAGCCTTGAGCAGGGCGGCCAGCGGGGCGGCATCGCCGCTCAGCAGCGCATAGTCCGCCGCTGCAGGAGTGATGCTGTCGCGGCTGAAATCCACGGCAGTGTCCAGCACTGCCCGCGTCAGCGAGGGGGGCAGCACGTCGTCCTGCACAGCCCAGCCGCCATAGCGGTGCACCTCGGCCGACAGCGCTTCCAGCGCTTCCAGACCGGGAACCAGGGCGGCGGCGTCGGTTCTGCCGACAGCCTGCCCGTCAACCTGCGGATCCAGCCCCATGAGCGGTTCAAGCCTGATGCCGGCGAGCGTTTGCTGCTGCAGGCCCGTGTGCTGGATAACAGCTGCGGAAAACACCCGCCGTGCCTGACCCGAAGGGTCCTGCCACAGCAGCACTGGCCGCAGGGCGTTGCCGCTGTAGCGGTACACCCAGCGTCGCACCTGGCCGTCGGCTCCGCGCACCTCGCCGGTAACGGCCCAGCCGCCGGGGGTGGACCAGTCGAGGCTGTCGCGCCGCAGCATGTCGGGGATGATCCCCTTTTTGCGCAGCTCGGCCACGGCGGCGTCGCGCAGGGGCAGGCAATCCCATTCGCCTGCGGTCGCGGGCAGCAGACCCCAGTCTTTCTGCGGTACGGACATCATGGCATACAGGCCGTCAAAGCGCGATGCCCGGCGAGCCTGCAGTATAAAATCGGGGCCGAGGCCCGTGGCCGCAGGGGGCAGCTCGCCGCCCATCTGCATGTGCCCCTGATCCATTTTTTGCGTCAGCCGGGCAAAATCATCGCCAGCGCCCAGTGCTGGGTCCATGCGCAGTGCGGTGACGTTGTCGCCGGCCTCCGACGCCGCATCGGGCTGCGCCGAAGCCGCATGGGCACTCCAGATGTCGCCCTTTTCGCCGGTGGGGGCAATAAACAGCCCGCCAAAACCCGCCTGGGCCCAAAAAACATCCAGACCGGATTGCGCCAGCGCCCGCAGGGCTGGTTGCCCGGCATTGAGGCTGTGGGGGTTTACGTCAAACCAGTTGGGCGCGGCGGTGAGCAGCAGCGGCACGCGGCGAGCCGAGGCGCTGTTGCGCCAGATAAGGTCCGTGCCCGAAACCTGGCCCGTGAGCTCCTGGGTTGCGCCAAGCATGGACTGCCGCTCAAGCCACTGCAGATAGCCGGGGTCGGCGCGCGGCAGCAGGGCGGCCGTACCGGCGGGCAGGTCGCGCCGCTGGGCGCTGCCCGGATTGCTGCCGCGCGCCGTACATGCCGACAGCGTCAGGCACAGGGCCAAACCCAGAGCCAGGCACAACGACAGACACAGCGGCAGACGCAGTTTCAGGCGCTGAAGCTGGCCAGCCTCCTGCCGCCGCAGGTGCGCAGGTCGAAAATCAGGTTTTTGACCCCGCAGGGTGCAAAAAAAGCGCGGTGTACGCATGGTTGCGCCTGCTAGGCTTTTGCCGCTTCTTCCTCGGCCTTGGCGGTGTTCCACAGCTCGTCTTTTTCATCAAGGGTCAGGGCGGAAAAGTCGCGGTTCTGCTCGCGGGCGATTGCTTCCATGCGGGCAAAGCGCGTGAGAAAGCGGCGGTTGGCGTAGTCCAGCGCTTCGTTGGCCTTGATGCCCTTGCGGCGGCCAAGCTCGGCGATGCTGAACAGCAAATCGCCAAGCTCGTGCTTTTGGGCTTCCTGATCGCCGCCCGCAGAGGCGTCCAGCCATTCCAGCCATTCGGCTTCCACCTGCTGCTCGACCTCTTCGTCTTCCTGCCAGGTAAAGCCCACGCGGGCCGCCTTGGAATTGATGCGGTAGGCCTTGGACAGCGGCGGCAGGCTTTCGGGCAGGGTGTCGAACAGCCCCTTGGGCTTGCCTTCTTCATCCGTGTGCTCGGCGCGCTTGATTTTTTCCCAGGCCTTGAGCTGTTCGTCCAGGCTGTCAAAGACAGTGTTGCTGAACACGTGGGGGTGGCGGCGGATCATCTTTGCACGGTTGTTGTTGAGGGCGTCGTCAAGGGTGAACTGGCCCTTTTTTTCGTACATGCGCGCCACAAACAGCAGCAAAAAGGCCACGTCGCCCAGTTCTTCGCGTATGTCGGCCACGTTGCCCGACCGTATGGCGCTTACCAGTTCGTGGCTTTCTTCAAGAATATATTCAGTCAGGCTCTCGGGGGTCTGCTCCCTGTCCCAGGGGCAGCCGTCGGGAGCGGCAAGCTTGTCTATGATCAGCTGCAGTTCTTCAAGGGCGGTCTTTTCCATGATGCGTGTTTCCTTGGTAATGCGTCAGTTAGATGCCCAGGTGTGCGGTGAGGTCTGGCGGCAGCCAGCCGTGCACCTGAGCCATGAGCGCGTTAAAGTAGGGCAGCGCGCGTGAGTGTTGCATAAAGGGCGCGCCCGCAAAAAATTTTTGCAAAAAAAGCAGGCCCAGCGAGCAGAGCAACACGCCCTTGGCCAGACCAAGCATGCCGCCCGCCATTTTGTCGGCCCACGAAACAAAGGAGAAGGAAAGTATTTTTTGCAGTATACGGGCTATGAGGGCCACCGATATGATAACGCCCAGAAAAATGAGCACGTATGCCGCAATGATGCGCCATGAGGGATCGGTAATCAGGGTCAGGCGCGGGGCGAGCAGCGGATGATAGTGGTGCGCGGCCCAAAAACCGCCCAGCAGTGAAATGAGACCGGCCACCTCGCCCACAAAGCCGTGGATAAAGCCCCTTGTTCCAAAAAAGACCAGTATGAGCACAATAATGAGGTCGAAAATATCCTGACCCATGCGTTCTCCGTTGCAGCTGTGATATCCGTTAGTCGGTTCACTGCCGTGAAGGCTTTCGCGCCGAGGTTTTATCCAACGGCGGGCAGAGCATAGCAGATGCGCGAACGCGGCACAATGCGCCCGGCAGGCTGGGCCATGACCTGACCACGCCTGTCGGTCGGCTGCGGCCCGCCCCTCGCGTCATGCCGTGCGTCATCTCGTGGGCCATGAAGTTGCCCAGTATTTGACGCCAGTTCCGCCTGAGCTACTCCCGCGTCTGCGTCAGCCCCTGGGGCAGGTTGGGCAGCAGCAGGGCCATATTATCGTACGCCTGCAGGGCTGCGACCACGCCGGGGTCTGGCCGGGTAAAAATGCAGGGATAATCAGCCTCGCCGCATTGCGGATGCACGGTAAAGGCCAGCCGCTCCGGCCCGTCGGGCGTAAACCGCGCGTCCACGCCCGGTTTGTTGCCCCTTGCGTCCATGCGCCGCCAGGTCTGGCGATCCTTGAGCCATACAGCATTCAGGCCGTGCAGCGCCCGCTGCGGGTCGTGTTCGTCCTTCAGGCCCAGCAGCTGATAGCAAAAACCGGCGGCAATGCCGTTGGCCCGCAGCAGCGCCGCCAGCAGGTGCGACTTGGCGTAGCACAAGCCCTCAGCGGTCCGCAGCACTTCCGATGCCCGGCAGGTAACGGCCGTGCCGCCGCAGTCGATGGAGTGGGCTATGCGGTCGCGCACAAAAACATAGGTTTTTTCGATCAGTTCCAGTTCCGAGGCGCTTTCGGCGGCAAGGCTGGCCGCTTTGTCGCGCACTGCAGGGCAGTGGAAGTCGATGATTTCTGACTCGTTCACGCAGGCTTGCGGTGCGGGGTATAAGTGGTGCATCATTGCAAATCTCTATCATATGGACGCGGCGTGCGCAAAAAGCGGCGCACGTGCGCGGCGGAGGCCGGATGGAAAATGTGCGTGGCCCTGTGGCGGGCGTGGTGCTGGCGGGGGGGATGTCCTCCCGCATGGGGAGGGACAAGGCCCTGCTGCAGGTTTACGGGCCGGGCAAGCCTGATCTTTTGACCCGGACATGCTCCCTGCTGACAGACCTGCTGCCGCAATGCTGGATCTCATGCCGGAGCGGGCTTGCGCGTGCCGGATACCAGTGCATTTTTGATGAATACCCCGACCGCGGCCCTGCAGCGGGCGTGCTGGCGGCTCTGAAGGCTGCGCGCGCCCATGGCTTTGACGCCGTGCTGGTTGTTTCGTGCGACATGCCCTTTATGGATGCCCCTACCCTGCGCAGGCTTTTGGCCTCGCGCAATACGGCAGGCGCGGGCAACCTGGCCACGCTGTATGTGGATGCGGTCAGCGGACGACCGGAGGCGCTGGTCGCTGTTTATGAAACGGCCTCGCTGCCCTGGTTTGAAAAATCGGTCACCCAGCAGGGCGGCAGGCTCAATAATGTTGTCCCCGCCGAAAAACAGACCCGTCTGCCTTACGGTCCGGATGAAGCCGGGCCGTTTTTTAATCTTAACCGCCCGGAAGACGTAAAAAGGGCACTGGATATTCTGGGAGCATCTCTTTAAGATTTATCCAGCTCACGGTATCGCAAACAAACGTGATAATATGCGGCTGCATAGCGGCCGTATGCCTTATATTTGCTGTCCGGCGCTGGTGCGCGTCCGTCCGGAAAGCGGAATCAACCGCGCGCGAACAACTCTGCCGGTGCGCGGGCATTTTGCACGCCCGCGTTTGATGGCCTGGAGATTATATGAATATTGGGGCCTATACGTTTAAGGAATTTCACCGTCTGGCGGAGAACTTTCATGGCTATGCCGCGCCCGGCCTGCTTGTGGGCGGTTATATGGTGGAACTGGCCAAGCGCCACCTGACCGAGGGCACGTTGTTTGAGGCCGTGGTTGAGTCCGGCAAGTGCCTGCCCGACGCCGTGCAGTTGCTGACGTTGTGCAGCATCGGCAACAACTGGATGAAGATACACAATCTGGGCCGGTATGCGGTTTCGTTGTTTGACAAGCATACGGGAGAGGGCGTGCGCGTGAGCCTCGACCCGCTAAAGATGGCTGCCTACCCGGAGCTCAAGGCGTGGTTTTTTAAGGAAAAAGCCAAAAAGGATCAGGATATAGCCCTGCTGGAATCAGAGATTGAAACTGCTGGCGACAGCATTTGCAAGGTTGAGTCCATTACGGTCAAACGCCGGTTTATGGGCCACAAGCACATGACGCGCATACTCTGCTGCCCCGTGTGCGGCGAGGCATATCCCGTGGAGGACGGCCCGGTATGCCGGGGCTGTCAGGGTGAGGCTCCGTACGTTTCTGCCCGGCGCGAACTCAAGGAAGACTGTCAGGCCCTTGCTGTCGAACGTCACAAGGCCTCTACCGGCGTGCGTGTTGTGCCGGTGGAGGAGGCCGTGGGCAAAAACGTGGCCCACGACATGACGCGCATTGACCCCGGCCAGTTCAAGGGGCCGGAATTCAAGGCCGGGCAGCGTATCTCGGTAGGCGACATCTGCCGGCTGCAGCAGATGGGCCGGTTCCATGTGGCGGTGACCGACGATGATGCGCCGCAAAATGCGTCGTCCGGCCAGCAGGCCATGGTGCACGAAAACGAAGTCGCAGAAATTTTTGCCCGTCGCATGGCTGGCGAGGGCGTGACCTACGCGCTGCCGCCCCATGAAGGCAAAATAGACTTCAAGGCTGCCTGCAACGGGCTTTTTTGCGTGGATGTGGAGCGCATGACAAGGTTTAATCTGGTGCCCGAGGTCATGGTGGCCTCGCGTCAGGATGCAACCCTGGTCAAGGAGGGCAACCCCCTTTGCGGTACGCGCGCCATCCCGCTCTATATCAGCCGCGAGCGGCTTGGTCAGGCGCTGGAGGCGCTGGAGGGCGGGCCGCTGTTCCGCGTGCTGCCCCTGCGCAAGGCCCGTGTGGGCATTCTGGTGACCGGCACCGAGGTTTTTCAGGGTATTATTGAAGACAAGTTTATCCCCGTCATCACCGCCAAGGTCACCATGCTCGATTGCACCGTTGCGCGCACCGACATCGTGCCTGACGACAAGGCCATGATGCGGGCCTCTGTGGCCGCCATGCGCGAGGCCGGGGCTGACCTGCTGATCACCACGGGCGGGCTTTCGGTTGACCCGGACGACGTGACCAGACAGGCGCTGGTTGAGGCGGGCCTTACCGACGTGCTGCACGGCGTGCCCGTGCTGCCCGGCACCATGAGCCTTATGGGCCGCATACCCGGCCCGCAGGGCGACATGCAGGTGCTCGGCGTGCCCGCCTGCGCCCTGTATTTTAAAACGACGTTTCTTGATCTGGTTTTGCCGCGCATGCTGGCGGGGCGCGGCCTGACCCGCATAGAGGCCGCCCGCATGGGCGAAGGCGGCTATTGTTTGGCGTGCCACACCTGCACCTATCCCAAGTGCTGGTTTGGTAAATAATACTGCGCCTTGTGCAGAGGCGGACATGAGCTTGAGCGGCGGCCCCGAAAATTTTTCGGGGCCGCCTTTTTTTGTCGCCATCGGCTGCACGGCAGAGAGTGCGGAGCAATGCCCGAGCCTGTTGACGCAACTGAAATTGCTCGCTATTTAATAGACCGACCGTCGGTCTATTAAAATTTGTGGGGGTGCCGATGCGCATCATTAAAGAACATGGCAAGCGCAGAGCAGAAATTGTTGACGCCGCAGAAGCCCTGTTTGCGTCAAAGGGGTACGCCAGCACCACCGTCAGCGATATTCTTGCAGCCCTGAACATCGCCAAGGGGACGTTTTACCATTACTTCGCGTCAAAAGAAGAACTCATGGACGCCGTAATCGCGCGGTATATTGATACGGAAATGGAGGCGGCGCAGGCGATTGCAGACAATCCGCAGATGTCTGCCGAGGAAAAAATGTTCCGCATACTCAGGGCTTCGGGGCAAGACAATGCGCGCGGTGATCGCCTGGAAAAAGAGTCCAGCGCTGTGGGCAATGCGGATATGCATCAGCGTACCATGGCATCCATTGTTCTGCGGCTCTCGCCCATTCTGGAGGGCATTGTCCGGCAGGGGATGCGCGAAGGCATATTCCAAACCGAATATCCTAGGGAATGCATGGAAATACTGCTTGCCGCCTCTGAATTTATGCTGCACGGAGGGGCCTTTGCGTGGGAAGGCGCGCAGCGACTGCAAAAGATCAAGGCCCTTGCCTGGATGGCGGAAAAAGCGCTGGGCGCGGAAAAGGGTCATTTTAACTATCTATATGAAAAATTTGAAAAAGATGGAGAAATTTGTGATTAACCCTGATGCATGGATGGCTGTGCTTCTGCCTCGGTTGCAGCAGGCCTTTGGCTCACGGTTGCAGTATCTTGGGCTTCAGGGCAGCTACAGAAGGGGGGAGGCCCGTGAAACCAGCGATATTGATGTTGTCGTGCTGCTGGACAGGGTCGCCCTGGAAGATCTTGATACCTACCGTGTCATGGTCCGCGCCATGCCGGAAGGGCAAAAGGCCTGTGGATTCATCAGCGGCATTGCCGAGCTGTTGCACTGGCCTCGCCATGAACTTTTTGCTTTTCAGCAGGATACAGTCGATTATTTCGGCACGCTGAGCACGTTTCTGCCGGTCCTTACAGAAAGAGATGCGGCAGAATCTGTCAGAGTCGGCGCGTCAGCACTTATCCATATGCTTACGCATTCGTACCTGTATGCGGATGCGGAGACCAGATTCCAGATGCTGCAGGAGTCCTACAAAACCGCGTTTTTTGTCATGCGCTCGCAGCACCATATTGCCTCCGGCGTTTTTTGCCGCAGCAAAAGAGAACTGCTGTCGCGCCTTGCTGGAACAGAAAAAGAGATCATTGCCGCCGGGTGCGACCTGCCTGACTGGCTGACCGCGCATACTGAGAAAGAAGCCTATGCCATGCTGCTGCGTTGGTGCAGGGATGTTTTGTCAGGATGCGGATTGTGTGTTTCCGCCTGAAGGATACGAGTTGGTTGACCTCTGCTGATTGCTGCCACCTGCCGCGCGCGGGTGGCTTTTTTATGCAATAGGGTTTGCGGCAACCGGAGGTAAGCGTAAAATTTGAAGAAAAAAGAGCAATGATATCAGTGCGCGCGAGGGGGACAATATAAGCTCATATATGCTGTTTGTGTGTACAAATTATGATGTTTGATTGTTCCATCACCATGGAATCATATAGAAAGTTTTATAATTGGGAAAAAGCTCACAAATAGGGGAGCTTTCATGCAAAAAAAGCTAAGTATCTTGCGATATCACGTTTTTTAAACTATGGTGAAAACAAATCTCCATTATCGTTAGTTGACGCAGTTCAGAGGCGTCTTGTTCAACGCAGGATTTTCGGCCCTTGCGTTGCGTGATTGGCCTAAAAAAGGAGTAGCATCATGAATAGCACCCGGAGGAGTTTCCTCAAGGGCGTCGGTGCAGGGGTTCTCTGCCTCTCATTGGGGCAGCTGGGCTTCGACCTGGGCGAAGCTCAGGCTTACGCCGTAAAACTCAAGATAGAAGGCGCCAAGGAAGTCATTAGCGTCTGTCCATTCTGTTCGGTCTGCTGCCAGGTCATTGCCTATGTGCGTGACGGCAAGCTGGTTTCCACAGAGGGCGACCCCGACTTTCCTGTCAACGAAGGCGCTCTTTGCGCCAAGGGCGCGGCTCTCTTCAGCATGTACACAAATGACCATCGCCTGAAAAAGCCGCTTTACCGCGCGCCCAACAGCGATCATTGGGTCGAAAAAGACTGGGACTGGACCCTCGCCCAGATTGCCCGCCGGGTAAAAGACACCCGCGACAAAGACTTTATCATCAAAAACGCCAAGGGGCAGACGGTCAACCGTCTCGATTCCATCTTCTGGATGGGAACCTCGCACGCCTCCAACGAGGAATGCGCAGTTATTCACCAAGCAATGCGCGGCCTGGGTGTTGTCCATATGGACCACCAGGCGCGGGTCTGACACAGCCCCACTGTTGCGGCTCTGGCAGAGTCGTTCGGACGCGGTGCTATGACGAACCACTGGATCGATATCAAGAATAGCGATGCAGTGCTTATTATCGGCAGCAATGCCGCTGAACATCATCCTGTCGCCTTTAAGTGGGTTATGCGGGCCAAGGACAACGGGGCCGTGCTCATGCACGTCGACCCCAAGTTCTCGCGCACGTCAGCCCGTTGCGACTTTCATGTGCCTTTGCGCTCGGGTACGGATATTCCCTTCCTGGGCGGCATGCTCAACTATATTCTGGAAAACAAGCTGTACTTTAAGGACTACGTTGAAAAGTACACCAACGCCGCCTTTGTGGTTGGCAAGAATTACGCTTTCAACGACGGTCTTTTCAGCGGCTATGATCCCGCCGCACGCAAGTACGACAAGTCGTCCTGGGTTCTGGAAAAAGGCCCTGACGGCGGGCCGCTCATCGACCCCACCTTCCAAAACGAGCGCTGCGTCATCAACCTGATGCGCCAGCACTATTCCCGCTACACGCTCAAAAACGTCTCTGACGTAACCGGCGTTTCGCAGGAAAACCTGCTCAAGGTCTACAAGGCCTTTTGCGCTACCGGCGGCCCCGACAAGGCCGGCACCATCCTGTATGCCCTGGGCTGGACGCAGCACACCGTCGGCGTGCAGAACATCCGCCTGTCTTCGCTGATCCAGCTGTTGCTGGGCAATATCGGCGTGGCGGGCGGCGGCATCAACGCCCTGCGCGGCGAGCCCAATGTGCAGGGCTCCACAGACCACGCCCTGCTGTACAACAACCTGCCCGGCTACCACGCTACGCCCCAGGCCCCGTGGCAGACCCTGGCCGATTACAACAAGGCCAATACCCCCGTAACCACGCTGCCCAACAGCGCCAACTGGTGGGGCAACCGTCCCAAGTATATCGCCAGTCTGCTCAAGGGCTGGTTTGGCGACGAGGCCACGCCTGAAAATGACTTCTGCTACGGCCTGCTGCCCAAGCTGGAGCCGGGCGAAGACTGCTCGTACATGTTTGCCATGGACAAGGTCTATCAGGGCAAGATGCGCGGCGGCTTCATCTTTGGCGTGAACCCCATGAACAGCTTCCCCAACACCAACAAGATGCGCGCCGCCCTGGACAAGCTGGACTGGCTCGTGTGCTCCGAGCTGCATAACTCGGAGACCACAGACAACTGGAAGCGTCCGGGCGTGGACCCCAAGGCCTGCAAGACCGAAGTGTTTTTGCTGCCCTCGGCCCACCGCATTGAAAAAGAAGGCACCATCAGCAACAGCGGCCGCTGGTTGCAGTGGTTTGACCAGGGCGTCAAGCCCGGCGGCGAAGCCCGCAACTTTGCCGACATCGTCGTGCCCCTGTTCAACACCCTCCGCGAGCTGTACAAGGCCGAAGGCGGCCAGCTGCCCGATCCCATCCTCAAGATGAACTGGACGGACAAGTACGATGCCGCTGAATGGGCGCGCCGCATCAACGGCCTTTTCTGGGCCGACAGCAAGGTGGGCGACAAGCAGTACAAGCGCGGCCAGCAGGTGCCTGCCTTTGCAGCGTTGAAGGACGACGGCACGACCTCGTCGCTCAACTGGATATACGCAGGCAGCTGGACGGAAGAGGACGGCAACAAGTCCAAACGCCGCAACACCAGCCAGACGCCCATGCAGGCCAATATTGGTCTGTTCCCCAACTGGTCGTGGTGCTGGCCCGTCAACCGCCGCATCCTGTACAACCGCGCCTCTGTGGACGTAAACGGCAAGCCGTTCAACCCCAAGAGGGCCGTTATTGAATGGGACGGAACCAAATGGGTGGGCGACGTGCCCGACGGCCCATGGCCGCCCATGGCCAAGGAAGGCGGCAAGCTGCCCTTCATCATGGTGAAGGACGGGCACGCCCAGTTCTTTGGCGCTGGCCCCGCCGACGGGCCTTTCCCCGAGCACTACGAGCCCGCGGAAACGCCTCTGGCGAGCCACCCCTTCTCCAAGCAGCTGAGCAGCCCGGTGTACAAGTTCCATACCTCAGATATGGACAAGATCGCCGCACCGGCTGACCCCAACTACCCCTATGTGCTGACCACCTACAGCCTCACCGAACACTGGTGCGGCGGCGGCGAAACGCGCAATGTGCCCAACCTGCTTGAAACCGAACCCCAGCTCTATGTGGAAATGAGCCCCGAGCTGGCCAAGGAAAAGGGCATCAAGAACGGCGACGGCGTCGTGCTTGAGAGCATTCGCGGCACATGCGAGGCCATCGCCATGGTGACGGTGCGCATTCGTCCCTTTACGGTCATGGGCAGAACAATCCACCTGGTGGGTATGCCCTTTGCCTTTGGCTGGACAACGCCCAAGTGCGGCGACTCCACCAACCGGCTGACCGTTGGGGCCTATGATCCCAACACCACCATTCCTGAATCCAAGGCCTGCTGCGTAAACCTGCGCAAGGCTGATAAGCTGACCGAAATAGGCTAACGAGCCGGGCGCACTCCCCCTGGGAGTGCGCCCGCCAAGGAGCATTGCTATGCCGAAGACATTTTTGATCGACACCACTCGGTGCACGGCATGCCGGGGCTGCCAGTTGGCCTGTAAGGAATGGCATGACCTGCCCGCCAATGAAACCAAGCAGCGCGGCACGCATCAGAATCCGCCGGATCTGAACCCCAACAATCTTAAAATTGTTCGTTTTCGCGAGCGCATGAAGCCCGACGGCACGGTTGTCTGGAACTTCTTTCCCGACCAGTGCCGCCACTGCCTTACGCCCATCTGCAAGGATGTGGCCGATATGGCGGTGCCTGGGGCCATCATCAAGGACGCCAAGACCGGCATGGTCATCGCCACCGAAAAAAGCGCCCAGCTGAGCCCGCAAGACGCGCAGGCCGTCATTGACGCCTGCCCCTACAATATTCCGCGGCTTGATCCCAAGACCAAGCGCCTTACCAAGTGCGACATGTGCATTGACCGCGTGAACGCGGGCATGCTGCCCATTTGCGTCAAGACGTGCCCCACGGGAACCATGGCCTTTGGCGAAAGGGAAGAAATTCTGCCCATGGCCCAAAAGCGCCTTGAGATCGTCAAAAAGACCTTTCCCAAGGCTTTTTTGGCTGACGTCAAGGACGTGAGCGTCATTTACCTGTTGGCGGAAGAAAAAGAACATTATTACGAGCACGCGGCCTTTATGTAGGCGCGTGCAAAAGGCTCCCGTGGCCGCAAGGCCTCGGGAGCCGGAAATACAGGGCGGGGGCTTGGCAAAACTTCCGCTTTGGTTCACCATTGGGGCAAAATCCGGCAAGGTCGCATGGTCTTTGCGCTGGTGTGAAATTTGTTCGGAAGGCCCACGGTTTTTGTTCCGCCCGGCTCCAAGGCAGGTATGGCTCTGTCGGCGCGGGCAAGCCGGCCACAGCGGCGTATGCGCCGGGTGGCATTATAAAACGCTCAGGATGCCGTCCTGGCGTTGCATGGTTCTGGATAGCTGTCGGGCATCACCGACGTATGGAGTATCAATGGCTGCTACCAGGCAAACGGTTGCCCAAACCCTTGAAGAAGTTATTGCATGGCGTCCTGTGCTGGCCCCTGTGCTGCGGTCTTTTGAACCGTTGCTCGCCGCACAGGAAGAACTTGTGGGCGAGCTGGCAAACTGTCTCAAACAACACGGCATTGCACTGCCGCAGGGGCAGACCGAACGGATGGAACAGGGGGTGTCGCTGCTGTCCGGAGCGAGTTTTGCTGGCATAGCCCCGGCAGTGCGCATCAGCGCGGAAAAACTGCTGCCCCTGCTGTGCCGTATGGACGCTGTGGTTCCGCACAAGGCCGCGCTTGCTGATTTTTTTACAAAACCTGACGGGGCTGAGGCGCAAAGGGCAGAAGAAATCGTTGCCGCTGTCGCCTCTGGCGACAGAAAGGCGCTTGCGGGGCTGGCTGAAAAGCTCAAGCTCGACCCTCTGGTGCTGAATTTTGCGGCAGGGTTTGTTGTTGCGCCGGTTTTACGGGCCATGACTTCGCTGGCGGCTTCAGAAGGGGAAACTCCCTGGGAGGCGGGCGACGTGTGGCGGCAGGGCTACTGCCCTGTATGCGGATCACTGCCCACCATCGGCTGGCTGGACAAGGCCTCCATAGATGAAAAAAACGCTTTTCTTGCCGGTGGGGGTGGTAAAAAACATCTGCACTGCGGCTTGTGCGGCGCTGACTGGAAGTTTCGGCGCGGTGCGTGCCCGGCATGCGGCGAGGAAGGCAGCGGCGTAATGGAGCTGCTGCGCGAAAGCGGCAATGCCGCCCACGGCGAGCGGCTGGACTGGTGCACCAAGTGCAAGTCGTATTGCCCGTCTGTCGATTTGCGCGAGCGCGAGTTTGTTCCCAATCTGGATGCCCTTGCCCTGGGCATGATGCATCTGGACATGGTGGCGGCCCGCAGAAAGCTCAAACCGGTCAAGCCCTCGTTCTGGAACATGTTTTAGCTGGCGTAAGCAACTGCGAAAGCCGTTTGGCTTTTGGCAAGGGCCGCCGCAAACATGGCCGACATATTTTGAGGGCGTATTGGGGTTGATTTGCCAGGCAGACTAAATGCCCCTTGTGCGGCATTCTTTAAATATTGCACAACTGGGCGTTATTAAGGTAAAACATCCGGCGAGTAGAGTGGTGGTGAAGAGGTGGCGGGTTGCCGCCGATGACGCATCGGGGGCCAGACTCCTGAGCTGTACGAACCCTGTAGGAGGATTTGCTGATGAAATATGTGACCTTGTTGCTGCTTGCGCTGAGCCTTGTGTGGGTTGGCGAAGCGCAGGCGCGTGATATCAAGGAAATGTCGCAGGTCATCAAAAAGCCCATTGAGATTCCTGGCGGCACATCCGCCCGTATGAGCGTCATGTTTCCCCACACGGCGCACAAAGGCATCAACTGCATGCATTGCCACCACGAAGTGGGCAGCGACAGCCGCTATGTTGCCTGTACCGAATGCCACGCCACTCCCGGTGCGCGCGAACGTGACTCCATGAGCATGTTCATGGCCTTCCACTCCAAGAACGGCGATCGTTCCTGCTACGGCTGCCATTCACAAAAGGCACAGGAAAATCCCGCCAAGTACGGGGCCAAGTTCAAGGGCTGCCGTCCCTGCCACATGGCTGCCAGCGCCCGCGAAGCCGCCAAGCAGTAAACCCTTCGCACAGGATTTTGTCCGTAATGCAAGAAGGCCTCTCTGCGGGGCCTTCTTGCATTACGGACACAGCGCTTGCCGCAAATGCAGGCCCGCTGGCCGCTGGTGAAGCGCTTGGGCTTTTGACCAACCAGTAATTGCGGCCCGCATGCGCGGCGCAGGCCAGCTGCTTTGCGGCGAGGGGCCTGTTTATGCAGATGCATTCCATCCTGGCGGGGTCATCAAGCACACCTGGCGGCGATGCGGTCTCTGCCTGTCGGGCGGGCCCTTGACTGTGCAGTTCAACCGTGCCGGAGGCCCGCATGCGCCTTTGCCGCGTATAGGGCAGGGGCGTGGGCGCAAAAAAAGGGCGTTGCGCAACGCCCTTACGTAATTCATGGGAAGATGCAGAGATCAGGGGATGAAATTTACAGCCCCAGTTGCGAGAGCATGTCGTCAATAGCGCCTTGCGAGACGCCTGCCTTGTCCGGGCCTTTGAGCTCGGTGCGACCCTGGTTGAATTCCTTGACGGCCTGGCGGGCCGCGCTCTGCAATTCTTCAACATTTTTGCTGGGGTCTTTTTCCGCAGCGTCAAGCAGCAGCCCTGAAGAAACATACAGCTCGACTACCATGGCTTCTATCTGGTTCAGCGCGGAAACAACGCGCTTGATGCGCTGCCCCGTGATGTCCTGAAAGCTCAGTGTCGTGAGCAGTGCCGTAAGATCCTTGCCCAGCATGTCGTTGTTTGCTTCAAGCTGTTCAATGGGTGCGGTATCGGCTGCGCCGTCGCGCAGGCTGCCCAGCAGCGCGGCATTTTGTTCCTGGAGATCAAGGTGGCGTTCCACAATTTCCATGATGGTCATTGTGGCGGTTTCGGTGTCTTTCAGCACTTCGTCGAGCTGGCTTGAGGCCTCAAGAAAAAGAGCGTCGGGATTCGGGGGGGGCAGGGGCTGACCTTTGGACGCAGCAGAAACACGCTGAAAAATGTCCTTGAGACCTTGGCGCATTTCTGTGCTGATCTGCTTATAAACAGCGGCTTCGGGCTTTTGTTCGCTCATGCCCGTCCCCTTTGCGCTCGGCGCGGTTAAGTATGTGCGTATAAAAAAGCTCTGCCGCGCTGGAGCACGGCAGAGCGCGGCTGCTTACTTGTTGGTCTTGAGAAAGGTCTTGGCTCTCGCGGCTTCGGGAGAGTTGGGGTACTTTTTGATAAGCTCTTCCAGTCGCGCCTTGGCGGCGGCGGCCTGATTGAGCTTGCTGAAGCTTATGCCCTGCTTGAGGTACGCACCGGGCGCACTGGACGAGGTGGGGTATTTTTTGATGACCGCATCGTAGGAAAGAGCCGCGTCGGCAAACTGGTTGCGCTGGAAGTAACACTCGGCCAGGTAGTACTGGGCTTCGGGGGCCTGGCTGTGGTCCTTGTAGTTTTTAAGAAAATCGGTGAAGGAGCGCTGCGCTTCATCGTACTTGCGGGCATTGTAGGAGTTGACGCCAGCGTCAAAGAGCGCCAGAGAAATGTCCTTTTTGGGAGCCTGAACCTGGGGTTCTGGCTGAGGACTAGCCTGGCCCCAGGTGCTGGCGCTGGGGTTGATTACCGTTTGGGGCTGATGGGCAGCACCCTGGTCGCCTGCGGCGTTGGCTGCGGCATAGCCCACAGAACCTGCCGCCATGCCGCCTGCGGCTGCCTGACCGTAGGAGGGCTGGCCATAGTTGGGCTGGCTGAATGCGGGAGCCGCCTGCGGAGCTGCCTGCGGAGCGGCTTGAGGCGCGGCCTGCGGGGTAAACTGGGCTGTGGAGCCGGAACTGCCGCTGCTCATGGGGTCGCCCAGGTTCAGGTTCAGCGCCATGCTGCGCTCAACCTGCCGCAAGGCTTCATCGTGCGCCCTTACGCGGCCAACCAGGGCGTGCGCGCCGCCAGCGTTCTGTATATCGTCAAGCTGGCCCTTGAGCGCGTTGACTTCCTGCCGCAAGGTCTGAATCTGGTTCCAGGCGTCGGCCTGCGCCGGCTGCATCTGTCGCAGCTGCACGTCTTGCTGTTGCACCTGCTGTTCCAGTGTAACGCTGCCGTTGCCGTTGCTGGTGCTGCCGCCCATGCAGCCGCTCAAAGGCAGAGCCGCGCAGGCAAGAGTCAGAATGTACAAAGAACGGAGTGTGCGCATAGTACCCTCTTTCAATTTTGCACTTTTCCCAGAACTTTTTTTCGTCCTGTAAAAATATAGATTATTCCACCCACAACCGGCAGAAAAACTACCAGCACAAGCCACAGGGCGCGCTGTTGCGGGTTTGCAAACTCATGCCCCCAGATGTGCAGGATGCTCCACACGGTGGGAATCATGGGGAACATTACTATCAGCACATGCCACCAATGAAAAATCATGCGGTTCCTCCCTTGCCGGGGGTTGGTTTGCCGCCCTTGTCGCTGGCGGCAGCCGGGGGCTTGCGCCAGAGAATCAGGCAGGCCAGCGCCGCGCCCACAAAGATGGCCGAGTCGGCCACGTTAAAGGCAGGCCAGTGCCAGTCGCCCCAATAAACATCCAAAAAGTCCACCACAGCGCGAAAGCGCACGCGGTCAACCAGATTGCCAAGCGCTCCGCCCATGACAAGCCCCAGAGCCGTAATCAGCCACGGGTCTTCGTGCGAGCTGCGCACCAGCATTATAATGGCCCACGCCGCCACAATTGTGGCGACCAGAAACAGCCAGAACTGCCACTCGATGTCTGACCTGTTCAAAAAGCCGAATGCCGCGCCCCGGTTGCGGATGTTGACGAGGTCAAACAGCCCGGCAATAACCGTTATGGGCCTGTGCTCCGGTATAAAACGCATGACGGCCCATTTGCTGATCTGGTCGAGCGCCAGGGCAACGACGGCCGCAATGCCTAGTATGCGATAATGCCTGGGCATTACTGTTACGCTTCCATGTCCTTAATAACAGCGGCGCAACGCGGGCAAAGCGTGGGGTGCGCCGCATCTGTTCCCAGCTCGGTGCTGTAAATCCAGCAGCGCTCGCACTTTTCGCCGTGGGCCTTTTCCACGCCGATGGCCAGCCCGGCAATTTCCTCGTCGCGATAGGCGCCTTGCGGCGCGTTTTCAAGGGGCTGCAGCTCAATCTGCGAGACAATGCAGAAGGCGCGCAGGTCGGTATGCAGGCCTTCCAGCCGTTGACGCAGCTCGTCGGCCACAAACAGCGTTACGCGCGTGTCGAGCGAGTGCCCGACCACACCGTCGCGGCGCATGGGTTCGATGGCCTTGGTGGCAGCGCCGCGCACGGCGGTAAGCACATTCCAGTCATCGCGCTTGCCCTCGTCCAGCAGGAAGGGGGCCGAGTCAACGGGGTGCAGGGCAAAGACCGTGGGCTCAGTGCCGCGCAGGCCCTGAGGCAGGTGGGCAAAGATTTCTTCGGCCGTAAAGGACAGCACCGGGGCCATGTCGCGCAGCAGCATGCCCAGTATGTGCCACATGGCGGTCTGGGCGGAGCGGCGCTCGGCGCTGGCGGCGCCTGAGGCGTACAGGCGGTCTTTGAGAATGTCCAGGTACATGGACGAAAGATCCGTCACGCAGTAGTTGTGCAGGGTGTGGTAGACCTTGTGGAAGTCAAAATCCATATAGGCCTGCTGCACACGGTCGTGCACGCGGGCGGCGGCATCCAGGGCAAACAGGTCGAGAGGCAGCAGCTCGCTGAGGGGCAGCAGGTTGTCCTTGCCCAGACCGTCGAGATTGCCCAGAATATAGCGGCAGGTGTTGCGGATGCGTCGGTAGGCGTCCACAAGACGGCCAAGAATTTCGTCCGAAATGCGGATGTCTTCGCGGTATTCAACCGACGAGACCCACAGGCGCACAATCTCCGCACCGAATTTTTCAATCAGCTCTTGCGGCGCAATGACGTTGCCAATGGATTTGGACATCTTGCGGCCTTCGCCGTCCACCACGTAGCCGTGGGTGAGCACAGACTTGTAGGGCGCGCGCTTGCGCGTGCCCTCGCTGACGAGCAGTGAGCTGTGGAACCAGCCCCGGTGCTGGTCTGAACCTTCAAGATACAGGTCTGCGGGGTAGGAAAGCTCCGGGCGCTGCTCAAGCACGGCGGCAAAGCTGGTGCCCGAATCAAACCAGACGTCAAGAATATCCGTTTCGCGCTTCCAGTGGTGGCCGCCGCAGTGGGGGCAGGCAAGGTCCTGGGGCACGATATCCGCAAGATCGGCCTCGTACCAGTAGTCGCAGCCCGTGGGATGCTGGGCGAACTTGTCGCAGATGCCGCGCATCCACTTGGGGTCGTTCCATGCCTCGCCGCAGTCTTCGCACAGCAGGGCCATGATGGGCACGCCCCATTGCCGCTGACGCGAGATGCACCAGTCGGGGCGGAATTCGATCATATTATGGATGCGCTCGCGGCCCCAGGCGGGGATCCAGCGCACCTGATCGTCAATGGCCTTGAGGGCGCGGCCGCGCAGGTCGTTCTTTTCCATGCTGATAAACCACTGGGTGGTCGCGCGGAAGATGACCGGCTCTTTGCAGCGCCAGCAGTGGGGGTAGGAGTGCTTGATCTTGCCCTGACGCAGCAATGCGCCGACTTCTTCAAGCTTTTCAATGACCTTGGGGTTGGCTTCAAAGACGTTCAGCCCGGCAAAAAACTGCACGGTGGGCAAAAAGCGCCCGGCGTCGTCCAGGGGCGAATAGATTTCGAGGCCGTATTTGAGGCCGACATCATAGTCTTCCCGGCCGTGGCCGGGGGCGGTGTGCACGCAGCCCGTGCCCGCATCAAGGGTAACGTGCTGGCCCAGAATGAGGGGCGACACGCGGTCGTAGAAGGGGTGCCGGGCCTTGAGGCCCTCAAGCTGCGCGCCGGTGGCGCGGCCCAGAATCTGGGGGTCGCTCCAGCCAAACTGCCCGGCGCAGGAGGCCAGCAGATCTTCGGCCAGCAGGTACTGGGCGTCGCCGACCTGCACGAGCACATAGGTAAATTCGGGATGCAGGCACACGGCCATGTTGTCCGGCAGGGTCCAGGGCGTGGTGGTCCAGATGACCACAAAGGCGTGCGCAGGGTCTGCAGCGGAAAATACGTTTTTCAGGCCTTCGTCCCTGAGCGGAAAGCGCACAAAGATGGAGGGCGAGGTGTGGTCGTAGTATTCCACCTCGGCTTCGGCAAGGGCCGTATGGCACGAGCAGCACCAGTAGATGGGCTTTTTGGAGCGCATGACGCCGCCCGTTTCCACAAAGTTTGCCAGCTCGCGGGCGGTGGCGGCCTCATAGGCGGGGCGCATGCTCATGTAGGGATCTTCCCAGTTGCCGAGCACGCCGAGACGGCGAAATTCCTTGCGCTGCACGTCGATCCACTTTGAAGCGTAGTCGCGGCAGAGCTTGCGCACCACATGGGCGGGCAGGGTTTTCTTTTTTTCTTTCAGCTCCTGCTCGACCTTGTGCTCGATGGGCAGGCCGTGGCAGTCCCAGCCCGGCACGTAGCGCGAGGCAAAGCCCGCCATGTTGCGCGACTTTACAATAATGTCCTTGAGAATCTTGTTCAGCGCGGTGCCCATGTGGATGTGCCCGTTGGCGTAGGGCGGGCCGTCGTGCAGAACATAGGTGCCCTTGCTGCCGGAGGCCTCGACCATCGCCTCGTAGCTGTTAATGGTATCCCATTTTTTCAGCGTTTCCGGCTCGCGCTGGGCCAGGTTTGCTTTCATGGGAAAGGCGGTCTGAGGCAGGTTCAATGTTTTCTTGTAATCGCTCATGCTGGCTCCCGGCACAGTTCAACTCAGGGACGTGTCTGTATTCGCAAGGTGAAAAAATCGCTCTAGTGTGGGCAAATAGCGGGGTAAAGTCAAGGAGCGCGGGGCGGGGCAATCGTAGAGAATTATTGGCGGCAGGCTAAAATGCGCGCAGTACATTGAGCAGATCCTGTGGACGCCCCAGTCTGCAGCGCGTTGCGATGTCAAAACCAGGGCAGGGGTCAAGTTGAAGCATAAGATCCTGTTTTACTGCGCCTTTTTTGTTCAACAAAAAGGAAACCGTAGGCGCTATGTGCTGGCGGGGGTTAAAAATCAGCAGGGTTCCGTGTATCTTGTCGGCGAGCAGCCCGCTGAAAAAAAGCCGAACCGTCAAAGCCCGCCACCACCTCAGCACCCGCCGCAGCCCTCGCCTGCGCTGCGGCAAGCAGTTGCTCGGGGTGCACGATCTCCCACCCCATGGTCTGCAGATCCCGCTCAATTTGCGGCTCGTTTTCCACCACGCCCCCATACGGAAAGGCGCTGCGCGACAGCCATATCTTGCGGCCGGGGGGTGGCGCGGCGCGTACGGCGCTGCCCAGCGCCTCCAGCTGCTCCGGCAGCATGGAATCGGGCAGCACCGTTGCGCCCGGGGGCGAAACAATCAGGCGCGTGACCTCCACAGGCTCGCTGATCAGGCGCACCCGTTTATCAAGGCTAAGCAGCTCCAGGACAGCAAGCCGCCATGAAACGACAAAGCCGCTGGGGCCTGAAAAAAGCAGCGGTACATTGGCCCAGCAGCGGATGGCATAGAGACGGCCAAAATGGCCGAACAAAAACCACCGTAAACATACGCGCCTTGCAGGCGTCGTCTCGGGGCAGTGGGCAGCGCCGGGGTACAGCGGTGCATAAGTGAATCTTCAAGGCAGACGCCGTTGTCAGAAACACCCGCCGTAAACGCGTCCACGGTTCACGCAAAGGCAAACACCAGGGCGTTGCGCACAAGTCTGAACCGCTCTTGCATGCTCGGCAGCCTTTGCCCGCAACTCAGAAGTTCGCCGGTGTGCCTTCCATGGCTTGTGCCAGCTCGCGCAACGCCGACAGGCTGTCTTCCGCCTCTTGCGGCGTCATTACGTGCAGCGCAAACCCGGCGTGGACAATGACGTAGTCGCCCACCTTGGGTTCTTCGGGCAGCAGCATGACCGACGCCGTAAGAAAGGTCTGGCTTTCGCCCACGCGCACGCGGGCCATGCCCTGGCCCTGAAGTTCTTCAATTCTGGCAGGTATGGCAAGACACATAGCAGTTTCCTCTTGGAAGGCAGATAAGCATTAACATCGCTGCGGCAAGGCCTACTGGATCACAGACTTTCAGCTTATCAGCGCGTCTGGCATCACGCAAGGGCGTACAGCGGCGTTGCCACAGAACGTGGCGGCAGAATGCAAACAGGGCATGCCCTTGCGTTGCTGCCCTGCTGAAAGGGGGACGCGCGCATGCCCGCATGCGGGCTGTTGTTCCGGTCATCGCTTGAGCTGGGTGCTTTGCTGCCAAGGCCGTGGGCTTGCGGGCTGGCCTTCCGGCGCGCCTGGGGCCTGTGCGAAAGATGACGGCCGTAACGGAAAGGGCGAAGCCTTGCGGCTTCGCCCTTGTGGTTTTCGTTGCGCTTTACGGCCTAGTGCTTGGAGCCGTTGGAGCGTTCCTTTTTTTCAGGGAACAGGATGAAGTTCCAGTACAGCACGTACACGGGCAGCACCACAAACATCATCACATAAGCCCAGCTCTTGGTGAAGAGGAAATACTGATAAAACGTATTGAATTCCATGATATTCTCCTCCTACGCGCGGCTTAGTGCTCGCCCTTGAAGTCTGGGTGTTCGTACAGCACCGGCATGTTGTAAACGATGAAGCGGTAGACCGTGACAATCATGGTCACCACAAACATGGAGATGCAGATTTCCCAGATGCTGGGGAAGTAACGTTCGGCCGAGGGCAGCGTGTAGTTGAAGGCGATCATGGACACGTTGAAACGGTTCAGCACGATGCCCACCACTGTGTTGGTCGCGGCAATGCGGCACAGGGTCAGGTTGCGGTCGCGAGCGCCCTTGGCGTAGGTGAGGGCGGGCAGCAGCACAAAGCCCAGCATTTCCACCGCCCACCATGCCCCGTAACCCGTAAACAGGTAGGGGATGTTGGCCTGCACAAGCATGTCGATGAGCTTGAGCATAAAGTAGGCAAAGAGGATGAACGAGCCCGCGCGGGCAAAGCTGAAGGTTACGTCGTCAGCTTCGCGCAGGTGGGTCTTGTCCATGTAGTGGTGCACGCCTCGGTGGGCCAGCATGCCTTCAAAGATAACCATGGACGCGCCAGCGGCCATGGAACTCACAAAGAAGAACATGGGCATGAAGGGCGAGTACCACAGGGGAAACACCTTGCCGGGGGAGATCAGGTAGAGCGAACCCAGCGAGGACTGGTGCAGGGTGGACAGGGTCACGCCGAAGATGGTCAGCGGAATGGTGCATTTGACCACGATCTTGCGGATCTTGAGCAGCCAGGGGTACCGGCAGGAGAGCCATTCGAGCGGAGCCACGGAAAATTCGATGAGCAGCACCGAAACGTAGGTGGCAACGCACAGACCCACTTCAAAGAGAACCGAGGTCGTGCCGGGGAAGAAGAACATGAAGGGCAGGCGCAGCGGATGGCCCAGATCGTACAGCAGGGCGATAACCACGAAGGCGTAGCCCAAAAAGGCTGTGGTGATGGCCGGGCGCACTGCGGAGTGGAAGTGCTTCATGCCCATGATGTAGCAGGCCACGGTGGTGAAGTAGCCGCCCGCCGCGAGGCACACGCCGCACAGCAGGTCAAAGCCGATCCACATGCCCCAGGGCTGCACATCGCTCAGGTTGGTGACGGAACCGATGCCCACGGTAAAGCGGATAACGGTGATGACCAGGCCCACCGCCAGAATGATGGCGGAAATGATATTGCCGGGGGTGGGCGTGAGGAACTCGCTGATGTTAAACAGCCTGTCCCTGGTAGGAATAACTATGCTGTGGTTTGCCATTTATTTATCCTCCCCGTGCTCCTTGCAGCACGCCGCTTCCCGAGCCTTCAAGGCGTCGGTCATTGCGCGGCGGGCCGTGTCGGCAGCGCCCGGACCCTGGGTTTCCTCAATCTTGCGCACTGCGGCGTCAACGGCTGCGGCCAGATCGTCCTTGGTCTCCTTGACGTGTGCGTCCTTCTCGGCCTTGAAGATGGCGTCGCGGCGTTTGGTCATGGCGTATGCGCCGCCAAAGAGCACAGGCCAGAAGGCCACGATCATGGGCACGGTGCCCAGAGCGCCGTAGGTCAGCTCGCCCATGGGCTGCGTGCCCAGGTGCTTGTCGAGACCAAGTTGCTTGAGTTCGCTGGTGTCGCCGTGGGCGTCGGCATGAGCCTTGGCGTCCTTGGCAACGGCGGGAGCCTCAACGGCAGGAGACAGCACCATCCAGGCGGTACCGCCGGCATCGTGCTCGCCGTATACGTAGTTTACGTATTTGCCGGGGGTTTCGTTGATGCGCGAGCGGGCGATCTTGATCAGGTCGCTGCGGCGACCAAAGGTCAGCGCGTCCATGGGGCAGGCTTCCACGCAACCGGGCAGCTTGCCTTCCTTGAGGCGGGGTTCGCAGAAGGTGCACTTTTGCACCAACGGATCAAACGCTTCGTCGTACTGGAAGCCAGGCACGTAGAAGGGACAGGCTACCATGCAGTACCGGCAGCCCACGCACTGCGTACCGTCGTAGGACACGCTGCCGTCGGGCTGTTTTTGAAAGCATTTGGCAAAGCAGGCAGAGGCGCAGGCCGGGTCGTTGCAGTGGAAGCACTGCAGCTTGCGGAACACGTCCTTGCCGTTGACGTTGTACTTGTTGACCACGGTCCACTCATACGCCGAGGTGCGGCGCTTGGTGGAGGTAACCGAAAGGTCGGTAAAAGGCTTTTTGGGCTTGGGCAGGTGGTTCACCGCGTTGCAGGCTTCTTCGCAACGGCGGCAGCCGATGCAGCGCGTAGTGTCATGCAGAACGCCGTAGCTGTCTGCATAGTAGGGGAAGGTGTGCACCCCGGCATTGGCTACCTTGGCAGTGCCCAATGCCGAAATCACGCCCGCGCTTCCCATGATGGCCAGGAATTTTCTGCGATTCATATGCGTTTCTCCGTGCAGCTAGGCGCCCTAGGGGCGGGCCTTATGACAAGTGGTGCAGTCGGTATTCTTCGGACGACCCACATTCATGCCCTGGTGGCAACCCATGCACTGCAGGTGATATGCAGCCTTGAGGTTGGGGCGGTTGGGATTCTTGGGGTCGATTTCCTTGGTGTGGCAGCTACCGCACTTGGGAGGCGTGGCCGAAAGCGGGCTCCTGTGATGGCACGTGGCGCACAGGGTCTCGGGCTTGTTGTGGAAAGCCTCAGCCAGCTTGTCGCCCTTGATGCGTTCCATCAGGGAGGCGACATGGCGACGGTGGGTGAAGTTGTTCGGCTCGTACTTGTCAGCCAGCGCGTCGATGGTCACCTTGAGGGGACCCTGCATGGCGTTGAGAGGCTGAACGGCCTTCTGCGACTGCACGGTTTCAGCGGCCAGAGCTTCGTTCTGGTCGGGAGACAGCTTGCCCTTGATGCCTTGCTGCAGCTGTTCCGGCGTCATGGAAGACGTAACATTGTGGCAGGTGGCGCACCATGCCTGGTCGCGCTTGGGCGTCACAATGGCGTGGCAGCCCGCGCATTCGCGCCGTTCTTTGGTTTGCTGTTCATGACAGCTCACGCAGCTCACAGGGGTGTTGCCCTTGGCGCGCTTGGCGATATTGGTGGCGTGCATGGCGCGGTCAAGCGTCACGAAGTTTCCTTCCGCCTTGCCTTCCGTGGTGTGGCAGGTGCTACAGGCCACAGGGTCGCCGGTGTGGTGGCAGGTTTCGCAGTTGCCAACCTTTTTCTCATGGATGAGATGATTGAAAACAGCGGGTTTCATGGCCGCGCCCTTGGGATTGGGCTTAGCGCTTACCGGAAACATAACAATGGCCGACGGCGCGCCGCTGTCTGTCGGCTCCAAAGCTGCGGCCGTGGCCGATCCAGCTCCGAGCGCCGTCAGACACGCCGCGCCCGCCAGGGCCAGAGCCGCCAGCAAAAGCAGTGATGTGCCGTTCCTCATGTGCTTGTCCTTTTGCAATCAGACATTACCCCAACGCCCGCCGCAAACATTGCAGCGGGTTCCTCCGCACCCCCGATCCCTACGGGGGCGAACACGCAGATATTGAAACGGTATCCCAGCATGCAAGACTCGTCAAGGCGGGGCCGTTGTTGTAATTGCTTCTTATGCCTTGGAAACAGGGCGCTTGAGATATTTTTCGCTAAAATGCGTCAAATACTGATTGTATACACAATCTGGTGAAAATGCAGGATTTTGGCCAAAAAAGACATCCCTGGAGTCGCTTTTGGGGGAGTCAAGCTATTTACGGACGACACCCGCGTCGCTGATGCGGGCCCCGGCAAACGCGGTAAAATGTCCGCGCGCCAAGGTCAGCGCCTCCTGCACAGGTTCGCAGCCAGAAAAACCGTAAACGACCGTGAGCAATGCCCTGGGCGTTGCGGTCGCCTGCGCGTCGGCGACGATCATGGCCCTCTGCGAATCGCTGCAGGGGCAGCCAAATGGGCCCAGATCGTCGGCCAGCAGGGGCATGCGCAGAAGGTCAAGCTTGTCCTTGCCTATGCCCGCGTATGTTTCGCCCTCGTTGCCCAGCCGGAGCAAAAGGTTGCCCCGTAGCCGGGCGAGGTCGTACGTCCCCAGCGAAAAGCCCGATTCAAGCGAGACAAGGTTGTTGGCGTCTACGGCAGAGTTGATGCGGTACAGTTCCTTGCCCTGGCGCAGGCGGCGGTACAGGGCTTCGGAAGAAATGCGCACGCGGCCGGGGTCGCGCCCAAAGGCCTTGAAGGCCCGGCGCGAAGTACCGATCTGCGGCATGTCGGCAAGCTCGGTATCGGCAAGCAGCCGGGCCAGCCGGGGCTGCGTATGACTGGCAAAAAAATTCCACAGTTGCGGCTCCTGCGCCAGAACCGGGGCTGACCAAAAGATGTAGCCAAGGGCGGTATCGGGCCAGATGGCCTGCAGGGCAGGATCAATGCTGATGCAAGGAGGCGGCGTGTCCATGAGGATTCCATTCGCGGCCCCTGTTGGCAGGGGTGCTTATAGTTTGCGTGCGTTTTGCCAGAAGCGCTGCGCGGCTTCCACAACCGCGCGGGGGTCGTCCGGGGGCAGCCATACGGCCTCGGGCCGGGCGCGAAACCATGTCAGCTGCCGCTTGGCGTAGGCCCGTGTGTTGCGCAGCCACTGCATGCGGCAGTCATGGGCCGATAGCCGGCCCTGCAGATGGGACAGCGCTTCGGCGCAGCCAATGCCTGTCCAGCCGGGCGCTGCTGGGTCGGCGCAGCGCTGCATGGCGGCGCGGGCTTCGTCAAGGGCTCCGTATTCAAGCATGAGGTCAAGGCGTCGGGCAAGGCGCGGTTCCAGCCAGTCCAGCGAGGCGTTGAGCGTCAGCAGCGGCCCCGCGCAGAGCGGGTTGCTCATGGCGTTGCCGTGCCACCAGCTGAATGTCCGGCCCGTGCTCTGGCAAACCTCCAGCGCGCGGATGATGCGCTGGCGGTCGTTGGGGTGAATTTTTGCGGCATAGGCCGGGTCGAGGCCTTGCAGCTCGGCGTACAGGCGCGGCGCGCCCTCGGCGGCAACGCGGGCCGTGAGCTGCGCCGTAAGCTCCGGGTCTACGGGCGGAATTTCGGCCATGCCCCTGAGCAGCGCCTGAAAATACAGCCCCGTGCCGCCCACCAGCAGGGGTGTTTTGCCGCGCGCCAGAATGTCGCGCACCGTATCGGCGGCGGCCTCGGCCCAGCGCCCGGCGCTGATCTTGTTTTCGGTGGGCAAAAAACCGTACAGATGATGCGGGCAGCAGGCGCGCTCCTGCGGCGAAGGCTGGGCCGTGATCAGCGGAAAGTCGGCGTAGACCTGGCGCGAATCGGCGTTGACGACTTCGCCGTCGAGGACTTCGGCCATGGCGAGAGCCGCCGCCGTTTTGCCCGAGCCGGTAGGACCGGCCAGGCAAACAACCGGCAGCGGCGCATAAGACGTGTCAGCCATACTTACTTGACGCGAAAACCGCCAAACGGCGGCGCAAGACAGGGCGTGCCCTGGCGCACCTCGCCCTTGCGGTATTTTTCCGTAAGGGCCACGCGCACATTTTCGGGCACGAGGCCCTTGATGTCCGCGCCGTGGCTGGCGGCGGCCTTTACTATGGTGGAGCTGATGAACAGCCACTGATAGTCGGTCATCAAAAAGACCGTCTGAATGTGCCGCTGCAACCGGCGGTTCATGAGCGCCAGCTGAAACTCATATTCAAAGTCCGAGGCGGCGCGCAGCCCGCGCAGCAGGGCGCAGGCCCCGCGCTGGGCGGCGTATTCCACCGTGAGGCCCGAAAAGGGCTCCACCACCGCGCGGGGTTCGTCCTTCAGCGCTTCGCGGGCCATCTCGACCCTCTCCTCATGGCTGAAGAGAGGGAATTTGGGCGTATTGTCCGCCACTGCCACAACAATTTGGTCAAATACTTCGCAGCCGCGCCGTATAAGGCTCAGGTGCCCGTTGGTCAGCGGATCGAAAGTGCCGGGGTAGAGTGCTATTCTCATGGCGTTGTCCAGATGCATATGCGTGTCTGGCCGAACAGGCGTTCGGCTTCAAGGGTGCATTGGGGCGGCGGCGTGAGCCGCGCGTCTTTTTCAATTTCTGCCGTAATAAAGGCCCCGGGCGCAAGCCAGCGGCGCGAGACCAGCAGCTTGAGCGCCGGATCGGCCAGATTTTTGCGGTAGGGCGGATCCATAAAAATAAGCGAATACGGTTCAGCCGGGGGCGTCTTGAGAACGCGCAGCACGTCTTCGCTGGCGATGCGGGCTTCGTCCTGCACGCCGAGGGCCTCGATATTGACCTTGAGGCAACGTACCGCCTGAGGGGCCATCTCCACCAGCAGGGCGTGCGGAGCGCCACGGCTTATGGCCTCAAAGGCCAGGCTGCCGCTGCCCGCAAACAGGTCAAGAACCCGCGTGCTGTGCCAGTCGATGCCCCGTGCGGTAAGCATGGAAAAAAGCGCCTCGCGCGTTCTGCCCATGGCCGGGCGGTAGCCCTCGCCCTCAACGGTTTTGAGGTTGCGTCCGCCAAGTTTTCCGGAAATGATGCGCATATCGTCCTACATGCGCGACAAAAGGCGCGTAAGGGCATAGTCCATTTTTTCCAGCGCCTCCTGCAGCTCGGTTTGTTCCACCCACTGGCGGTTTTCAACATCGGCCATCTTGTCCTTGAACATGCCCCACTTGCGCTCCACCTCGCCGGTAAGGAACTCCCAGTTGACGCGGGGATGGGCCAGGGTTTCGTGCTGCACGGTCTCCGTGAGCTGCGGCCCTTCAAGAACCATTTCTTCAAGATAGGTGGCGATGAGGGGACGCTTGGCGAATTTCTTTTCGATCAGTTCGGCAAAAACGCTCTGGGCCTTTGCTTCGCCGTGGGTCAGCACCACCTGCGCGCCGTTGCCGGTCAACGGCCTGAGCCACTCGACAAGCTGGCTTTGTCCGGCGTGGCCGGAAAAACCGTTGATGGTAAAGATGCGGGCGGCTACTTCTATATCTTCACCAAACAGGGTTATTTTTTTTGCTTTTTCAACAAGTTTGCGGCCGGGCGTGCCCACGCCCTGATAGCCCACAAAAACAATGCTCGCGCCGGGCTTCCAGATATTGTGCCGCAGGTGGTGGCGTACACGGCCCGCGTTGCACATGCCGCTGGCCGAAATAACGATGGCCGGACCCTTGTAGTCGTTGATGGCCTGCGATTCGGCAGCGGAAAGCGTGTAGCGCAGGTTGGGCAGTGAAAAGGGGTCGTCGCCGCCGTTGAGCATCTTGAGCGCTTCATCGTCAAAAAGCTCGCGGTTGCGTTCAAAAACCTCGGTGGCGCGGATGGCCAGCGGACTGTCCACAAAAACGGGCATGTCCGTGGGCAGCTTGGTTTGCTTTGTAAGCATATGCAGGCAGTAGAGCACTTCTTGCGTGCGCTCGACTGCAAAGGCTGGAATGATGACCTTTTCGCCCTTGCCGTAGCTGTAGGCTATGGCCTCGCCCAGTTCGTCCACGCTGAGGTTTTCGTCCTTGTGGTCGCGGTCGCCGTAGGTGGATTCCATGAACACATAATCGGCCTTGGGCGGCGTTTCGGGGCTGCGCACAATGAGCGACTGCGGGCGACCGATGTCGCCGGAAAAGATGATGCTGGTGGTCTTGCCGTCTTCGTCGGCCTCAAGGCGCAGCGAGCCAGAACCCAGAATATGCCCGGCGTCAAAGTACGTTACGCGTATGCCGGGCGCGGGTTCAAAGACCTTGTGGTAGTCGACGGTCTGAAAGAGCGTGACGGCTTTTTGCGCGTCTTCAACCGAGTACAGGGCCGCAGGGGGATTTTTGAGGCCGCGCCGCTGGTATTTGCGCGCCTCCCACTGCGATTCCATTTCCTGGATATGGGCGCTGTCCTGCAGCATGAGGTCGAGCAGTTCGCTGGTGGCCTTGGTGCAGAATATGGGGCCGGAAAAGCCCTCTTTGACGACCTTGGGCAGCAAACCAGAATGGTCGATATGGGCGTGCGTGACAAGGATAAAATCAATGGCGGAGGGTCGGTACAGCTCTGTTTCGCGGTTGCGGGCCTCAATGGCCTTGTTGCCCTGATGCATGCCGCAGTCGATGCAAAAGCGCTTGCCCGCCGCCTCTACCATATAGCAAGAACCAGTCACGGTCTGCGCCGCGCCCAGAAATTGTACTTTCATTTGTTCCTCCGGTGAGGGTTGGCGGCTTGAGAGGCCGCAAACTTCCTGCCATGCCGCGCGGCAGCGCGGAAAAAACGCAGGAAGACGTATTTTCTTAGCCGCAAGCGCAGGCCAGCGTCAAGCAAGGCTCCAGGCGGCAAAAGCCATGCATTGCCTTTGCCCCAAGGCCCACATATACTGAAACTTGGGGCCCGCAAAACGCGTGCCGCGTTGAGGGGCCTTCCCCCCCATACTTCAGCGACAAGGAGTATTCATGCCTGAACTGCAACAGAACATTGTTGACGATCTCGCTTCTGTCACTACAGAATCATGGCGCACTTTCCGTATCATGGCCGAAATGGTTGAAGCGCTTGACGCGCTTAATGCGCTCAAGGTCAAGTGCATATCCCTTTTTGGCACGGCCCGTTGCACGTCGGATTCAGTTGAATATAAAGATGCGGAAAAAATTTCGCGCCTGCTGGTGGAGGCCGGGTTTGGCATTATCAGCGGCGGCGGGCCCGGTATTATGGAAGCGGCCAACAAGGGCGCGTATGAGGCAGGCGGCGTTTCCGTGGGGCTGCACATCCACCTGCCGCACGAGCAGGGCTGCAACCCGTATGTAAAAACACGCTGTAATTTTCGCTATTTCTTTATTCGCAAGTTTATGTTTGTCAAATACGCCATGGCCTATGTGGTCATGCCGGGCGGCATGGGCACTATTGACGAACTCTCCGAGGCCTTTGTGCTGGCCCAGACCGGGCGCACCCGGCCCTTCCCCATCATCCTGTACGATTCCAGCTACTGGAGCGGACTGCTTGAATGGATGCGCAAGACCATGTGCGCGCGGGGCTTTATCCGCGAGGCTGAAATCGACAAGCTTATCACGGTGTGCGACACGCCGGAAGAAGTGGTCAACCATCTGTGCAAAGTCATTGTAGTGTAGCGGCCAGCAGGCCAGACGGCAATGTGGCGGCGCGGGCCTT
The DNA here is from genome assembly GCF_004801255.1 of Desulfovibrio desulfuricans. Taxonomy (NCBI): domain Bacteria; kingdom Pseudomonadati; phylum Thermodesulfobacteriota; class Desulfovibrionia; order Desulfovibrionales; family Desulfovibrionaceae; genus Desulfovibrio; species Desulfovibrio desulfuricans. The sequence continues at coordinate 2,554,291 of NZ_CP036295.1, read as the reverse complement.
TCATCCCGCAGGGCCGCTTACGCCGCCACCGCCGGGGCGCACCTGGCCGGAGCTCATGCGTATGGCCCTGCACGAGGCCCGCGCCAGCGGCGCGGCGGGCGAGGTGCCTGTGGGGGCGGTGCTTGCCGCCCCTGACGGACGCGTTGTTGCCTGCTGCGGCAACGCGCCCGTGCGCGGCAATGACCCCACCGCCCATGCGGAGGTGCTGGCCCTGCGCGCGGCGGGCGCGGCCCTGGGCAATTACCGCCTCGGCGGCTGCGTGCTCGTGGTGACGCTTGAGCCATGCGCCATGTGCGCTGCAGCCCTTATCCATGCGCGGGTGGCCGGGCTGGTGTACGGTGCGGCCGACCCGCTGGCTGGGGCTGTGGTCTCCCGCGCGGAGTATTTTGACGCCCAGTGCGCCAACCACAAGGTATGGCATATGGGCGGCGTGCTGGCCGAGGAGTGCGCGGCCCTGCTGCACGACTTTTTTGACCAAAGGCGCGGGTAAACGACCCTGCGCTCACGATGTGGCGGATTGTTGCGGCCCGTTTAACGCACGACAGGATGCATATGCTTGAACTGACTGTGTTTTTGAGCGGCGCGCTGGTCATGGTGCTCGAAATGGTCGGCGCGCGGGTTCTGGCCCCGCATGTGGGCACGTCCGCCGTGGTCTGGACAAGCCTGATCGGCGTGGTGCTGGCCTGTCTGGCCGCTGGAGCCTGGGCCGGGGGACGGCTGGCCGACAGAATGCTTTCGCGCAGGGGGCTTGCGCTGGCCCTGGCCGGGGCTGGAATTGGCAGCGGGCTTACGGCGCTTTGGCATGAGGCTGTCGGGCAGTGGGTAACGGCGGCCATCGGCAACCTGTACGCGGCAGCGGTGTTGGCGGCCGTGTGTATTTTTGCCCTGCCCGCCTTTTTTTTCGGCATGATCACGCCCTACGCCATCCGTCTGCGCATTGAGCGCGTGGACTCCTCCGGGGCTACCGTGGGCAGGCTTTACGCCCTTTCCACTGCGGGCAGCATTGCAGGAACTTTTTTGGGCGGGTTTGTGCTTATTTCGTACTGGGGCAGCACCGCCATACTGTGGGGTGTAGCGGCCTGCATGTTGGGGCTGTCGCTGTGCCACGGCGGGGGCAGGCTGCGCCTGCGGGCCGCCCTGCTTGCCCTGTGCGGCCTTATGGCCGTGCTGGCGGCTAGCTATGGGCATTGGCAGGACGGACGCGCCATGAGCCATCTGATAGAAAGCCCGTACAACAGCATCCGCGTTTTTGAGGGCGTGGACTGGGCGCAAAACGGCAGGGCCGTGCGCCTCATGGCAACAGATCCAGGCTACAGCCAGTCGGGCATGTATCTGGACGCGCCGGACGAACTGTATTTTCGCTACACCAGGTTTTATGCGCTGGGGCCGCATTTTGTCCCGCAGGCAAACCGGGTGCTCATGCTCGGGGGCGGGGGATATTCCGTACCCAAGTGGCTGCTCTCCGACAAATCGCCATTGGCAAAGCCCGCTGAGGCGCGGGTGACGGTGGTGGAACTGGACCCGGCCATGACAGAGGCCGCCCACCGCTGGTTTGCCCTGCGCGACGACCCCCGCCTGACTGTGCGGCACGAGGACGCCAGGGCTTTTTTGAACCGGCAGCGCGATCAGTACGACCTTGTATTTGTGGACGTGTTCAACTCGCATTACGCCGTGCCGTTTCAGATGGGCACGCGTGAGGCTGCTGCGGCGCTGCGGCGGGCAGTGGCCCCCGGCGGGCTTATGCTCATGAATGTTATTTCCGCCGTACAAGGGCCGGACGGCCGTCTGTTTCAGAGTATTTTCAACGCGCTGACCCAGTCGTTTGCCGAGGTGCGGGTGTATTGCGCGGGGGGCGAACCGCCGGACAGGCTGCAAAATATCATGGTGGCGGCCTTTGCCGAGCCACGACAGGAAGCTGCGGCGGGCGCGGCGTCAGATGCCGACCTCGTGGGGGCCGGGCAGGAGGCGCAGCCGGAAGCTCCAGATCTGCCCGCCATGCTGGCCAGCCGCTACGTCGGCCCGCTGACGTTTGCCACGCCGGCGCTGACCGACGATTTTGCCCCGGTAGAGCGCTATACGCTGGTCTTGTTGCGGCAGTAAGCGGTACGGGACAGGCTCTTGCAGCCACAGGCAGAAAAAGCTATTCTTGCTTCAAGACGTGAGAGGAGGCCGCATATGGAATACACTGTCGTGAATCCCATAGACATCAACAAGAATTTGTTGGGCATTTTGGGTCGCAAGATGATAAACGGCAACAAGTTGACCCTGGCGGAAGATCTTATGGCTCTCTCTGCGTATGCATCCATGACCAGTCATTATTACGGGCCCGGGCCTGCCGAAATGCATGTCAAGACCCTGGATCTGCCGGAGAGCGTTAAGGGATTGATGATAGAGTACGCGGGCTAGCTGATTTGCCTGACTTGCACTCGCCGTGGATGGCCGAAAGGCCCGGAGTGTGAGGTTTGGCCTCAGCAGGCCGCCTGTGTGCGAATTATGTTTATTTGGGGGGCTTTTTTGAACGAAACTATTGATGATCTCACAGTGCAATTTGAAGAAAACGGCCAGGTCGTTGTTAACGAACTGGACAAGGTTGTACTGAGCAAGGGCGCATGGACGACCATTCTTTTTCGCTACCAGCAGTGGCAGCCCGAAAAAGACACCTTTGGGCCGGACATGTATGTTATCCGCCGTTATAAAAAGACCGGGGGCGAGTACCGCCAGCAGTCTAAATTCAATATTTCCAGCGCCGATCAGGCCCGCAAGATTGTTGACGCGCTGAGTTCCTGGATCAACTAGCGCATTTTGCGTCTTGGCCAGACAGATGGCGCAACGGCAGTGTGCCTGCCCCGATGCTGCATGGAGCGCGGTATGGAAGATGCCGCAAGCCGGTTGCCGCATGGACGCCAGCTTTTTTCCGCTTTTTGGGGCCATCCCGTTCCCGTGAGGGGACGGGATGGCTTTTTTGCGTTCAAGGGCTGATGTTGCCAGCAACTGCTCGGGCGATCAGCAGCTCCGCAGCATGACTGCAAGGGCTGCGTCAGCGCGGATGCGTTTTACTGGAAGCGCCCTGGCATGCCAGGGCGCTTCGCGCAGGAGGAGGGAAGGGGGGACGCCGATGTGGCAGCACCGACGCATCGCAGCTGTGGCTGCGTGGGCAAGGCGCGGCGTATATGCGGCAGGACCGCTGCCATTGCTTATCAAAAAACATACGGGGAGACGCGTTAGCTTTGCGTTAGGGGTTGCCGCCAATATGTACTTGCAGACATGTTTCGTGGATATGCGTCCTGCGGCACTGCAGTAATCCCTTATAACGCTCATTTGGTATGGCGGGGTTGCCCTGAGCGGGCGGCGCAGGTGTTTTGCAAGGGGTATTTCATAGCTGAGGAATATAATATTATCCATTTCGGCGTCGAACAAATCCGCAGTGGGGGGCGTTTTGCAAAAACCACTGTGAGCGGCAGGATAGATACGGCCCAATGAAGGAACTGCAGCGGTTTTTTGCTTGAAATAAATAATATATGTTGACTTTAAAAATGCCCCAAACTATGTTTGACCAATCACTGATTGGGTATAGTAAATTTTTTTGCAGAGGCTTTACATGGGTAAGGCTCCAAGCGGAAAGTCTACCTCCCGTAATCTCTGGAGTCCTTATATGGCTACTTCTATCTACGTTGGCAATCTGCCTTGGTCCGCCACCCAGGAAAGCGTTGAATCCCTGTTCAGCCCCTACGGCGAAGTCCTTTCCGTGAAGCTCGTTTCTGACCGCGAAACCGGACGCGCCCGTGGCTTTGGTTTTGTGGAAATGGAAGATGCCGACGCCATCAACGCCATTGCCGCTCTTGACGGCAAGGAATTTGAAGGCCGCGCTCTTCGCATCAATAAGGCTGAGCCCAAAAAGCCCGCCCCCCGTCGCTGGTAAGCGGCCAAATTCGTTTGTTAAAAAGGCCGCGAGCAATCGCGGCCTTTTTGCGTGTTGTCGGCAGACAACACGCTCGAAAAGCAGGAGCCGGTCGCGGCGCAGCCGCGCCGTGAAGCGACTGGTTTTCGTGTTTTCCGCCCGTCGGCGCAGCCGGGGCAGGCGGCGCAAATCCCGCGCAGCGGGGTTTGTACAGGAAGCATGTCCGCGAGCAATCGCGGCCTTTTTGCGTGTTGTCGGCAGACAACACGCTCGAAAAGCAGGAGCCGGTCGCGGCGCAGCCGCGCCGGTTGCGGCCGAAAAGTGTAACGGAGTATGGGCTGACCAATAGCTGGTGCAGCTTTCAGCCCTCCACGCGGCTCATGCGGTAGCCGATGCCAATATGCGTGCGTATGCAGTCGCACTGCGGCGAGGCGGCCTCCAGTTTTTTGCGCAAAGTCGCCATAAAAACGCGCAGCGAGGGCAGCGACTGCGGCAGGGCATTGCCCCACACAGCCTGCAGGATGGTTTTGTGGGTCAGCACCTTGCCCACATTGTTGGCTAGCAGGCAAAGCAGTTTGTATTCCATGGGGGCCAGGCGCACCTCCTGCCCGGCGACGCTCACGCAGCCTGCGGCAAAATTGATGTACAACACCCCGTTTTCAAAGACGCTCCTGCTGTTGCCCGTGTGCCCGCGCTCGTAGCGGATGCGCCGCAGCGCGGCGCGCAGTCTGGCCAGCAGTTCGTCAACGCTGAAGGGCTTGGTCAGGTAGTCGTCGGCTCCGGCGTCCAGAGCGGCCACCTTGTCGTCGTCTTCTGTGCGGGCGCTGAGCACAATAATGGGCAGCATGGACCACTGGCGTACCGTGCGGATGACGTCCACGCCGTCCATATCCGGCAGGCCCAGATCAAGCAGGATAATGTCGGGGTTGGCCCGCGAGGCCTCGGCAATGGCGTCGCGCCCGGTTGCCGTCCACAGGCAGGGCATGCCGTTGCTCTCAAGCGTGGTGGTCACCAGTGCGCGTATGGCCTTGTCGTCTTCCACCACAAGGATGCGCTCTGCCACGCCGTCGGGATGCTGCGCCGCGAGGGCAGGCTGGGGGGTGTTTTGCGGCATGGATGCTCCTGTGATCATGCTGTCGGCAGGTCTGGCGTTGTTGCCTCGCGCGGCAGGGTCAGCGAAAAAATCGCCCCGTGCGGCGCATTGGCAAATACTTCAATCCGTCCGCCATGCGCCTGCACAATGCTGCGGCACAGGGCAAGGCCCAGCCCCATGCCCCGGCGTCTGTCGCCTTTTTTTATCGCCGCCGAGTGGAACATGTCAAAGATGCGGCCCTGTTCGTCCTCTGGAATCCCCGGCCCGTTGTCGGCCACTTCAAGCCTGACCCACGGGCCGTCCTCCCTGGCCCGCACCCTGATGGAAGTGCCTTCTGGCGTGTGCTTTACAGCATTATCCAGCAGGTTGACGAGCACCTGCACGATAAGTTGCGCATCCATACGGGCCATAAGCAGGGTTTCGGGCAGTTCGGCGTGCAGGTCGTGACGCGCGGCGCGCCTGCCGGTGATGTGCACGGCCTCGCGGATGACGTCTTCGACAAGCTCCGGCTCAAGACGCAGGGTAAACCCTTGCTGCTCAAGGCGTGTAAGGGCCAGCAGGTTTTCCACCATGCCCACGAGGTAGTGGGCTTCTTCTTCAATGGATGCGGCAAGCGCCGCATTGCGCTCGGGCGAGCCCGCCCCGCGTTGCCCGGCAAGGATTGCGGCATTGCCGCAAATGCCCGTAAGGGGCGTGCGCAGATCGTGCGAAATGGATCGCAGCACGTCCGCGCGTAGCTTTTCCTGCTGCGCGCGCACGGCAATGGCCGCGTTGGCCTGGGTAAGGCGTTCTTTTTCCAGCGCCAGCGCGCATTCGCCAGCCAGCGCCAGCACCAGGTTTTTGCTGTTGGCGTCGGCCAGCGGGGCCGTGCGCCCCGGCGGCACAGCCAGCCCGGCCACGGCCAGTACTGCGGTCCGGCTGCTGATGGGTATAAAGCTGTGCTGCGCGCCCGGCAGGGAGTCTGTACCCGCGCCCGCAGGTCGGTTGTTTTTGGCGACCCACTGCGCCACGCCCAGTTCGTCCCTGGGCAGGGGGCCGTGCTGCGCGTCCATGCCCGGCGCCAGGCGGCCAGGTTGCTGCTTGGGCAACTGGCCCGACTGACAGGCTGGCGGTCTGCCGGGGGGGGCATCCTGCGTATGGTCTGCCGCATAGGCATAGGCTGGCTGCGTTTGCAGGCGGCCATGCTGCACCGGGTAGAGCGTTGCCGTGCACCCCAGCAGCGTTCCCAGCTGGCGGGCGGCCTCAAGCAGAATGGCGGGTTCGTCCTTGGCTTTTTGCAGGCGGCGGCTGTTGCCCAGCAGCAGCTCGGTGTGCAGCGCGCGCACGGCGCTGTTGCGCGCCTGAGTCCGCGCGCGGCCGGTTATGGCGCTGGTTGCCGTTGAAACCAGCAGCATGGCCGTAAAAAGCCCGACATAATCCATGTCGTACACGGTAAAACTGAAGCGTGGCTCCACAAACAAAAAATCAAACAGGGCTACCCCGGCGACCGAGGCCGTTACGCCGTACCACGGCCCGGCGGTGAGGATGGAGACGCCAAGCACCCCGAGCATGTACAGGCCCGCAATGCCGCCGTTGGGCATGCCTGCGGAAAACATGAGTAAACCAATGACGCTGCAGACAGCCATGAGCGCGCCCGTTGCACCCCATTGCCGCCATGAACGGGGCGCCGTGCCAAGCAGTGTTCGCAGCAGGGCAAGGAGGGGGCCGGGATGGGACGACGTACCCCCAACAGGCACGGCATCGGGAATGATGAAGGTTTCCATCTCCGGCGCGAGTTCGGCAAGGCGCTCCACCAGCGTCTTGCCCCTGTGAAACAGCCAGCCGCCCGCGGGCGAGCGCCCCACCACAATTTTGCTGACGCCGCTCATGCGGGCGTACTCGGCAATCTGGACAGGGATGTCCTCGCCCTGAAGGGTTACGATGACTGCGCCCAGATCTTCCGCCAGCTTGATATTGTCGCGCAGGGTGCTGCTTTTGGCATCATTGCGCCGCTGGTTGGTGTTCTGAACAAACAGGGCGGTAAAGTCGGCGCGGAATGCCTCCACCATGCGCGCTGCGGTGCGGATGACCCGCGCGTTGCTGGGCGCGCCCGACAGGCAGATGAGGATGTGCTCCTTGATTTGCCGGGTCGGGCTGGCGGCGTCCCCGTCAGAGGAGGCGGCCCGCCGGTTGACGCGGTCGGCCATGCGGCGCAGGGCGATCTCGCGCAGGGCAATGAGGTTGGCAGGCAGAAAAAAGTGCCCCAGCGCCCGTTGCACCTGGGCCTCGCCGTAAATTTTGCCCTCGCGCAGGCGGGCCATGAGCTCGTCGGGCTCAAGGTCGACCAGCTCCACCTGATCGGCCCCGTCAAAAACGCTGTCGGGGATGCGCTCGCGCACGACCACCCCGGTGAGGGCGGCCACCACGTCGTTGAGGCTCTCGATATGCTGCACGTTTACCGTGGTCCATACGGATATGCCCGCCTGCAGCAGCTCCTCCACATCCTGATATCGTTTGCGGTTGCGGCAGCCCTCGGCGTTGGTGTGGGCCAGCTCGTCCACAAGGGCGATCTGCGGTTTGCGGGCCAAGACCGCATCCACGTTCAGCTCGTTGAGCGTTATGCCCCGGTGGCTTTGCCGCAGGGGGGCCACATCGTCCAGCCCTGGCAGCAGGGCGGCTGTTTCCGGCCTTGGGTGCGGCTCCACATACCCTGCCACGATGTCGTGCCCCATCTCCAGGGCGGCGTGGGCCGCCCTGAGCATGGAGTAGGTTTTGCCCACGCCCGCCGCATAGCCGAAAAATATTTTCAGCAACCCGCGCGCGGGCTGACTCGATTGCCCGGCGTCGTCTCCGTAGGCCGCCTGCCGCAACTGGGCCAGCAGGGCGTCGGGAGAAGGTCGGTTATAGCTGTCTGTCATGGTATGTCCGTAGCTGCGGGGTGCTGTTACCGTTGCTGCTCCGTCAGAACGCCGGAAGGCGCAGCCTCGCCCGCCGGGGCGGTCGGGGTGGCCCGTCCGCTGGGCAGCAGACCGTCAAGGGCCAGATTGACCTCCAGCACATTGATGCGGGGTTCGCCCAGCAGTCCCAGGGTGCGGCCCTGCGTATACATGGCTATGGTACGGCGCACCTCGGCAGCCGTAAAGCCGGTGGCGCGGGCCAGCCGCTCTACCTGATACTCCGCTGCGGCGGGCGAAATGTGCGGGTCAAGCCCGCTGCCCGACTCCGTCAGCAGATCCACGGGCACAGGCTGACCAGATTTTTCGGGGTGCGCCATGTGGATGCGCTCAAGGCGCTCGCGCATGGTTGCGGCGTATTCCGGCAGGGCCGGGCTTTTGTTGCTGGGGCCAGCGTAAAACAGCGGCTGCCCCCGGTCGGAGTATGTGGCCAGATCAGCGCTCACGGGGCGGCCCCAAAGATGGTTGGGGGCCGCAAAGGGCTGCCCCAGCAGGGTGCTGTAGTGCCTGCCGTGCAGGCTGAGGATACTGCCCTGCGCCTGAAATGGAAACAGGGTATTGCCCGCAAGCGTGAGCACTCCGGTATAGGCGCAGGTAAGGGCCGTCATGACAAGCAGAAAAACCAGCGAGCGGCGTAGCAGTGTAAGGGTCAACATGGCGTGTCTCCTTATGCCAGACCAAGGGCCACGAGGCAGAGGTCGATGCATTTGATGGCAACAAAGGGGGCGGCAAGGCCGCCGAGACCGTAGATGAACAGGTTGCGGCGCAGCAGGTGGCCGGAACTCTCCTCGCGGTATTTTACCCCCCGCAGCGCCAGCGGAATAAGCGCCACGATAATAAGCGCATTATAGATTGTGGCCGCCAGTATGGCGCTTTGCGGGCTGTGCAGGCCCATGATGTTGAGGGCGGCAAGCCCCGGATACAGGCCCATGAACAGCGCCGGGATAATGGCAAAGTATTTTGCCGCGTCGTTGGCAAGCGAAAAGGTCGTCAGGCTGCCGCGCGTCATGAGCAACTGCTTGCCGATGCGCACGATGTCCAGCAGCTTGGTGGGCGATGAATCCAGATCGACCATGTTGCCCGCTTCCTTGGCGGCCTGGGTGCCCGTGTTCATGGCCACGGCCACGTCGGCCTGGGCCAGGGCCGGGGCGTCGTTGGTGCCGTCGCCGGTCATGGCGACCAGATGCCCCTTGGCCTGAAACTCGCGGATAAGTGCCAGCTTTGTTTCAGGCGTCGCCTCGGCCAAAAAATCGTCCACCCCGGCCTCGGCGGCGATGGCTGCCGCAGTAAGCGGATTGTCGCCCGTGATCATGACGGTTTTAATGCCCATGCGGCGCAGCTCGCCAAATTTGTCGCGCACGCCCTCCTTGATGACGTCCTTGAGGTGCACAACGCCGAGCACCGCCGCATCGTGCGCCACAACCAGCGGCGTGCCGCCCTGCCGGGCGATGGTCTGCACCACTTCGTCGCACTGCTGGCTCAAGCGCCCACCCAGTTTTTCCACAAAGTCGCGCACGGCGTCGGCCGCGCCCTTGCGGATGCTTGAGCCGTGCGCATCCACGCCGCTCATGCGGGTGTGGGCCGAAAAGGGCACAAAAACCGCATCGCTTTCGCCGGTACATGCACGCGTCGGGCACAGGCTGTCGGCCAGCAGCACTATGCTGCGGCCCTCGGGGGTTTCGTCCGCCAGCGAGGCAAGACGGGCGGCCTCGGCCAGCTGGTGCTCGTTGTGACCGTCCACCGGCATAAAACTGACCGCCAGCCGGTTGCCCAGGGTGATGGTGCCTGTCTTGTCGAGCAGCAGCACATCCACATCGCCCGCCGCTTCAATGGCGCGGCCGCTCATGGCCAGCACGTTTGCCTGGTTAAGACGGCTCATGCCCGCAATGCCGATGGACGAGAGCAGCGCGCCGATGGTGGTGGGGGCCAGGCAGACAAAGAGCGCCACCAGCGAGATGACGTCAGCCGGGTTGGCGGCGTTGCTCTGCCCGGCCGCAAAGCGCGCAAAGCACCACAGGGTTGCCGTGACCAGCACAAAGATGACCGTAAGCGCCACCAGCAGGATGTTGAGCGCAATTTCGTTGGGCGTCTTTTGCCGGGCGGCTCCCTCGACCATGGCGATCATCCTGTCCAGAAAACTGCGGCCCACCTCGCTGGTCACGCGCAGCACCAGCCAGTCGGAGAGCACCGTGGTGCCGCCGGTGACCGCGCTGCGGTCGCCGCCGCTCTCGCGTATGACCGGGGCGGATTCGCCCGTGATGGCGCTTTCGTCCACCGAGGCGGCCCCTTCGGTTACGTCTCCGTCGGCGGGGATAAGCTCGCCCGCCAGCACAAGCACATGGTCGCCCGGTTTGAGCGCTGTTGAAGGCGTCATGACAAAGATATCGCGGTTGGCGGGGTTCTCCAGCCTGCGGGCGTCGACGCTTTTGCGCGATTTGCGCAGGCTGTCGGCCTGGGCCTTGCCCCGGCCCTCGGCAATGGCCTCCGCAAAATTGGCAAACAGCACCGTAAACCAGAGTATGGCGGCTATGGCGACGGCAAACGCGCCCTGACCGGGACTGTCGGGCATGACGCCGGCAGCGTTGGCTGCGGCCAGACCCGTGGTCAGTATGGCCGACAGGTATACGGTAAACATGACGAAATTGCGGGCCTGAATATGCGGGGCCAGCTTGGTGAGCGAATCATGCATGGCCCGCTGGAGTACGCGGGCGTCGTGCCCGACAGGTGCGGTTTTGGCTGACATGGCAGTATCCTTATATAGCGGGCGCGTGAGTTAGCGCGCCATTTGCAGATGTTCGGCCACAGGCCCGAGGGCCAGAGCGGGAAAGAAACTCAGCGCGCCCACCAGCAGCACCACAAAGACAAGCAAAAACACAAACATGCCGTTGCAGGTGGAAAGCGTGCCCGCGCTCCGGGCCAGAACTTTTTTGCCCTTCATGCTCTGCGCTATGGCAAGGATGGCGGCGATGGGAATAAATCGCCCGGCCAGCATAAGCGCGCTCAGCAAAACATTTATAAAGGGCGTGTTGGCGTTGAGGCCGCCAAAGGCCGAGCCGTTGTTGGCCCCGGCGGAGGTGGCCGTGTAGAGTATCTCGCTGAAGCCGTGCGGCAGGGAATTGTTGAGGCTTTCCACCACCTGCGGAACAAGGCTCATAAGCCCGGCCCCGGCCAGTATGACCACAGGCGTGGTCAGGCAGATCACCACGGCCATCTTCATTTCGTAGGGTTCCACCTTTTTGCCCAGATACTCGGGGGTGCGGCCCACCATCAGCCCGGCCATGAAGACCGTGAGCAGCACAAAGGCCAGCATGCCGAACAGGCCGCTGCCAACGCCGCCAAACACCACCTCGCCAAGCTGCATGAGCACCATGGGCACGAGCCCTCCAAGCGGGGTGAGGCTGTCGTGCATGGCGTTGACGGAGCCGTTGGAGGCGGCCGTTGTGGCGGCTGCCCACAGGGCGCTGTTGGCGACGCCAAAGCGCGTTTCCTTGCCTTCCATATTGCCGCCAGCCTGCGCCAGAGGCGCCGCGCGGGCCGCCAGATCGACCTGACCGGCCTGCGCCAGCTGCGGCGTGGCCGATTGTTCCGCCCAGGCGGTAAAACCTATGGCGGCTGTCAGCAGCAGGGTCATGGCAATGAATATGGCAGCGCCCTGGCGCATGTCGCCAATCTGCCTGCCAAAGGTAAAGCACAGGCCCGCCGGGATAAGCAGCAGCGAGAGCATCTCAAGCAGGTTTGCGAGCGGGGTGGGGTTTTCGTGCGGGTGGGCGGAATTGACGCCGTTGTATCCGCCGCCGTTGGTGCCCAGCTGCTTGGGCGCTACCTGCGAGGCCTGCGGCCCCATGGGGACCATCTGCTCCGCAATCTTCACCCCATTGTCGTCAGCGAGCGGCTCAAGCAGGGCAACGGTTTTGTATGCGGCAAAGTTCTGCGGCACTCCCTGCCAGATCAGCAGCAGCGAAAGCGCCAGCGACAGCGGTACAAGAATATACAGGGTGGCGCGGGTTGCGTCCGCCCAAAAATTGCCCATACCCTTGGCGTTGCCGGCGCGCAGGCCGCGTATGAGGGCAAACAGCACCGCAATGCCCGCAGCGGCGGAGACAAAATTCTGCACCGTGAGGCCAGCCATCTGGGCCAGATAGCTCATGGCGCTTTCGCCAGAGTATGCCTGCCAGTTAGTATTGGTGACAAAGCTCACGGCCGTGTTCAGGGCCAGATCCCAGCTTGTGTCGGCTATGCCCTGCGGGTTCAGGGGCAGGCTGCGCTGGGTCATGAGCAGCAGCATCAGAAGCGCGATGCTGACAATGCTGAACAGCAGCACGCAGCAGAGATAGCGCTTCCAGCCCATCTGCTCTGTCGGGTCGATGCCCATGACGCGGTATATGCCGCGCTCGCATGGGCCAATAATTTTTTGCAGCCAGAGTTGCTCGCCGTCCATGACCTTGCCCATATAAATTCCCAGTGGCCATGCAAGCAGCGCAAGCAGCGCGATGTACAGCAGGCATTGCCCGATCATGTTTTCCATAACGTCCTCCTGTGGGGCCCGGAGAGAGCCCGCAGATGCACGGTATGAAAAAGCGTATAAAATGGGTGTTAAACTTTTGGAGAGGATATAAAATTTGTATTAAATCGCGCGGGATTTTGCGCGTGCAGCTGGCTTGACATTGTTCAATGTGTATTGAATAGTCATCCAATGAAAACGGAAGACGCCACCAGAATATTTGAGGCCCTGACATCAGAGGATCGTCTTAATATTTTCAGATTATTGGTAAAGCATGCGCCGGACGGGCTGATAGCCGGGGAGATATCGCAGCTCGCGGGCATTCCCAAGACCAATCTGTCGTTTCATCTCAAGGCGATTGTTCACAGCGGGCTTGCGAGCATGGAGCGCGAGGGGCGCAACACCCGATACCGGGCGAGCATACCTTTGATGCTTGAGGTCATAGCCTATCTGACCGACGAGTGCTGCTCGGGCGACCCTGATTACTGCAGGCAGTGCCGCTGACATCAATAAACAGGAGCGGATATGAACATTCTTTTTTTGTGCACTGGCAATTCGTGCCGTTCAATCATCGCCGAGGCGCTCTTTCGCTCCATGGCCCCGGCTGGGGTTTCGGTACAGAGCGCGGGCAGCAGGCCTGCGGGCCATGTGCACCCGCGTGCCCTTGAGGCGCTGAGCGATGCGGGCATTGCAACCCAGGGGCTTGCGAGCAAGTCGTGGGATGATCTGGCGGAAAAGCCCGGCGTGGTCATAACCCTGTGCGCCAACGCGGCGGGCGAGGCGTGCCCCGTGTACTTTGGCAAGGTGGTGCGCTGCCATTGGGGCATGCCCGACCCGGCCAGCGTGCAGGGGGACGATGCCGCCGTCAGGGCTGCCTTTGCGGAAACGCTGGCGGTACTGCGCAGGCGCATAACGGCCCTGGTGCGACAGCTGGAGGCGCATCCCGGCGTGGATGCGGATGGTTTGCAGGGTATTCTTGACGGCATTGCCGGTCAGTAGGGAGATGAAATCATGAGTCAATCAACGCTGCAGCGGCTGTCGTTTCTCGACCGGTTTCTGACCCTGTGGATTTTTCTCGCCATGCTTGCGGGCGTGGGGCTTGGTTGGGCCATGCCGGGCGTAAAAAACGTGATCAACTTTTTTCAGGTGGGCACAACCAATATTCCCATTGCCATCGGCCTGATCCTGATGATGTACCCGCCGCTGGCAAAGGTGAAATACGAGCAGCTCGGGCGGGTGTTTCGCAATAAAAAGGTTTTGCTGCTCTCGCTCGCGCAAAACTGGATTATCGGCCCGGTGCTCATGTTCTTGCTGGCCTTAGCCTTTCTCTCCGGCAACAACAGCTACATGGTGGGCCTGATACTCATAGGCCTTGCCCGGTGCATCGCCATGGTCATTGTGTGGAACGACCTCGCCGGTGGCGACAGGGAGTATTGCGCGGGGCTGGTGGCCTTTAACGCCATATTTCAGGTGCTGTTTTTTTCGGTCTACGCCTATGTGTTCATCACCGTGCTGCCCGGCTGGCTGGGGCTTTCGGGCGCTGTTGTCAACGTGAGCATGGGGCAGATTGCCGAGAGCGTATTTATCTATCTGGGCATACCCTTTATCGCCGGCGTGGCTTCGCGCATTTACGGGCTCAAGGTCAAGGGGCTCGAGTGGTATGAGAATGTCTTTATCCCCCGCATAAGCCCCTGGACGCTGCGGGCGCTGCTGTTCACCATTATTGTGATGTTTTCGCTCAAGGGCGAGTACATTGTGCAGCTGCCTATGGATGTGGTGAAGGTGGCCATCCCCCTGCTGGTGTATTTTATCATCATGTTTTTGCTGTCGTTTTACCTTTCGTGGCGGGCAGGGGCAAACTACGAGCAGTCGGCGACCTTGTCGTTTACCGCTGCCTCCAACAACTTTGAGCTGGCCATTGCCGTGGCCATCGCCGTGTTCGGCCTCGATTCGGGCGAGGCCTTTGTGGCCGTTATCGGCCCGCTGGTCGAAGTGCCGGTACTGATAGCCCTTGTAAATGTGTCCCTGTACATACGCCGCCGGTATTTTGTCGGGCGTGAAGAGGTCTGACGGGGCCGCGCCATGCGCAGGTCGATATGTTTTGGCCTGTGCGCAAGGTATGGATGCAACAGGAAAGGCCGCCCATTTGGGCGGCCTTTCCTGTTGCATAGGATCAGTAATCGTCATTGCGGCGCATTTTTTTTGCCTGTCCGGGAGGCATGCCGCCTTTCTTTTCAAGACCGGGAGGAGTGCCTCCCTTTTTAGCCAGACCGGGGGGATTCCCGCGCCAGTTGTCGCGGTCATTGTCATAGGGTGATCTGCCGTAAAAACGGTCAGGGTCGATATCGTAACGGCGGGCAATGCCCCCCCAGCTCATGCCGTCCTGCCGCATATTGCGAATGCGTGATTCGGATACACCTGCCATCCGCGCCATGGTGCGCATCCGTGCGCGTTCAAGATCAGATTCACGCTGGCGCCAGTCCCGCTCATAGCGGCCATAGTCGCGTCCTCCGTTCATGGCATCAAGATAGTCATCGTGCGCACGGTCTGCCGCCCGCGCCATGTCAGAGAGATTTCCCAGCATGTCCGAAAAACTGTCCAGACTCCCCGCGAAAGCGGGAGAACCAGACAGCCAGAACAAAGCCATTGCAAAAGCAAGGCAGCCTTTGGGTACATTCATAAAAACCTCCGTGGATCGCCTATAGCAATAATTTGCATGAATGCAAGACCTGCCGGAACTACGCGCCAATGCTGCCTAATCTGCCACAGTCTTTTTGGGGGAGCGGGGTGCAAATGTTTGGGCCGCCGAAGTTGCACAGCTTCTGCGGATCTAATGTTTGAGAGTGATTTGTGGCCGCCTTCAACCATATTCCGACGCTTCATTTCTATACGCTGCCCTCTGGGCTAAGATTTCATCTAGCTGGTAATATTATGTTTCTACGCGTCGGGTTGAAACTCGCATGTGTTGAATAGAATACTTATCTAGTAAGTATTAAATGATATCTTTCCAATTTCATTCACATAAATAGTGCAGTTGGGAATTACCTGTGCTAGTAGTCAAATAATACCAATCTACTATGAAATAGGCCGCGATGGTTGCGGCTGCGCGTAGTGGAAAAACCTTTTTATGGCATGTTGCTGTATACTTATCATTGGGGTTAATTGCATGAAAAAATTGCTTATTCTTGGCGCTGGCGCTGGTGGAACCATGATCGCCACTAAAATGAGAAAGCTCTTGAATGAAAGAGAATGGGAAATAACGCTGATCGACAGAGACCCTGTGCATCACTATCAGCCCGGCTGGCTTTTGATCCCTTTTGGGGTTGACACTCCGCAGGGTTGTGTCCGGCCCAAAAAGGATTTTATCAGCCGTGGGGTCAACTTTGTGCTTGATACGATCATTGCCGTTGATCCGGTGCAGCGCAAGGTCGAATGCAAAAACAGCACGCACACGTACGACTGGATTGTGGTTGCCTCCGGGGCGAGAATCGCCCCCGATGAAGTGCCCGGCCTGCTGGACGACTGGGGCGGCAAGATCCACAACTTCTACACCCATGACGGGGCCGCCGCCCTGGGCGAAAAGCTGAAGCACTTCAAAAAGGGCCGCCTTGTTCTGCATATCTGCGAAACCCCCATCAAGTGCCCTGTTGCGCCGCTGGAATTTGTGTACATGGCCGACTGGTACCTGCAAAAAATGGGCGTGCGCGACAATGTCGAGATCGAGCTTGTCACGCCGCTCACGGGCGCATTTACCAAACCTGTGGCAAACAACATTCTTGGCGCGCTGTGCGACAAAAAGGGCATCAAGGTCACCACAAACTGGACTGTGGACAGCGTTGAAGCCGACCGCGCCGTGATCAGCTCGGTAACAGGCGACGAAATCGCCTATGACCTTCTGGTGACGATACCCCCGAACCTGGGGCAGCAATTCCTCATCGACTCTGAAGTGTCCGACGTAACCGGCTTCATTGACACGGACAAGGAACTGCTGAAGGCGAAAAAGTACGAAAACATGTATATCATTGGCGACGCAACAAACGTCCCCGCATCAAAAGCCGGATCTGTCGCCCATTTTGAAGCTGATGTCATCGCCCAAAACCTGTTGTCGGACATTGAAGGAACCGACAACTATTACAGGTTTGACGGGCATACCAACTGCTTTATCGTCACGGGTTTTGAAAAGGCCTCGCTGATCGATTTCAGCTATGCCATCGAACCCCTGCCGGGCATGTTTCCGCTTCCTGGGGTCGGCCCCTTTGAGCTGCTGGGCGAAAGCCACATCAATTATTGGGGAAAGCTCATGTTCAAATGGGTGTATTACAACCTTATGCTGAAGGGACACGAGCTTCCGTTTGAGCCCAATATGTATCTTGCAGGTAAGGATACCTCCTTGCTGCGCAGCAAGGAGGCTGGAGGGACCATATGACACCTGAAGATAAAATTCTTGAGCGGCTGGCAGCTATTGAAGACAAGCTCAGCGACCTTCAACAGAGCAAGGAAAACAGCCGGATGCTGATGGAGCAGCTGACGCCGATCGGCAACCATGCCTTTCGCCTTATGGTCGAAGAGATGGAGACCCTCAACGGCAGGGTTACGCTCGACGACATACTCGCTCTGGGCCGAAAGGGCCTGTTGACCGTTCCCAAGCTTACGTGGCTGCTCGACCAGCTGGAAAACGCCGCCGACCTGTGGAACATTCTGCATCCTGCGGTTGCGCCGACGTTTCCGCACATTATTGAAAAGATGGGCGCGTGGGAAAAGGACGGCGTGTTTGAAAAGATGTCCGCCTTCAAAAGCGCCGGTGGCAATCTGCTGGGTTCCATGAGTCCCGAAGATATTGCCAACACGGGCGAAGGCCTGACCTTTTTGGTCAGTCAGCTGCAACGGCTTGCCGACCCCGACCTGCAGGCCAGGATAACAAAGCTGATGGCCATGCTGGGCGAGATTGACATGGACAGCGTGAAGCCCACGGGCGTGTTGGGCCTCTTTGGCACGCTGTGCAGCGCAGAAGGCAGGCAATCTCTGGGCCTGCTGGCTGAACTGATAAAAATAACCGGTAAGGCAGCGGGGCAGAACGCGGCAAACTAGTTGGCGTTATGCCACACCGGGGCTGAAAAATCGGCGTTTGTGGCAAGCCGGGGCACATTGGCGTTCCGGCTTGCCATGAACCCAGTTTTCAGCCTTTTTTCATCAAGCGCAACGCCCGCCGAAGTTGTGCAACTTCGGCGGACGTTGTCTAAACAGTTCTTGGACCACAATCAACTGGATATTAATATCAACTATTTGTAATATATAATGTATTTTTGCTTCAAACGAATAGTTGCCCCCAAGGTTGCCCCCTTTTTTATTTGGTGCGCAACTAGAGTATAATATATTCGGTTGAGCCTTGCTTAACCAATTTAGCCTGTGATGCTTTATTCTCCCAGCTCGTCAAAAAAATCAACGTCGAGCTTCTTCAGTTCCAGAGTTCTGTAGCTTCTAACGCCAATGCCGTGCTGCACCATAAGGCCCGCCAGCTCATGGCCATCAATAAGCCGCAGGCGCTTGTGGCTGCGCTCCGCGTATTCACGGGCGGCTTTTGTATAGCGGCTTGTGGTAACAAATACACCCTTGGTGATGCCGTGCGCATCCATTGCTCCTGCAAATTCGCGGATTTTATCCGGCCCGATGGCGGAGTCTTGCGAGTACCGCTTCGCTTGCAGAAAGATCACGTCCAGACCAAGCACATCCTCTGTGATGATGCCATCAATGGCCCCGTCTCCAGTTCCACCTGTCCGCTTGCCAAGGCCGCCCGCGCCATATCCCAGGCCAAGCATCAACTTGACAATCAGCCGTTCAAAGTCTGCATCGTGCATCGCTTGCAGGTGTTCCTGAAGATCAGAGCGCAGCGCGCCGTTAAGCTCTGCAAATGCGGCTTCAATACGTTCTTCGGGGGTTTCCTCTTCTGAGGTGGAGGGAGCTATTTGCCCCTCGGCCTCGTTGTCTGTCCCTGTTGTGCCGGAAGGACTGCGAAACTGGCGAAAGCTTTCGGAGCGGGCCATCAAAAAATTAATATCAATGCGTTGGGGGGCCTCGTGCAAGGCATGTTGCCCCGCCGCCGTGATGTCATAGACGCCGCGCGCCTCACGCCGTAGCAAGCCCGCCTTGGTGAGGTGCACAAACGCCCAGTAAATTCTGTTTGCAACACGGGTCTGTCTGCCGCTAGCCAGCATTTCCTGCCTGTCTGCTACAGACAAATTAAAGGCGTCGGATAGTTGAGCGATGACGTCTGCTGTTCGCAACGGGCCTTTGGCGGCCAGACGCAATACAGGCAGCATAAAGCTTTGAAAATCAGGAATTGCCATACCGGGTACTCATTTTTAGTTGGACTTCAAACCAGACAACGGGCGGTTTTTATGCCGCCCAGTGCTTCCCGCGAAAGGTCACGTCAAAGGATTTTTGGCCGGGCTGTCATGGTAGCGGTTTCCTGTGTTGCGGCGCTATGAATTTCAGGGGCTTTTACTATAGGCAAATATCGGTTTTGTACGGCATAGGGCGCAAAAGTTCAAATGCTAGAATTACTGAAAGTTAGCAATAGAGCAGCGGGGGGGGGCGTGCTTACGCGTGTTTTGTTTGAGAATATGATCGCCACAAGGAACTGAGGCTGGAGGTTCAGAAGTTTGATTAGACGCTCAACGCGCCAATTTGCCATCCACGAAATTGCAAGCGTGCATGGCTGGTCTGGCGGTTTGGGATGGGTCAAAGACAGCGTTTGAGCTGGACAGAGGCTGAGCGCGGACAAAACAAAAATTCCCGCTTGGTTGCGGGAAATACAAAAGGCCGGAGGAAGCCGACGCATGTCCGGGCTACAATTGCCCGGGGCCTTCGTTTTTCCATCCGCACCGCGTAGAGCAAAAATTCGCTGAAAAAAGTGTCGTCATGACCCTCTCCCGAAAAATATGCCGCTTGCCCCGCTGGGGCCAACTTCAAGGTACAGCCCTCTCCGTCAAAGAATTTGGCGGTCTTAGAGGTCGGTTTTATGGCACGGATTGCGGTGTCGATGAGGGCATGGGGGCAATACCTCCGAGGTGGCTTGCTGTTGCCCCTAAAGTTGCCCCAAAAGTTGAGGCTGTCAACGAACCTAGATGGACCTAAAAGAAGCCTGTTTTGCCATAAACGCAAAGTCCGCCGAAGTTGTGCAACTTCGGCGGACTTTGTCTGAACAGTTCTTGGTGGGCCCACCAGGACTCGAACCTGGGACGGGCCGGTTATGAGCCGGAGGCTCTACCAACTGAGCTATAGGCCCCAAGGAGGGGAAATATAGCCGCAAGGCCCGCATCGGTCAAGTGCGGGTATTCCCGCTGCCCCTGAGCCGTCCGCGTGGCAGTGCTGCAGATTGCTTTGGCAGCCCTTGCGGGCGGGCCGGAGCAGGCCGCTGTTACATGGCGTTGCCCGCTTCAAGCCGGGATATCTGCTCGTCCATGGCTTTTTTTAACTGGGCGGGAAGGCCCATGATGTCCACATTCAAAAAGCCCCGCACGATGGTGGCGGCGGCTTCGTCCTCGTCCAGACCGCGCGCCATGAGGTATTCAATTTCCTCCTGCGCGATCTTGCCCACAGCCGCCTCGTGCGAAAGCTCCACGCCGGCCTGGTTGCTGTCCAGCTCCGGGATGGCATGCATGCGCCCGCCGCCGAGAATAAGCCCCTTGCATTCAAGGTGTCCCTTGGCGGGTGCGGCGGAAGCGCCGATAAAACCCCGGTTGATGACCGTGCCGCCCGTGGTGACCACGCGCGAGATGATCTCGCCGCGTGTTTCAGGGGCCGCAAGGTCTATGCGGTTGCCGCAGTCCACATGCGAGCCTGTGGGAGCAACGATCACCGAGTTGAAGCGGGCCACGGCTCCGGCCCCGGCCAGCTTCATGGTGGGGTACATCTGCAGGTCGCCCACTGGCTTGAGCAGAATGTAGTTGTTCTGAAACTCGCCCCCCGCCTCCACAATACCGGCGGAGCGGGGGCGCACGGTGGTGCTGTCGCCCCAGTTATGGATCATGGTAAAGGTGAGTTTGCCGCCCTTTTCCACATAATATTCGGTAATGCCCAGATGGGCGGCATCCCTGGCTTCGTGGGCGGTGGCGCAGCCGCCGAGGATGTGCAGCTCGGCGCCTTCTTCAACCACCACGATGTTGTGGATGCTCTGGCCAGCGCCGTGCCCCTTGATAAACATGCACGACTGCACGGGCTGGGCGATTTTAACGCCCTTGCGCGCCCGCACAAAGTAGCCGCCGTTGCAGTGCTCCTGCGCCATGCGCGTAAATTCGTCCTTTTCAGGATTGAGCAGTTGCCAGTAATAGCGGGGCAGACCGTCAAATTTTTTCAGCGCCGCCCGAATGTCCATGAGGTCAAGCCCCTCATGGCGCGTCTCGCAGTGCACGCCTGCGTGGTTGAGCTGCATGAACGCGCCGCTGGCGGTATTGTCGTTCACGTCGATGCCCGCCAGCACCAGGCGTTCCTGATCTTCGCGGGGCAGGGAGGCAAGGTTTTCGATGGGGGCGGCGTTTTCGCCGCCGCTAAACTGAAAGCGGGAGAGATTTACAGAGCTCATTTAAGGGGCGCCTCCGCAATTTTGCCAAGCATGTCGCCGGTGAGGCAGCGCAGACATTCCTGATAGCCGTGGGTGGCAATGTGGTCGAGAATTTCGCGGGGGCGCGCCTCGCAGCACAGCTTGCCCTGATACATGACCTGCCCCCGGTGGGCGTTGACGTATTCAAGAATATGGCCGGTGTGGGTGATGATGAGACCGCTTGTGGAGCGCACCTTTTCGCGCTGCGCAAGCGTGGCGCAACATCGTTCGGGCATGCCGTCAAGCAGAAAGCGTACGGTTTTGCCCACAAGGGCCATGTTTTCGAGGTCCACGCCCGATTCCGGCTCGTCAAACAGCAGCAGATCGGGCTTTTGGGCCATGAGCTGCAGCAGCTCCGAGCGCTTGATCTCGCCGCCGGAAAATCCCGCGTTCACGTCGCGCGCAAGAAAGTGGTCAAAATGCACCTTGCGGGCCATGCCCTCGATGTCCAGCTTGCGCCCGCGCCCGCACAGCTCCACCAGTTTGCCCGTAGGCAGGCCGTGGATGGTAGGGGGCCGCTGAAACGACATGCCTATGCCGAGCCGCGCCCGCTCGTACATGGGCGCGTTGGTGATGTCGGTACCCTTGTAGATGATCCGCCCCTGCGTGACCTCGTACCCAGCAAAGCCCATGAGGGTCATGAGCAGCGTGGTTTTGCCCGAGCCGTTGGGGCCAAAAAGAATAAATGTTTCGCCAGGGCGGATGTGCAGGTTAATGCCCCTGAGTACGGGCGTGCCCTTGACCGAAACATGCAGATCGCGGATTTCAAGCATCTTCTTCTCCGGTCTCGCCCAGAAACTCCAGCACGTCATAGTGCACATGGTCCAGAATATGGGTCAGCAGCGAAACGCATTCTTCGCCCACGGCGCTGCCGAGCAGCGTAACAATAAAGGCCGCGCGCTTGGCGTTGATCAGCGCTTCGTAGCCCGCATCGGCGGTGTACGGAATGGCCCGGATGGAGTCGCTGAATTCCTGCAGCCTTTCTTCGCTAAGATATTTGATGGGCTGGGCCTCATTGTTGAGATAGGCTATGCCGTCCCGCAGCTCAAGCATGACCGGTTTGCCATGCAGATAGGCAATGCACACTTCCATGGTAATCCCCTTGGTTTTGTGATGCCGCATAGTGGCAAACTTGCCCCCCCCTGTCCAGAGATGCGGCGGTTTCAGTTGCATCCCTTTGCATGAGAGCAACAGCCGGGCAGGGTGAAAAGTTCAAGCGTTGACGGGCATTTTGCGGCGCAGGGCAGTGCGCCCCGGCTGAGCAAAAAATGCAGCCGGACAGATCTTCGCGGATGTCGCGTCGTCTGGCGGCAGCAAAAGGCGGCAGCGGGTTGTGGTCCGCTGCCGCATATCTTGGTGGCAAGGTGCTGAGCGCCCTGCCGCAAGGCTCAGTTCAGGCCAAAGCGCAGCCCCGCATAGCCGACCACGCGCCGCGTGTCGCCCGATGCCGTGGCCGAGGTGTCGTACATGCACAGCTCCGCCCATGGGTCGCCCAGAGCGTGGGCGGCAAACAGGGCCAGGGCCATGGGGGCGGCGCCGCACATGGTTATGCGGTTGCGCTGCACCACGGCGAGCAGGCCCTCGGGGTCGCAGGCCAGGGCCTGCGAAAGCGCCAGAGAGTCCTTGTGCATGGTGGATTCCTGATCTTCAAAATGGTTCATGTCCGAGCTTACGATGACGCCCACGCCCGCACCCTGCTGCCCGCACTGGCGCAGGGCCTCGGCCAGGGCCAGCCCGGCCTGCAGCAGCGCGTCATGCTGCATGGTGCCCACGCATACGGGCGTGATGCTGCGTAGCGCGCCGGTTTTGCCATGCGGCGGGGGCAGGCACTGCAAAAAGGGCAGCAGCACTTCGATGGAATGCTCGTCAAGGTGCGACTGCAGGTCTGGCTCAAAGCCGCCAGCACCGCACAGGGCTGCAGCCATTGCGGCATCCACGGGCACGTTGCCAAGCGGCGTGCGCCACGCGCCCTCGGGCCAGACCCCCAGCGGCGCGCCCCTGCCCGTATGGTTGGGGCAGAGAATAACAAGCCGCTCCGGCAGGCAGGCCCCGGCGGTGGTTCCCTCCCATGGGCTTGCCAGCGCAGCGCCCAGTACCTTGCCGCAGTATGCATAGCCCG
Source organism: Desulfovibrio desulfuricans (assembly GCF_004801255.1). Lineage (NCBI taxonomy): Bacteria > Pseudomonadati > Thermodesulfobacteriota > Desulfovibrionia > Desulfovibrionales > Desulfovibrionaceae > Desulfovibrio > Desulfovibrio desulfuricans. The sequence goes on along the minus strand of NZ_CP036295.1, from coordinate 2,531,148 downwards.
CGTGGGGCAGCATGAAACCGCGCAGGCTCGCCGAAGGGCTGCGCCCGGTATCAAGGGGCGCTGTGGCCGCATAGGTTTTGCCAGCTGTAAGCCATGACCTTGCTTCCGTCTGCAGCTCGTCAGGAGCGGCAGGGTAGAAGCGCCCGGCAACGACAGGTGCACGTTCGGGCATGGTTACTCCTTGCGGGCGCGTCAGTTTAGCCCGCCCAGCAGGGCATAGTGGGTTTCCATATATTCCTGAAGTCCCTCGCGGCTGCCCTCGCGGCCCACGCCGCTAAACTTCACGCCGCCAAAGGGTATTTCCGCAGCGGCCAGCCCCGCGTCGTTAAAGCCGGCCATGCCGTACTGCAGCTTGTTAAACAGCCGCCAGATGCGGGGCATGTCATGGGTGCAGACGTAGGAGGCGAGGCCAAACTCCGTGTCGTTGGCGAGTTCCACGGCCTGTTCCTCGTCGTCAAAGGGCATGATTGCGGCAACCGGGCCGAATATTTCTTCGCGGAAGATGCGCATCTCGGGCGTCAGGCCCAGCAGCAGGGTGGGTTCGTAAAAATTGCCCCCCAGACTGTGCGGTTTGCCGCCAAAGAGCAGTTGCGCGCCTTTTTCCACCGCGTCCCTGACCAGCGCGTCGGCATGGGCCACCGCCTCGGCGTTGATGAGCGGCCCCATGTCGGTCTCCGGCTTGAGGCCGTCGCCCACGCGCAGGGCGCTGATGTGGTCAAGCAGTTTTGTGGTGAATTCGTCCAGCACGCTGCCCTGCACCAAAAAGCGGTTGGCGCAGATGCAGGTTTGCCCGGCATTGCGAAATTTGCAGCCCATGGCCATGGTCACGGCCTTATCCATGTCGGCGTCGTCAAACACCAGGAAGGGGGCGTTGCCGCCCAGCTCCATGGAAAGGCGTTTGAGCGTCGGCCCGCACTGGGTTGCCAGCTGCAGCCCCACTGCGGTGGAGCCGGTAAAACTGAGTTTGCGCACCAGCGGATTGGACGTAATTTCTTTGCCGATGCGGCTGGCGCTGCCGGTAACGACGTTGAACACACCGGCGGGTATGCCCACCCGCATGGCCAGCTCCGCCATGGCCAGCGCGCTGTATGGCGTGGCGCTGGCGGGCTTGACGATCATGGTGCAGCCCGCCGCAAGGGCCGGGGCCACCTTGCGCGGAATCATGGACATGGGGAAGTTCCACGGCGTGATGGCTGCGGCGACGCCCACCGGGGCGTGGCGGGTCAGGGCCTGCACTCCGTGCCGGTACACAGGGGTGACGTCGCCGCTGAAGCGGCGGGCCTCCTCGGCAAACCAGGGAAAGTACGACGCTCCCTGCAAAATTTCGCCTCTGGCTTCGGCCAGGGGTTTGCCTTCTTCAAGGGTAAGCAGGCGGGCGAGGTCTTCGATATTTTCAGCAATGGCCCGCTCCCAGGCGTGCAGCAGGGCTCCCCTTTCCTGGGGAGTTCTGGCGCTCCAGATCCCAAAGGCCGCCTGCGCTGCTTCGATGGCCTGCCGGGTTTCGGCCTCGCCGCAGTTTGGCACCGTGCCCAGCTGCTTGCCGTTGGCCGGGTTGACCACTTCGACAACGCTTTTGTCGGCCGCATCGCACCAGCGCCCGTTGATGAGGCACTGGGTGCGAAACAGCTCCTGATCGTGCAGAATACGGTACATAAAAACTCCTGATCATGCGCCCTGCGGGCGTCAGAACAGTTGCTGGCCGCCAATCCAGTGGTGTTTGACCCTGCCCTGCAGGGGCTTGCCCAAAAATGGCGTGTTGCAGCTTTTGGAATAAAGATTTTGCGGGCTGGGAACCCATGTCTCCGCCGGGTCAAACAGAAAAAAGTCCGCCGGGTCGCCGGGGGCAAATCCGTTGCGTGGCAGGTTGAATATCTCCGCCGGACGTTGGCTCCACAGCCGGTGCAGGTCCGCCTCGTTCAGTACGCCCTCGGTCACCAGACCCCAGGTCAGGCTCACGGCAAGGTCAAGCCCGGTAAAGCCGCACATGGCGTCGTCCAGGGTGCCTTCCTTTTCGTGGGCGGCGTGGGGGGCGTGGTCTGTGGCCAGAATATCAATGGTGCCGTCCTTGACTGCCCGGCGCAGGGCCTCTCGGTCGGCGGCGGTGCGCAGGGGCGGGCTGACCTTGGCCTGGGTATTATATCCCTCAAGGGCGGTTTCATCCAGCAGCAGGTAGTGGGGGCAGGTTTCGGCGGTCACCTTGACGCCCCGGGCCTTGCCCCAGGCGATGCAGTCAACGGTGAGCGCGGCGGAAACGTGGGCGATGTGCACGGGAATCTGCAGGTACTCCGCCAGCATGATGTCGCGCATGGCCTGGTTGGCCTCGCCTGCGGCGGGCTGGCCCTTAACGCCCAGCAGGCCGCTGGTTACGCCCTCGTGCATGCGCCAGCCCTTGGCCAGGTGCGGGTCTTCGCAGTGGTCGATAAGCACAAGGTCAAGGTCGGCGCCGTATTCCATGATGCGGCGCACAAGCTCGGCGTTTTCGAGCGGACGGCCGTCATTGGAAACAGCGACGCAGCCCGCATCCTTAAGCTCCGCGAGGGGGGACATTTCCTCTCCCTTGAGGCCCACGGTGGCGGCGGCAATGGGGCAGAGGCGCGGCCCCTGCGGATGGCTTTTGCGGGCGCTGTCGAGCATGGCCCGCGTGACGCTTGCCGAGTCGTTGACGGGCCTGGTGTTGGCCATGCACATGATGGTGGCAAAGCCGCCCCGCGCTGCGGCCTCCAGGCCGGAGGCGATGTCTTCCTTGTATTCAAAGCCGGGCTCGCGCAGGTGCGCGTGGGCGTCGGTGCAGCTGGGCATGAGCATAAGGCCCTGCGCGTCAAAAACCTCGCGGCTGTCGTAGGTTTTGTGCCCTGCCGGGGTCATGGTGACAATTTTGCCGTGCCGCACCAGCAGGTCAACAGGGGCGCCAAGGTGGCGCGCGTTCTTTATCAAGAGGCTCATGCGCGTACTCCGTCGTTGCGTGTGGCCAGCAGATAGAGCACGGCCATGCGCGTGGCGACGCCCGCCGCCACCTGATTGAGCACCAGGCTTGCGGGGGCGTCTGCTATTTCGTTGGAAATTTCAAGCCCACGGTTCATGGGGCCGGGGTGCAGCACCTTGGCGTCGGGCATGGCCAGGGCCAGCTGGCGCGTGCCAAGACAGAAACGGCGCGAATATTCCGCCAGATCTGGCAAAAGGCCCGCCTGCTGGCGCTCGAGCTGCAGACGCAGGCACATAACGCCGTCCACGTCGCGCACTGCCTTGTCCAGCTCAGTATAAATCTCCACGGGCCAGTGGTCTACCCCGGCGGGCAGCAGGGTGCGCGGCGCGCACAGCCGCACCTTGACGCCCAGCATGGTGAGCAGGTGCATGTTTGAGCGGGCCACGCGGCTGTGGGCAATATCGCCCAAAATCAGCAGGGTACGGCCGGCAAAGCGGTTTTCCCAGGCATGGCGCAGACTGTAGCAGTCGAGCAGCGCCTGGGTCGGGTGGGCGTGCCAGCCGTCGCCGCCGTTGACGATGCCGCAGGGCAGCAGCTCCGCCAGAAAGCGCGCCGCGCCGCTGCTGGGGTGGCGGATAACGATGACATCCGGCCCCATGGCCTGCAGGGTGAGGCCCGTATCCTTGAGGCTTTCGCCCTTGTTCAGGCTCGAGCCCGATTTGGCCAGCGAATAGGTGTCTGCAGAAAGGCGCTTGCCCGCCACGTCAAAGGACGTCTTGGTGCGGGTGCTGTTTTCTACAAAAAACAGCACCACGGTCTTGCCCTTGAGCGTGGGTACCTTTTTGACCGGACGGCTGTTAATTTCCTGAAAGCTGGCGGCCACATCCAGCAGGTGCATAGTATCCTGCACACTCAGTTGGGTGACGTCCAGCAGGTCTTTGTGGGGCCAGTGGTAGCGATTGTCGGTGTTCATGACGGTGCGTGGTAAAAAGGTAAAAAAAATCCCCGTTGCTTATACAACGGGGAAAATGGAAATACGCCTGCAAATGCAAAAAAAATCAGGAAGGCCGGGGGCACTGTGCTTGCCCTGCCATAGAAAACTGCGCATGCGGGCGTTGTACTTCATAAGTTCAAAACTTAGACGCGCTTTGGCGGTTTGTAAAGCAAAAAGTCTGTTGACGCCTGGGGGGCCATTGTCTAGTTGTAGGGCGTGCCGTGCTGCGTCAAAAGGCTTTTTGACCGCGTGGCAGCAAGCATCTTCATTGAGGAGAACAGTATGCTTTTGTCTCTCGTGGTCTACGTTTGTTGCGGCGCTGTGGCTGGCGTGCTGGCCGGTCTTTTGGGCGTCGGGGGCGGCATTGTGCTGGTGCCCATGATGGTGGCCATTTTCCCCACCGTGGGGGTACCGGCCCAGTACGTGCAGCAGATGGCGCTGGGCACGTCGCTGGCAAGCATCATGATAACGTCCGTCTCCAGCGCGCGCGCCCACAACGCTCGCGGCGCGGTGCACTGGGATATATTCAAGGCCATCACCCCCGGCATTCTGCTGGGTACGTTCTTTGGCGGGCTTATTGCCACCCACATGCCCACCATGTTCCTTAAAATATTCTTCATCTGCTTTATCCTGTTTGTGTCTGCGCAGATGCTCTCCAACTATCGCCCCCCGGCCAGCCGCGATCTGCCCGGCAAGCTGGGCACCGCAGGCGTGGGCGGCGTCATCGGCCTTGTGTCGAGCTTTGTGGGCATTGGCGGCGGTACGCTTTCCGTGCCGTTTATGACCTTTTGCAACGTGCCGCTGCACCACGCGGTGGGCACCTCGGCCGCCATCGGCTTTCCCATTGCCGTGGCCGGCACGCTGGGCTTTATTGTGGGCGGCTGGGGCCGGCCCGACCTGCCCGCCATGTCGTTGGGCTTTGTAAACCTGTGGGCCCTGCTGGGCATCGCCTCGGCCAGCTTTATGACCGCGCCGCTGGGCGCAAAGCTGTCGCATTCACTGCCTGCCGGCAAACTTAAAAAAGGTTTTGCCTGCTTTTTGATACTTGTGGCCTTGAAGATGGTCTGGGGCCTGTTGTAACCTGACCCCATGAAGTTGCACGCATACAACAAGGCACTGGCGGAATCTGTCGTCTGGAACCTGCTCTGGCTCACGCTGGGGTCGCTTCTTATGGCCATCTGCATACAGAGCGTGGCAGCGCCCCATGGCTTCCTTTCCGGGGGAGTCATGGGCGTGTCGCTGCTTGTGGGGTACTGGACGGAGACGCTGACGCCGCTTGTCTGGTATTCGCTGTTGTGCGTGCCCGTCTACGCCATGGGCTGGTTTTGGGTGGGCAAGCGTTTTTTGCTCTATACGGCCTACGGAACCCTGTGCACTACCCTGTGCAGCCTTTTTATCACCTTTACCATCCCCATCGATAGCGAGGTTTACGCCACTGTGGTGGGGGGCGTGCTGCACGGCGCGGCCTGCGGCATCATGCTGCGCACCATGGGCAGCAGCGGCGGTACCGACGTGGTCGCCGTGCTGCTCAAAGAGCGCTGGAACGTGCCCATCGGGCAGTTCAACTTTATGTTCAACTGCCTGCTTTTTCTCACGGCGGCGTCGCGCATGCCTCTTGACCGCATTGTGGCCTCCATGCTGATGATGTTTATTTCGGCGCACACGCTGGAGTATGTGCTGGGGCTCTTTAACCGGCGCAAGCTTGTGATGATCATTTCCGACCACGGCGAAGAAATCAGCGAGGCTATCCTGGTCACCGAGCGCTTTGGCGCAACGCTTGTGCGCGGCAAGGGGGCCTATTCCGGCTCGGACCGCGAAATTTTGCTCACCGTCACCAACAATGTGGCGCTGAAAAGGCTGGAAAACCTGGTGTTCAGCATTGACGCGCGCGCCCTGTTTATTGTGGAAAATACGTTCTACGTCTCCGGCGGCCAGTTTGCCCGCAGCGGCCGTTGACGGCGGAGGTCACATGAACAAGGAAGAAACGGAATCCTCAGCGACGGGATTATCTGCCGCCGCCGACCCCATGGACAACGTGCTGGCCATCAGGGCCAAGAGCATCCTGACCCTTGCCGGTGAAGGCCCCGCCCGTGCCGCCCGCCTTTTTGCCCCGCTGAAAAAAATCGACAACGGCGTACTGCTGGTGCGCGACGGTCTGGTGGAAGACGTGCTGCCGTGGTCGCAGGCGCGGCTGCCCGCAGGGGCGCTGGTGCGCGACGTGGGGGCTGTGTGTCTGGCGCCTGCCTGCGTCAATGCCCACACCCATCTGGAACTCTCGCACCTGGCGGAAAAAACCCGCTGGGGCAAGGGATTTACCGCATGGCTGCAAAGTCTTGTGCCCCTGCTGAGCGCGGCCCCGAGGACTGATGCCGTTGAAAACGCCTGCGCCTCGCTGGCCCTCTACGGCACGCTGTACGTGGGCAACATTACCGGCTCCCTGCCTGGCGGCACGGTACTGGCCGATGCGGCCTGCAACGAGGCTGGGTTGACGGCGAGCCATTTTTGCGAATGGTTCGGCTACGGCGCGCCCTTTGCAGATGGCGAGCGCCCCTGGCCGCCCCGGTGCAGGCAGGCTCTGGCCGACGATCCTTTTTTAATGGCGCGCTGCGCTCCGGGCGGGCACGCCCTGTACTCCACAGGGCCTGAAATACTGACCGCTGCCCGTCAGGACTGCACCCGCATGGGACGCGTGTTTTCTTTCCATCTGGCGGAATCACCGGAGGAAACGCAGATGCTGACCTCTGGCGACGGGCCGTTGCGCGAATTTTATGACGGCGTGGTGCTGCCGCCCGACTGGACAGCCCCCGGCCTGCGCCCCCTGGCCTATGCCGTCAAGCTTGGGCTGCTGGGCCCCGGCACGCTGGCCGTTCACGGCGCGCAGCTGGACGCGCAGGAGGTGGAAGTGCTGGCGGCCAGCGGTGCGGCCCTGTGCCTCTGCCCGCGTTCAAACCGCAATTTGGGCGTTGGGGTTGCGCCGGTGCGCGAGCTGATGGAAAGCGGCGTTTTGCTGTGCCTTGGCACCGACGGGCTGACCTCCAACCGCGACCTGGACGTGCGCAAGGAGGCCTTGTGGCTGCGTGAAACCATGGACGTGCCGCCAGAGGCCCTGGTGCGCATGCTTACTGTCAACAGCGCCGCCGCCCTTAATTTGCTGGGCTGCGGCGCGGGGCGGCTGGAAAAGGGCTGCCCGGCGGATTTTTGCGTGCTGCCCGAGACGCTGACCTACTAGTTTTTTGCTTGGGGCGCGCGGCATCGTAGAGTCGCTCGACCTGATGCTGTTCTGGATTTGGGCATATAAAATCCTTGTCAGGGTAATTTGTTGCTGGCAGTATTCGCCCAGCAGACTGACGCCGATTCGGCTTTTACCGCCAGCCTGCCGGTGCGCCGCCGTTTGGGGACATATGCGGCTTTGCCGGATTTTGGAACGCCGACTGCGTAGACATCTGCAAGCGGCCATGGCCGCTTTTTCTTAACCTGCGCCAAGAAGGACAACATGACCGAGGAAGTTTTGGATTGGAAGGAAGCCATCGCCAGAGTGCTCAACAAGCGCGACATGTACGTCAAGCTGCTGGCCAAGTTCATTGAAACTGAGCGCGACACCCCCTCAAAGGTGTTACAGGCCTTGAAGAGCGGCAATATGGAAGAAGCCCGCAACCTTGTGCACAGCACCAAGGGGGCTGCCGCCAATCTGGGGGCCAAGGCGCTGGCCGCCGCTGCGCTTGAGCTCGAGATGGCCGTCAAGGCCGGTGCGGACACAGACCGCGCCATGAGCCACTTCAGCGCCGCTCACATGGATACTCTTGTGACCATGCATGCCTTCATGACGCAGTAACCCTGTGCTGTGCAGAGTTTTAAGGCCCCTCGCGGATATTCCACGAGGGGCCTTTTGCATTGCTGACTGGCGGCAACCGCCTACGCGCCGGAAGCCTCAAGCACAAATCGGCGCACGCCGCGCATTTCTTGGCACAGGGCGGCGTAGTCAAAACGGGTAAAGCGTCCGTCCTGATACAGCACCTCGCCGCCCACCATGGTCATGCGATTTTCCATGCCTGTGGCCGCATACACAAGGTGCGACACCTCGTTGTACATGGGCTGCAGGTTGGGCTCTCTGAGATCAAGCGCCACACAGTCGGCAGCCTTGCCGGGGGCCAGCGAGCCAAGGCAGTCGTCGTGCATGGCCGCCGCGCCGCCGATGGTGGCCATGTCGAGTACCTGCCCGGCGGGCAGCAGGGTAGGGTCAAGGCCTGTGAGCTTGTGCAGCAGGGCCGCGCGGCCCATCTCGGAAAACATGTTGAGCCTGTTGTTGCTGGCCGCGCCGTCCGTGCCCAGGCCCACGCGCATGCCGCGCGACAGCATGGCCGTCACAGGGGCCGCGCCGGAGGCCAGCTTCATGTTGGACGACGGGTTGTGCGCCACAACGGCCTGCCTTTGGGCCAGCAGGTCAAGCTCGGCCGAGGTCACATCCACCACGTGGGCAAGGGTGCAGGGCACATCCAGCAGGCCAAGGCTGCGGCAGTATTCCACGGGTCTCTTGCCCTGGGCCGAAAGGCATATCTGCGTTTCAGAGGGGGTTTCGGCCAGGTGGATGTGCAGGGGCAGGGCAAGCTCCTGCGCAAGGTCGCGGCAGGCGGTCAGAATCTCAGGGGTGGTGGTGTAGACGCTGTGTGGGTTTACGGCCACGCGCAGGCGGTCGTGCCCACGGTATTTTTCCGCCAGGGCGCGGGTGGCGTCGAGGGCCGCCTCCGGACCGGGAAAGGCCGCCGAAGGAAAGGCAAAAACCGCCTCGCCGCCCAGGCAGCGCAGGCCTGCGGTCTCTGCTGCCTCAAACACGGCCGATTCAAAAAGATACATGTCCACGCAGGCGGTGGTGCCGGTGCGCAGCATTTCCGCATAGCCCATCAGGCTGCCTAGGCGCACCAGCTCGGCCGTGAGCTTTTGCTCCACAGGAAAGATGCGCTGGTTGAGCCAGTCCATCAACGGCATGTCGTCGGCCAGACCGCGCAAAAAGGTCATGGCGGCGTGGGTGTGGGCGTTGACGAGGCCCGGCAGAACGAGCATGTTTTCGAGGTGCAGAACCTTGTCGGCCTGCCAGTTTGGGGCCATCTCGGCGGTGGGGCCCACATCGGCCACCAGCCCTTTGTCAATGGCCAGTGAGGCTTTTTCGATAACGCGGCGCTGCTCGTCCTGGGTGACGATGCAGGCGGCGTGGAGCAGTGTGTCGCAGTGGCGCATGCGTTTCTCCGCTGACGGTTTTGGCTTGATAATGCGTGTATTGACGCGAGATTTCAGATGTAGCGCCGTGGCCTGCGCTTGGCAAGAGCGGGCCGCGCCGGATGGTGAACGTGAAAGATTTGCGCTGCCTGTTGCTGCACGGCCTGGGGGGCAGCCCCTTTGAGGTGCGGCCCGTGGCCGACGCCCTCATTGAGGCTGGTCATGCAACGGTCTGCCCGGTGCTGCCGGGGCATGCCGCCACGGAGAGCGACTATCTGTCAAGCTCGTACAGTCAGTGGCTGCAGTGCGCCCGCGCGGCCTATGCCGCGCAGTGCGACCTCGGGCCGGTGCTGTTGGGCGGTTATTCGCTGGGCGGGCTGCTGGCGCTTGATCTGGCCCTGGAGGCGGCAAAGGGCCTTGCGCCTCAACCCATGGGCTTGCTGCTGCTGGCCACGCCGCTGTTTTTGTGGCGCCCGTTGCCCTTTTTTGCTGCTGACTGGCGCATCCCGCTGCTGCCGGTATGGAACCGTCTGCAGCCGGTGCGGCGCGTACCTTGCCGTTCGGCGGCCAGCCGCACAGCGGCCCCCTGGCAAGGGCACGAAACCCTGTGTTCGTACCGCCATCTGCGCCAGATGCAACTGGCGCAACAGCGTATCCGGGCCGGGCTTGGCAGGCTCGCCGCGCCTTTGTGCGTCATTCAGCTGCAAAGCGACGGCGTGTGCCCGCCGTTCAATGCCTTTTATCTGGCCGGGCACTGCGGCTCAAGAGAGGTGGGGGTGCATATCTTGCGGGTGAGCAGCCCCCACGGTGGACATTTGCCCGCCACCCACGCCGAAAGCTCCCGGCGTGTTGCGGCCATTGCCGCTGGCTTTGCCAGCGGGCTGGCAGCCGGAAAGGCTTGCAAGATCGGGCCGCAGCGTATATAGAAATTTGCTGCATCGCGCGAAAATCAGGCGCGGACGGCGTTTTGCCCGTTGTGACGGCGGGCGTTTTTAAAGCTATACCCACACCCTATGGAGGTGCGTTTTGTTTGAATCCTTAGCTTATGCCATGGGTACGCCCCAGGCCGGGGCTACTCCCGCCAGCGGACAGGAAATGCTGATGCAGTTTCTGCCCCTCATCGTCATGTTTGTCATCTTCTGGTTTCTGCTTATCCGTCCGCAGCAAAAGCGGGCCAAGCTCCACAAGCAGATGCTGGCCGAGCTGAAGCGCGGCGACCATGTTATGACCTCCAGCGGTCTGCTTGGCCGTATCCTGGAAATCGACGATGAACAGGTGCTTCTTGAGTGCGGCGAAGCCAAGCTGCGCGTTTCGCGCGGGTCCATTGGCGGCGTTGTTCCTATCAGGGGCAGCAAGGACGCCAAGGAAGAAAAGAAGTAGGTCGCCTCTGGCGACATGCGCCTGTCATTGCTGTGGCGGGCGCAGTGCATGGCCCGTGAGCCGAACCGGCATTGCCGGATTGGCTCAAGGGCTTTTGCCTCTTGACGTGCCCGGCTTTCCGGGTCTGCGGAGTTTCCGGCTTTGCCTGCGGTCTTGCAGCTGGCCCTTCGGGGCAGCCGCAAGGCTGCGGCAAAGCTTAATCTGTTGTGTGGAAGGTGAACGATGGGTCTGCTCTGGCGCTTGTCCATAGCCATCATGGTTTTTGTGTTGTCCCTTGTTTACGCGCTCCCCAGCGTTCCCTATCTGGGAACAGCCCTCGAGCGCGTCTTGCCGTCGAGCAAAATCAATCTCGGCCTTGACCTCAAGGGCGGCATCCATCTGACGCTCGGCGTGGACGTGGCCAAGGCTGTGAGCAATTCGCTGGCTCTGGCCGGACAGGATCTGCGACGCGTTGCCGAGGACGAAAAGATTGTCGTGCTGCGCCCCCGCGTGGTGGGCGGCACGGCCCTTGAATTTGTGCTGCCGCGCGCGGAAAACGAACCCCAGTTTCGCGAGCTGCTGGCCAAGCACTTTCCGCAGATGAGCGTGAGTGAGCCGCAGGCTGGCGAAGCAGGCCAGCTGCGCTACGTCGCCCGTTTTACGGCGGCTGAAATCAAGCGCATCGAAGACCTTTCGCTCGATCAGGCCCTGCGCACCATCCGCAACCGCATCGACCAGTTCGGCGTGGCCGAACCGGACATCCGCAAGCAGGCGGGCAACCGCATTCAGGTGCAGCTGCCGGGTATTTCCGACCCGCGCCGCGCTGTGCAGGTTATCGGCCAGACCGCCCATCTTGAGTTCCATCTGGTGCGCGAAGACGTGGACCCCGGCAAGGCTGTGCTGCCCCCCGGCGTGATCGTACTGCCCATGCTGGAGAAAAACCCCGGCCAGCAGCAAAAAGAAACGCTCATCGCGGTGGAAAAAGACGCCATGCTCACTGGCGAGGACGTGTCTGACGCGCGCCCCGCCTTTGACCAGATGAACCAGTCGTACGTCACCCTGAGTTTCAACGCCCGCGGCGCGCGCATTTTTGAGCGCGTTACCGGCGAAAGCGTGGGCCGCCGCATGGCCATTGTGCTCGACGGCAAGGTCTATTCCGCTCCTTCCATCCGCGAGCGCATCGGCGGCGGGCGGGCCAGTATTTCGGGCAGCTTTACCACTGCCGAAGCGCAGGACCTGGCCATCGTGCTGCGCGCCGGGTCGCTGCCCGCGCCTGTTTCGGTGCTTGAAGAACGCACGGTCGGCCCCTCCCTTGGGCAGGAAGCCATCGACAGCGGCGTTCGCGCGGCCATGGTGGGCGCTGTGGGCGTGGTGCTGTTTATCGGCGTATACTACGGCCTGAGCGGACTCATCGCCGACGTCATGCTGAGCTTTACCATGCTTATTGTCATGGCGGGCATGGGCGCCTTTGGCGCTACACTTACCCTGCCGGGCATAGCCGGTATTGTTCTTACCATCGGCATGGCCGTTGACGCCAACGTGCTGATCTACGAGCGCATACGAGAGGAAATACGGCTGGGCCTCACCCCTCTTGCCGCTGTGCGGGCAGGGTTTGACCGGGCGGCCATTTCCATCACTGACTCCAACCTCACGTCCATCATCGTAACCGTCATCCTGTACCAGTTCGGCACGGGCCCCATCAGAGGGTTTGCCGTTACGCTGGGGCTGGGCATTGTGGCCTCCATGTTTACGGCCATCTTTGTATCGCGGGCTATCTTTGAGGAATGGGCGCGTCATTGCGGTCCCAAGGGCATCAGCATCTAGCGCGCCGGGAGGCAATTATGGGTTTTGCATTTATCAGGCACGACACCAAGTTTGATTTTATCGGCCTGCGCCACTGGGCGTACGCCATCTCGGCCCTGCTGATCATTGTGGCTATTATTTCTACCCTCTGGGGCAGCGGCCTTAAAATGGGCATCGACTTTGCGGGCGGCGTTATTGTTCAGATTCAGTTTCAAAAGCCCGTGCACGACGATGCCCTGAAAAAGAGTCTTGAAGTACCGGCATTGCCGGGCATCACGACCCAGCGTTTTGGCGACGGCGACAGGGATTTTCTACTGCGCTTCTCCAACTCTGAAAACAGCGACGCCACCGAGGTGCGCACCGCCGTGGTGGATGCTCTGGCAGCGGCCTTTCCTGACAACAATGCTGAAATTCAGCGTCTGGAAGTTGTGGGCCCCAAAGTTGGCGCGGATTTGACCAACAAGGCTCTGAACGCGCTTTTTTATGCCGTGCTGCTCATTGCCGTGTACATCTCCGGCCGGTTTGAACAGCGCTGGATGGCAGCCGCCATTATGGCGGCCGCCCTGTGGTGCGGCTCCTATGTAGGCAGCCTTACCGGGCTTGGCATGGGCTGGCTGATCATGATCTCGCTGTCCATCACCCTTGTGGTATGCTTTGTGTTGCGGCTCAACTTCGCTCTGGGCGCTGTGGTGGGCCTGCTGCACGACGTGGGCATCACCCTGGGGCTGCTGTCGTTAATGAAGGTCGAGGTTGACCTCAACGTCATGGCGGCACTGCTGACCCTGGTGGGCTACTCGCTCAACGATACCATCATCGTTTACGACCGCCTGCGTGAAAACCTGCGCGCTGCGCCCGAGTTGACCATGGCCGAGCTGATCAACCGCAGCGTCAACCAGACTCTTTCGCGAACCATTCTGACCAGCGGCACGACATTTTTGGCGACGCTTTCGCTGTTCCTGGTGGGCGGCGGCGTTATCCATGATTTTGCGCTTACGGTGCTTATCGGCGTGGTTGTGGGTACGCTCTCCTCGATCTACGTATCTTCCGCAGTGCTCCTGGCCCTTGGCGATACGGCCTTTTACGTTGGCCTTGTGCAGCAGAAGGGCAAGTACGAGCGTCCTGGCGAGCACGGCGTGGTGTAACCTGGCGTAATTCGCCGCACAGGCCTATCCTGTCAGCAATAGCCCCGGTTTGCCCTACGGCAGGCCGGGGCGTTTTTGGGGGACGGGCCGGAAAGAGCGAGGCTGGCTGGCGGGCAAGATGCTGATGCGGGTCTGCGTGTGTGCGGGGCAGACTCCCGACCATTTGCGGCGCATAAAAAAGGCATGCCTTGGGCATGCCTTTTTTATGCATCAGCCGATAAGAAGATAAGCGCGGGATGCCTCAGGCGTCGTGAAATTCCTGCTTGATGACCGCCTCGGCCTTGATGCGGTCGAGAAGTTCTGCAAAGGTGGCTTTGACGTGCTCGCGTATGTCGCCCGCCACCACCAGAAAGAGCAGGTCGTCGCCGGGCTTGAGCAGGCCTTCTTCCGCCTGGGCGATAATGGCAAAAATTCCGGGCTGTTTTTCCATCTCGCGGCAGATGGCGTCCATTTTGGCCGTGTCGTGCGAAACCCGCACCGAGGAAACCGGGGCGTGATCACCGCGCGACCAGCCCCGCACAACACCGTTGTGTATCAGCATCATGCCCACATTGTCGGCGAAGCCGGGACGTGCTTTGAGTTCCTGAAGAGTTTTGTTAATATCCATAAAAGCCACCTCGGTTTTATTGGCTTGATCAGTGCCTTTTGTTTCAGGCTACATCATGGCGGTCTTTGCATAAAGGAATTTATTCATGGCGCAGTTATCGCAGTTATTGTCACGCCTGCCGAGCAACATTGATGTGCGCATGAGCACCATGGGGCATGTGGTGTGGGTGAGCTGGCACGATAAACTCGCGCCAGCCGTCGGCCAGACCCTGCTGAACTACGGCGGCATGCTTGTGGGCGAGGAAGAAGAGCAGTCCATCTGGTTTTTCTTTACCGATGACGTCTTTTTGGCGTTGGCCCGGCTGATGGTGTGGGGCAACTTTAACGAGTTGCCTGTTGCTATCGAGCTTTTTCCAGGCCGGTTGCAGTTTGGGCGCAAACGCGAGGTAAACCTGCTGCTGGACGGCGCTCTGCAGGCCCAGCAGCTGGTGGTCACGGACACCCTTGAGATATGGATTCACCCCAAGAGCCGCGAGGGCAAAAAAGGCCTGCCGGGCATAACCTTTGAGAGCCGCTCAGGCCGTCAGGGCATGACCAGTGTGGAGTGGGCCTCCATGTCAGTGGACGTGCGCATGCCGTACTCGTCCACGCAGTCGTGGTTTGCCTTGCTGCACCCGCTGGGCAACCCCCTGGACAAGGGGTTTCAGACCGGCTGGACAGCCATGTTCAAACACCTTGAAGCCCTGCTGCAAAAGCACAAGATAAAATCCATCGTGGACAATACGTTCATGATGATCGCCATTGACAACCTGATGATGCTGCGCACCTTTATGCGCGACTTCTTGCACGGTTTTGACAAGGAAAAGAAAGACAGCGGCGGCTACTGGCCCTGCGTCAGCGTTGTGGCCGACCGCAACAACCTGAATTTTAACGCGGACCTGCCCAAAAAGATTGGCCTGCAGTGGGATAATCTCATGCCGGATTTCCCCTACATGAGCTATCGCAACGCCTATCTGCTGGGCGAGGGCTTTACCGTGCGCGATCTGCGCTTTACAGGCGAGCAGATGGCCATGGACAGCTGGTGCAACGTCATGCTGGACGAGAACAGCCTCAGCGGCCGTTCGCTCACCCTGCTGATGCCAAGCCGCCTCACCATGCCCAGCACCTCCGGCACCGGCTGCGTGTATTGCGGCATCCACAGCCACGATGCGTCGGAGTGCCCCACGCGTCTTGGGGCGGCCTCCAGCCCCGACGTCTGGGACGCCCTGGGCAAACTGGATATTGAGGCCATCAACGAAGGGTTTCGGTCCATCGAGCTGACCCTGACAGAAAAAAGCTCCAATGGGTATTCGGCCATAATGGCTGGCGATGACGACGCTGCGGTAGTCATGCGGGCGGTTTTTGAAATCAACGCCGCCTGCCAGCTGCGCAATGTGCCCCGGCACTGGCTGTACCGCATGCGCGAGCCGGAACCCGGCGAGGAGGTTCCCGCCAGGGACGACAGCCCCGCCTGGGATCTGCTGGACAAGCTCATCACCACCTCGCCCGCCGACATGGGCGCGATGGAAAAAAAGATCAGTCAGGCAATAGCGCGCCATCAGCGCGACCCTCGCCTGCACATGGTACAGGCCTTTGCGCATATTGAGCGCAATGACTATCCGCGTGCCGAGGCGGCCTTTCGCAATGCGGCGGTGCTTACTCCGTCGCCCGCCCTGCAGGCCTGGAACGAATTTTTTCTGGCCCGCATCGCAGAAGAGCAGGGGCATCTGACGCAGGCCATAGAGCAGTATTCGCAGATATGGCGCGTCATGCCCCACTGGCGCGAGGTCAAGTACCGCGAGCTTGTCTGCCAGGTTAAAATGGGCTTTTGCGAGCCGGTGCTCGACCAGCTGTCCAAGCTTATCCGCGAGGATCCCACCTATTTTAACCGTGTGCTTGTAGACCCGGCCCTAGAGCGTGGCCGCCTGTTGATTCTCTCGGCTCTCTATGACCTGTGGACCGAAGCCAAAAAATGCGCCGATGCCGACCGCGCGCGGGTTACGGAAATAGGCAATCGCCTCGACGCATGGTTTGCCCCGGAGCACCCTGTTCAGCTGCAGCTGGGCACCAAGGTGCGCGACCTTGAGGCGCAGGCCAACATCAACAACTATCTGGCCTTTCTTAATGTTGTGGCCGAGCGCCCCAATCTTGAAAAGGAGATGGAAGACTGCATCGCGCGCGAGGTAGAAGATCTGCGCAACCGGTACAAGTACTACCTTGATATCTTGCAGGAGATCCGGGACGAAGCCTCGTGGTTTCCCTTCCCCGCAGCGTTGCGCGAGTTCAGCCACGAGTTTAACGAAAGCGCGGGCATTATCAACCGAGCCTTTTCGTGCAACTTCAAGGAGGCGGAATCGTTCAAGCGCGCCCAGGGCCAGACGCCCCACCTTGCGGAGCTTTTGCGCAGCCTGCGCAAAAGGTTGCAGTTTTTGCGCATGGTGCGCGACGG
Source organism: Desulfovibrio desulfuricans (assembly GCF_004801255.1). Classification (NCBI taxonomy): domain Bacteria; kingdom Pseudomonadati; phylum Thermodesulfobacteriota; class Desulfovibrionia; order Desulfovibrionales; family Desulfovibrionaceae; genus Desulfovibrio; species Desulfovibrio desulfuricans. The sequence goes on along the minus strand of NZ_CP036295.1, from coordinate 2,514,682 downwards.
AACCCTGTTTGGCCTCACCCTGCTAAAAACATTTATGTGGATCGAGGCGGTGGGGCTGCTGCTCTGCTTTGTAGCCGTGCCTGTGATCTATTTTTGGGGCGAAACCATGCACCTTGGCTGGCTCAGGAATATACTGGGGTCTGAGCCATGGTCCATCCAGAAGATTCTTATTCTTATCGTAACCACGGTTTCTCTGGGTACGGCGGCGCTACGAACAACCCTGGTGTTTGACCGCAAGCGCGAAAAGCTGCTTGAGGAGGCCCGGCAGCAGCGGGAGCAGGCCCAGCAGACCCGTCTTGAACGTGTGCGCACGCAACGCCGGCTTGAGGCAGAAAGAGCAAAAAGAAACCAGAGGGCCGAGTCGGAACCGGGCAACCGGCGATAGAAAAAGCTGAATGCCCCCTTGCTTAATTTATCAATAACAGTTATTAATAAATCAAGCCGAAAGGAGGACTCCATGACGACCCTGAAGGATTTTTCCCTCTACAATATAGACTGGAACCTTTCCCCCGAGCACGCTGTAACCATGTACCTCGAGTGGGGCAACAACGACTGGCATTCGGAGTACCCGCCGGTGCGATCCAAGGAAGATGTGGCCCATTACTTTGTTGTGGACAGCTGGCAGGAGCCGCCTGTTATCCGACTGGTGCGCCGCAACTCCGAGCGAGCAGACGACCTTATTACCATCCCTTTGCCCAAGGGGCTGGAGGCTGATTACCGCAAGGTGCACGGCTCGTGGCGGGGTATAAGCGAACCAACGCCCGAGGTGAAGTCCTGGCTCAAGCACGAGCTTGGGCAGGATTGATGAAAACCGGGCCAAAAGCCCGCACGGTAACAAGTGCAGAATGTTTAAAGGCCCGCGAAAGCGGGCCTTTTGTGCGAGATATGCGTATGCGCCGTAAACCGGCACTCGCTCAGCGAGCGCCGAAACCGGGTATACGAAAGCGATCCTCAAGCCAGCGCAGCAAAAGGGTCGCCAGGGTAACCATGGCCAGATAGTACGCGCCCACGGCAATAAAAACTTCGGTAAAGCGAAACGTGTCGGAGGCCACAACCTTGCCCTGGCCCATCAGTTCCATACAGGTCACCAGATAGGCCAGGGAGCTGTACTTGATCAGGTAGATGATCTCGTTGCCGCAGCCGGGCAAGGCGCGCCGGGCTGCCTGGGGAATAATGATCCAGGCCACGGTCTGCCACTGGCTGAAGCCAAGCGCCTGTGCTGCGCGCACCTGCCCCTGCCTGATGGAGAGCAGCGCCCCGCGCACGTATTCCGACTGATAGGCCGCCGTGCACAGGGTAAAGCTGGTCAGGGCCGCACCAAAGGGTGAAAAGAAAATACCGAGCTTGGGCAGGGCATAGTAGATCATCATCAGCTGCACGGCCAGCGGTACGCCGCGTATGAGCGAGGTGTAGCCGTTGCCCAGGCGGCGCAGCCACAGCGGGCCAAAGGCGCGGGCGCAGCCCAGCAGCACGCCGCCTGCAAAGCCCAGCGTGCCCGCCGGTATGATAAGCGCCAGCGAGACCAGCAGGCCTCGATTGAGCGCGGGTAAAAGCTCGTTGCTGAAAAAGGCCTGGTCCAGCACTTAAGCCCCCATCTCCAGCAGGCGCTGGCAGAAGTCGCGGGTACGGGTGTTTGAACCTTCGGCCAGCAAAACGGCTGGCGAACCCTGCTCGATGAGCTTGCCGTGCTCCATAAAAATGATTTCCGTGGCAAGGGCCCTGGCAAAATCCATCTGGTGGGTGGCCATAACCATGGTCATGCCGCCGCTGGCAAGGTCGCGGATAACGGCCAGCACCTCGCCCACAAGCTCGGGATCAAGGGCCGAGGTAGGTTCGTCGAGCAGTATGACCTTGGGGTCCATGGCCAGGGCGCGGGCCATGGCCACGCGCTGCTTTTGCCCGCCGGAGAGCTGCGCCGGGTACAGGGTGGCGCGCCGGGCAAGACCGACGCGGGCCAGTTCTTCCTGCGCGCGGGCGCGCGCGTCGGCTGCGGACATGCCGCGTACCTTGCGCAGGGCAATAGCCACGTTTTCCACTGCGGTGAGGTGGTCAAAGAGATTAAAATCCTGAAAAATCATGCCCACCTGAGCGCGAAAGGCGCACAACGCGCCCCTGTCGGCCCGGTCAAGCATCTGGCCTTCAAGGTAAATCTCGCCGGTGTCGGGGGGAATAAGGCAGTTGATGCACTGCAACAGCGTGCTTTTGCCCGCGCCGGAAGGCCCGATGAGGACCTTGAGTTCCCCCCGGTTAACCGTCAGGCTGCAATTATCCAGTATGGGCTTGCCGCCCAGCATTTTGGAAATGCCTTTAACCTGCAATACCGCTTGTTGGTCAACGCTCATGCTTATCCCATACCCATGCCTTCCATGCCGATTCCTGAAGAATAGCCGGGCACATGGACTTTTTGTTCCAGGCGGCGCAACAGCTTGAGCACCGCCAGCGTCAGCACAAAATACAGCACGCCCGCCGTGGCGTACAGGGCCAGATGCTCGTGAGTTCTGGCAGCCACAAACGAAGTGCGGGCCATGATGTCTTGGGTGCCGAGCACAAAGCAGATGGCCGAATCCTTGAGCAGAATGGAAAATTCGTTGGCCCAGCCGGGTATGGAGAGCCGCAGGGCCTGCGGCAGAATAATGGCGCAGATGCCGGTGCTTTCGCGCATGCCAAGGGCGCGCGCGGCATTGAGCTGGCCGTGGGGCAGGCTTTCGATGGAGCCCCTAAAAATTTGCGACTGGTAGGCCGTGCTGGTGCTGCCCAAGACTATGCAGCAGATAAAAAACGGATCAATGGACACGCCTATGCTGATAAACAGGCCGTAGCAAAGAAACAGCAATACCAGGATGGGCACGCCCCTGAAAAACCACACATACAACGCGACCAGACGCCGCAGCCATGGCCCGCCGTAAACCTGGGCCACAGCCATGGGCACGCCCAGCAGCAGACCCATGGTCAGCGAAAGGGTGACGTTGCCCACAGTTACCAGGCTGCCGGACAGCATGGAGGGCAGGGCGTTGTATACCACTAGCAGAGAATTCATGAATGGAGGGGCCTTTTCCGCGCAAGCGCGAACCGTCCGGATTCAGGCGGTTCGCGCTTGACGTGTGGACGCTGGAACGCCCGTTACTTGCTCAGGTATTTCTTCTGCAGTTCTTTCCAGTACGGATCGGCGATAAGCTTTTTATAGCCTTCGTTGATCAGCTTCTGCAGTTCCTTGTCTTCTTTGCGCATGGCGACGCCAAAGTTGTCGGGATCGCCGTGGGTGCCGGCCTTTTTGACGGCGCGGCCATTTTCAATGGCGTTGTTGGCGGGCAGCTCGTCCATCAGGGCAGCCTGAATGCGGCCGTTCAGCAGGTCTTCCACAGCCAGGGGCGAGGATTCGTAAAAGCGCAGTTCAAAGGGATACTTTTTTTCTTCCTGCTCTTTCTTGATGTCGTTGGCTTCAGAGGTGCCGCGCTGCACGCCGAGCTGGATCTTTTTGCTCAGGATGTCGGCAGGGGTCAGCTTGGAATCGGCGGGCACGACAAACACGCGCGAAACCGTCCAGTAGGGGTTGGAAAACTGTACGACTTTGGCGCGCTCAGGGGTAATGCTCATGCCGGAGTCGACCATGTCGATCTGCTTGGCGAGCAGGGCGGGGATGATGCCGTCCCACGCCATGGGCTTGTGAACCACTTCAAATCCCATGGTCTTGGCTATCCAGTTCATGGAATCGACGTCAAACCCGGCAGGCTGGCCGGTCTTTTCGTCAACATAGGCGAAGGGAGGATAGTCGGGATCGATGCCGTTGACATAGGCCTTTTTGGCAAATGCGGGTACGGCAGCCAGCACGGTGGCCAGCAGGGCGCAGACGAAAAGCTTTTTCATGTTCAATTTCCCCCTCGGAAATGACAGGACGGACATGCGCCCACGCGGCCGCCCCGGGGCGACTGCTGCGCATCCCTGCACGGCGTGACAACAGGGTTGTCGCCGTGCGGCCACTGAAAACAAAGTCTTTCTGTAACAGAAGGAAGATTGCGACGCAAGGCGTAAGCCTTTCGTAAGCTCAGTGTAAACCACAAGGCGTAAGCCGCGTCGCAGGGCGCGGCAGCGCAGGGGTAAATGTCCACACGCAAGGGGCAATTCTTGTGCTTTGCGAAGAAAGAGCATAACATCACCGCGTTTGAATGTGAGCTTCTTTTTCAACGACGCGGCAACCGCGCACAAACGTAGTGTCGGATACAACGGCACAGCGCCACCTCGCATGAAACAATATCCCATTTGGGTCAGGGCGCTTTTGCTTTGCGGCCTTTCTCCGCAAAAAACCCTGCTGTGCATTTTTGACCTTATGGCCATCATTGGTACGGCCATGGCGGTCTTTTTGGTGCGGGCCGCATTTGGCAATGTGGATCCCGCATTATACCATTGGGCTTTGCCCCTGCTGCTCATCGGGCCAGTCATGGCTGCCGGTCTTGGGCTTTACCAGACCATCAGCCTGCCGCCGCACCGCGAGCTCAAGGCCCTGTTTCAGCTGACAAGCCTCATGTACGGCATAATTCTGGCCGTGCTGTTTCTTTCTAAAACCGGCGACGCCTATTCCCGCATTGTCATTGCGGGCAGCTGGGCGGCCACAGTGTTTGTGCTGCCCATTACGCGCAGCCTGTGCCGCCGGTTGTATATGCGCCGCCGCTGGTGGGGGCGGCCACTGATTATTTTTGACAGCGGCAACGCCGGACGCGACTTTTGGCGCTACCTCAAACGCAGGCCTGAACGCGGCCTGCACCCTGTTTCCATATATCCCCTGCCCACAAGCACCGACGCCGTGCGCGCACTGTTTGCCACGGTCGCGGCGGCAAACCCCAAGGCAATGGCCATGATTCTGCAAAAGGCGGATCAAGGGCAGAGCCTTGACTATATTACCGAAGCCAGCCGCTTTTTTGAGCGCATCCTTGTTGTGCCCTCGTTCAACGATGGCTTTCGCGCCCATTGGCTGACGCCTCGCGATCTTGGCGCTGCCGTGGGGCTGCAGGTGCGGCAAAACCTGCGCGACAAGCGCCGTCTGCTGGTCAAGCGGCTCATGGACGTGCTGCTTTGCGCCATGGGCGGCGTGGTACTGGTGCCCCTGGGCCTGCTGCTGGCTCTGGCCATTCGTCTTGACAGCCGGGGACCGGTATTTTACCGCCAGCGCCGCATAGGATGCAACGGCAGTGAAATAAGGATTTTCAAGTTTCGCACCATGGTGGACAAGGCCGATGTGGTGCTCAAGGAAATGCTTGAGCGCAACCCTGAGTTGCAGGCCGAATGGAAGAGGGATCACAAGCTCAAGCACGACCCGAGAATTACGCGCGTGGGGCGTTTTTTGCGCAAGGTGAGCCTGGACGAGCTGCCGCAGCTGCTCAATGTGGTTGTCGGCGACATGAGCCTGGTCGGCCCCCGCCCCATTGTGGCCAAAGAAATTGAAAAATATGGCCCAGTATTTGAAGAATACTGCATGGTCCGCCCCGGTCTGACCGGCCTGTGGCAGATATCGGGCCGCAACAACACCACCTATGCCGAACGCGTGGCCTTTGACCACTATTACATCAACAACTGGTCTGTGTGGATGGATCTGTGGATCCTCGCCAAGACTGTTCCCGTGGTTATAACGGGGTACGGAGCGTACTGATGGGCGAACGCGGCAACAGTTTTAACCGCTGGCTTGACAGGTACGCCGGTATTCCGCTGGCGGCCTGCAGTTCTGTTTTGCGTCTGGGCAGAGGTGCTGCGCCCATTGCCGAGCCGCAACGAGTGGGTTTTATCTGTCTGGGCGCCATTGGCGACCTGTTGCTGTTCTCCGCGCTGATTACCGCCCTGCGCGAGCGCTTGCCTCAGGCGCGGTTTGTTCTGCTGACATCGCGGGCCAATGCCGCCACAGTCCGTCTGATCCCCGGCATAGACAGCAGCGCGGCCTTTGCCGTGACCGATGTCTCTTCCATGGCCGCGTGGCTGCGCGATCAGCGGCTTGACGTGCTCTTTGACAGCACCCAGTGGGCGCGCCTTGGGGCGGTGCTGTGCAATTTTTCCAATGCGCGTACAACGGTAGGGTTTGACACCTGCGGGCAGCACCGCGCCTTTGGGTACTCTTGCAAGGTTGAGCACCGCAACGACAGGCACGAGGTGGAGAACTTTCTGGAGCTTGGCCGGGCGCTGTACCCCGGTCTGTTGGGCGCGCCGCGTCTGTTGATGCCGCAATCGCCGCCCGACGATCTGCCCGCCGAGCTGTGCGGCAGGCTGGAACCCACGGGCGAGGTGGGCGATGCGCTGCCGCGACGGATTTTTTTGCATATGTGGCCCTCCGGGGCCCATGCATGGCTCAAGGAATGGCCCGCCGATAATTGGGATGCGCTGGCGCGCATGTTGAGCGCAGAGGGCTTTGAGGTGTATCTGACGGGGGCGGCGGCCGACGCTCAGCGCAACAACGCCTTTTTGCAGGCGCATCCCCAGTGCCCCGCTGTTTCGCTGGCAGGCAGAACCTCGCTGCAGGGGCTGGCATGGCTGTTCAGCCGCGCCTCGGCCGTGGTGTCGGTAAACACGGGCACCATGCATCTGGCCTCCATTGCGGGCGCACCCACCGTGGGCCTGCACGGGCCGACCAACCCCTTGCGCTGGGGACCGGTGGGGCGGCACGTGCGTGCGCTTTTGCCCCACAAGGGGCCGTACGCCTACCTGAATCTGGGCTTTGAATACCCAAGGCCGTTCACGCCGTGCCTTGACTCGCTGCCGGTGGAAGATGTGGCAGACGCCCTGCACAGCCTTGGGCTTTTTTAGGGTGCTGCTGCAGCGTTAACGTCCGCCGCAGAACTCCAGGGGCTAGCCGCATCGTCAGCCCTGTTTCGCCACGCTGCGGGAGTGCCGCCGTCAGAGCCTGCCATCGTGCGAGATGGCCGATAAATTTTGTCAGTCCGCAGGACAGGCCAATAAAAAGGGGAAGGGATTGTTGTAATCCCTTCCCCTTTTGGCGAGATGTCGCGTGCCGCGCTAGCTCTTGGGCCTGTCGCCGATGGCGGCGGTAATCTGGGCTTCGGCTGCCAGCTTGCCGTCCACATAGGCACGGGCGTCCATCTTGCAAAGTTTGAGCTTCATGCGCAGGTTGCTGCATTCAAGATCAAGCCTGTCGCCCGGCGTCACCTGCCGACGGAATTTTACGCCGTCAAGGCCGGTAAACAAAAAGAGCTTGTCGTCAAGGCTCTCCATGCCCGAAACGGCCAGCAGACCGCCTGTCTGGGCCAGAGCCTCCAGAATGAGCACGCCGGGCATGATGGGCGCACCGGGAAAATGCCCCTGAAAAAAAGGTTCGTTAAAGGTAACATTTTTGTAGGCCCGGATATGAGAGCCTGAAACGCATTCCACCACCCTGTCCACCAACAAAAAAGGATAGCGGTGGGGCAGCAGCCGCAAAATGCGCTGTATGTCCATGCTCAAGTTCTGGGGGGTGGTATCCTGCATGGGGCCTCCTGAATGTATTGTGCTTTGCCGCCCGCAGGCAGCATAAAAAAAGCCTCTCGCCCCTTCCGGGTTGAGAGGCCAGAACAGTAAACGGCAGGGGGGGTTACTTCTTGGCGCCCTTGTCGTCCTTGGATTTGTCTTTGTAGATCTTGTTGACTTCGGTCAGCACGTCCTGGGTCAGATCCATGGACTGGTCGGCATACAGCACGCCGCCAGCAGTGACGTCCACCACAAAGTTGAAGCCCTTGGCGCGGGCAACTTCGTAGGTAGCGCTGAAGACAAGGGTAACCATGTCTTGGCGAAGCTTCACTTCTTCCTGTTCAACCTTGCGCAGGAAGTTGCGTGTCTTCTGGTCCAGATCCTGCTTGGAACGGATGAAGTCCAGCTTCTTTTCTTCGCTGGCCTTGGGGTTTTTCAGAGCTTCGGCTTTCTTTTTCAGCGCTTCGCCCTGCTTTTCAAGTTCGTTGCGTTCATTGCCGAACTTGTTTTCCATTGTTGTTTTGGCGGCCTGGGCAGGGATGCTCTGCGTAGCCACCGTCTGCATGTCAACAACACCGATCTTGGCTGCAGGCACGGCGCTGCCGTCAGCAGCACAGACTTGTCCGGCAAGCAGCATGCCAACCGCAACAGCCGTCATCAAAACCTTGCGCATGAAAGTTCTCCTTCCCCAATGCTGATTTGTTATGTCGTCCTTGCGGAACTGGGCTGAGCCGCGCGCCGTAAGAGAAGATGCCTCTGCTGTCCGCAACTATGTACTACATTTTGCAAAACAGCCATAACTATCTGAGGTGCAGTAAAAAACAGTTATTTGCTATGGTACAGGCCAAAAACACATAGTTGAAATTACTTGCCTCACATAGCACCAGCGCCTTCTTGCGTCAAGGAATTCTGGACCGTGCGGCGCTTGAGAAGCTTGTCCTTGTAGGCCAGGATGCCCTCGGCCATCCCCTCGGCCAGAGTCATGCGGTATTTGGGCGTGAGCAGACGGGCTGCTTCTTCCTTATTAGTGCAGTAACCAATTTCAATAAGCACCGCAGGCATTTGCGCACCGAGCAGGACAATAAACGGTGCAGACTTGATGCCGTTGTCCTTTATATCAAACTGCCGCTTTTTAAAGCGGAACTGCGCCATGCGCTGCACGTCCTGCGCCAGATGGCGCGATTCATCCACCCTGGCGTTAAGCATGACGTCGGCCAGCATTTTTTGCATGTCGCCGAGTTTGTGGTCGCCGTCGGCGTTTTCAAGCGTGGCCAGGCGGGCGGCGTCAGGGTTGCTGGCGATGTCGAGGTAGTAGGTTTCAAATCCCTGTACGCTGGCGTCGTCATTGGCGTTGACATGGATGGACACAAACAGGTCGGCCCCAGCGGCATTGGCCATGACCGTACGCTCGCGCAGTGAAACGGATTTGTCGCCTGTGCGGCTATAAACCACATCAAGGCCGTTGGCTTCAAGCAGGCGGCCAAGGGTCAGGGCCACGTCGAGGGAGATGGCGCGCTCTAGCACTCCATTGTGGTTGGCGCCGGGGTCGCGGCCGCCGTGACCGGCGTCAATAAATACCGTGCGTACGGTAAGGCCCAGCTGGCGGGCCATATCGCGCACCAGACGCGGCGAAGGCGGTCCTGCGGGCGTGCTGCTGTTGGCGGCGACACCGGCAGCCTGCCCCGTTGCCCCTGCCTGAGCCGTCGCATCGGGCTGCCCCGATTCATCAGGCTGGCCCGATTCACTGAGCTGCGCCTGGGCAAATCCGCCCTTGGCGTTGTTTACAGGGGGCAGAAGTGTTGTGCCGCTCGCTACGCGCAGGATAATACGGCAGGGATTTGATTCTGTACGCGTGTCAAACCGCCGGGCATCCTGAAAATTGAACTGGAGTACCGCTTCGCCTGCCTTGCCGTCGCTCACGCTCATGCCTTTGAAGAGGCTGCCGCGTATGCTCACGCCTTTGCGTACGGTTTTTTCCACAGCGGCGTTTTCCAGCGCTACCTGCAGTGAAGTCGGCCCGGTCCGCGCCTTGCCGCTTGTTGCCGCATTGTTGAGCTTGGCGGTGAAGCGGGCAGGGGCGCTGAGCTCCAGTACGATTTCCACACTGTTTTTGCTCAGTGAATTCCAGGAGAGAGCCTGCACGACAGGCTTGGCAGCTGGCGCTGCGGCAACGGGCTTGTCTGCGGCGGATGCATTGGCGGGTGCGCCAGTGAGGCGGCTACGGAGCGTCTGTGCTTCCGCGGTTTTGTCGCCGCCGGAGTACAGGGCCGCGATGGCGTCAAGCAGCTCGAGCGCCTCACCCGGTTGATTGAGGTGGTCGGCGTCAATGGCGGCGGCGCGCAGCAGCGAATCGTCCGCGAGGGCGCTTTTGGGAAATTCCTGCGCCAGTTTGAGGTAAAGATCGCGGGCCTGACGGTATTCATCCGCCAGGTGCGAGCAGTCGGACAGGGCCTCCTGGCTTGAGGCCGCGCGAAACAGCGCGCCCGGCGAGATCGCCCAGTCTTTGCGGCTTATGTAGATGCGCAGAAATTCCGTGGTCAGTTCTTCCCAAGGTTGCCGCCAGCACGAGCGCACCTTGTCTGCGCGCAGGGCATCCATTTTGGCCTTGGCCTCGCGGTAGCGCGGCAGCAGGTCGGCCTGAGGCAATGGCTGCGGCGGCGCTGCTTTCTGCATCGAAGCGGTATCGGCGTTGCCGTTTGCCTGCGCGGCCGTTGACGCCTGGCCTGCGGATCTGGCGGCCAGCTCGTCCTTTGGCTCTTTACCGTCAGTGCTGGCAACCTGGCGCGCTTCAGGCGCTGTGCGCCCATTGGCTGCGGCCTGAAGTGTCTTTTCCAGTGCCAGCGCCTCCTGAAGCATGTCGCCCTTGGGGTATTGGCTCTTGATGCGCTCAAGCAGGGCCAGCGCCCCCTTGTCGTCCTTGAGCCATGCAGCGCGCAGTTTGGCCGCGCGAAACAGTGCGTCGTCCGCAAGGCGGCTGTCCGCATGGCGTTGGGCAACGGCCTCATAACATTCGATAGCTTTTCTGGCGTCTGCCTTGGCAAATGAGCGGCGCGCCAGTTCCTCAAGGCTTTCCGCTGCGCGGAACAGGGCTGCGGGACGGTTGGGCCAGCCGGGGTCTGCATCATAGATGGCGCGGAACTCGGCAGCAAGGTTTTCCCACGGTTCTCGCTGACCCGAGCGTTTTTCGTCCTGACGCAGGGTGTCGATGCTGGCCTTGGCCAGATCATAGCGCTTGCCGGTAGGCGGCAGCGACGTGTAGCCGGAGTCGTAAAAACAGACAACCATCAGGCAGAGGGCGGCAAGAAAGGCCAGCGGCGGCACAAGCCGACGCATGTTGGTGCTGCTAACCTGTTCGGAAGCCTTGGGCTGGGTGGATTTTCCGGCCACGGTATTTCCCTTTGCCATGCTTGGTGACAATAATCTGACGCATAAAGCTGTTGCTTGCCAATGTAAAGCATATAGCATGCCATCGGCTTTGTATGATTGGTAGCGGCGTTAATAGCCAGAACGTACCCTACAAAAAAGGCAGCGCGCCGGAGGCACTTACTACTGTGCTTCCGGCGCGCCGAATATATGCCGCAAGGGCGGCAAGTGCCCGAGGCCTAGAAGAACTGGCCCATGCTGAATTCTATACGGCCATTCTCACGTTCCTTGTCATAGTCCTGAACCAGCGGAATGCCGTAGGCGATGCGCAGGTCGCCCATGGGCGAACGCCAGCGCAGTTCCAGACCGGTGGAGCAGACAATGTACTTGTTGAGCTCGTTGCCCATGGTCTTGCTGTCGATGTTGTAACCGGCATCAAAGAAGGGCACCAGTGCGAGGCCAAGGTCTTTCTGGAAGGTCCAGATGTATTCAAGGTTGGCAACGCCCATGCGGTCGCCGCCGATCTGGTCGCCGTTGTACTTGTAGTCGCGGGGCGAGAGGTCGGAGAAGGAGTAACCGCGGATGGTATCCATGCCGCCCACCCAGAAGCGTTCAAACACTGGCACGTTGGATCCGGTATTCTGGTACACGCCGCCCAGGCGTCCGCGAAGGTGGACGGTGTTTTGCGGATTGAGCGACCAGAAACCCTGCCAGTCGGCCACGGTCTTGATAAAGTTGTCGGTACCGCCAAGGCCGCCGCCGCCGTATTCAGCCCACAGACGGGCGATGGTGCCCTTGGTGGGGCGCTCCTTGGAGTCGGTGGTGTCGCGCAGGATGCGGCCAGAAATGGCGCTTGTCCAGTTGACGCCCTTGTAATCGCTGATATAGGGCGAAGCGTTGTCGTCCACGTCGTACAGGGTGTAGCGTTCAAGGCGATAACCGCCGCCAACGCTGGTGTATTCACCAATGGGATACGAGAGGCGGATGCTGTCGCCCACGGTATCCTTGGTGAAGTTGTCCCAGTAATCGTGGGTGTAGTACAGATCGTTGCCGACGGAAAGGTCGGTATCATACAGGCGCGGGTTGGTGAATGACAGCACGCCGGATGTACGACGCCAGGAGAAGAAGCCCTGCAGCTGCAGCCAGTAGCCGCGGCCAAAGAGGTTGCGCTCCATGATGGAGGCGGTGACGCCCACGTCGTAGTAGGTCGAGTAGCCAATGCCGCCCATGATGGCGCCGGTGTTGGCCTCCTTGACCTTGACCTTGAGGTCGACCTCGTCTTCCTTGTCGGTGGGGATCAGTTCCATATCCGCTGCGGAGAAGAAGCGCAGGCGGTTCAAACGCTCGTTGGAACGGCGCAGTTTGGCGCCTTCGTACATGTCGCCGTCGCCCAGGCGCATTTCACGCAGGATGACGTTGTCGCGGGTCTTGGTGTTTCCCTCCACCGACAGGCGGCGGATGAATACCTTCTGCTTTTTGGTGATGACATAACCCACATCGACCTGATCGCTGCCGTCATCGGCCTTGACGACCTTGGTATCCACTTCGGCAAAGGCGTAGCCGTAGTCGGCGTAGTAGTCGGTGAGGCGCTTGGAGTCTTCCTGCATGACCGTAAGCGAAAAGTGCTTGTCAGACTTTTTCCAGTCGTCCATCTGCACGACTTCAAGCATTTTGTCTTCGCTATCGATAACGTCGCCGGCAAAGACCACGTCGCGCACATTGTAGCGCGGGCCTTCGTGCACGTTAAAGGTAATGTAGATGCCGTCGTCGCGATAATCGACCGTAGGCGCGGCCACCTGAATGTCCACGTAGCCTTCATTGAGGCCGAAGGCGGCAATGGCGTTGGTGTCGCGCTCAAGGTATTCGTCCTTGAGCACGCCCGTGCCCGTGAGCCACGAGAAGATGCCGCGCGGCTTGAGGGCCATGTATTTGTCAAGGTCGCCGCGATCGAGCTTGGTAAGACCCTCGATCTTCACGTCCTTGATATAAAGCTTGTTGCCTTCCTTGACGCTGAGCACCAGCACTGCGCCGCGACCGCCCTGACGGTCTTCGAGGCGGTAGGTCACCTTGGCGAGGTAAAAGCCTTCCTTGTGGTACAGCTCGCTGACCTTCTGCAGGTCGTCGGAGAGCACCTGCTCGTTCAGCACGCTGCCGCTCTTGGTGCCCATGGCCGCCAGCACGTCGTCCTTGCTGACCTTGTCCGAACCTTCAACAATGATGTTGTCGATGCGGGGTTTTTCAACCACGGTAAAGACAAGCACGTTGCCTTCAAGGTTGGCCTGCACGTCGCTGAAGTACCCCATATCCCAGATACGTTTTACTTCTTCGTTGATGGCGGTGGCGTCGGGGTTGTCGCCCTTGCGGATGGTAAGGCGCATGAGCACGGTGTCGGGGTCAAGCACCTTCATGCCGCGTACCTGCACGTCGGCGATGCCGCCGTGCGCGGATGCGGGAGCGCCCATGGGAACCAGCGAGGCGGGGGCGTCTGACTTTTGCGGTACAGCCTCCGCCGCCGTCGCGGGGTTGGCAACCTCGGCGGCGCGTTTGGCCAGCGCTGCCGTGCATTCGTTCAGTGCAGTGAGCGTGTTGCGTTCAAAACCGGCAGGCACGGCATCGCCGTTATAGACAGGCACAATGCGCGTGTCCATGGAGAAGCCCTGGCCCATCTGGTTAAACTTGCCGTAAATGACCATGCGGGCGCCAGCCTTGCGGCCAAGCTCGCGGGCCGTGGCGAGATCGATGGATTCGCCGCTGCTGCGCTGCAACTGCCGTGCGGTCGCCATGGGGACTGCACGCATGCCGTTTTGCGCCAGCTGATCGGCGATCATCTGCGGCAGGTCTTGTGAAGCGTTGGGCAATTCCGGCCCAGCGTTCACCTGAAAGGGCAAAACAAGCACAAGGGGGCCTTCCGCCGCCATGGCTCCACCCGAAAGCGCCAGGGTGGCGCAGGCCAGCACGGCAAGGCACAGAGCTTTGCACAGCACGTTATTCAAAAGTCTTCTCATACAAGGTCCCCGCTTTCAGTTCCAGGGTTCTGCCCATGCCTGCGGCCAGCTCCCGGTTGTGCGTCACAACTACGAGGGTCATGCCCAATTCACGATTGAGTTCGTTCATGAGTTCGCCCACTTGAGCCCCGGTAACTTCATCCAGATTGCCAGTAGGTTCATCAGCCAGCAGAACACGCGGTCGCATAAAAACCGCGCGAGCAATGGCTACCCGCTGGCGTTCGCCGCCTGAGAGGGTAGCAATTTTGCTGTCCATACGCGCCGAAAGGCCCACGCGGTCAAGCATTTCACGCGCACGGGTCATCACTGAACGTTGGCTCGCACCACCGATTATAGCCGGCATGGCCACATTTTCAAGGGCAGAAAATTCCGGCAGCAGATGATGAAATTGAAAAACGAAACCCAGAGTCTTGTTGCGAAAAGCAGCCTTCTGGTCTGCGCTCATAAGCGCCATGTCGCGTCCCTCAAAACATATCTCGCCCGAACTTGGAGTATCAAGAGCACCCATAAGATGCAAGAGGGTGCTCTTGCCGGAACCGGACTGTCCCACGATGGCCAGCATCTCGCCTTCTTCCACAACCATGCTGATATCCTTGATAATTTCGATATCTTCATTGGCTGTAGCAAATTTTTTGACCACATTTGAAAAAGTATAGAGTGCTGGCATGGCTATTCGTAGCGCAGGGCTTCCGCCGGTTGCAGGCGCGATGCCTGCCGGGCCGGGTAAAGGGTGGCCAGAAAGCACAGCAGCATGGCGCTGGCCCCGATGATAAGCACGTCAGACAGGCTGATGATTATGGGCAGGTGGTCAAGGGTATAGACGTTTTCGGGCAGTTTTATGAACTGGTAGCGTTTGAGCAGCCAGCCGAGCGAAAGGCCCAGCGCATAGCCCAGCAGCGTGCCGATAACGCCGATGATGGTGCCCTGAAACATGAATATGCGTCGTATCATGCCGCTGGTGGCGCCCATGGACATTATGATGGCAATGTCGCGGGTTTTTTCCATAACCAGCATAACCAGCGTGGTGACGATGGAAAACGAGCCGATCAGCACAACCATTGCCAGCAGGATGAACATGCCGATTTTTTCCAGCTTGAGCGCGGCAAATAGGTTGGCGTTCATTTCCATCCACGAGCGCACGTAAAACGGCGAACCCAGCTCGGTGGAAACCGCAGCTGCGGTCTGGTCGGCCTTGTAGACGTCCGCCACCGTCAGCTCTACGCCCGAGAGGTAGTTGTCGGGCAGGCCCAGCACGTCGCGCGCAGCGGCAAGGGTAACAAAGCCCAGCGACGAATCGTATTCAAACATGCCGGTCTTGAAGATGCCCACAACCTCAAAGGGGCGTACGCGCGGGGCGTAGCCCGAGGTGGTCTTTTGCCCGGAGGGCGAAAGCAGGTTGACGCGGCTGCCCAGGCCCAGGCCCAGGCGTTTGGCCAGCTCCTCGCCAACAATCAGCCCTGGTGCGCCTTCGCGTTCAAGGTCGGCGGCTGAACCCACGCGCATTTGCCGCAGCATGGAGAGCACTGCAGGCGCGGTTTGCGGGTCAATGCCGCGCAGCACCACGCCCTTGACGCCGCCGCCGGCGGAAAGCATGACCTCGGTGTAAATAAAAGGCGTAGCGCCGGTAACGCCCTTCACAGAGCGCACGCGGTCCAGAAGGTCGCTGCGGTTCTCGAAGGCCGAGGGTATGTAGGACATGACGATGGCATGGGCATTGGCCCCCAGAATCTTGTCGCGCATGTCAGTGGTCAGGCCGTTGTACACGCCCAGCACCACTACCAGCGCACCAACGCCAATAGCCACGCCCAGAATGGACATGATCGATATGATATAAATGAATGTCTGCTTTCGCCTCGAGAAGAGGTAGCGCAGTGCGACAAATAGTTCAAATGACATTTGCGGCATATTGTCCCACCTTGCCCGGATATTCAAGAGTTATTTTAGAGCGCGCGGCAATTGCCTGCGGGCGGGTGTCGCCCGCGCCGTGAGTCCGCAGGAGAGCCAGCCTCATGCTGGCGGCCTGAGGTGCCTGCGATGCGTGGCCTGCGGCCTTGCGTCTGCGGCTTCACCCGGCTGCCATGAGCACTGCTGCAAGCCTGAAACTGCCAGATATCCCGGTCAGCGCAAACCCGGGCGGAAGGCATTGGGCAAGGCCCACGCGCAAACCCCGCCATGGCAATGCGAACCCCCGGCGGTTCGGCGAACCTGCCGGGGGTGGGCAACCCCTTGCCCAAGCCAAGCGTGGGGAGAGGCGAATGTCAGGTGCTTTTGTACGGTCAGCTGCGCTTCATGGCCTCGATGAGCTCGCTCAGCCTGCGCGCCTGCTGGGCAAGGTCGGCGACGGCCTTTGAGGCTTCGCCCATGGCCTGCGCCGTCTGACCGGACATGTCGTTTACCTCGACGATGGACTGGTTGATTTCTTCGCTGGCTGCGGACTGCTCTTCGCTGGCCGTGGCTATGGCGCTCACCTGATCAGCGGTGGCC
Source organism: Desulfovibrio desulfuricans (assembly GCF_004801255.1). NCBI lineage: Bacteria > Pseudomonadati > Thermodesulfobacteriota > Desulfovibrionia > Desulfovibrionales > Desulfovibrionaceae > Desulfovibrio > Desulfovibrio desulfuricans. The sequence continues at coordinate 2,498,390 of NZ_CP036295.1, read as the reverse complement.
TCGACGTTGCGCACAATACCCCGCAGGGCCGCGCCCGACTGGCTGGCAAAGTCTGTGGCGGTGTTGACCTCTTCCAGTGCCTTGTCCATGGCGGCCACGCTCTGCGAAGCGCTCTGCTGGATGGCCCCGATGGCGTTGCCCACATCATTGGTGGAGGCCATGGTTTTTTCGGCCAGTTTGCGTACCTCGTCGGCAACCACGGCAAAGCCTCGCCCGGCCTCGCCCGCCCGCGCCGCTTCAATGGCCGCGTTAAGGGCCAGCAGGTTGGTCTGGTCGGCGATGTCCGAGATGACGTTCATGATCTGGGTGATGGCCTGCGCATGCTGGTTGAGCTTGGTCATGTCGTCCTTGAGCGCCAGCGAGACCTTTTGCACCTGCCCGATGCTCTTGAGGGCGTTTTCTACAATATTGGCTCCGCTCTCGGCATTGGTGCGCGTTTCTGCAGACACCGCCGAGGCGGAGGAGGCGTTGCGGGCCACCTCCTGCACGGTGGCGTTCATTTCATTCATGGCTGTTGCGGCCTCGCTGAGGCGCTGGGCCGACTGGGCCGCGATATGGTCCGACTGCTCTATACGCCCCGTGAGCTGGTTTGAGGCGGCGGAAATAATCTCCACGACTTCTTCCAGCTGGCCAGCCGCCGCCAGCATGCCTTCACGCTTGGCGTTTTCAGCCTTTTGGGCGGCCTCTTCGGCCCTGGCGGTGGCGAGCTTGGCCTGTTCGGTAGCCTGTTGGGCGTCACGGGCTTTTTGCGCGCTCTCCTGCAGCAGGCGCTTGATGTTATCAATCATGTTTTCCATGCCCAGGGCCAGGGTGCTGAATTCGTCGCGGCGTTTGGCAGCCCGGAGCAGCAGGGCTTTTTCGCTGGCGCTGGCCTCAAGGCGGCCCTGGGCCACGGCTTCGGCCATGCCCGAAATGCCTTTGAGCATACGGGCGATGGCCCGCGCCGCAAAAAAGATGATCAGCCCCACCGCTAGCGTGCTGACCAGGGTCAGCAGCATGCTGTTGCTCAGCATCACATTGATGGGATTGAATATTTCTTCCCGGTCAAATTCCAGGCACAAAACCCAGCCTTCAGCGGGCATGGCCTGATAATAGATGGTTTTTTCTCGCCCGTCTGCGGCGACAAACCTGACGCGGCCCTCTGGATTTTTAAGAATCTCGGCCATGTATGGCTTGCTGCTGTCGTCGCGCCCGTAGGCCTTGGGGGCGCGGTGCAGCATGACTTTGCCATGGGAGTCGTAGGCGTAGATGCTGCCTCTGGAGCCAAAATCAATCTGGCTGGTGGTTTTGCTGGCCATGTTTTCGTTGTCGATGCCCGCCCAGACAATGCCGGCCGGTTTGCCGTCGCGCAGAATGGGCAGGCCCATTACCGTGGTAATTTTGCCCGTGGTTTTACTGATCACGCCCACAATGGTTTTTTTGCCTTGCATGCCGCGCTGAAAATAATCACGGTCGGTAAAGCTCACGCCTACGGATTTACTGGGATGCTTTTCGCCCGCGACATGGTGGGCTATGGCCTTGCCGTCAAGACCGGCAACGCCGCAAAAGGCAAAATTGGAATTGAGCGACACAAAGCTATCGAGGGCCGCGTCCGCATCGGCATACATGGTGCGCGTCATGACCTCGGGCATTTTGTCGTTGACGGAGTCAAGGTACAGTTTGACCCGGTTGTCGGCGGCAACCATGGAGAGGGCTTCCTCCATGACCTGCAGCATGGCGTGGAGGCCGATGGTCTGGCAACGCAACAGGGAGCGGGCGTCGTTGCGGATCTGATCGCGCAAAATGTCCTCGGACATCTGGTAGCTTACACCAGCCAGCAGCAGCAGACCAGCAATCGCCGGGGTAAGAATGTACAGAAGCATTTTGCTCAGCAGTCGCATCTTCATGTAAACCTCCTTTCCAGACCTGTGACGCCATATGCGGCCCAATTGGGCGCGTGAGCCCAGAATAAATGCAGATAATAATCTTGTATTATTATCGACAGATAGTGGCAATACTATATACTGTTGATATAAAATTGTTTTTTTGTCCGGGAGGTGCTAAGCTATTTGCAAATTTGTTTACATAAAAATAGATAATTACAAAAAAGAAACGCCGCCCTGAGGCGACGTTTCCTGATATGCTTGTTTTTTCAGCAGATGGCCGGCGTGCTGCCGGAGCGTTGTTACACCTCGGGGCGCAACAGGGGGAAGAGTATGACCTCGCGGATGGATGCGCTGTCTGTAAGCAGCATCACAAGCCGGTCTATGCCCACGCCCTGCCCGGCCGCCGGGGGCATGCCGTACTCGAGGGCGCGCAGGTAGTCCTGGTCCATGCTGTGGGCCTCGTCGTCGCCAGCCTCGCGCTCGCGCACCTGGTCTTCAAATCGCAGCCGCTGATCCACAGGGTCGTTGAGTTCGGAAAAGGCGTTGGAAAGTTCGCGCCCGGTGATGAACAGCTCAAACCGGTCGGTCAGTTCCGGGTGCGCGTCGTTACGACGCGAGAGCGGCGAGATTTCCGTGGGATAATGGTAGATAAAGTGGGGCTGGATAAGCTTGCCTTCCACATCCAGGTCAAAAAGCTTGGCGTGCAGTTTTTGCAGGCTTTCGCTGTCGGCGGCCTTTTCGCCGCGCGAGCGGATGTAGGCCTTGACCCTGCCGTAGTCGTTATAAAATTCCGGCGAATGCCCGCCGACCTGGGTAAGCGAATCGTAAAAGCTGAGGCGGGTCCACTTGCCGGGCGTAAGGTCGATCATCTCGCCCTGATAGGGCACTACGGTCGTGCCGCAGACGGCCATGGCCAGGTGGGCAAAGAGCTGTTCCGTAAAGTCCATGAGGTGCTCAAACGTGGCGTACGCCCAGTAGAACTCGCACATGGTGAATTCCGGATTATGACGCGTGTCGATGCCTTCGTTGCGAAAGTTGCGGTTGAGCTCAAAAACTTTTTCAAACCCGCCAACCAGCAGGCGCTTGAGGTACAGCTCTGGCGCAATGCGCAAAAACAGGGGCAGGTCGAGGGCGTTGTGGTGCGTTTTAAACGGCTTGGCCGCAGCGCCGCCCGCCAGGGGCTGCATCATGGGGGTTTCTACTTCCATGAAGCCGTGGTCTTCCATAAAGCGGCGAAATTCGCGCACAATAAGACTGCGTTTAAAGAAAATTTCGCGGGCGCGGGGCGTAACGATAAGGTCGACGTAGCGCTGACGGTAGCGCGTCTCCATATCGGTGAGGCCGTGATATTTTTCGGGCAGAGGGCGCATGGAGCGCGTGATCAGCTTGACCTTGCGGCAGGCGATGGTCAGCTCGCCCGTCTTGGTGCGGAACAGGTGGCCAGAAACGCCAACAATATCGCCGACATCAAGCTTTTTGACCACCATGTAGTTTGCTTCGTCCATATGCTCGCGCGAGGCGTAGCACTGGATGCGGCCACTCTGGTCCATGATATGGAAGAAGGCCACCTTGCCGAATGACCGTAAGGAAACAATACGGCCCGCAATGGCAAAGACGTCTTCCTGTCTGTCCAGATCTTCGCCCTCAAGCGCGCCAAACTTTTCCAGCACCCAGGCGACGTCGTGCTCTTTGCGGAAGTCGTTGGGAAAAAGCGGAACCCCCGCGTCCAAAAGGTCGCACGATTTGACAACGCGGTTTTTGACAACTTCGTTGAGGCCTTCGCGTACGGCGAAACTTTCCAGCATGGGCATAAAATAGCCCGCATGCTGCGACTTGGTACCCAACTTGACTGCTGGCTTGCTGCTTTTCTTTTCCCGATTATCCACGTGACGACTCCTGAATGGCCCATACCTGAAAGGAGCGCTACGGTATGCCATTAGCGCATAGGCGTCAAGATTGCCCCGCATGCGGCAAACATCGGCCCTTGTGCGCATGCGCCTTGCGCGCGTCCTTGATATCAGGCCGTGGCCCCAGGGCCGGAGAAGCTGCTTTTTTGCACGTCTTCGCCGAAAAACCCGCGCAGAATGGGCCGTTGCGCCCCCTTGAAGTTTTACCCTGTTTGCGTGTATAAAACACTTTTACACGATACAACCGCCGCTGGCCCATGCTGGCGGCTTTTCCAAGGACAGTGTCATGCAAAAATTTACAGCCTCCTTTCTGGGGCGCGACTGCCCCGGCGTGGTGGCCTCTGTGAGCCGAATTCTTGAAGAAAGCGGCTGCAACATCGAGGAAGTGACCCAGACGATCCTTTCCGGCGAGTTTGCGGCCATTTTTGTGGTTGCAGCCCCGGAGAAAGACGCCGAAAGCCTGCGCGCCAAACTGAACGGCGGCCTTGAGGCCGCCAAGGTCGACCTTTCCGTGCTGGTGCGCCCGGCAATCAAGGGGCAGTGGGGAACAGACCTCCACTGCGAACCTTTTGTGGTCACCGCCGACGGCCCGGACAAACCCGGCCTCATCGCCGCCATGAGCCGCGTGTTTGCCCGCCACGGCGTGAACATCGAAAGCCTCAAGGCCATACTGGGCGAGGGCGGCTCCAACCATGCGCTTTTTGTGTTTGAGGTCATGGTGCCCAACAGCGTCGACATGGGCCGGCTGCGCCGCGAGCTTGACTGCGAGGGGCAAAAGCGCGACCTGCGCGTGAGCGTCCAGCACCGGGATATTTTTGAGGCCGTGCATCGAGTGAACTCTTTTTAACAGATCGGCCGCGCAGGGCGTCCACGCCAGCGCGCCACAGGCGCGGCAGCGTTGCCCCCAGGGCGCTTGACCGCCTGTTTTGTCCAGATGCGCTTTCCTGCCCCGCGCTCATGAGCGCCGGGGAATAAAATCCGCCTGCCGGGCGGGCCGCCTCAGGGCGGCCGCACCCGAAAATACAGGAAGACCTCCATGCTTTCAGAACGCGAAGTTATCAGCACGTTGAACATGCTCCGCAACGAGCACCTTGATGTGCGCACCGTCACCCTGGGCGTAAGCCTGTTTGACTGCGTCAGTCATGACCTTGAGCTTTTTACCGCCAACGTTAAGGCCAAGCTGAACCGCTATGCCTCCCAGCTCGTGCAAGTCTGCAACGAAGTGGGCGACAAGTACGGCATCCCGGTGGTGAACAAGCGCATCAGCGTGAGCCCCATTGCCGTGGTGGGCGCGCCCTTTGGGCCCGACGGCATGGTGCGCGTGTGCAAGGCCCTTGACGAAGCCGCCAAGGAGGCGGGCGTCGATTTTCTGGGTGGTTTTTCCGCCCTGGTGGAAAAAGGTTTTGCCAGCGGCGACCGCTCCCTGATTGAAGCCCTGCCCCAGGCGCTTGCCGAGACCGACCGCATCTGCTCCTCCATCAACGTGGCCTCGTCGCGCAGCGGCATCAACATGGATGCCGTGGCCCTCATGGGCCAGCAGATCCTCAAGGTTGCCAACGCCACCGCCGAGCGCGGCGGCATCGGCTGCGCCAAGCTTGTGGTGTTTGCCAACATTCCTCAGGACGTGCCCTTTATGGCTGGCGCCTACCTTGGCGTGGGCGAACCCGATGTGGTCATCAACGTGGGCGTCTCCGGCCCCGGCGTTGTCAAAAAGGCCCTCGACCGCGCCCGCGAGGCGGGGCACAACGGCAAGGGCGGCCGCCTTACCCTGCTGGACATGGCCGAGGTCATCAAGCGCACCGCCTACAAGGTTACCCGCGTGGGCGAGATGATCGGCACGGAAGTGGCCACCCGTCTGGGCCTGCCCTTTGGCGTGGCCGACCTCTCGCTGGCTCCCACCCCCGCAGTGGGCGACTCTGTGGGCGAAATTTTTCAGAGCATGGGCCTCTCCAGCATCGGCGCGCCCGGCACCACCGCCGTTCTGGCCATGCTGAACGACGCGGTGAAAAAGGGCGGAGCGTTTGCATCTTCCTCGGTGGGCGGTCTTTCGGGCGCGTTTATCCCCGTTTCGGAAGACTCGAGCATCGAGGCTGCCGCCACCTCCGGCCTGCTCAGCCTTGAAAAGCTTGAGGCCATGACCAGCGTGTGCTCGGTGGGTCTGGACATGATCGCCATCCCCGGCGACACTCCCGCATCGACCATCTCGGGCATTATCGCCGACGAAATGGCCATTGGCGTCATCAATACCAAGACCACGGCCGTGCGTCTTATCCCCGTGCCCGGCAAGGGCGTGGGCGAAGAGGTGTCGTTTGGCGGCCTGCTGGGCAAGGCGGCCATCATCCCTGTACCCAAGGGCGACGCCACCGACTTTATCGGCTTTGGCGGGCGCATCCCCGCCCCCATCCACAGCCTGAAAAACTAGGCTGGCTGCACGTTGTAGCGGCGCGGAACCGACCGGTTTCGCGCCGCTTTTTTTTGTTCCGCATGTATCTTGCCGCGACAGCGGCTTTTTTTATGCGCGGCGATGGGGTAGCGTACCGCAACCACCCTCAGCACAAGGAAGCGCCATGCCCCAGTATTTTGTCTACGGACAACAGGAGACCGAATACCTCTCGCGCCGGGACAAGCGGCTGGCCGCTGTCATAGAGCAGCTTGGACCCGTGCGGCGCGAGGTTCGTCCTGACCTTTTTGACGCGCTGATGCACGCCATTGTGGGGCAGCAGATCGCCACCAAGGCCCAGCAGACCGTATGGGCGCGATTGGAGCAGGCCCTTGGGCGGGTCACGCCCGAAACTGTGGACAACGCCGCCGCAGACAGTCTGCAACGGCTGGGGCTGTCGTTCCGCAAGGTAGGGTACATGAAGGGCGCTGCCCGCAAGGTTCTGCAGGGCGAGCTGGATGTGGAGGCCCTGCGCCTGATGGATCAGGCGCAGCTGAGCGCCGCCCTGTGCGCGCTGGAGGGAGTGGGCGTATGGACGGCGGAAATGCTCATGTTGTTTTCGCTCCAGCGGCCCGATGTGCTCAGTTTTGGCGATCTGGCCATCCACAGGGGGCTGCGCATGGTCTACAGGCACAAGGTGGTCGACCGTCAGCGGTTTGAGGTCTACCGTCGCCGCTTCAGCCCTTATGGCTCTGTGGCGAGTCTGTATCTGTGGGCCGTGGCTGGCGGGGCACTGCCAGAGCTTGCCGACCCCGCCGCACCCCGTTAACTCGCCCTATACCGGCGTGCTGCGCAGCCTTTTTGTTCTCTGCCTGCCCGTTGAGGCTCACCCGGCCCGGCCCAAATTATCGAATATAAGAATTTTTTCTGATGCAGCGGCGACCGCCTCCTGGTATCAGTACGAAGTCTATCGCAAAATATTCCTAGTATCTTTGGATAAATGTCTTGTGAAAATAGGCATAATTGATATATTGAAAAGCAATTATTTGCCGATAAGCAAGGCAAAGCAAAGGAATGATCGTAGTTTACCGATGTTGTTGATAATTTCACAAGGGGCTCTGTCTTATCTGATGACCAGCGTGTTGACGCCGCGCAAAAGGGGTAGTGATGAAAATTGGATTGCTCGCGAGGATGGGCCTGTCCATCCTGACGCCGGCCATTGTGGGTCTGATGCTTGTGGCTGGGGTTTGCTACAAAATGTCAGAAGAAATGCTGCGGGAGCAGATTGCCACCGACATGACCGCGCTGCTTGAGTGTCAGACCATTGGTCTTGATGCTGTGTTTAGCGGGGTTGAGCAGGGCCTGCAGACCATGACCGAAAACCAGCGCATCAAGGATCAGGTTGAGGCGTACGCCGAGGGCAAAGCAGAAGCTCTTGAGGGTTCGCTGTTTACCAGGGCGGACCATGCGCTTGAGTCTTTCGTAACCAGCAACGACATGGTGTACTTTGCGGCTATCGTTGCCCTTGACGGCAAGGTCATCAGCCACCGTGTCGACAATCAGCAAGGCCCCAGCAAGTTTGTGGGCAGCGACTTTTCTGACCGCGAGTATTTCAAAAAGAGCAAAAACGGTCAGCCCTGTGTAGTAGGCGTAGTCAGCGCTGGCAGCGGTGAAATCGCCACCGTGCTTGCCATGCCGTTAAAGGTGAACGGCAAAACGGTAGCTGTACTGGCAGCGGGCATTGACAACCATGCCCTGGCCAAGGCAACCACCGACAAGATCAAGGTCGGGCAAAAGGGGCTGGTGTACGCCTATGATCTGCAGGGGCAGGTGGTGCTGCACCCTGACAGCAATGTGCTTGGCCGCAACGACAGCAAGCTGCCGCAGGTGGTGCAGCTGCTTGCGCAAAAAGAAGGCCGCACCCGTTTTGACAACAGCAAGGGCGAGAGCAAGGGCCTGTATTATAAAGCGTTGCCGCATGAAGGCTGGATTTTGTGCGTAGAGTTTGACCGCGGCGAAATCTTCAAGCCCATCAGTGATCTGCTGACCAACGCCAGCCTGATCACCCTGGCCTGTGCGCTGATTGTCGGTGTCGTGATCTTTTTTTCGGCGCGCGGCATTGTGCGCATGCTGGGCGGTATTTCCAGCGTGGCCGAGGCCGTTGCCGGTGGACGCCTGCAAACCAACGATAAAGAACGCGCCCTGTTTGACGCAGCTGAAAAGCGCGGCGATGAGTTCAGCACGCTGGCCGCAGGCATGCGGCGGATGGTTGAGAGCATCAGGCATCTGCTAGGTGAAAGCGAGCATAAAACCAGGGCTGCCCAGCAAGCCACCGAAGAAGCGGAAAAAGCCACCGCCAGAGCCGAAGAAGCCGCCCGTCAGGCCGAGAACGCCAAGCGTGAAGGCATGCTTGCGGCGGCGGAACAACTGGAGGAAGTGGTCAGCATCATCTCTGCCGCATCAACCGAACTCGCCGCGCAGGTAGAGCAGTCGGACAAGGGCGCAGCAGAGTCGTCGCAGCGTCTGGCTGAGGCCGCCACAGCCATGAATGAAATGAACGCCACCGTGCAGGAAGTGGCCCGCAACGCCTCGGACGCCTCGAGCATGTCTGCCGAAACCCGTGCAAATGCGGAGCACGGCGCCAATATCGTTGAAAGCGCCCTGCAGAGCATCGGGCAGGTACACAAGGTCTCGCTGGCGCTCAAGGGCGATATGACAACGCTGAACGAGCACGCCCAGGCCATTACCCATATCATGAACGTCATCTCGGACATTGCCGACCAGACCAACCTGCTGGCCCTCAACGCCGCCATCGAGGCAGCCCGCGCGGGCGAAGCCGGTCGCGGATTTGCGGTGGTTGCCGACGAGGTGCGCAAACTGGCCGAAAAAACCATGGCCTCCACCAACGATGTCGGCAACGCCATTGCCGCCATCCAGGGCAGCGCCGGGCAGAGCGTGCAGGCCATGGACAAGGCGCTGACCGAGGTGGAAACCGCCGCCGATCTGGCAAAGCAGTCCGGCGAGGCCCTGCAGGAAATTGTCACCAAGGTCGAGGCCTCGGCTGATCAGGTCAGCGCCATCGCCGCAGCCAGCGAGCAGCAGTCCGCCACCAGCGACGAGATCACTCGGTCGATTGAACGCGTCAACGAGATGTCCGGCCAGACGGCGCAGGCCATGGGCGAAGCCTCGCGGGCGGTGAATGAACTGGCCCGCCAGGCGGAGCGCATGGGCAAGCTGATAGGCGAGATGAAGCGGGGCTAGCCCGCCACGCAACCAATCAACGCAAACATCCCCGGAATGATTGCATTCCGGGGATGTTTGCGTTGATTGGTTCAACTGCTTGCCAGCCTGCAGCCTTGTCGCCTTAGCGCAGGGCCGGGGCAAGAAAATACTGCCACACCAGGGTGAGCAGCAACAGACTGAGCGAAACGGTCAAAAAACGGCGCACGGCTGCAGGCCCCACACGGATGGCCATGCGGCTGCCCATCCAGTTGCCCAGGCAGCAAGCCGCGGCCATGGGCAGAGCCAGGCTCCACACCACAACGCCGTTCATAATAAAAACAACAGCTCCGGCAAAATTTGAGGCAAGGTTGAGCACCTTTGAGGTGGCGGAAGCCTCCATGAGCCCCATGCGCAATATCCAGTGGAAGGCAAGAATAAGAAAACTGCCCGTGCCGGGGCCAAAAAAACCGTCATAACCGCCCATCACAAGACACACAAAGGCCACGGGAATCCAGAACCGGGGGCCGGAATGCGTCAGGGGAACCTGCTTGCGTTCCTTTTTGGGCAGCAGTGTGGCGCACATGCCAATGGGCAGCAGGGCCACCAGCACCTTGCCGAGCACCGCCGCGTCAAGCAGCAGGGCCAGGCGCGAGCCCGCCCACGATCCTATCAGCGAAAAGGCGATGCCCGCCATGGCAACGCGCCACAGCACAAGCTTGCTGCGGGCAAAGTTGCCAAGGGCCACGCAGGTGCCAAGGCAGGCGCTGACCTTGTTGATGCCAAGCGACTGGTGCGGCGGCACGCCGCTGAGCAGCAGGGCGGGCATGGTGATAAGACCGCCGCCCCCCGCTATGGAATCGATAAATCCCCCGGCAAAAGCGGCGGTTATGCCTACGAGGTAGGTGAGCAGACTAAAATCGAGCACTGTTCTGTTACCATTCCTTAAAGATAACCCACGCCGCAAGCACGATAAGCGCAAAGCCTACCAGGTGGTTCCAGCGCAGGGGCTCGTGCAGCCAAAAGGCGGAAAAGCCCATAAAGACAGTGAGCGAAATGACTTCCTGAATGGTTTTCAGCTCCGCCGCCGAAAAGTAGCCGTAGCCGATCCTGTTGGCAGGGACCTGCAAAACGTATTCAAAAAAGGCAATGGCCCAGCTTGTGAGGATCACCAGCGGCAGGGCGGCGCTTCTGTAGCGCAGGTGTCCATACCATGCAAAAGTCATGAACAGGTTGGAGCAGAACAGCAAGCCCACAGTGCTTACAGGTACAGGTATCTGCATGAAAAATCCGTGGAGCGGTCGTAAGATCGGTACTTGACAGGCCGGAAAAAGTTGAACAGTGAGCGTATTCACTTATCCGCTGCCAGCAGGCGCGTCAACATCCCCGGCCACGGCTGTTTGCGCGGCCTGCGGCTTAAGGCTATGTTGCAGCTGCGGCGGGTTGTTCGCCGCGCATCACCCATGGAGGATTACCATATGGCGGCACGCACACCCCACGCCAAGGATGCGGAAAACGTACACCGGCCGGTTGCGGGGGCGGGGTCGGCGCACGCGCATGCAAACCCTGCCGAAGCTACCCCCGACAGGGTAACCTGGCCGCTGTTTCTGAAAGCAGCGGTGCTGGTGACGATTATCTGGGCGGCCTCCGCCCTTGTGCTCTATATGTCGGTGGAGGATTACAGCAAGTCGGGCACGTTTGGCGACTCGTTCGGGGTGCTGAACACGCTGTTCTCTGGTCTGGCCTTTGCGGGCATTATCGTGTCCATAAAGATGCAGAGCGACGAAATGCGCGAGCAGCGCAAGGAACTGCAAAAGCAGAAAAAGGCCGCGCAGCTGTACCACCGCGAACGCATGTTCTTGCTGCTGATGGACGAATTTAAAAAGTCGCGCGAGCATCGCTTCAGCGTAGCCGACGTGCGCCTTGTGGTGCGCGAATGCCTGTGCGACGCCGTCGCGTTGAATGCCCGCAGCGCAGAGGTCGGGGCGGCGCTGGTGCGCGAGGTGGAGGGCCTGCTGGCGGGTACGCCCGCAGAGACGCCCCTGCTGCAGGTATTTGCCCGGCGCGTGTTCCGGCACGAACGCTGCGAAGTCTTTATCAAGACATTTCGTCAGGCGGCAGAAATCGCCAAAAAAGTAGATCCTTCCAACAAAACGGAATATTACGACATCGTTTGCAACAGCATGTCCGATGCGGAGGAAGCCCTGTTGTTTTTGTGCGCAGTCGCCCGCAACGGGGCGCAGGCCCTCGGCGAACCACAGGTCATGAAGCTGCGCGAAAGTTACGACGAGATACGCGACAGGCTTTAGCTGCCGCCGCGCTGCCGCACGGTACGCTGCCAGACTGCCTGACGACAAAAACCCCTGAATCACTTCAGGGGTTTTTTCCGGTCGCTCCGTGCCGCCAGGCCTGGTTCGCCAGTGGCGAAGCCTGGGCGGCAGCGGCTCGAGCGGCTTCCCTCAGAGAATGATTTTCCGGCCCCCGACACCCGCCAGGGGCCGGAAAATCATGTGGGGAGGGGAGTATGTACTGGCTGTGGACTGGTCGGGCCAATCCTAGGCAGCCATGGTGTCAAAAAGTTCCTTGGCGTTAATGTTGGCGGGGTTGGCGCCAAGCACCGCTTCCAGATGCTGCCGGGCTTCTTCGGCGCGGCCCAGGTAGATGAGGCAGCCAGCCAGGGTGACGCGGACGGCCTCGGCTTCAACGCCGGATTTCAGGGTGTCTTCCAGATAGGGCAGGGCGTTTTCGACGCAGCCAAGCTGGTAAGATTCGCGCACCAGGCAGTTGAGCGCCACGATGTTTTCGCTGGATTTTTTCAGAGCGAGGGCAAAGTGGTCAAAAGCCAGCTGATGCTCGCCCTGTTCCATGTACACAAGGCCGATGCCGCACAGGGCCTTGTCGGTTTCTTCAACGGCGGCGGCCTTCTGGTAGAGCACCAGGGCTTTGTCAAGGTCGGAGCGCTGCACGGCCACAGTGGCCAGTCCCAGGAAGGGAGCCGCGCTCTGCGAGTTGCTGCTCGCAGCCTTGCGGTAGTATTCCTCGGCCTTGTCAAAATCACCCATGAAAAGGTAGCACTCGCCCAATTCCTTATTGATTTCGTAATCCAGTTGATTGCTCATCGTATCCTCCCCAACTGAGGCTGGTTTGTCGTCGTGCGCTGTATGCCCACTGACTTGCCAGATTATATGCACTGAACATGCCAATGATAAAAGAGTGCAATAAATTCAGCTGGGTGATTTGCCAATTGTGCGCCAGTGGGCTTGCCGCAAGGGCTGGCGTGCGGCTTTGAGCGCCAAAGCCTTGGCGTGGGGGAGCTGCCTGGGAGGCAGGATTTTCCGGGGCGGGCAATTATTGCCGCAACAAAACAGGGCCGGACCGTCAAACGGCCCGGCCCCATAGGCGATGCGGCAAAAATACTCAGGCTGTACTCAGGCTGTACGCAGGCTTTGCGTGCCGCCGTGCACATTGATGTGGTGCAGTATGACGCCCAGCACCCCTTCGATATCAAGCTGCGAGGTGTCAACCTTCAGTGCGTCCTGCGCAGGGCGCAACGGGGCGACGGCGCGGTTGCGGTCCAGCGCGTCGCGTTGGCGTATCTGCTCGGTAAGGGTTGCAAGGTCGGCGTTTTGTCCGCGTGATTCAAGGTCGTGCAGGCGGCGCATGGCGCGTACCTCGGGGGCGGCGTCCAAAAAAAACTTGAAGCGCGCGTCGGGAAAAACCACGGTGCCCATGTCGCGCCCCTCGGCCACCAGGGGCGAGCGCTCGCCGATGGCCCGCTGTGTGGCGCGCAGCATTTCGCGTACCACAGGCACTGTGGCGATGCGGGCCGCCAGCATGCCTACGGCCTCGGTGCGCACCTCGCCCCGCACGGCCTCGCCGTTGCAAAACAGGGTGGATTGCTGGCCAAGGCCCGAGAGGGTGAACTTCCACTGGGCGCAACGGGTGCGCAGGTCATCCTCCGGCAGCGTTTCCGCCCCTGCCCCCAGCTTGAGCGCCATGCAGCGAAACATTGCGCCGGTATCAAGGTAGGAAATGCCCAGCCCTTCAGCCACGCGCCGTGCCAGGGTGGTTTTGCCAACGCCGGCCGGGCCGTCCAGAGTGACCACAGAAAGCCTTGCGCTCATGCCTTAGCCCCTTCGGGCGTGCGACGGGCCGTCACGTCGGCCATGGCCGCGAGAAACGCGAGGTTTTCCTGCTGATTGCCAATGCTCACGCGCAGCAGATCAGGCAGACCGTAGCTTTTGAGCGGACGGATGATGATGCCCCGCGCAAGCAGGGTTTCAAAGCATTCCGCCGCAGAGGGCGCGCCTTCGGGCATGCCGAACATCAAAAAGTTTGCCTGGCTGGGCCATACCTTGCAGCCCAGAGCGGTCAAACCCGTGTACAGCTGCTTGCGGCCGCTGCGTACCGCCTCTTGCGTGGCGTCGTAAAATGCCTTGTCGTTCAGCGCGGCCAGTGCGGCTTCTTCTGCCAGAATATTGACAGAAAAAGGCAAGCGCGCCCTCCAGACAAAATCCGCCAGGTGGTCGGGCAAAATGCCGTACCCCACACGCATGCCCGCCAGGCCAAAGCTTTTGGAAAACGTGCGCATAAAGGCCGTGTTGCTGGGCATGATGCCGCCCGCGAGCATGGATGTCGCCTTTTCGTCGTCGGCAAAATCCATATATGCCTCGTCCACCACCAGCAGGCAGTCGGGGGCCTTCCGGGCCAGGTCGTGGGCAAGCCCGATCACTTGTTCGCGGGGCGGGCAGTAGCCGGACGGGTTGTCGGGCGTGGTCACAAAAACAATGCGCGTGTTTTCGTCCACCAGGTCGAGCAGGGCGGCAAAGTTGAATGAAAAGTCTTTTTCAAGCGGCTGTCGCCTGATCTCCACCCCGCAGATGCGCCCCTGTATGGGATAAATGCTGAAACAGGGATTGAAGCACACGATATTGTGCGTGCCCGGTATGGCCAGTATGCGTATAAGCAGGTCGATGATTTCATCCGAGCCGTTGCCTATGACCAGGCGGCGTTCGTCCACGCCGTGTCGCTTGCCCAATGCCCTCGCCACCCGGGGATTGCCCCCCTGCGGATAGCGGAAAGCCCCCGAGGCGTGGCGCACTACGGCTTCCTGAGCCAGAGGCGGCATGCCAAGAGGGTTTTCATTGCTGGCCATCTTGATGACCTGGGGCAAGTTGTACTTTTCCTGGATTTCGGCAATGGAAAGGCCCGGAACATAGGCCTTGAGGGCCGTAATTTCCTGGCGCACACTGATCTCGGACATGATTACTCCACCAGTATCGCCCGGCAGGGCGAAGCTTCAGGGCAGCGCGTCGGCGCAAGATGGCTTGGTTGTTTACCCTAATATGTTTCAGCCAACAAGCCGCTACGGTGCAACGGCTTGTTGGCTGAAAAGATTTTAAAAAACAGATGGTTGCTCTACGGCAGACGCTATCTGGCCGGGGGGCTGCTATTCCGCAGGTTCGGTGGGGCGCACCGTCAGCACAGGCATGTCGGCGTTTTTGACAACCTTTTCCGCAACAGAACCGAAGAGAATACGGTCGATTCCCTTGCGTCCATGGGTGCCCATAACGATAAGGTCGGCCTTTTCTTCTCTGGCGCGGTTGAGGATTTCTTCAGCGGCGTAACCGATGAGCACCTGTCCCTTGGCTTCGACGCCCACAAAATTTTCGGCGACAAAGGATTCCATGGACTTTTCGGCGCCGGTGACGATTTCGCCTACGAAGTTTTCAATGGTGTTGGGCGGCACATGAAAGCCAACGTACTGACTCAGCGAAGGGGCGGTGTACACTACAAGCACGCTGGCGCTGAGGCCCTTGGCAAGAAGCACCGCATACTCGGCAACTTCCTTGCTGTGTTCGGAAAGGTCTACCGCGCAAAGAATCTTCTTGATTTCCTTCATGGCAAACTCCTGTTCCCCTCTATACGGCAGATTGATTGGCGGGCGGGCAGAATGGGGGGCTACCAGAGGGGTATGATTTTGGTGTTGCAGCCTTATCCTTTGCCTTCACCTAACATTAATGGTAGTTTTTTTCAGCACAATAGACAAGACATTTCACCTAACGCCGCAAAGGGGCAGGGAAAATTTTTCCCGCGCGCCTCGCGGGACTGTGCAAAATCAGCCTGTTATGGTGTGGTGCGGTTGTGGCAAGGTTTTTGCATCTTTTTCGCAACGGCAGTACGCCAACCCTGGAGGCGACATGAAAGTTACCAACGACCAACTTGAGGCGCTGTTACGGCAGCAAAGCCAGTCCTCAGGCTCCACACGCCCGCAAAAGACGCAGGCGGGGGGCTTTGAGGCTGCTTTGACCGAGCAGTTGGGCCTTGACAATGCCGTCGCATCTTCCACGTTTTCCACTGCTGCAGCGGGCCAGACCTCGCAGGCTTCGATGATCAGCCAGATGCTGCTGGGCACTACCCAGGCAGAACCGGCCGATATGGATGACGATGTCATCCAGAGCGCCTTTTCTCAGGCCTCTGGCACGCTGGATATGTGGGATTCGTACGTTAACGCCCTGGGCTCGTCGGGGCAGGATGGATCTTTGCGCGAAGCCTATTCTCTTTTGCAGGGCATAGACGGGCAGGTTTCCGCACTCAAGACCAATACGGCCGCCGTGCGCGGTCAGAATACCGGTCTTGATTCACTGGTCAACGAGCTTGACGTGATGACCGCGACGGAAAAATTCAAGTTTAACAGGGGCGACTACAACTCATAGCCGTCTTGACAGAAGATCCGCCGTGAAATCAGGGTTTCGCGGCGGATTTTGACCGATGCAAAGCCGTCTGCTTTTTCGAAAGCGGGCGGTTTTTTGTATATGGGCTAACTACGGCGCACTCCCCCGCAGCCGCCAGACTGCGAGGGAGCGTGTGGTAATGGCGCATAGCCTGGCAGTTGGCCGCGCCATGGTAAACTGCTGCGCTTACTTGTTGCCGGTGGTGGAAGACGGCACGGCATTGTCGGCGGCGTTGCCTGCCAGGCCGGGGCAGTCGCCGTTGCCCATCATGCCGTTACCCATCATGCCGTGACCCATGCCATGGCCCATACCCCGTCCCATGCCCCGGCCCATGCCGTGCCCGGCCATAAATGGAATACCCTTGTCAGACATCTGCTTGAGCATATCGGCGCGGGCTGCGTACAGCTTGGCGTCGATTTCGCGCAGATCCTTCTGGGCTGCCTTGACTCGGGCGTCGTCAGGCTTTGCGTCAGCAGCGGCAAGGTTATTCAGCTCGGCCATCTTGGCAAAATGCTGCTGCAGGGTGGGTTGCATTTTTTCCGCAAAGTTCTGGTGTAGCTGCTGCATGGCGGTTTGCTGCTCATTGGTCAGGCCCATGCCGTAACCCATGCCGCCGTGCCCCATGCCGTAGCCCGTTCCGGGGCCCATGCCTGCGGGGCCGTGCCCGTCTCCGTTCTGGGCAGAAGCAACACCCGCAATGCCAAGAAAGATAGCAAGGGTAAGGGCCGCGCCGGAGGTAACGATTTTGGAGGTCTTCATGGTAGTGTATCCTTTTTGCTTGAGATGATTTGGTTAATTGCGCCAGGACGTTGCTGTCGCCGGGCCTTGGCAGTTTGATCCGTAGCCGTGCGCGCCGTTTTGCCCGTTGCCGCACCATGGTGATTCTGGTTGCGTTGCGGCCTCGCTTGCCTCTGAGGCTGTCACAGCCAGCGCCAGGGCAAAGGCAAGCGCGGCAAGAATAAGGGTCAGTTTGAAAGTGCTCATACCTGTTCCTGCTTTTTTAGCGGTTGAGCGCATTGCGGCTTAGATGGCGTTTTTCAGTTTTTCGTATTCTTCAAGCGATATTTCGCCCGAAGCAAGCCGCTTTTTTAGAATGGACAGAGAATCTGCTGAGTCCATGTTATTCTTCTTTTGTGGTATGATCCTGCTGATAAAAACAGCTGCAAGAGAAACGATCAGAATCATGAACATAAGGTGCGTCATGCCGTTTCCCCATCCCATTACGCTTCCTATATCGCAGCCGTACATATCAGTTTCCTCTATTTGACGTTGCGCCGTCAGTTGTAATTAATGCCTGCTGATGGTTGCTGCGTTTTTAGCGCCATTTGCTGTTGTATGAGCAAAGGACGTGCCAACTGTTGCTGTGCTTCTTAACATGCTTAAATATAAGATGTATTTTTTTATGTGACTGTGGAGCTTGGGGGCATGAGTTTGAGCACTGCCCGTTTTTTACTCACCTGCGCTGGATAGTGTCCAAATTTTACCAGGGGGCTTGCGCGGTGGGTAAAAAATACATAATTTAATGCTGCGCCGTAGAGGAACCAGTCATGAAATCTTTCCGCCTGTCTTTATCACGCAGTCTGTCGCGCATGGGGCTTTCGCCCTGGATGCTGCTGGGCGCGGCCCTTATTCTGGGGCTTACGCTGGCGGGTATTTCCGTGCGCAGCAACCAGCGTGAACGGGCTTTTATGGTCCATAATCTCATCGACAGGGCCGAAGCGCTCATCTGGGCGCTGGAGGCCGGAACCCGCACCGGGCTGCGTCTCAGCCCCGGCGCGGTGCTGGGCATGCGCCCTCTGCTGACCGAAACCGCCCGCCAGCCCGGCATTTTGTATATGGCCGTGACCGACACCAGCGGCGCTGTTCTGGCGCAGAGCGGCGACAGCCCCCTGCCCCCCGGTCAGCCCGGCGATGCGGGGCGCGATCTGGCGGCAACGTCCATGCGGGTTCAGGCTCAGGATGTTCCCCCTCTGGCCGACGTTGGGGACAGACCCATGTGGCGGGTGCGCAACAAGGACGGCAAGGAAGTATTTGAAGTATTTCGTGCATTTGCTCCGTTGAGTCGTGCGCACGGGCAGCATATGGGCGGGGGGCACGGATCCCACGGCATGGGCATGATGGGCGGCATGATGGGGATGCTTGGGGCGGACGGGCTTGCCGGGCCGGATGGCCGCCCTGGCGCAGCTGACGGTTTTGGAGCGCCCGACCCCAGGGACGCATTTGGCGACGCTCCGCCGCCGCCCATGGGCGGTTTTGGCGGGCGACCAGGCCCAGAAGCACCGCGTCAGGTGGTGGGTGTTGCGCTGGTCGGCTTTGACGCGCGCCCTTTTGAGGACGCTTTGGCGCAGGACGCCCGCAATAACCTGCTTTCGGCCGCGCTGGCGGCAGCACTTGGTCTGGCCGGTTTTGTTTCACTGTTCTGGGTGCACAACAACCGGCGCTGGCAGCGTATTTTGCGCGATCAGCAGGCCATGGCGGCCGAGGTTGTGGCCAGCCTGCCTCTGGGGCTTGTGATCAGCGATCCCGCAGGCCGCATCGCCATGATCAACGATGCGGCGCTTGGCATGTTTGGCAAAAAACGCCACGAGATATTGCCCGCGGAGAACTCCGGCCCGCAAAACGGCCAGCAGGGCAGCTCCCATGCCCACAAGCAGGCAAGCCCTCTGGCAAGCCTGCCGGGTCTGCCATGGGATTCACTGACAGACAAGATGTCCCACGGCGCGCGCATCTTGGAGCAGGAGACGGCGCTGGCCGTTGCCGGGGCAAAACCGCTGACCGTCAACCTTGGCGGAGCGGCCATACGCAATGAAGACGGCGTTTTTTTGGGTAATGTGTTTGTGCTGCGTGATGTTACGGAAATGAAGCGGCTTCAGGCCGACGCCCAGCGCAATGACCGCCTTGCCGCTTTGGGGCATCTGGCGGCTGGCGTGGCCCACGAAATCCGCAATCCTTTGAGCACCATCAAGGGGGTTGCCCTGTATATTGCCCGTCGCATGCCGCTTGGGGGGCGTGAGCAAGAAGCCGCTCAGCGCATGATTGACGAGGTGGAGCGCCTCGACCGCGTGGTTTCCGAGCTGCTGGACTTTGCCCGCCCCGGCTCGTTTGAAACCGTTCAGGCCGATCTGGGCGAGATTATCAGCCGGGCGCTGCGCCTTGCCGAGGCCGACATCAAGGCCAAGGGCGTTGCCGTGGCGCTGGAGCTGGAGCCGGGGTTCCCCAAGGTCAAAATCAGCCCGGAAAGGCTGACCCAGGCCCTGCTGAATCTTTTTCTCAACGCGGTGCAGGCCATGGATAATGGCGGCACGCTGCGGGTAACGGCGCGTCTGCTGCCGGACGGTTTTTTTAGCCTCACCGTGGCTGACACCGGGCCGGGTATACCGGCAGAGATTCAGGCCTCCATCTTCACGCCCTATTTTACCACCAAACCGTCGGGAACCGGGCTGGGCCTCGCCATTGTCTACCAGATTGCCGAGGGGCACGGCGGGCGCGTCAGCGTCGGCAACGCGCCGGGGCACGGGGCGGAGTTTACGCTGACCCTGCCTGTGTAGGCGGATGGCACGCCTGCCCCATAGCCTCGAAATTTTTGGTGCGCCAACCCGCCCCGATGTTTGCCCAAGGACAGAATAATGACCGCACATACAGCCATACATCTGCTGGTCGTGGACGACGACCGCAACCACCGCGAAATGCTGCGAGCCCTGCTTGAAGAGTGGGGCTACACCCCTACCGGAGCCGCCAGCGGCGAGGAGGCGCTGGAGCTGTGCCGCCAGCGCCCCTTTGACCTTATCCTCATGGATGTGCGCATGGGCGGCATGAGCGGCATTGAGGCCACGCGCGCCGTCAAGGCGTACAATCCCGCCATTCCCATCCTTATCATGACGGCCTATTCGGACGTTTCGAGCGCGGTTGAGGCGCTCAAGGCCGGGGCGTACGATTACCTTACCAAGCCCCTGGCTTTTGACGCCCTCAAGCTTGCCATTGAGCGGGCGCTTGACCACGCCAGCCTGCGGCACGAGGTGCGCACCCTGCGGCACGAGCTGGCGCAGGGCATGGACGCCCGCAACGTCATCGGGCAAAGCCCGGCCATGCGGCAGATGCTCGAGCTTGTCTCGGCCATCGCGCCCTCGGAGGCCACGGTGCTCATCACTGGTGAATCTGGCACCGGCAAGGAGGTTGTGGCCAGGCTCATCCACGCCAACAGCAACAGGCGCTCCGGCCCGTATGTGGCGGTAAACTGCGCGGCCCTTACCGAAACCCTGCTGGAGTCGGAGCTGTTCGGGCACGAAAAGGGTGCGTTTACCGGGGCGGAAAAACGCCGCGAGGGGCGCTTTTTGGCGGCGGACAAAGGTACGATATTTCTGGACGAAATAGGCGAAATCCCCTTGTCCATGCAGGTCAAACTGCTGCGCGTCATTCAGGAGCGCGAGCTGCAGCGCGTGGGCGGCGACCAGACCGTGCGGGTGGATGTGCGCATTCTGGCGGCCACCAACAAGGATCTAGCCCGCGAGGTGGAGGAGGGCCGGTTTAGGCAGGACCTCTTCTACCGGCTCAATGTGGTTGCCCTGCAACTGCCGCCTCTGCGTGAGCGTGGGGAGGACATTCCCCTGCTGGCCATGCACTTTTTGAAGCAGTTTGCCGAGCGCAACGGCAAGGCGGTCAAGGGATTTACGCCTGCCGCCATGGATCGTCTGCTGAAGCATTCGTGGCCGGGCAATGTGCGCGAGCTGGAAAATGCCGTCGAACGGGCTGTGGTTTTGCTGGTGGGGGATTATATCAGCGAGCGTGAACTACCGCCCACTATCGTTGGTCAGGAGGCAGAGAGCGCGGCGGCAGCGCGGGTGGATTTTGCCAATATGACGCTTGAAGAAATCGAGCGCATGGCGGTGGCCGACACGCTGGCCCAGGTGGGCGGCAACAAGAGCGAGGCCGCCCGCAGGCTGGGGATCAATCGCAAGACGCTGCTGGCCAAGCTGGGCGAGGGAAAGTAGCGCGCGATTGCGGTGATTTGATCGCAGACGAATTTTCTGACGCATACGCTATCTGCCTGATTCTGGCTGCTGCGATCAAGGATGTCAGCAAAGGCAAAATGCAGCCGGGGCTGGCTGGGATGGGTGAGGTAGAAAAGGCAAGAAAGCAAGAAAGGCAAAAGAATGTAAGAGGTTAGCGGCGGCGGGGGTGGGTGAGCCCGTCGGGCTGATTTACGCAAACCCGTCTTTTTCGCCCTGACGGCGTCAACGTCGCATTTTTGATGCTCACGTACACGAGTACGCTGCGCTCAAAAACGCGACGTTTCCTTGTCAGGCCGGGAAAATACGTATTTTGCAAATAGCCCAACACCAGCCATCGCTTCCGCTTCGCTTCAGCGAGTTTAAGGAAGGCGGCTCGACGACCTGCTTTTGATGGTGAAAGGATGGTCTGACGCGGTGGCTATCCGCCTGATTCTGGCTGCCGCGATGAAGGATGTCGCAAAGGCAAAATGCAGCCGGGGCTGACGGAGTGGGCGAAGTAGAAAAGTCAAGAGAGCAAGAGGCAAAAGCATGTAAGAGGTTAGCGGCGGCGGGGTGGGTGAGCCCGTCGGGCTGATTTACGCAAACCCGTCTTTTTCGCCCTGACGGCGTCAACGTCGCGTTTTTGATGCTCACGTACACGAGTACGCTGCGCTCAAAAACGCGACGTTTCCTTGTCAGGCCGGGAAAATACGTATTTTGCAAATAGCCCAACACCAGCCATCGCTTCCGCTTCGCTTCAGCGAGTTTAAGGAAGGCGGCTCGACGACCTGCTTTTGATGGTGAAAGAATTTTTGACGCATACGCTATCCGCCTGATTCTGGCTGCTGCGACCAAGGATGTCGCAAAGGCATAATGCAGCCGGGGCTGACGGAGTGGGCGAAGTAGAAAAGGCAAGAGAGCAAGAGGCAAAAGCATGTAAGAGCTTGGCGGCGGCGGGGGTGGGTGAGCCCGTCGGGCTGATTTACGCAAACCCGTCTTTTTCGTCCTGACGGCGTCAACGTCGCGTTTTTGATGCTCACGTACACGAGTACGCTGCGCTCAAAAACGCGACGTTTCCTTGTCAGGCCGGGAAAATACGTATTTTGCAAATAGCCCAACACCAGCCATCGCCTCCGCTTCGCTTCAGCGAGTTTAAGGAAGGCGACGCCACGACCTGCTTTTGATGGCGGGCGAGACGGAAAAGACAAGTGAACGATCGGTACGTTGGACGGCATGGTGGGTGAGGTAGAAAAGGCAAGAAAGCAAGAAAGGCAAAAGCATGTAAGAAGTCAGCGGCGGCGGGGGGAGGGTAAGCCCTTTGATCGTGGCTGAACGGAGCGCTGAATTGCCGTAACCGTGACGCTTAGTTACACTGATTTTGTATTTTTAGTGAAATTTATCATGTAGTTGAAATAGTTTCTGCAGGAGCGGGTACAAAGTTCACTTGCAGTAATCAAACCGATCAACGGTATTCGGCTGAAGCGGAATCTGATTCGAAGTGAAAGCGTACTCTGGCATTTACGCGTCGCGGAGGGAGATCGCCTGAGCGAGCAAAGCGAGGGAAGGAAGCTCCCGCAGCACAGGACGCGTGCCCTCGTCAAGCTATGGTAATTGAAAACCTCAAGGGGGGTGGTTCGGGGGGGATGCAAGGGGGGCCGCGCAGGGGGCGCAGCCCCATAACCGGCCCCGCCTTGCCGTGCGCCGCGCAGGCGTCCCAAACTTCGCCGGAGGGCGAAACCCTGTGCCCGCAGGGCAGAAAACTCAAATAACGACCGCCGCGCAGGCGAAAACAGCTCGCCCAGCAGGCGTCCCCAACTTCGCCGGAGGGCGATATAGCGTGCCCGCAGGGCAGAAAACTCAAATAACGACCGCCGCGCAGGCGAAAACAGCCCGCCGCGCAGGCGTCCCAAACTTCGCCGGAGGGCGAAATAGCGTGCCCGCAGGGCAGAAAACTCAAATAACGACCGCCGCGCAGGCGAAAACAGCTCGCCCAGCAGGCGTCCCCAACTTCGCCGGAGGGCGATATAGCGTGCCCGCAGGGCAGCAAACTCAAATAACGGCTCGCTGCATAGGCGCAAAAAAACAAAAACCCCGGCTGCAGCGGTGCAACCGGGGAAATTTGCGAAGGCAGGGGCGACCTAACGCTTGCGGGTTTCGCTCGCGGGGCTGTCCACGTACAGCCAGAACAGCGCCCCAAGCTGCAGGGGCTTGGGCTGGCCGTCGGGGCCTTTAAGCGGGTCGCCGGGTATGCTGGCCATGCAGCACCACCAGCCGGGCTGGTTGAGCACAAAGGCAAATTCGCCCTTGTTGTTGGTGCGGGCCGCGATATCCTCATGCCATGAGGTCGGCACGGAGCGTTTTTCGGTATTTATGCGCGCCATGCGCACAGAGGCGGCGGGCAGCGGCTTGCCGTCCATAAGCACCACGCCCGAAAACATGGCGGGTGCAGTGAGCCCAAACGGGCGTGCAAGCGGAACAATTTCAAAGCGCTGGCCCACAGGCAGGCTCCAGCCGCGTTCAACGCCGTAAACCGGAAGCGTGGTTTTGACATAGTGCTGCAAAAAACGTCCGTGCGCAGCATCCCACCAGGGGCGTCCTTCGATGATAAACTGGTAAAGTCCGGGTTTGGTCAGAGCCACATTGGCTCCCCAGGCCTTCTGGTTGAGGTAGCGTATTTCTTCCAGGTCCCCCAGCAGGTCGCGCCGTTCGGGCTGCGCAACACCGTCCTTGATGGGCGTGGCGCTGTCGTATCGCAGTACTGCAAACATCTGCGGCATATCCATGACCAGCCCTTCATACTGAAAGGGGCGCATCATGGTTATGAGCACGTCCAGTTCTTCATTGATCTGGGCTTCAGCGGGTGCGGAGGCTGCAGCAGGTGCTGCGGCTTGGGTCTGTTCCGGCTTGGCAGGGGCTTCAGCCGGGCTTGCGTCGCTGTTGGGCGCGGGCTTGCTGTCCGCCGCAGCAGGCTGCTCCGGCTGCTTTGCGCTGGAGTCGGCGGGCTGGTCAGCCTTGCCCGTGGCGGCCTTGGCCTCCTGCGGGCGTTTTTCGTCCTTTTTGTCTTCACGCTTGGCAGGGACATCCTGCTTTGGACGGGGTGAGGGAGCTTCAACGCTCGGCTGGCTGGGGACAAGCAGGGTTACCTGCGCCTGCGCGCTGGCGGTAAAGACCAGGCAGGCAAAAAAAGCCCATAGTGCCGCAACGGCGGCAGTTCTGTGCTTTAAAAAACCCCGATGACAGGAACAGTGTGCGCTGGGCATGGAAACTCCTGGCTGCGCCCGCATGCCCGCGTATGCGGCGGGTAAACACGGTTTGCACGCAAAAAGGGTGCAGGCGCTGGTGTATGTGCCCTGTGTATAGCTCAAGAGCATGAGCTTGTCATGTGGTGCTTGTGCGACATGGCGGAGTGGATTGCACATCCGTCGGTTGCGGGGCGCTGTTGAGAGGCGTTCGTGCTGCAAAAACAGCATCCACCCGCGCAGCGCCGCCTGCAAGCAGGGCCCGCGCCGCAGCGGCCATGGTGCTGCCCGTGGTCAAGACGTCGTCCACCAGCCACACGCGCAGCCCGTTGACGGCGGGCTCGGCGGCAAAACTGTGCTGCACGTTGCTCCGCCGTGCCATGGCGTTGAGCTGTTCCTGTTCTTTGCCGGGCACGGGCCGGGCAAGCATCCGCGTGCCCAGCGGCACACCCGAAAGACCGTGCAGCGCCTTGGCCAGCTCGTGCGCCTGATTATACCCCCTGCGGCGCAGATGTTCAGGGTGCTGCGGCACGGCGATTATCACATCAGGGCGCGGCAGGCAGCCGACGGCATCAAGAAGAAACCCGCCCAACAGCGGTGCAAGGTACAAATGCCCGTCAAATTTGAGTCGCAGCAGGGTATGGCGCAGGGCGCCCCTGTATAGCCCGTGAAAAGCGATGCCGCTCCACGGCGGAGGATTTTGCAAACAGGCGCCGCAGACCACATTGCCCTCATGCGGGTTGGCAGGCGGCAGGCCGCAACGGGGGCAGTGGGGGCCGACGTATGGGGCGAGCAGGGTAAGGCAGTCGGGACAGAGCCGCGTTTCGGCAGCGGGAGCGGACATGGGCGCATAAACAGATGCAGGAGCAGCTGCGGACTCGTACAGCGCGGCGTCAGGGGCAGAAAAGGGGCGCAGACAGTGCACGCAGCGGTTTTGCGCGAGGCCAAGCAGGTTTTGCCAGCGGGCCAGCCATGCCGCCAGCGAGGCGGCCAACCCCAGGGGCCGCTGGCCAAAAAAACCGGTACGGCGGTGCTGCAGCGGCGTACTGCGAGACGGCATGCGGCGCGCTCAGGGCTTGCCCATATCGGGGGGCAGAGCCTGCGGCAGTTCATAAATGGGGGACTGCTCCGTAGCCAGCCTGTGACCCCAGTCGTGCCCCCAGGCGTGCAAGGCAGCCATCACTGCGGGGCGCTCGTGCAGGTCTTTGAGCGATTCAAGCCCGCGCAGCAGGCGGGTTTCGCGTATGCCCGCCCCAAGCGGCGCCAGAAAATACTTGAGCGAAAGCAGCGAGCCGGAAAACAGCAGGTTGCCACGCCGCCGCCCGGCAGTCATGGCCACAAGCACGGGTTTGGTGCGCGAGAGCGGCAGGGCAACGCGGTCTTCGCCGCCCTGCTGCGCCCAGAAGCGCTGCGTTCTGTCGATAAGCGCCTTGAAGTGCGCGGGCAAAAAATAAAAATAGATGGGGGAAGAAATCATGATCATCTGCGCCTCGCTGATCATCTGAAAGACTTCTTCCGCCTGATCCATGGGCGCGCATCCGCCGCCGAGACCGGGAAGGGGTCGCCTGGCCAGAATGCAATTGTGCGGCGGCCTGGCGCAGCCGCCGCAGCCCGTACAGGGCGAAAAGGCATAATCTCGAAGTGCTGCAGTGCGCAGGTCGGCGCCCGCTTCTGCCATGCCGGCGGCAAAAAGGTCAGCAACGGCATCAGAAACTCCGCCCGCATGGGGGCTGCACTGTAGCACCAGGATGTTGTTCATAGCGTGAATTCACCACAAAAAGGATTGCTTTTTTTCTCATCGCCAATGGTGGTGGAGGGCCCGTGACCGGGATAGACAACCGTGTCGTCCGGCAGCTTGAAAAGCACTTGCGTCACTGAACGCAGCAGGCCCTCGTGATCGCCGCCGGGAAAATCCGTGCGGCCAATGGAGCGGTAAAACAGCGCATCGCCGCTAAAAACAAGGTTTTCATCGGCAAAATACAGAGAGACACCCCCCGGCGTATGCCCGGGTGTGGCCAGCACTTCACATTCCATACCGCCAAACGAGGTCTTGCCTGCGGGCATGGGCTGCGCCGGGTAGGGCGTAACGGAAGGAAAACCCCACAGGCCGCCCTGCGCGGATTCCGTCCCCGCAAGACAGTCGTCGTCTGTGCTGATAAAAACGGGCGCGTCTGTTGCCTCGCGCAGCTCGGCCACGCCGTACACATGGTCAAAATGGCGGTGGGTGATGCAGATGGCAGCCAGCGTCAAACCGTGCGTGCTCAGATATTCGAGCATGGGGGCCGGATCGCCGCCCACGTCAACGGCAACAGCCTGCTTGCCGCTGTGGATGAGGTAGCTGTTGGTCTGCAATGGGCCGAGGGGAAAAGTCGCAACGGGCATAAAAATTCCTTTGGTTGGTCGATATTATGCGCTCAATCTGTGATTGTTCGCATGGATTTCGACTTTGGGTATGCTATCGTGGATGAATTTTTCAGGCAAGAGGGTTACAGGTCTGCCGCACTGCGGCGACAACCTTTTTGCTGTTCCACAAGAGCGATAGCCGGACAGGGGGGCAAAATCAAGCGGCCAGGGGAAGCAGCCCGTGTTGCGGATTTGGAGAGCGCGCGCGGACGCCCTGTGTCTTGAAATTTTCTAGACAAGCAGCGCCAGCCACACTACACTTTAACGATGCAAAACAACTGTCCGCAACTCGATCTTGCGCGTGAAGACCTCATGGAAATGGAAGGTCTGTTGTGCGAACAACTGTCTTCGTTTCTGTCTTTTTCGGGGCATGCCCTGTACTTTCCCACCAGTCGCGCGCCCGAAGAGCCGCAGCTTCTGACGCGCGAGCGGCGGCTGCTGCTGCCGCTGCGTCGCAACGACAGCCAGCTGGGCGTGTTTATGCTGCACGGGGTCAAGGCACGCGAGGCAAGGCCCCTGTTGCCGTTTTTGCCCGCCATTCTGGCTTTGGGGCTGGAAAATCTGGCCCGGGCCAAGGCCATGCGCACTGATGCGGTTACGGGGCTTGCCACGGAACAGGCGCTTTTTGCCCATATGGAAAACGCCGCCGAGCGCCTGCGGGCTTATCTGGAGGAGCCCGGCGCGGAAGAAAGCGGCCCCGCGCCTCTGCACTGGCTGTGCATGGGGCTTGTGCTGTTGCGGCTGTCCAATGGGCAGTCGGTGGTTCGGCGCGGCGGGCACGCCTTTGCGGAAAAGTATTTCAGATCTCTGGCCGATGCCTGTCGCGAGGCCCTGCCCTCTGACGTGCTGGCCGCCCGCGTGGGTCGCTGGGAGATGGCTCTGCTGTTTCCGGCCAGCGGGCGTGGGGCCTGCCACAAGCTGGCGCGGGCCGCGCTCTCGCGCATGGAAGCCGTGCGCATGCCGTACCCGGTGGTGCAAAAGGCCGTGAGGCCGCGCCTGTGCGCCGGTCATGCGCTGTATCCGCAAGATATGCGCGGCACAGAGCTGCATCTGGCCATGTACGATCAGGCCCGGCTGTGCATGGACCGCGCGAGGCTTGCGGCGGATGTGGCCGGGCAGGAGGCTGACGGCGCGGACGCCGTCGAAAGCCGCATCATGCCCTTTGCCCGCATATTGCAGGAGGGCGGCATGGTGCTGGAATCCTTGCCGCTGGGGCGCTTGCGCCTCAGTATCGGGCGGCAGGCCAAGGCGCGCGAGGGGATGCGTTTTGCCCTTTGGGGCAGGGGCGACGGCAGCTCGCCGCGCTACAAGGGCGAGCTTGTGCTGTTGCACACCCGTGATACGGATTCTGTGGCCGAAGTGATGCATCTCGTGGATATAACCTGTCAGCCGGAGGTGGGCGACAGGCTTACCCTGCTTGGCGAGACCCCTGTGCTGAGCCCGGACCTTGACGAGCACGACCTGACTGGCGCTCTCGGGCCCATCGCGGGAGCTGCGGCTGCTGCCGTGCGCGGCAGGGGCGAGGGCGGCGCGTTGGCGCAGGCCGGGCCTCGGCCGGAATGCGCGGGCGGCCTGTGCGGCCACGGCGATTTTTTGAACCGGTTTGCCCAGGAGGCGGAACGGCGCAGCCGTTTTGCCCTGTGCCTGCTGCGGCTTGAGCCGGGCAGCGCCGAAACTGCCGATATAGAAGGGACGCAGGCCGCGCCCGCGCCGCAGGATATGGTTGCGGAAAACGCAAACCGGCAGGGCCTTGTGGACACGGCCCTGAGCGTTTGGCGTGCGGCGCTGGAAAAAGCGCAGGGGGCGCAGACCGACTGCGCCGCCGTAGCCTCGCCGCTGGCCGGGCGCTACGGCAGCAACAGCCTGGTGTTTTTTCATCCCGATGTGGAGGCGCAGGCCCTTGTGCCCCTGTATGAGGAGGTATGCGGGGCACTGACCGGGCAAGGCACGCTGGCCGCTGCCGGGTTGGCCGGGTATCCTTTTTTGCAGTTCAGCCGGGGTGAAATGCCCGACTGCGCCCTGAAGGCGCTGGAATACGCCTTGCTGCTGCCCGAACCCAAGGTGGGGGTGTGCAACTCGCTGGCGCTTAACATCAGCGCCGACCGGCGCTACAGTTTGGGCGACGTGTTTGGCGCTGTCGAGGAGTACAAGCTTGCGCTGTTGGCCGACGAGGACAACGCCATGGCCTGGAATTCGCTTGGCGTGTGCATGGCGGCCCTTGGGCGGCAGCACGAGGCCCGGCGGCACTTTATGGAAGCCCGTCGCCGAGGGCCGGATACCGCGCTGGCCGAGCAGATTTACTACAACCTGGGCACCGTCTGTCAGGGGCTGGGTGAAAAACGGGCTGCGGCGCAGTATTACCGGCAGTGCGTCAAAATTTCGCCCGAGCATCTGTTTGCGCACATCCGTTTGGGGCAGCTGTGCGAGCAGGGCGGCAGACGGGCCGAAGCACGCCGTTTTTACGAAAAAGCCGCAACGCTTGAGGATGCCCGCCCCAGCGGGCCAAGCCTTGCCCGCAGGCATCTTGCGCGTGTTGCCGTGCGCCAGCGCAAGGGCGGCGAGGCCCGCGAACTGCTGCATGAGGCCCTGGTTCGCAATCCTCAGGACGCCGCCTCCATGCTGCTGCTGGCCAATATCTATCTGGACAGCAACGAAGACCCCGCCATGGCCGAGCTGCTGGCCCGCAAGAGCGTCGGCCTGCACGACAGGCCCGAAGCCTGGCAGGCTCTTGCCCGCGCCCTGCGCAAACTGGGACGGGAGGAGGAGGCGCGGGTGGCCGAGGCCAAGGCCGTGCTCTCGTAACTTCCGCTGGTTGGAAGATTTTTGCGGTGGCGGAGCCTGCAAAGGGCCCGCCGCGCCAGCCCCCGATTGTTTATTTTTGTTCCAGGCCTGTCAGAAAATTTTGCCTGAACTGGCGTGCTCCCCGCAGTTGCGTCAGTGCAGCCCTTTGTCCGCTCCCGCCTTTAGGGCGTCCTTACGCCATAAGTCCATTGCTTTTCAGACGCAAGCAAGGCCCCTGTCGCCAGAGGCCTTGCTTTTTTGTGTCGTATGGCTGTGCTGGAGGCTACACTTCGAAGAGCATTTCCAGATCTTCGCGGGTGAGCGACTTCCAGGTGTCCTGACCGGGAATAATGGCCTCGGCCACGCCGCGTTTTGCTTCCTGCAGCTTGAGTATCTTTTCTTCCACCGTATTCTGGCAGATGAGCTTGTACGAAAAAACCTGCCGGGTCTGGCCGATGCGGTGGGTACGGTCGGTGGCCTGACTTTCCACAGCGGGGTTCCACCACGGGTCATAGTGGATAACGTAGTCCGCCGAGGTGAGGTTGAGGCCCGTGCCGCCCGCCTTGAGCGAAATAAGGAAGATGGGAATTTCCGGGGTGTTGTTGAAGCGGTCCACCTGATCGAAGCGGTCTTTGCTCGCACCGTCGAGATAGCAGAAGGGAACCTGCGAAAATTCCAGCCACTGCTTGATGATCTGCAGCATCTGCACAAACTGCGAGAATACCAGCACCTTGTGCCCGCCTTCCACGATTTCCATAATCATGTCTTTGAAGGCGTCGAACTTGCCCGACGGCAGGTTGTTGGAAAAGCCGGGCATGTCGAGCTTGAGCAGGCGCGGGTGGCAGCAGATCTGGCGCAGCTTGAGCAGGGCGTCGAGAATGGACATCTGGCTTTTTGCAAGGCCCTTTTGGTCCACATCGGCCAGCACCTGGGCACGCAGCTTGCGCGCCAGAGCGGCGTACAGCTCTGCCTGGGCGTCTTCGAGCGCGCAGCAGGTGACGCTCTCCACCTTGGGCGGCAGATCCTTGGCCACCTCGGCCTTGGTACGCCGCAAGATAAAGGGCCGCACGCGGGTGCGCAAGTAGTCGAGGGTTTCCGCATCGCCGTCCTTGATGGGTTTGACGATGCCCCGCTGGAAGGCGTGCTGCGAACCCAGAAAGCCCGGCATGAGAAACTCGAACAGCGACCACAGCTCAAAGAGGTTGTTCTCGATGGGCGTGCCCGACAGGCACAGGCGCATGCGGGCGTTGATGCGGCGCACGGCGCGCGCCGTGATGGTATTGGGGTTTTTGATGTTTTGGGCTTCGTCAAGGATGACGGTGTTGAACTCGTACTTTTCCATCTCTTCCAGGTCGCGCCGCAGCAGCGCGTATGTGGTGATGATAAGGTCCGAGTTTGAAATGTGCTTGAACATGCCCTCGCGGCGCGTGCCGTAAATGGTCAGCCGCCTGAGGCCGGGCACAAACTTTTCCGCTTCGCGCTCCCAGTTGGGCAGCACCGAAGTGGGCACCACGATGAGGTTGGGGCCATCATGGTGCACGTCAATCATATGCTGGATAAAGGCCAGCGTCTGCACTGTCTTGCCAAGGCCCATTTCGTCGGCGAGTATGCCGCCAAACCCGTACTCGGAGAGAAAGTTGAGGTACGAGAGGCCCTGTACCTGGTAGCTGCGCAGGTTGGCGTTGAGGCCCTTGGGCGGCGCAATGGGCTGAACCTCGCGGAACGAGCGGATTTTTTCGCGCAGGTTGTTCCAGAAGGAGTCTGTGGCCGCGCCGGGCAGGTCTTCCAGCAGGCTGTCGAGCACCGGGGCCTCGAACTGCTTGAATTTTTGCTGGGGGGGCTTTGAGGGGTCGAGACCCAGAGC
The DNA here is from genome assembly GCF_004801255.1 of Desulfovibrio desulfuricans. NCBI lineage: Bacteria > Pseudomonadati > Thermodesulfobacteriota > Desulfovibrionia > Desulfovibrionales > Desulfovibrionaceae > Desulfovibrio > Desulfovibrio desulfuricans. Next base: position 2,467,010 of record NZ_CP036295.1, on the reverse strand, counting down.
CGTAAGCTTGTGCGAAAGTTTTTCGAGCCATGCCTCGGGCAGGCTGGTGTACGAGCCGTCTTTCAGCTGCACGTAGCGCTTGCCGCGCGTCCAGGCCTTCCATATTTTTTCCAGGGGCAGGCTCTGGCCTTCGTACTCCACATTGATGTCGAGCGAAAACCACTTTTCCTTCTCGTTGCTGACGACCTCCGCCGTGATGCTGGAAGAGGCCGTGCGCACCTTGTAGCGGGAGAGGGCCTTTTCGCCGTAGACGCGGTAGTTTTCGATGAGCTTGGGGTACGAATCGAGCAAAAAGGCAATGGCTTCTTCCGGCTCGAGAAACCACAGTTTGCTTGAGCGGGCCTGAAAGTCCATGCCGCTCAACTCGTTCATCAGATGGGCTTCTTCGTCCTGATGGCGGCGCACCAGGTAGGTCTGACCCTCAAAGGCGTAGCTGCCGGTCTGGAAGTCGGGGTTTGGGCCGTTGAGTGTAAATTCGCCGTGGCGCGTCTCGTAAATGTTGTCGATTTCCAGCGTCAGCAGGCTGCCCTCCTCGTCGAGGAAGAGCTTGGGATTATACGTGGCAGGCTGAAAAACCGGCTCCATGAGCTTGAGGAACTGCTGCGGCTCGTACAGCTCTGAGGCGGGCAGGCGCGTCCACACGCGGTCGAGAAATTCGGAAATTTCTTCGTGCGGCACAACCGGGCGCTCGTAAATGAGGTTGCGCACCAGCGAGGGATACAGACCCGTCTGCACCGGGTAAAAATTGTGCTGATAGCAGACCCACAGCGGCATTTGCCCATGAAAGGTGATGGGCGCGTCCTCGGGCGAGGTGCTTTCGGGCTGGTTGCGGTCGCCGGGGTTGGTGCGCCCCGCGCGTATGGGCAGGGGCGGGCGGCCCTCGCGTTTGAGCAGCACCTCAAAGCGAAAGCCCGCGTCGTCAAGTATGGGCTTGAGCTTGAGGGCAAAGGGCGTGCTCTCGATGCGGCAGGGTTTGTCCGTGTCTTTCCACAGCAGGTAATATTCTTTGCGCACAGACCAGAAAAACCACGAGGTCAGCCCCTGCGGAATTTCAACCCGATGCCCGTAATAGTCGAGGTGCTGGCCGATCTGCCGGGCAACATGCGGCAGTTGTGGTGAAAATTCGCACCATTCGGGGTTTTGGATGATCTGGTCCAGCGTTACCTCGTTGTGTACGCTGGAGAGCCCGGATTTGTTTTGCCGACCACGGAAAAAGGAAACCAGCAGGCGGCCCTGTTCCGGTTCAAAGCGAAAGATGAGGTAATGGCGGCCCGGCTCCGGCTCCATATCGGTGGAAAAAAAGTTGCGGAAGCTTTGCTTCCAGTCGGTGCTGGGGGGCGGGGTTTCTTCCGGGTCGCCCTGTTCCTTGCGCAGTTCTTCCACAAGGCGTAATGCCAGAGCGGCCACATGGCGGCAAATGCCGGTGAACGCGTCAGAGCAGTTGCACTGATGGTGGGTGCTGCGGTCGGTAATGGTAAGGCTCAGGCTCGGCGTAAAGACCTGCAGATCGTCGCCCTGTATGACGCCCTGCACATCCCAGGTTTCGCCCTCCTGAATATTTATTTTTTGCACCTCACCTTCGGACAGGATATAGTAGGCGGCGTCACGAATGTATTCCGGCACGCTATCGTGCAGAAAGGCTTGGCACATTTCGCGGACGACGCTCTGTTCAGATCGACTCATGGGTTCCCCAAAATACTCCGCAGAAATTTCTGGAAAATTCCAGAAACGGAGAGACGTTATGATGTTTGCGACAAATAGCACAGGTTGGGGGGCGAAAGCAATATGATGTGTCTCTTTTATGAAAAAAATAAATTTTGAGCGCGCAATCAATATGTTGGACTCAATATCCTACTGCCGAGACAGGATTTTTTACGGGGAAAAAGCGGGTATTATGGGCATTATTTTATCGATGTTTATCTGTTTATGGAGCTTGCCCGCATTCTGCGCATCCTCTCCTGGCGACCTGCCCGAAGAAACCGGAGCGGATCTGGCAAAAAGCGCCGCGCCCAGCGGCCCCCCCTCCGACGGGGGCAGTATTTTTTTTGGAACCATAGGCGAGGCGTCAAACCTTATTCCCTATCTTACCTCCGACTCCGCCTCGCATGAGGTGGCCGAGCTCATCTACGTGGCCCCCCTGCGCTACAACAAAGACCTGCAGGCAGAACCCTGGGCGGCGGAATCGTGGAGCATGGAGGACGAGGGCAGGCTCATGCGTTTTACCCTGCGCAAGGGCATCCTGTGGGAAGACGGGCAGGAACTCACGGCGGATGACGTGGCCTTTACCTGCAAGCTGGCAGCCGACCCCGCCACCGGCAGCCCTTACGCCGAGGATTTTTTGCGCATCAAGGACCTGCGCGTCATCGACCGCTATACCTTTGAGGTGCGCTACGACCAGTTTTTTGCCCGGGCTGTCTCCACCTGGATGAACCCCATCCTGCCCAAACATATTCTGGAAGGGCAAAATATCCGTTCAACGCCCTTTGCCCGCAAGCCCATGGGCGCTGGCCCCTACCGCCTCAAATCGTGGGAGCCGGGCAGCCGCATCGTGCTTGAAGCTTCGCCCACCTATTTTGCGGGCAAGCCGCGCATAAACGAGGTGGTCTACAGAATCATACCCGACAACGCCACCATGTTTATGGAAACCCGCGCGGGCAGGCTGGACGTTATGGACCTCTCGCCCCTGCAGTACCTGCGGCAGACCTCTGGGCCCGAATGGCAAAACAGGTTTCACAAGTTTCGGTATCTGGCCTCGGTCTATATTTTTTTGGGGTTCAACCTCGAACATCCGTTTTTTAAGGATGAGCGGGTGCGGCGGGCCATCTCCATGGCCATCGACCGCGACGGCATCATCAAGGGGGTGCTGCTGGGGCAGGGAGTTCCGGCTTTTGGGCCGTTCAAGCCCGGCTCGTGGCCCTATCATCCGGGGCTCAAGCCCCTGCCCAGAAATGTGGCCGCCGCCCGCGCCCTGCTGGCCGAGGCGGGCTTTGCCGACCACGATGGCGATGGCGTGCTTGACCGCGGCGGCCAGCCTCTGGCCTTTACCATTCTGACCAACCAGGGCAACGAGCAGCGCATACTTGCGGCCACCGTGATGCAGTCGCAGCTCAGGGAGGTCGGCATCGACGTGCGTATCCGCACTGTGGAGTGGGCGGCCTTTATCCGCGAATTTGTCAACAAGGGGCGCTTTGACGCCGTGCTCCTGGGCTGGACCATCCCGCAGGACCCGGATCTGTATTCCGTATGGCATTCGTCGCAGACCTTTGAGGGCGGCCTCAATTTTACCCACTACCGCAACCCCGAAGTGGACAGGCTGCTTGAAGAAGCGCAGTCGACGCCCGACCAGAAAAAACGGGCCGAGCTGTATTACCGGATTCAGGAAATTTTTGATGCCGACCAGCCGTACTGCTTTTTGTTTGTGCCCTATGCCCTGCCCGTGGTGCAACGGCGCTTTCAGGGTATAGAGCCTGCTCTGGCGGGCATCATGTATAATTTTGAAAAATGGTGGATTCCCAAGAGCTTGCAACAGCCGCAAATGCAGCCTTAAGCGTGCGAGCGTCGGCATCGGCACTGCCTGCGGCGCGGGGCCGCGGCTGGCGCGCAGGGAGCGGCAAGGTCAGCCGCGCCCCTTGCGGGTAGTTGCAATACTGCGTGCAGACGCAGTATTCTTGGGGGTTGCCCGCTCGCAGCGTTGACAAGGCCGCGCCAGTCGGAACATAGTTTCACACGTGGTGAAGAGATTTTTTTACGCTGTGGGTGGATGTTACGCATGATTCGTATTCAGGAAATTCTCGATAAGGTTTCGGCAGGCAACCCCAACGCGGATCTGGAGCTGATCCAGAAGGCGTATGTGTTTGCCGCCACCGCCCATGCGGGGCAGACCCGCCTTTCGGGCGAACCTTACCTCTCCCACCCGCTGGCGGTGGCCAGCATCCTGGCCGAAATGGGCTTTGACGAGCCCACCATCGCAGCCGGTCTGCTGCATGATACGGTGGAAGACACCAAGGCCACCATTGAAGATCTGGACGAAAATTTTGGCGAAGAAGTGGCCGACATCGTCGACGGCGTCACCAAGATCAGCCAGATTACCTTTGAAAACAAGGAAGAAGCCCAGGCAGAGAACATCCGCAAAATGATTTTGGCCATGAGCCACGACATGCGGGTTCTTATGGTCAAGCTGGCCGACCGCCTGCACAACATGCGCACGCTTGATTTTCAAAAAAGCCACAAGCAAAAGCGCATAGCTCAGGAAACCATGGACATCTACGCGCCCCTGGCCAACCGGCTGGGCCTGTACGTGATGAAGCGCGACCTGGAAGACCTGAGCTTCAAATATCTGCGCCCCGACATCTACAACCAGATCGAGCACTGGCTCGACAACCATCAGGTTGTGGAAAAGCAGATCATCGGCAAGGTCGTGGGGCTGATACAGGATCTGCTGGAATCAAACGACATCACCGGGCAGGTTTACGGGCGCATCAAGCACAAGCACAGCATCTACAAAAAGATGCAGGCACAGTCCATGACCCTGGATGAAATGCACGACATCATGGCCTTCCGCGTGCTGGTGCAGGACATCAAGGATTGCTACGCGGTGCTGGGGCTTGTGCATTCACAGTGGCGGCCCGTGCACGGGCGCTTTAAAGATTACATTTCCATGCCCAAGACCAACGGCTACCAGAGCCTGCACACCACCGTCATCGGGCCGGAAGGCGAGCGTATTGAAATTCAGATACGCACCGAAGAGATGCACCGGCAGGCCGAGCATGGCGTGGCCGCGCACTGGCTGTACAAGGAAAAAGGCCGCGTCAACAGCAAGGACCTTGAGCAGTTTGCCTGGCTGCGCGAAATTTTTGAGCGCCAGAGCGAAGAGACGGACTCCCGCGAGTTTATGCATTCGCTCAAGATGGATCTGTTCAAGGACGAGGTGTACATCTATACCCCCGCCGGCGACGTCAAGGAACTGCCGGAAGGCGCGACGCCCCTCGATTTTGCCTTTGTCATCCACTCCAAGGTGGGCCAGCACTGCAGCGGCGCAAAAATCAATGGCCGCCTCATGCCCCTGGGCACAGAGCTGAAAAACGGCGATGTGGTCGAAATTCTTACCGACCCCACGCGCAATCCCAACCGCGACTGGCTCAAGATAGTCAAAACCGCCAAGGCCCGCAGCCGTATCCAGCACTATCTGCGCACCGAAGAGCGCGAGCACGCCGTGGCGCTGGGGCGCGACCTGCTTGAAAAAGAAGGGCGCAAGGTCAGCCTCAACGTGGGCCGCGCCACCAAGGAGGGCCACCTGGCCATTGTGGCCCAGGAAATGAATTTTGAAAGCGTGGACGACATGGTGGCCGCCGTGGGCTACGCCCACACCACGCCCCGCAAGGTGCTTAACCGCCTGTACGCAGTGCTGCATCCCGAGGCCGCCACTGCCGCCGAGCCTGCCCCGCCCACGGTCAAGGAGAGCAAGGAGGCCGCCTCGCGCAAGGGCGAGGGCGTGGGCATATCCGGGGTGGACGGCGTGCTCATGCGCTTTGCCAAGTGCTGCAACCCTGTGCCTGGCGACCCCATTATTGGCTATATCAGCCGGGGGCTCGGCATCAGCGTGCACCGGGCGGACTGCCCCAATGTGGCCAATATGGAGCCTGAACGGCTTATCTCGGTGCACTGGGACGGCATGGAAGAAAAGCCCTACGCTGCGGGCATATTCATTATCGCCAAAAACGAGCAGGGCGTGCTGGCCAAGGTTGCCGAGGTCATGGCCCGCAACAACGTCAATATTATCGGCCTGAATATGGACAATCAGGTGGATGGCCGCGCCAAGATGCGTTTTACCGTCGAAGTGCGCGACGCCACCCAGCTGTATCAGCTTATCGAAGCCATACGCGTGCTGCCGCCCATATTTGAAGTGGTGCGCGACACGGAGGTCGACGCCACATAGGCGCCGCGCCCGGCAATGGTGTAAAACCGGCTGCTTCTAACGAGACGGCCGGTTTTTTGCGTTGTTTGGCATGCGGGGCTGGTTATGCGCCTAACAGGTTGCGTATATCGCATTGCTTTATAATAAAGCGGCCAGCCAGGATCAAAAAGGCACATAAAAAATGTACTCCACTAAATGTGAAATGTGGTTCAAGCAGCTATGTTTACGTATGAGCAAATTTGTATTGGTTACTTGAGAGATGTTCTGTATTTTATTGGCGCAATTGTATATGTTGTAAACGGAAATATGTTTTATATTGTTGTTTTAAATCGTTTATATACTAAAAATATTATATTTTTCTTTGTTTTTGTTACGCCATTATAGTTTGTATGCGTACGCTAAATTAAAGAAATAATAATGGTAAATATATCTAAAATAACCTAAATTAATTTACATTTTGTCCGTATTATGAAATGTGTGAACTATCTCCGTGTCATAGAATACTTTCGCTGATCAAAACTGACATGCAAAAAAAGGTGTTGTTATGCCTAAAATTACAACAATGCAGAAATTGTCAGGGTTAAGTCTCCTCTTGTGTTTATTTACAGTGATTATAGGCATGTACGGCGTCAATAAACTGAACAGGCTTGCCGTTGATGTTGAAGAACTGAACTCCATGCATATGCGGGGTCTTAATCTTGTCCGTGTGCTCAATATAGACATCCTGCGGATTATCCGTGAGGAAAAAAACCTGATCATCAGCACAACGGAAGAAGGCAACCGCCTGGCTCTGGATAATGTGCACAAAGAATATGAAAGATTAAATGGGCACCTCAAAGAGATGCCTCGCTATTTTGTCACGCAGACCGCCGCGCAGATGCTCTCGGAGCTGAACGCCATGGTCAGCGAATGGCGCAACGTGCATGACAAGATCATGGCGTTGGCCCAAACGACTGACCCCGCAATGAATGAGCAGGCGCAAGTGTTGTCGTCAACGCAGGGGCGGGTCTTGGCAAGAAAACTCGCTGATCATCTGCAGGACATTGGCGAAAGAAAATTGGAATTCGCTCATGAACTGAGCGTCACAAGCTTCAAGGACTATGAAACCGCACGGATGATGACCATCGCGGGCGTGGTGTTGTCTGTCCTCATCGGCCTTGGCCTGGGCTATGTTATCTCGCGCAATATGCTGCGCCAGCTTGGCGACGAGCCGATTGCGCTTTCCGAGCTGGCCCTGCAGATTGCCGGCGGCGACCTGGAAGCAAAGTTTAACCCCGCGCGGCCCGATATCGGCGTTTTCGGAGCCATGAAGCGAATGGTCGCCACGCTCAAGGGCAAAATTGCCGAGGCTGATGAAAAGAGCCAGCAGGCGCGGGAAGAATCCGAGCGCGCCCAAAAGGCCACGACCGAGGCGGAAGAAGCCCGCCGTCAGGCCGAGCGCGCCAAGGCCGAGGGCATGCTTCAGGCTGCGCGGCAGCTTGAAGGCGTGGTGGAAATTATCACGTCCGCCTCAGAAGAACTGTCTGCCCAGATAGAACAGTCCAGTCGCGGCGCTGACGAACAGTCTGGCCGCGTGCGCGAAACCGCAACCGCCATGGAAGAGATGAACGCCACTGTGCTGGAAGTTGCCAAAAACGCCCAGCAGGCTGCCGATGTGTCAAACAACGCCAAAAAGCAGGCCATAGAAGGCGCGCAGATAGTCAACGATGCCGTCAAGGGCATATCCACGGTGCACACGCAATCTATTGCCATGAAGCAGGACATGGATGCCCTGGGCAAGCAGGCGGAAAGCATCGGGCAGGTCATGGGCGTCATTGCCGATATTGCCGACCAGACCAACCTGCTTGCACTCAACGCCGCCATTGAGGCCGCCCGCGCCGGCGACGCCGGGCGCGGCTTTGCCGTGGTGGCCGACGAGGTGCGCAAACTGGCGGAAAAGACCATGACGGCAACTCAGGAGGTGGGCCGGGCCATCAAGGAGATCCAGGCCGGCACCGCAAAGAACATCCAGAATGTCGAGCAGAGCGGCGTAGCCATTGAGGCGGCCACAACACTCTCTGTGCAGTCGGGCGAATCGCTGAAAAATATTCTTGAGTATGTTCAGCTGGTCAATGATCAGGTGCAGTCCATCGCTACCGCAAGTGAACAGCAATCTGCGGCCAGTGAGGAGATAAACCGTTCTGTCGATCAGATTTCGAGCATTTCGGCCGAGACTGCCCAGGCGATGGAGCAGGCCTCAAGGGCTGTGGTTGATCTGGCCCAGCAGTCGCAGGCGTTGCAGAAACTTATCGGCGAGATGAAAAACCAGGGATAATCGCCTCGCGCCCGCAGTATCTACAGGCCGCCCCTGCCGGGCGGCCTTTTTTTGCAGCGCCAGCCTTGAACTGCCGCGCAATGTGCCAAAGCCCCTTGATCTACCGCGCTACGGATAGTAGTGTAAGGTACTCTCCCCGGCGTGGTAGTCAAAACGTTGTTCTTTCCGTTTAGTCCCCCAGCCTGACAGGCAAAGGATCGTGCATGAGCGAAAATGATGCCGCCCCCCAGGTTTCCTTGCGACAGGCATTCCTTTACTGGTTCAAACTGGGATTTATCAATTTTGGCGGTCCTGCGGGGCAGATCGCCATGATGCACAAAAACTTGGTGGACGGCAGGGCCTGGATCAGTGAAAAGGTTTTTTTGCGTGCCCTCAACTTTTGCATGCTGCTGCCAGGGCCGGAGGCTCATCAGCTGGCGGTGTACATTGGTTGGCGGCTTAACGGATACTGGGGCGGAACCATAGCGGGGATATGCTTTTTGCTGCCCTCGGTGTTCTTGATGCTGTTTCTTTCGTGGCTGGCGGCAGCCAAGGGGCAGGTTCCCCTTGTGGCCGGAATTTTTCACGGAATAGCGGCGGCCGTTGTAGCCATTGTTATTGAAGCGCTCATCAGGCTTTCAAAAAAATCGCTCAGGCACCCGGCGTTGTATGCCTTTGCAGGCGGATCCTTTGCGCTCGGCCAGTTTTTTGGCGTGTCGTTTCCCGTCATTGTTGTGCTGGCAGGGCTTGCCGGGGTTGTTCTTGGGCGGCTGCGGCCAGATATATTTTGTCAGAAAAAGCCGGGCACCAACGAATGTCTGCTTGATGAGCCGGAGACATTCACCAACCTGCCGCCGCTGTCGCACCTTGTTAAAGTGACGGGTATTTTTGTCCTGATCTGGCTGGCCGTTGTCGCGCCCGTTTTTGCCTCTCTGGGCATGGCCGACATGCTCTCGCAGATATGCGTATTTTTTAGCAAAGCCCCCTTTGTGACCTTTGGCGGGGCATACGCCGTACTTGCCTACATAGTGGAGCACGCGGTCAGCCTGGGTTGGCTGACGGAAAAGGACATGCTGCTGGGCCTTGGGCTGGCGGAAACAACCCCCGGACCATTGATCATGGTGACGCAGTTTGTGGGCTTTATCGCCGCCTGGAACCAGCCCGGCAACCTGACCCCGTTGACTGCGGGCATTGCTGGCGGGCTGCTCACCACATTCACCACGTTTTTGCCAAGTTTTATGTTTATATTTGCAGGTGCGCCATACATTGAGGCCATCACGTCCAACAAAAAACTCAATGCCGCGCTTACCGGCATATCCGGCGCAGTGGTGGGCGTGGTGCTCAAGATCGGCGTGTATTTTGCCTGGAACACGTTTTTTCCCGTCACCGGCTTTGACGTCTTTGCCGTGCTGATCGCCGTGGCCGCGCTTGTGGCCCTGGTGCGCTTTAAACTTTCCATGCACGCGCTGGTGGGGCTGAGCGGGCTGGCCGGTCTGCTGTGGCAAATGGTCTGACGGGCGACCCGTTGCAACTGGGCCGTTACGGCCGACACTGTGCAACCCACCAACTGGGAGGACATATGAGCGAAACGCTTTTACCGCAGGAACTTAAGGAGCTGCTGGCGCGCAAGGCTGCAACCGTGTGCGATGTGCGGCGCAGGGCGGACTATGAGGCCGACCCCCGTACCATCCCCGGGGCAGATTGGCATGATCCGGAGCAGGTCGAGGCCTGGGCCGCGCAACTGCCCACGGACAAACCCGTTGTCATTTACTGCGCGCGCGGAGGCTCTGTGAGCAAGGCTGTTCACAACAGCCTGAGCCAGAAGAGTTTTGACGTGCGGTATCTTGAGGGCGGCCTTGCCGCCTGGGGCAACGCCGCGCAATAGCGGCCAGGCTGGATCTGGCCCGTGCCCGCCGCATTGTCCGCGCGCAGCCTGTTGCGGCTTAACCGTCGCCGCAAGCCGCAGCAAACCGTCCGCCATAGTGAAACGCCGCTTCCGGCTGGCGGAAGCGGCGAAGTCTGCGCGCCGGGAAGGAATCGGCGCTAGCGGCAGGCAAAAGGTTAGAAGCTGTACTGGAAGAAGAGTTGGGCCTTCCAGGCGTCCTGCTTTTCAAAGCTGCCGTTGCCGGCGCCGTTGTTGTAGCCGGTCTTTTTCCAGGTGTCCTTGTCGATCATGTTGGCGATGTAGCCAAGCTCAAGGTTCACGCTCAGGTTTTCGTAGGCCTGCCATGTGTTCACCAGGTTGAATTCAAGCAACCCGTCGTTGGTGGTCAGGTAAGGCCCGTCGCCGCCGTAGCCGCCCTGCCAGGAGGAGGCTTCCTTCATGTATTTGACCATGGAGGGGGCGTTGGTGCCGCCCCAGTACGCCATGCGGAAGGTATGCTTGACGTTTTCCAGAAAGCTCATGTCCTTCAGCTGCGCGCCGATGCCCCAGGTTCCGGCGTAGCTCATGCTCATGTCGCAGCCGCCGTTGTTGGGCGTCCACGACAGGTTGCCGTCGCCGATAAACGAGGTGAAGTTGCCTGCCCCGGCAATGGAGGGCATGCGCTCTGAACCGTTTTTGATGTTGCCGTCGTCGCCGCTGGCGTACCAGCCAAAAATGCCGGGGGTGGCCCAGTCCATCTTGTATTCCACAAGGGCCTTGGCCAGCCATCCCTGACGGCCTGTGCTGCCGCGCACGGTTTCCTCGCCGCGTTTGAGCACGTCGTAGCGGCCCATGGCCTCGGAATAACCGTAATTGATGTCAAATTCGATGTTCAGGGGGTCGAACATGGTGATGGCCACGGGCAAACCCGCCCAGAACTGCGAGCCGTACTGCTTGCTGGTGGAGGAAGCCGTGAGGGGGGTGCTGCCCGCGTAGTTGAAGCCGGGGGTCAGGCCGGGCAGGGTCAGGCCCAGCTTGCCGTCGCTGGTTTCCCACGGTTCGGCGTCGTTGACGGCTTCAAGCCCGCGCAGGGCGTTTTTGCCGCGCATGCCGTACATGGCCCAGGGGGTGATGTCCGCGCCGTCAAAGTGCAAGGGCATGGAGAGCATGAACAAATCCATGTTGTCGAGGTAATTGACTTTTTCTGTGCTGGATTTGTTGTTGGCCAGGTCGATGTAGCTGTTGTTGAAGTTGTCGTTGACCGGCCGCGCCCACATAAAGCTCAGGCTGACGGTATCGTTGAACTTGTAGTTGGCGGTGAGGGCTGCGGCATCGCAGTCCATGATGGCCGAGCCGCCCGCCACGTTGGGCAGGGTGGTGGTCTGCAGGCCCATGCGCAGACGCGCTTCGGTCTGGGGCACCAGCCAGTCGATGTAGGCGTTTTTCACCTTGATCTGGTTGGTTCCGTCAGCGCCCAGCGCGCCCCCCTCGTCGGCCTTGCCCCAGTGCTGGTCTCCGATTTCAAAGTACACCGTGCCCGAAAGCGCCTCGGAGGCCACGGCGTCCAGCTGCAGGCGTATGCGCTGCGACGCGGCAAACTGGTCGTCCGTATTGGTCTTGGTTTTGTTGCCGTCCATATCCTTGGCGGACTTGGTCAGCGCGGTGTCTGCCACCCCAAAGCCGACAAGCCATTCGCCCTGGGCCTTAAATTCGATGGCTCTGGTCCCCCCCGCCGCGCCAACCAGCATTCCCGCCGCCAGCAGCGTGACCATGCACATTTTTTTAAACCTGTTTAGACCTTTCCTTTCTTGTAACGTCATTACTTGCTCCTGCGTAATGGGTTTGCGCTTTTGCCGCGACGGTCACAGCCCGCTGCGGCGCACGCGTTATGCGTGCGGTACGGATCATGAACGGGACCCCCTGCCGAGGCCCCGCCCGCAGCCGAAAACCGGCCTGATCAGTTATCCGCCTGATGGTGTTTGTGATGGCCGCATTTGCAGTTGGCGCAGTTGCCTTTGCAGACGTGCTCCTTTTTTTGCTCAATAAGCACGCGGTTGCCGGTAACGGCCATGTCAAAGCCGCTTTTGCCCTTAAAGACAATGCGTTCAGTGCTGAGGCCGCCCAGCAGCAGCGAGGTCTTGAGGGCGTCAACGGCTGAAGGGTGCGGGTCGGCTACGTGCCGCACATCGATAAAAATTCTTTTGCAGTTGGCCTGATTGCACTGCAGCAGCTTGATGAGGGCATTGGCCTGGGGAGGATCAAAGCGGGATGAAACGGATATGTGAAGGTTGTCGTGGCTGAAACGGTGGGTGAGTCCTGCGTGGTCGGTAAACACCTGTTGCTGATCCATATTTTTTTCTCCGCTTGGCTGAATGTGCATGGCGGTACACTGGCACAGGCGGACATACGTGTCAATAAAAATGAAATTAATTTTCAACTTCAATTTATATCATACTGAAATTAAACATAAAAAATGTACAAAAAATTGAATTTTTTCTAACATTCTGAATAAAAAGGAGTTGCTTAACCCAGCAAAGAAGCGCCGCTTATCTGGCGCAAGAAGGCATGCCCGGCAGGCCGTCAGGCTCTCTGCTGGCGAGTGCGCAGGCCCCAGAGGCAGGGCGCTGGGCGGCTTGGGGCATAAAATGGCGCGGCGGACGCTTCAAGGAAACGCCCGCCGCAGTGTGCAGAAGGTAATATGGTTGGGGCTATGCGGCCCTGATGCTGCCGTCCTGTACCTGGAACAGCGCCGCCTGCGGCTCTGCCTTGCGCAGCAGCTCGGCCATGTGCGGCTGGCAGGTAAAGTAGAGCAACTGGTGGGCCTTGCCCTGACCGCCGCCGGTCAGCTCCACAAAGGCCCGCGCCGTGCGCTCCGCCCGCTGCGGGTCGAAGTTGACCAGTACCTCGTCCATGATGACGGGCAGGGGGGCTGCGTGCAGGGCGTGGTTTTTTATGTACGCCAGCCGCAGGGCCAGGTAGGCCTGCTCGCGCGCGCCCCGGCTGAGGTTTTCGGGGCTGATGGGTTCGCCCTGCGGTGGCAGTATGGCCAGGCTGGAATCTTCGAGCGAGGCGTTTATGCCGCGCCAGCGCTGGCCGGTGATGCGCGTAAAGATGCTGGAGGCAAGGCGGATGACCTCGGGCTGGCGCTCCTGTTCAAATGTGCGTTTGGCCGTCTCGAGGATGCTTCTGGCAAGGGATATGCGGCTCCAGGCAAAGGCCATGCGCTCCATGTCCTCCACAAGCGCGGCCTCCTGCTGCAGAAGCTGCGAGAGTTCGTCGGTACGGGAGAGCGCGTCGACCTTGTTGCGCAGGTCGGCCACTTTTTTGACCAGGTTTTCCTCCTGCTCCTGCAAACCGGCAAGCTCCTCGCTGATGGCGGCGCAGCGGCGTTCCTGACTCTCCTGGTCTTCATGCCCGAAGGAATCAATAAACTCCTGCAGGGGGGTCTTGTCCGCCGCCAGACGCAGGGAGTCTTCCAGATTCTGTCTGCGCAGGGTGAGGGTGCGCAGCTCTTCGTGCAGGGCCGCCTGACGCAAAAATTCCTCCGCGTCGTGCGCACCGGCCATGGCCAGCAACGAGCGCTCGGCGCTGCGGGCGCTTTCAAGGGCGGCCTCGGCTGCGCGGGCCTCGTCCTCCATCTCCGCCACTTCATGGTCAAGGCTGCGGCGGCGGGCATGAGCCTGGGCCATGGCCTCGGCGGCCTCCTGGGCGGCCTCGAGGCTGAGCAGCCAGTCGGGCTGGTTGTCTGCGTCCAGCTGCGGCGCAATGCCAAGCTCGGTCAGTTGCGCCTGCAGCGGGTCGCGCAGGGCGTTCAGCTCCGCCCGGCTCTGGTTGAGCTGCGACTGGGCGCGGTGCACCGCAGCCTCGGCGGCCAGACTGTTTTCCATATACTTGAGGGCTTCGCGCACGGTCTCTGGCTCAAGATCGGTACCGAGCCCCAGGTCTTGCAGGCAGGCAGCCCATTGGGTGCGGGCCTCGTTGAGCCTCTCCTGCGCCTGACGCAGCTCTGCGCTGGCTTCGGCCTGACGGGTGCGGGCGCGCTGCAGCTCGCTCTGCGAGTTTTGCAACGCCGCCTCGGCCTTGATGCGCAGCTCGCGCGCCGCATCGGCCTCGCGGCACGATTCGAGCACTTGGCGCACGGCTTCGGCCAGAGTGTCCGAATCGGCATTGGCGGGCAGGCGCTCGGCCACGGCGGGCACAAGGCGCATGCGTCCTTCGGTCTGGCGCAGGTCGTCGTCGAGGGTGCGCAGCTCCGCATCGGCTGCTGCCACTGCGCCAAAGGCCAGCCGGGCGGATTCCGCCCTGGCAAAAAAAGCCGCCGCGCCTTCGGGCGAAGGAACATTGGCCACATGCAGGGCCAGCATGAATTCGTGCCAGCGGCGGCGGGTCTGCTGCACAACGCCTTCGACCTCCGCCCGCACGGCCTGGCGCTTGCTTACCTCGGTGCGGGCCAGATCCATGGCGTGCTTGAGCTCGTCCATGTCCTTGCGGGCGCGCTCCTCCTCAAAGCACTGTTCGCGTTCGTGCTCAAGCAGCACCTCGCGGGCTTCGAGGGTCACAAGGTCCATGCTCTGTACGCCTGCCGCCATGCACAACTGGCGGGCCTGCTCGTCCAGCTCCGCCACATGGGCGGCGCAGGCGTCGCGCCTGCCGAGCAGCTGAATATGCTCCTGTTTGCGGCGCTTTGCCTCGGCGCCGGTGTGCGGCACGCCGCCAGCCAGAAAACCCACGCCGCAGAGCAGCAGCAGGTAGCCCGACCACAGGTTCACGGGCAGGTCAATGCCCGGCGACAGCGTAATGCTGGAGATGCCCATGCGCCAGAAGGCCAAAAGCATGGCCGCCCCGCCGACAAAAAAAGCAATGCCCAGCACCAGCAGGGGGATGTTCCTTACGCGCGCGACGGGCGGCTCGTTGCCGATGCGCCCGGTGAGATCCTCAAGCCGTTCGCGCTCTGTGGTCAGGTTGGCCGAGAGGGCGCGCAGCTTGCGCAGGGCAAGGGTCTGACCGTCCAGGTCTTCGCGGCTGGGACCGTTGGCGTGGCGCTGTTCTTCGCGCAGGGCCTCGGTGCGGGCCTTGACAGCGGCCACCTGCTCCTCGGCCTGCCGCACCTCTTGCGCCGCGTCCTCCGACTGACGCATTTTGTCCTGTACTTCGGCGGCGAGGGCCAGAGCCTCCTCCTGCCGGGCAAGCAGGGCGTCAAGCAGCGATTCTGCCTGGGTGCTGTCGCCCGCGCCGTTTGCGACCAGACGCAAGGGGTTGAAGGCACGGGAAAATGTTGTTTTTGCCTCCTGTACGGCGCGCTGCCGCAAGGGGCGCTGGCGGCGGGCTTCCTCCTGCCGGGCCAGCGACTGCCTAAGGTTGTCGCGGGCCTCGTCGTCCAGCGCGGCGGGCGGCACGGGCAGCAGATCAAGGGCGGCAGAGTTGGAGGCTACCTCGCGTTCGGCGCTTTCCACCTCGCGGTTGCCCTGGGTAAGGCTGTCCACGGCGGCCTGATGGGCAGAGCCCGCAGTGCGCATTTCCCTGCCCTGGCGTTCCAGATCTTCGCGGGCAAAGAGCGAGCGGTCGGTAGCGCGGATGCGGTCGCAGGTCCAGTCGGGCCCGAGGCGCGAAAGCTCGCGGCTCAGATCCTCCTGCGACCGTTGCAGGGCTTCCTCCTGCGCGGGCATGGCCAGCAGCGCCTGACGGAAACCGCTTTTGCGCTCGGCCATGCGGCGCAGGGCTGGCAGGGCCTCCAGCAGCGGCTGGCTGATTTCAATGCCGTCTCGACGTTGACGCAGGCGCGTGAGTTTTTCCATCTGCGCGGCCCATTGACGTTCGCAGCCCTCGCGGGCCTCCTGCGTACGGGCCAGTCGCTCCCTGCCGTTTTCGGGAAAGGAAGCGCTGATGGGGTCGAGGCGTTCAAGCCGCGCGCCCGTCATACGCCATTCGTTCCACTGCAGCCACACCCCAAGACGGCGCTCGAGGATACGACGCTCTTCTTCAAGCTGCAGTTTGCGGTGGCGCAGGTCTGCAAGGGCCTCGCGTTTTTCGGTCAGATCCATGGCCATGCTGTCGTAGCCCGCGCTTTCCTGCTCAAGCAGCGCCTTGCGCTGGCGCAGCTCGCCGAGCTGGCGCAGGGCGGCGTTGAGGGGCGGCTTGCTGCCCCCGCTTTTAAAAATTTCGTCGGCCTGCTTGTCCAGCTGTTTGAGCGCCTCGCCGGGCGAGCGCAGCCCCGGGCCAAAGCTTGCGCCGTACAGGGCATTGCGCACGCCGTCGTCGGTCAGGCTGTTGAGGTCTTCAAGCTCGGTCAGGCTGAAGCCAAAGACATTGCGGTATACCTCGCGGCTGACGCCAAACAGCATTTGCCGCAGCGTGTCGTGCTCAAGCGCCTTGCCGCCGGCATCGGTCAGGGTGAGCACGCCGCCGTTGCTGCCGGGCCGCCGGGTAAGCCGCATGATGCCGTGCTCGTCGCTGCGCAGCTCCATGCTGCCGCCGGGCTGGCCGCCGCGCAGGGGGCCGGGGATACGCTTGTATTCCTTGTTGCGCGGGTCGGGGTAGCCGATGAGCATGGTGCGCAAAAATTCCAGGCAGGTGGACTTGCCCGCCTCGTTTTCTCCCAGAAAGATGGAAAGACCCGGCGAAAGATTTTCGACGCTCACGTCCGAGAAAATGCCGAAACCGTCCATGTGGAAGGACTGGATATACATCAGCGGGCCTCCAGAAGATCGGTGCACAGGCGTTCGGCCTCTTCCAGCAGGGCCCGCATGCGCTCATCGTCGGGGTGGGTAAGTATGTGGCGCAGCTGGCCGTGCTCGTAGAGCTGCTTGAGCGCCGGGGCGGCCACCGCGTGCAGGGTTTCGCCGCCCTGCGACATGCGGTCGGCCAGGCGCAGGGCCTCGCCCAGCAGATCCTCGCGCTGCAGATACTGCGCGCGGTCTATGGCCGGGCTGGTTTCCGCCACCATATCCTTGAGCCAGACGCTGGGGGTGGAGGTTTGCAGGTGGGTCAGACGTTCGGCCAGATCCTCCTGATTGGCGGCGTCGCGCAGGGCGGCGTCAAGCGGGGTACGCCCGCGCAGAACCACCCGGGCGATGAGCGCTTCGCAACCGGGGTCGGTGCTCTCGGCGGCTTCTTCCAGGGCGCGTGTCATGCGGCCTTCCACATCATTGAGGTGGGCCACGTCGTCGAGGTCAACCTGCACCTTGGTCCATTGCACCGGCCCGAGGCGCACAAATTCCTCGCGGCAGGCATAGCCGCCATCGGGCTGCGGGCTGGCGGCAACCCGCAGGCAGCCGCGCGGCCCAGGCTCGTTGACATGCAGGCCCTGAGCGTTGCCGCTGTATGCGATCAACGGGGTCGTGCTCAGCGTTGCCCGCTCATGCACGTGCCCCAGCGCCCAGGCGTCCAGCCCGGCGTTTTTCAGGTCGTCCAGCGCGCAGGGGGCGTAGCGGTCGGCCTTGCTCTGGCCCTCGACGGTGCAGTGCAGTACGCCCAGCTGAAAGCAGTCGTGCTGCTGGTCACGCCGAAAAAGGCGGGCCAGATTGCGGCCTTCCTTGATTTTTGCATGGCTGATGCCGTGGACCACGGCCACGATTTTGCCATTTTTTTCAACCGTGTGGCTTTCGACATCCGGCCCGAAAATGGTGACGTTGTCCGGCCACTGTATGGCGGCCAGGCGCGAGGAGAGCGGGTCGTGGTTGCCGTGGGCCAAAAACACGCGCACCCCTGCATCGCGCAAACGGCGGCAGCCGTCGCACAGCTTGAGCTGGGCTTTGACGCTGTGGTTTTCTTCATTATAGACGTCGCCCGCAAGAACAAGAAAATCCGGCTTGTCTGTTTCACAAAGCCGGAAAAGGCGTTCCATGGCCTTAAAGGTGGCCTCTTGCAGCAGACGGGCCAGATGTGCGCCCTGCGACGCCGAGCGTGAAAGCCCCTGAAACGGCGTGTCCAGATGCAGATCGGCGGCGTGAATATAGCGGATGCCGTCCATGCGAATGCCTCGTTTATGGATTGGAGGAAAAATATTGCTGAAATCTAGACTTTTTCAAAATAAATGACAAGCGCGACGCCAAATTACGATGCCTGAAACAAGACCGTGCCGGCAAAACGGGTTGCGCCTCGCCCCCGCAGCTCCCAGAACTGTGTTAAGGGCGGCAGAAAAGCCGCGCCGCCGGGCCATCCACGTGCGAAAGGTCAGGCGGTCGCGGCCCTGATATGGCCAGTTTGCGGGCTGGCGGGATTATTCCTGCACGGCGGGGTTGCCGTGTTCCGGCAGGGAGCCGGTGCGGATAAAGTGGTCCACCAGGCCGAATACAGTTTCATTGCCGCAGAACGAGCCTGCGGCGATGGCCGCCTTGTAGGCGGGCAGGTTGGCCTCAAATCGGCGCAGCAGCTCTGGTTCGAGCGTGTGCATGTCGGCCTGCATGCCGTAGCCCAGGCGCTCGATGTACAGCGCGTTAAAGCGCTGCTCCACCATGGCCTTGAGCGGCAGGGTGAGGATAGGCTTGCCCAGGTGCAGGGCTTCGCCCATGAGAGTGTGCCCGCCGCCCTGAACAACATAGGAGCAACTTTCGAGCAGGCGCAAAAAGCCCTCTTCGCTCTTGCTCATAAAGACCACGTTGTCCTCCTGCCCTTCGGTGCGGTCATAGCCGAAAACATAGCAGGTTTTACGCGTGGCGGCGCGTAAAAAGTCCACAAGCTTGCGATGGGTCGAATTGCTCTGGTACACAAGCACGTGCCCGTCGTCGCGCGGGTTGAGGGCCAGCACGCTGTCGCGCAGAATGGGCGGGGCCACGCGGGCCTTGTACCGGGGCAGCACTGGCGGCGCGTAAAAGGAGATGATGAGGTTTTCGGCAGTGGGGCGAAAGAGATAGCGCGGGGTCAGACCCTGCACAAAGGTGTCCCACCACATGTCAGGCGGCAGGTTGTGCCTGCAGCAGGTGATGACGTGCTGGTGGTCGAGCGTCAGGCAGGGCAGACCGGCCTTTTCCGCCGCACGCGGCACAAAATACTCAAGGTCGGTCATGCAGACGTCGGGCTTGAATTCATCAATCAGGCGCGAAACCTGGTCAATATAGCGCTGCCTGCGCCAGAGCAGGGGGACGGCCCTGGCAATGGTGGCCGCCATGTCCACCTTGTAGTTTTTAAACACTGTGCCCAGGTTGGGCAGGCGGCGCACGGGAAACTCCGGCTCAAGAACTTTTGGGGCGTCGTCGTCCGCCACAAAAAGGAATTCGTGTCGTGAAAGGCGGCGGGCTATGGTCAGGCCGCGCATGGCGTGCCCGTGGCCTGTGCCGTGAATGCCGTAAAGTACGCGCGCCATGGTGCTCCTTTGTCCAGCCGCAAAAGGCGGCGGGTTTGCGGCGGCAAGCCTACCAATGCCGGGCGTGAGCGTCAATTGTCTGTCTTGACGGCTGCGGGCCTGTTATCTACCATCGCGCTACATTGTCGGCTGCCAAGGCAGGCGGCGGCGCACCTGCGCCAGCGGAGCACACATGCACGAGTCCAGTACTGGGGCGAGCCTGACCGGCCCGCTCTGCAACGTGACCATCCCTGTTTTTAACAGGCCCGCAGCCACAGAGCGCGCTATCCGCGCCCTGTCCGAAACTTCGCGCGAGGTTCCGTTTTGCATCACGGTGGTGGATAACGGCAGCGAGCCTGATCTGGTCAAAACTCTGCTGCGCCTGCGCGGCGATGGGGTTATCGACCACCTGTTTTTGCTGCCGCGCAACATGGGCGTGGCCTGCGCGGCCAATGTGGGGTGGGAGCTTGCGCCCGCGCCGCTGTACATGAAGCTCGACAACGACACGGCCATGGTGCGGCGGCACTGGCTGCGCGACCTGCTGGCACTGTGGAGCCACGGGCAGCCAGTCTCCAACCTTGGGGGAGCCTTTAACCGTGAAATGCTGCGCAAAGCGCCAGGCAGCCAGCAGACGCCCCACGGCGAGCTTGGCCTGTGTCTGGGCAACCTGCCCGGTCAGGCGGTGCTCGTGCCGCAGACCGTCGCCCAAAAGCTTGGCTGCTGGAATGAGGAATACGGCCTCTACGGAGGCGAAGACGGCGACTACGGGCTACGCATGCAGGCGGCGGGCCTGCCGCAGTACTACTACCTCGGACCGGAATATTTTGAGAACATCAGGGAAGGCGAAGACGCTCGCGATACGTACGCCGCAAGGGGCATAGACAAACGCAGACTGCACCGTGAGCTGGTTATCAGGGACAACCTGTGCATGGGCAGGCTGTTTATGAACAAGATTCTTTACCTTTCGGGCCTGCGCTCGCTGGTTCCTCTCAGGCGGTACGCCGTTGAGGATGTGGACGGCCAGGGCAGGGTGCGGTTGGCGGAGCGGCGTGAATACAAGGAATTTCAGCGTGATCTTGCCCATGTGGCGGCAGGGTTGAACGCCCGCTTCAGGAACTACGTCATGTCGTACCAGCTGGACGGCGACACGGCGGAGGCCATGCGGCGGGTGCTGACCATGCACGCCCAGGCGGCAAACAACAATCAGGGGCTATGATGAACGCACGCAAGATCAGGGAAGACCTGGGCCGGGCCAAGGCCTGTTGCTCGCGCCACGACACGGAAAGGGCGCTGTTTTTGATTATTTCGGCCCTCAAAGAACTGGGCGGGCAGAGCGCGCCCCTTGATCTGCGCGGCGATTTTCGCGCCGCGCTTGCCGAGCTTGCCGCAGACCCCGACCTCAAGGCGGCGGGCGCGCCGGTAAGCGGCTATTCGCCCGGCGGCGAAAAGGAACTGCTGCAGCGGCTCTCGCAGTTTTACCGGGCCATGAAAGGCCAGGAAAAAGAAGAGGAATATCAGCTGGCCCTGCAGCGCAAGCTCAACCTCGACCATTGCTTCAGCGACGGGAAAAAATTTCTGGCCGAGGGCAAGCCGTCGGAGGCTGACGCCTGTTTTGCCGAGGCGCTAAAGCATTATAAGGACGAAAATGCCATCTTTGGCATGATGGCCAGAGCCATGATGGACGCTGGCGAATATGTTCGCGCCATCGGGCATGCCCGCACGGGCCTCAAGGAAATGCCCGACGACGCCGAGCTTGCGCGTATCCTCGAGGAGTGCACGCGGTTGCGCCAGTAGTCCTGCCCGGCGCGTTTTTTGCATCAAATGACGAAAACTTGGCGGCGGCAAAAGCTGCCGCAAGGAGTCGTCATGATCAGGCAGAATCGCGCTAAATCGGTTCCCTATATGGCGTTGAGCGCTGCATTGCTTGGCTGTGCGCTGTTTTTTGCCGTCACGCTCTGGCGTGGCGAAAGCCTGGGCGAAAGCGGCGATCTGGCCTTTACGCCGGGCTTTGACGTACGGGCCGACGTAGTCAGCGCCGTGCGGGTTGTGCCCCTGGCCGGACCCGCGCTGCGCAGCCCCAGCGTAAACATGGACAAAAACGCCGCAGTTTCTCTGGCGTACTAGCAGTCAGGGCGCAAGCCCCGACTGCCAGTACGCCTTGCGTCCGAACGGTTTTTTGCGCAAACTGCAGCCGTCCGCGTTTTTGTCCAGGAGATAAAAAAATTGCCTTATCCTATTTTCACGGCACAGCGGGGATGATCCCCACAAGCAGGGCACGTGTCTGCTCTGATTGCTAAATTGCAATTACCCGTAATGTATGTCTTAGCCCTTTAAAACATACTGATTCGCAACGTTATGTTGACTTTGTTTCAGACTTTGCATATATTTTACAAGATGCCCGTTTAGAATGGGTGGCAGGTCTTTGTTGTTTACACCGCAATAGTGCCATGTTTAGATTCTCCTTTTTTTTCAAAATACTCAGTGGCTTGCTGACTGATCTCTCTCTGATCGGCAACGGGGCCGCACATTTTTAAAGGATACGCTTGCGTCATGAATTGGGACTGGGACAAACTTCAGGAAAAAAGACAGAAGCAGGGCTCCAACCCCCCGCCCCGACCTCCTCAGGATTTTGATTCTGACGACACGGAGCGGGAGGAAGAAGCCCCTCGTGCCCGCCGTACGCCGTTTAACAACGGACGTGGTCCGGGCAACGAAAACCCTTTTGCCAAACTTGCCCGGATGCGCTTCCCCAACGGCAGGACCGCATTTTTGGTTGTTTTTGCCATAGTGGGCCTGTGGCTGCTTTCGGGCATATACATTATCAACCCTGACGAGCAGGGCGTGGTGCTGCGGTTTGGCAAATACGACCGCACTGAGGGCCCTGGCCCGCATTATGCGTGGCCAGTTCCTATCGAATCAGTATACAAGCCGCAGGTAACGCAGGTTTTGCGCGGTGAAGTGGGCTTTCGTTCCGTGGGACAGACGGCCACGTTCCAGCAGGGGCAGGTCCGTACCGTTCCGGAAGAAGCCTCCATGCTCACGGGCGATGAAAATATCGTCAACGTGCAGTTCAGCGTGCAGTACAAGATCAGCGATCCTGTGGGTTACCTCTTTAACGTCACGGCCCCGGCCGCGCTGGTGCGCAATGCTGCAGAGGCCGCCATGCGTGAGGTTATCGGCAACAGCCTGATCGATTCGGCCATCACCGACGGCAAGCTTAAAATCCAGAGCGAAGCCACGCACCTGCTGCAAACCGTGCTTGATCGCTACGGCGCGGGCATACAGGTGCTGGCCGTGCAGCTGCAGGACGTGCACCCCCCGCAGGAAGTTATCGACGCCTTTAAAGACGTGGCCAGCGCCCGCGAGGACAAAAGCCGCATAATCAACGAGGCCGAGGCCTACCGCAACGAGCTGCTGCCAAAGGCAAGAGGTCAGGCGGCCGCCATGGTGAACGACGCCGAGGCTTACAGCGCAACGCGCGTGCGTACTGCCGAGGGCGACGCCTCACGGTTTGACGCCCTGCGCGTAGAGCACGACAAGGCCCCCAAGGTCACAGAGCAGCGGCTCTACTACGAAGCGATTGAAGAAATCCTTTCCAACGCAGGCGAAAAGGTGCTTATGGACAGCCCGGCAGCCGGGCGTGCCTTGCCCTATCTCACCCTGCCCGGTCTCGGCGCTCCCGCTTCGCCCAAGACGCTGGAGAAAAAATAATGAGCAAAAATCCCTTGGTGCTTACTATTGTGGCTCTGGTGCTCATCATAATCGGCAATCAGGGTTTTTTTACCGTGTACCAGACCCAGAAGGCGCTGGTGCTGCAGCTGGGCGAGCCGCTTTCGCGCGTGTACGGGCCTGGCCTGCATTTTAAAATTCCATTTATCCAGAACGTGGTTTATTTCGACGCGCGTGTCCTGGATTATGAAGCGAGGTCCCGCGAGGCTTTTACCGTAGATAAAAAGGCCATTGTGCTCGACAACTACGCGCGGTGGAAAATCATCGACCCCTTGCAGTTTTACCGCACCATGCGCTCCATACCAGGCGCGCAGGCGCGTCTGGACGACGTTGTCTATTCGCAGTTGCGGGCGCTTGTTGGCGCGTACACCCTTACAGAGGTTGTATCTTCGCACAGGGCTGCCATCATGAAGGAAGTCACCAACAAGGTTTCAGACCTTATGCATGGCTACGGGGTAGAGGTGCTCGATGTGCGCATCAAGCGCACCGACCTGCCGCCGGAAAACCAGCGCGCGATCTTTGGTCGCATGCGGGCTGAACGGGAGCGGCAGGCAAAACAGTACCGCTCGGAAGGCGAGGAGGAATCGACGCGTATCCGTTCTGATGCTGACCGCCAGAGGGCGGTTATCTTGGCGGAGGCGGCGCGTGCGGCGCAAATAGAACGCGGAAAGGGCGATGCCACGGCTGCGGCGGCTTACGCGCAGGCTTACAACAAGGCCCCCCAGTTCTACGCCTACCAGCGCTGGCTTGATGCCATGCGCAAGTCGTTAAAAGAAAACAGTAAAATGGTGCTTTCTAACGAAACGCCATTGCTTAATCAGCAACATTGATGCGTGGATTGCGTCCACGCCAGGAGTCGAAGAGTTATGCCCGGTTTTGCAGAAATATATGAGCGCATCAAGCTCGCCACCAACAGCCGTACACAGGTTGAACTGGCCGAGGTTCTGGACATCCGTCAGTCCAGTATTTCAGATGCGAAGCGGCGCAATTCCGTGCCTGGTGACTGGTTCATGAAGCTGTTTGAGAAGTTCGGCCTCAACCCCGACTGGCTCAAGCAGGGCGTTGGCCCCATGTACCTGCGCACCGAGCAGGGTTACGTTCCCGAAGACGCTCCGGCCGCACTGGCCGAGACCGCTGCCCACTATGGCGATGCCATGGCGCGGGGCGGTATTCACTCGGTCTACGACGCCAAGTGCGTCTACAGCGATGACGCTCCGCGTCCCACCCTTGCCCTGGCGGGCAAAATATCGTTGCCGCTGTCGCTTACCCGCGACGGCCTGCAGGTTTTGCGCGTGCGCGGCGCCAACATGGCCCCTCTTATTTCCGAAGGGGCCCATGTGGGCGTGGACACCATGGATACAGATGTGGTCTCTGGCCGCGTGTATGCCATCTTTGCCCCCAACGAGGGCGTGGTGTTGCGCAGGGTGTTTTTGAACAGCACCCAGGACGGCTATGTGCTGCGTTCAGAGGCTGCGGCCTTTCCTGAAACGCAGCTGGCTGCCAGCCTTCTGACCAGGCGTATGCTTGGCCGTGTCTCGTGGGTGCTGCAGGAAGTATAGCAATGACGCACCAGCCAGCCTTGGCCGCTCAATACTTTTGTCGAAGAATCTGGACAGTCTGCAGCCTTGCGGGATGTTTGCTGCTGTGCGCCTGCGGCGGCGCGCAGACGGCATCTTCGCCCGCACGCGGGGGAGACGGCGTTACGTCTTACGACCTGCCGTCTTCTCCCCCAGCGGCTGCGCCTGCCTACACGACGCCCTATACTTCGCCTCAGGTTCCGTCGCAGGGGGCGCCGCAGGCCCCGCAGAGCTATGCCGCCCCCGGTTATGCCGGGGACAACGCCGCCCCCACCTACGGGCAGCCCCAGGGCCAGCCCTATGGTTATGGCGCGTCTGCCCAGGCGCAGCAAATGGCTGGCAACGGCGCGGTGGCCCCCGTGTGGCAGCCCCTTGCCGCACGACTTGCCGCCGACGGGCTCTCGGGTCCGCGCGTGAACGCCCTGCTGGCAACGCTCAACCCTACGCCCACGCAGTCGCCCATGGGCAGAAAAATGCGCGAGCTGTACAATCGCAAGTTTTTCCCCAAGCCGCCGTCCACAGCTCCGGCCGCCCTTTATTACAAAGGCGTGCTCACAGAGGCCAACGTCCAGCTGTGCCGCCAGTTTGTGGCGCAGAACAAGCGGGCCTTTGACCAGGCCAACGCCCGCTACGGCGTGCCTCCGTCCATCGCGGTTTCGCTGCTCTTTGTGGAAACGCGCCTGGGCAAAGTGCTGGCCGACGTGCCGGAAAACGCCTTTTATACCCTTGCCAGCATGGCCGTGACGCGTCAGCCCTCTGATATCCCCGAATGGCTGCCGCGCATGCCCGGCTACCAGGAGCATCTCGACTGGTTTGCCGACATCATGCCCAAGCGGGCTGACTGGGCCTACAAGGAAGTGAAGGCGCTGGTGGAACACATGCTGCGCGACAACATCGATCCGCACCACCTGCCGAGCTCCATCTACGGAGCTGTGGGCCTGTGCCAGTTCATGCCGTCCAACATCGCCACTTACGGCGCGGACGGCGACGGCGACGGCAAGGTGGATCTGTTCACCGTGCCCGACGCGGTAGCCAGCCTTTCCAATTATCTGGCCAAGCACGGCTGGAAGCCCGGCCTGCCCCGCACACGGCAGCATCAGCTGCTCATGGCCTACAACCATGCGGATATCTATGCCAACACCATTCTGGCCCTGTCGGACATGGTAAACGGCGCTCCTTCGCCGGAGACCGCCGCCAAGGCCGCGCCCGCTCCTGCCAAGACTGCCAAACCGGCCGCCGCCAAGTCGGCCAGGCCCGTAAAGCCCGCCCGCTAAGCGGTTTGTCTCCGCTTTTTTTGGCCATCCCGTTCCCGTCGCGAGGGGGCGGGATGGCTTTTTTGCGGCTGTAGCCCGTTGAACATGTTGCGATAACGTACGGTATCTTTAGCACATTGAAGAAATGGAAGCAGACTGCCTGCGCTATATGGCAGGTCAAAAGTGGGGCACGCAACGGTATATCAACATGAACCAGGAAGTACCGGCGTAGAATCTGGCTTTCAATGTCCGGGACACTCCAGGCCTCACCGGACTGTCTGCTGCAAAATGTACGAAAATTCAGGACAGTATTCGTGATTCCTGCGCGCCCCGGCATAAGCCGCTGGCAATCAGCGTGCAAGTTGGGTAAAATGTTTGCATATTCCGCACAGCGACGATGCGGAGCTCGCGCCGCACTGCGGTAATGGAGAATACATGGGCAACTCGTTTGCGTGTTTCAAGGCCTACGATATCCGGGGCCGCGTTCCGGCTGTGCTCAATGCGCCGTTGGCGCGCGCTCTGGGGCGGGCCGTTGTTGAAATACTCGGCGCAAAGAGTGTCGTCATCGGCCGTGATGCCCGGCTCTCCGGGCCAGAACTGCGCGACGCACTGTGCCTTGGTCTGCGTCAGGCCGGAGCGCAGGTGACGGACATCGGCATATGCGGCACGGAAGAAATTTATTATGCCGCCGCCAACCAGCCGTTTGGCGCTGGCGTCATGATCACGGGCAGTCATAACCCGGCGGATGAAAACGGCTTCAAGATCGTGCGCGCCGGGGCCATCCCCATAAGCAGGGATTCCGGCCTCTACGACCTGCGTGACCGCGTGCAGGAGATTATGGCCGAGGGCGAAGCACCTGCCATGACGGATGCGGATCTTCCGCCTGTGCACGTGGCGTCGTTTCGGGCTGCGTATGTTGCATGGCTGCTGGAGTACAGCGGCGCAGGGCGGCTGAAACCCGTTGCCGGGCGCAGGCCCCTCAGGATTGTGGCCGATGCCGGTAACGGTTGCGGCGGGCTGGTTTTGCGAGAGCTGATGGACAAACTGCCCTTTGAATTTGTTTGCCGTCAGATGCAGCCCGACGGGGCCTTTCCTCACGGCGTGCCCAACCCCTTGTTGCCAGAGCGCCGCGCCGCCACGGCCGATGCCGTACGCCAGGCGGGTGCGGATATGGGCGTTGCCTGGGACGGCGATTTTGACCGCTGCTTTTTTTATGACGCCGAGGGCAATTTTATCGAAGGATACTACTGCATCGGCCTGTTGGCGCAGGAGCTGCTGCGCCGCGTACCGGGCGGTAAAATCGTGCACGACACCAGGGTGTACTGGAATACCCGCGAGGTTGTGCTGGCCGCGGGCGGGCAGCCTGTAATGGGCAAAACCGGGCACGCCTTCATGAAAGAACACATGCGCGCCCAAGATGCCCTGTACGGCGGCGAGATGAGCGCCCATCACTATTTTCGCGATTTTGCCTACTGCGATTCCGGCATGCTGCCCTGGTTGCTGGTTGCCTCGTTGCTGCACCGCAGCGGCCGCTCGCTGGCGCAGCTGGTAGCCGCTCGCATGGCCGCCTATCCCTGCAGCGGCGAGATAAATCTGCGCGTGCAGGATGCACAGGGGCTCTTGCAGCTGGTGCGGGACAAGTACGCCCCCGCAGCAGAGCATGAGGACCACATTGACGGCGTTAACCTGGAATTTGCCCATTGGCGTTTTAACCTGCGCATGTCCAACACCGAGCCCCTGGTGCGGCTCAATGTGGAGAGCAAGGGAAACGCGGCGCTGCTTGCTGACAAAACGGCAGAGCTGCTACAGCTGCTTAAAGATGCGGGCGGGGCAGAGCCCGCCTGATACAGGTGTCGGCGGCGGATGGAGCGCCCTTCGGTCGTCCGGAACTCTTGCCTGATCACGGCCCCAACACTGACGCGCTGGCGAGGTCATTCATGCCCGACATTGTTCCTGTGATCCTGTGCGGCGGCAGCGGCACCCGTTTGTGGCCGCTCTCCCGCGAGACCTATCCCAAGCAGTTTGTGGATATGGGCGACGGCGCAACACTGTTCAAAAATACCGTGCAGCGGGCGCGCCACACCCCAGGGTGCGCCGAGCCGGTGATCGTCTGCAACGAGTCGCACCGCTTTTACGTAACCGCCGAGCTGTATGCGTGCGGCGTGCACGGCAAAATACTGCTTGAGCCCGCCCCCCGAAACACCGCGCCAGCCATTGCCCTTGCCGCCTGCGCCCTGCAGGATGCAGGTGCTGACCCGCTCATGCTGGTTTTGCCCTCTGACCATATTATCGGCGACGAACCCGGATTTTTTGAGGGCGTCAGACGTGCAGCCGCGCTGGCGGACAAGGGCTTTATCGTCACGTTTGGCATTGCGCCCACCGGGCCGGAAACCGGCTTTGGCTACATAGAGCAGGGCGAGAGCCTTGAGACGGGGGATTTTTGCCAATCTGGGCCTGACGGCGGCTGCCGCGTTGCGCGGTTTGTGGAAAAGCCCGCTGCCGATGTTGCCAGAGCCATGCTGGCTCAAGGCGGCTATCTGTGGAACAGCGGCATGTTTTTGCTGCGGGCCTCGGTGTATCTGGCCGAACTTGAACGCTTTGCCCCCCAGATATACGCCGCCGCCAGGGCTGCCTGGGCCGGACATACAAACGACCACGCCTTTTGCCGTCCCGACAGGGCCGCCTTTCTTGCCTCGCCAGCTGATTCCATAGACTATGCGGTGATGGAACATACCGAGCTGGCGGCGGTTGTGCCCCTTGATCTCAGCTGGAGCGACCTGGGATCGTGGGAGGCCTTTTACCAGACAGGGCAGAGGGACAGCAGCGGCAATGTCTGCTCTGGCGACGTGATGACCGAAGGCGCGACCAACTGTTATCTCAAAGCCAGCCACCGACTGCTGGCAGCCATCGGCGTGAGCGGCCTTATTGTGGTCGAAACGCAGGACGCCGTCATGGTCGCCCCGCGTGATCAGGTGCAGGACGTCAAAAAAGTCGTCGCGCGCCTGCAGCGGGAGCAGCGGCCGGAATGCAGGCTGCATCCGCTGGTGCACCGGCCATGGGGCAGCTACGAGACTCTTGCCGTTGGCGGGCGATTTCAGGTCAAGCGCATTATCGTGCGTCCTGGTGCGGAGCTCTCGTTGCAGATGCACCATCACCGGGCCGAGCACTGGGTTGTGGTGAGCGGCACAGCCGAGGTGACCAACGGCGAGAGCGTGCAGCTGTTTTCAGAAAACCAGTCAACCTACATACCTGTGGGCTCGGTGCATCGGCTGAAAAATCCGGGTGTTATCCCGCTGGTGCTCATAGAGATACAGTCCGGCGCCTACCTGGGTGAGGACGATATTGTGCGTTTTGCCGACGAATACGGGCGGAGCCGCTCAGACGGCTGACCCCCGCGCGACCCTGCCGCAAGGGGGGAGCGCGCCGGGCTGCCGTTTTGAAGCCGGATGGGCAAAAAATCTGTAACCTGACATCTTAATTTATGAAAAAAGCGCTAATAACCGGCATTACTGGTCAGGACGGGGCTTATCTGGCGGATTTTCTGCTGCAAAAGGGCTACGAGGTGCACGGCATCAAGCGGCGCGCTTCGCTGTTCAACACCGACCGCATTGACCACCTTTATGAAGACCCGCACATGGAACAGAGGCGGCTTATCCTGCATTACGGCGATCTGAGCGATTCCAGCAATCTTGTGCGCATCATGCAGGAGGTAAGGCCCGACGAGGTGTACAACCTGGCGGCGCAGAGCCATGTGCAGGTTTCTTTTGAATCGCCGGAATATACGGCTGATGTCGACGCTCTGGGCGCCCTGCGCCTGCTGGAAGCCATACGTATTGCCGGGCTTACCCGGCACACGCGGTTTTATCAGGCGTCCACATCCGAACTGTTTGGGTTGGTGCAGCAGATGCCGCAGACGGAAAAAACACCTTTTTATCCCCGCTCGCCCTATGCCTGCGCCAAGCTTTACGCATACTGGATCACGGTAAATTACCGCGAGGCTTACGGCATGTATGCCTGCAACGGCATCCTGTTCAACCACGAATCCCCCATCCGGGGCGAAACCTTTGTGACCCGCAAGATAACCCGTGCCCTGTCGCGTATGGCGCTTGGACTGCAGGATTGCCTGTACCTTGGCAATATGGATGCCAAACGCGATTGGGGCCATGCCAGAGATTACGTCGAAATGCAGTGGCTGATGCTGCAACAGCCCCAGCCGGACGACTTTGTTATTGCCACTGGGCGGCAGTTTTCCGTGCGTGATTTTGTCAATGCCGCAGCGGCGGAGCTGGGGTTGGGGCTGAGCTGGCAGGGGCAGGGCGTGGAAGAAACCGGATCGGTAGCCTCTGTGGATGTGCAGCGGCTGCGGCAGATCGCAGGCAACCGGCAGGGGCTTGCGTGCAGCCTCAAACCTGGCGACGTGATTGTACGCGTAGACCCCCGGTATTTTCGTCCCACAGAGGTGGAAACCCTGCTGGGCGATGCGTCCAAAGCCAAGGCAAAGCTCGGCTGGGAGCCTGCAACGCCGTTTGAAGACATGGTGGCCGAAATGGCGCGCGAAGATCTGGCCCTGAGCATGCGCGACGCCGTGTGCAAGGTGGCGGGCTTTAAAACCTTCAGCCACAACGAGTAGGGTATGCGCAAGGATGCCCTGATCTATGTTGCGGGCCATCGGGGTCTTGCGGGCAGCGCCCTGTGCCGCGCACTGCGGCGTGCGGGCTACGAGCGCCTGCTGACCCGCACCCATGCCGAGCTGGATTTGTGCGATCAGGCCGCAGTGAAAGTTTTTTTTGCCCGCCAGCGGCCAGAGGTTGTTGTTCTGGCGGCTGCGAGGGTGGGGGGCATTTACGCCAACGCGACCTATCCTGCACAATTTATATACGAAAATTTGCAGATCCAGAACAACGTCATCGATAGTGCCTACCGCAACGGCTGCAAAAAACTGCTGTTTCTTGGTTCGTCCTGCATTTACCCCCGGTTGTGCCCCCAGCCCATCAAGGAGCAATACCTGCTCACCGGGCCGCTCGAACCCACCAACGAGGCCTATGCCCTGGCCAAAATCGCAGGTATCCGTATGTGTCAGGCCTATCGGCGGCAGTACGGGTTTGACGCCGTGAGCGCCATGCCCACAAATCTGTACGGCCCCGGCGACAATTATCACCCCGAAAACAGCCACGTGATACCGGCGCTGATCCGGCGGTTTCACGAGGCCAAGGTGAGCGGAGCCTCAACAGTGACCATCTGGGGCACGGGCACAGCCCTGCGCGAGTTTTTGCATGTGGACGACATGGCGGAGGCCTGCGTGTTTCTGCTGCAAAATTACTCTGATTTTGAGCATGTGAACGTGGGCTGCCAGCAAGAGTGCAGCATCATGGATGCGGCCCGTCTGATCGCCAAGGTAGTGGGGTATGAAGGCGACATCGTCGCGGATGCCGGCAAGCCTGACGGAACCCCCCGCAAAATCATGGATTCTGGAAAACTTTTTGGCATGGGCTGGAAACCCCGCATCTCCCTCAGGGAAGGCCTGCTCGACGCCTACAGGGATTTTTTGCAAAACCCGCACAGAGGGGCGTAGGCAGGGCCGACCATGCAACGCTGGAGCCTCCCGGTCCGCGCGGCAGGCGTACGGCCTGTAATGTGGCTGTTTTTCCCGCTTTTCAATGAGTGCGCATTGGTGTAGGTTTTGGCAGCATTGCAGCTATGCACGGCCTGCAAACAGGCAGCAAGTGCCCCGCCTGCAGGCCGTTTTGCGGTAAAAGCCCGCCTGCACGCGACTGCCCCGGTTTTGCGCGGGCTTTGACACATGCGGCGAACGTTGTGATATTCAGATTTCCGGTGAAAAAGTCAGTAATTTTAAGGATAGCAGCATGGTTTCTTTCGACGATCTCCTCTCCAAAAAATCTTCCGTGGCCGTTGTTGGTCTGGGGTATGTGGGCCTGCCGCTGGCTGTGGCCCTTTCCCGCCATTTTGACGTCATTGGTTTTGATATCAACGCAGCGCGCGTGGATGCCCTCAATAAGGGTCATGACGCCACCAACGAGGTGGACGACGCCTCCCTCGCCGCCAGCACCGCGTGCTTTACCAGCGACGCCGCCCAGCTGGGCAAGGCTGGCGTGATCATTGTGGCCGTGCCCACGCCCGTGGACAGCCACCGCACCCCCGACCTCACGCCCGTGATCGGCGCCAGCCGCACCGTGGGCCGCCACATGCCCAAGGGCTGCGTGGTGTGCTATGAGTCCACCGTCTACCCCGGCGTCACCGAGGACGAATGCATCCCCTTGCTGGTGAAGGAATCGGGCATGAGCTTTCCCGCCGACTTTACCGTGGGCTACTCGCCCGAGCGCATCAACCCCGGCGACAAGGTGCACAGGCTTGAAACCATCCGCAAGGTTGTTTCCGGCTCTGACGCAGTCACCGCCGACCTGCTGGTCAAGGTGTACGGCGCGGTGGTCACGGCGGGCATCCACCGGGCCTCGTGCATCAAGGTTGCCGAAGCCGCCAAGGTTATCGAAAACACCCAGCGCGACATCAACATCGCCCTGATGAACGAGCTGGCCCTTATTTTTAACCGCATGGGCATTGATACGCTTGAGGTGCTCGAGGCTGCTGGCAGCAAGTGGAACTTTCTGCACTTTCGTCCCGGTCTGGTGGGCGGGCACTGCATAGGCGTCGACCCCTACTACCTGACCTACAAGGCCGAAGAAATCGGCTGCCACCCCGAGGTGATTCTGGCGGGCCGCCGCATCAACGACGGCATGGGCAAGTACGTGGCCGAGATATGCGTCAAGCGCCTGATCAATGCCGACAAGCATGTCAAGGGCGCCCGCGTGGGCCTGCTGGGCTTTACCTTTAAGGAAAACGTGCCGGATATCCGCAACACCCGCGTGGTGGACATCATAGCGGAGCTCAAGGAGTACGGCATCACCGCCCTGGTGCACGACCCGGAGGCCGACCCGGCCGAAGCCCTGCACGAATACGGCCAGCACCTGTTGCCCATGAGCGAGCTCAACAACCTTGACGTGCTTATTCTGGCCGTGTCGCACGAGAGCTTTGGGCAGCTCAGCCCCGCCGTCATCCGCTCCATGTTTGTTGCGGGCAAGGTTCTGCTCATGGATATCAAAGGATTCTGGAACAAGCAGGAAATGCTTGATGCCGGGTTTGACCTCTGGCGGCTTTAATCCGGGAGCGCGCATGCCCTGTCAGCTGGTTACCGGCGGTTGCGGATTTATAGGGTCCTGCTACGTGCTTGAAGCACGGCGGCGCGGCGTGCGCGTGGTCAATCTTGATAAGCTGACGTATGCGGGCAATCCCGCCAACCTGGCGGCGCTGCAGGGCGACCCCGAATACGTTTTTGTGCGGGGCGACATTGGCAATGCCGATCTGGTGGACTGGCTGCTGCGGACGTTCCAGCCCGATGCCGTCGTCAACTTTGCCGCTGAGAGCCATGTGGACCGCTCCATTGTGGATCCGGAGGCCTTTGTACGCACCAACGTGCTCGGAACCGCCACACTGCTGCGCGTTGCAACCCGGTGGTGGCGGGGTCTGCCTGCGGAGCGCGCCGCAGCATTCCGCTTTTTGCACGTTTCGACCGATGAGGTCTACGGCGCGCTGCAGGTCGGCGACCCTGCCTTTACGGAGACGACGCCCTACAGCCCCAACAGTCCGTACTCCGCCTCCAAGGCCGCCAGCGACCATATGTTGCGCGCGTTTCACGAAACATACGGCCTGCCGGTGCTGCTGACCAATTGCTCCAACAATTACGGGCCGCGCCAGTTTCCCGAAAAGCTCATCCCCCTGATGATCTGCAATGCGCTGGATGGCAACCCCCTGCCCGTGTACGGCACGGGGGCCAATATCCGCGACTGGCTGCACGTTGAAGACCACTGCGCGGCCATTGCCAGCGTGCTCGAGGCAGGCCGGGTGGGGCGCTGTTACAACATCGGCGGACATGCGGAAAAGACCAACCTTGAGGTTGTGCTTGCCGTATGTGCTATCCTTGACAGTCTGGCTCCGTCGGCCAACGGCCCCCATGCCGATCTTGTAAGCTTTGTGGCCGACAGGCCGGGGCACGATTTCCGGTATGCCATTGACAGCAGCCGCATGGAAACCGAGCTGGGCTGGAAGCCCTCCCGCAGTTTTGAGTCCGGCCTGTGCGAGACGGTCCGCTGGTATCTTGAAAACGCCGCGTGGATCGAGCACGTGCGCAGCGGCGCATACCGGGAGTGGATTACGGCCAACTACGCGCAGCGCGGCCCAGGCGGCAGCAACTGACAAGGGAGGCGGCATGAGCGGCTGGAAAGGAATTGTTCTGGCAGGGGGGTCGGGGTCGCGTCTGTATCCTTTGACCCTGAGCGTGAGCAAGCAGCTCATGCCCATCTACGACAAACCCATGATTTACTACCCGCTGTCCATCCTGTTGATGGCGGGTATTCGCGATATCTGTCTTATTTCCACGCCGGAGCATCTGCCGCTCTACAAGGCGCTGCTGCACGACGGTTCGCAGCTTGGCTGCCGTTTCAGCTATGTGGAGCAGCCAAGGCCCGAGGGGCTGGCGCAGGCCTTTTTGCTGGCCGAGCACCATATTGCCGGTCACAACACCTGCCTGGTGCTGGGCGACAACGTGTTTTTTGGTCACGGGCTGCCCGACCTCACCCGCGAGGCCATGTCCCGCCAAAGCGGGGCCACTGTTTTTGGCTACCATGTGCGCGATCCCGAACGCTACGGCGTTGTGGAGTTTGACAGCGAGCGGCGGGTTGTCAGCATTGAAGAAAAGCCCAGGCAGCCCAAATCCAATTTTGCCGTGACCGGCCTGTATTTTTACGACAGCAAGGTGCTGGACATCGCCCGCGCCGTGCGCCCGTCTGGCCGGGGCGAGCTGGAAATTACCGACGTCAACAACACCTATCTGCAGCAGGGCGATCTGCATGTGGAGCTGATGGGCCGGGGCATTGCCTGGCTCGACACCGGAACCCACGATTCACTTATGGACGCCGGAGCCTTTGTGCAGGCGGTGGAAAAACGTCAGGGCCTCAAGGTGGCCTGTCTGGAAGAAATAGCCTGGCGCAACGGTTACATCTCCGCTGAAGACGTGCGCGCGCTGGCGCGGCCTATGGCCAAGACGGGGTATGGCCAATATCTTCTTGAACTGGTGGATACGGGGATAGGACAGTGGAAGTAGTTCAAACGCCCATCGACGGGGTTTTGCTGATCAAGCCAAAGATCTGGGGCGATGAGCGCGGGTATTTTGTGGAAACCTGGCAGCAGCAGCGTTACGAAGCCGCCGGTATGGCCCTGCCATTTGTGCAGGATAACCATTCCATGTCCACGCGGGGCATTTTGCGCGGCCTGCACTATCAAAAAAACCGTCCTCAGGGCAAACTGGTATATGTTTCACTGGGCAGCGTTTTTGACGTCGCTGTGGATATCCGCCGTGGCTCCCCCACGTTTGGCCAGTGGTTTGGCGTGGAGCTTTCGCAGCAAAATCAGTGGCAGATGTGGGTTCAACCCGGTCTGGCGCACGGCTTTGTGGTTACGAGCGACATTGCCCACTTTCACTACAAGTGCACAGAATTCTATTGCCCGCAGGATGAGGCGTCCATCCGCTGGAACGACCCGGCCATCGGCATTGACTGGCCGGTGGAGGAACCGCTGCTTTCCGCCAAGGACAGCGCCGCGCCATCGTGGGCCGAGGCCATGGCGCTCAATATGGGCTGATAGCGGCGCTCGGCGGCTCCCACCATCCCTCTGGGCCAGACCGGGCGGGAGTGCCTGCCGGTGCGCAACGCCAGCCGGGCCGCGCCGGGCAAACGAGCGGACACGGTAGCCCCTCTGGTCAGGCGGGCATTTCGAGGTAGGGGTCGTCCTGGCTCAGATAGTTGCCCACGTAGTCCGCAATGCCTTCTTCAACCGGGGTAAAGCGCACGGGGCAGTTTTTTTCCCGCAGCCAGCCCATGTCAGCCTGGGTGAAGTTTTGGTATTTTCCTTTTAGCGTTTCTGGCATGTCCACATAGTCTATGCGCGGCTCCTTGCCCAGTGCGGCAAAGACGGCCTTGGCGAGGTCGTTCCAGCTCTGCGCCTTGCCCGTGCCCACATTGAAAATACCGTTGACGTCCGGGTGTTGAAGCAGCCAGAACATCAGTTCCACGCAGTCTTTCACATAGACAAAGTCACGCATCTGGCCGCCGTCGACATACTCCGGCGTGGTTGATTTAAAAAGCCTCAGCCGTCCTGTGCCCCGGATTTCATGAAAGGCCTTGCAGGCTACGCTGCGCATGTCATCCTTATGGTACTCGTTGGGGCCATAGACATTAAAAAATTTGAGACTGGCCACGTTGCAGTCCAGCTTGTTGTCGAGCAGCCACAAGTCAAAAAGGTGCTTGGAGTAACCGTACATGTTCAGGGGCTTGAGGCGGCGCGTAACTTCCGCGCAGTCCGCAAACCCCTGTGAACCATCGCCGTACGTTGAGGCCGAGCTTGCATTGATAAAGCGGGCGTCGTGGTTCAGGGCAAATCTGCACAGCTCGGTTGTATAGGCCGTGTTGTTGGCCATCAGAAAGTCCGCGTTTTTTTCAGTGGTGGACGAGCACGCCCCCATGTGCAGCACGGCGTCAACGCTGCAGCCAAGGGTGTCGCCTCGCAGCATCTCCAAAAAGCTATCGCGGTGCACATAGCGCGCATAGCGGCGGTTGACGAGGTTTTTCCATTTTTCCGTAGAGCCAAGGTTATCAACAACCATAATGTCGGTTATGCCGGCCTGGTTGAGCCGCCAGAGCATGGCGCTGCCAATAAAACCCGCGCCTCCGGTAACAATATACATAAGAACCTCGTCGTGCCAGAGTATGCGCCCCGTGCGGAGCATTGTCTCTCAACGGGGTTTGCCCCCCCCCGCATTCTGTGCCGAGCATATCCCCACAGCGCCGCCCGCGTCAAAGTGAGCCCGCCTCCTCAGACGGCACGGCTGATTGCATATGCCCTGATGCGGTTGAGCTTGTCTCGCAAAGCCGCCCGCAATGCCGGGGCAGGGTATTATTGCATTACTGGCTCTACTGCTATAAGAAATTAAATATCATTCCTGTAAAAGATCATGCGAGGATGCCATGCACAGACATTGCCGCACATTGACCTTCTGCCTGCTGGTATTATTCCTCGTCCTCACCCGTCATGCACGCGCCTTCGCTTCTGATGCCTCGGCCAAGGCTGCAGAGCCTATCACCATTGCCTGTATGAACGACAACGAGCCGCTTTCCTTTACCTCAAAAACAGGAGAGCCCGTTGGTCTGATGATTGATTTTTGGCGGTTGTGGGGAGAAAAGGTTGGCCGCCCCGTCAGGTTTGTCATGAGCGACTGGCAGGATTCGCTGGATGCCCTGCGCGAGCGGAGGGCCGATATCCATTTTAGCATGTATATTACGCCTGATCGCGCCCGCTGGGCAAAATTTGGCCCCGCCATTTCGCCAGGCATAGGCGGGCTGCTGCTCTCGGTCGAGGCTGGCAAAAAGATTGTTGATCCAAGCCAGCTGGGGGATTCGGTCATTGCCGTTCTGGAAGGCTCGCTGCAGGAGTACTACATGCGGGATCACTTTCCCGATGCGCGCCTGCTGGTGGTAAAAAATGGGGCCGACTTGTTTTTGTCCGTCGCCAAGGGATTGGCGGTGGGCATTTCGAGCAATTTTCCCTCTGCCTACGGCGTGATAGACAAGATGGGGCTCAACAGTTTTTTTATGCCGCAGGCCTTGCCGCTGTTTGCGCGCAATCTGCACCCGGCGGTATTGCGCGACAGGGATGATATTGCCCAGTTGCTGGATGCGGGGCTTGCGCACATCAGCCGGGCCGAGATGGTTGCGCTTGAGGAGCGCTGGATACGCAACCCGGCGCACCGCGTGTGGGGCAACATGGCTCGCCCCCTGATGCTTAGCCCGGCCGAGCGTGGGTGGCTTGCGGCCCACCAGACCGTGCGCGTGGCTATAGAAAAGGATTGGCAGCCCATTGAGTTTGTCGACGTCGAGGGTAATTTTAGCGGCCTTGGGCTGAATATTGTTCAGCTTGCGGGGCGATATCTGAATATTGCCATACAACCGGTTTCAGACGCTGTGCTGAAAGACAGCAGCACCTCGCATATGGCCGATCTGGAGCCCTTCCTCGAAGGTACCCCGCCAGCGGGCGGCCCCTGGCTGTTTACCAAACCCGTTACCCAGTTGCCGCTGGCAGTGGTTACGCTCGATACCGAGCGCATGGTGACCACGGCGGGCGATCTGGCGGGCAAGAGCGTTGCCGTGCACGATCACGCCGGTCTTGCCGATTACCTGCGTAGCCAGTTGCCCAATTCAAAAATCGTCAATGTTCACAGTCAGGATGCAGGCCTTGCAGCCGTGCAGAGCAGGCAGGTCGACGCGATGGTCGGTCTGGCCCTTTCCATGGAATACTCGGTGGTCAACAAAAATCTCCGTGACGTGCGCCTGGGGCTGCTGCCCCAGTTGCAGTACTCCGCGCGCATCGCCGTGCGTTCTGACTGGCCGGTTCTTGTTGAAATCCTCAATAAGGCCTTGGACAATATCCCTCAGGACCAGCTCGCAGCAGTCATCAACCGGTGGGCCAACCTGCGCATTGAGCGGTCGGTTAACTGGACGCTGGTTTTTCATGTCGCGGGCGTGGTGGTGCTTTTTTTGGGCAGCGTGCTTGGAGTTATTGTGATCTGGAACCGCAAACTCGCGCACGAATCGTCAGAAAGGCAAAAGGCGCTTGAGTCGGCGAGGGCCAGCGCTGCCGCCCTGTGGGAGCGCAAGCAGCAGCTGCGCAGTGTTGTTGACAATCTGCCGAGCCTCATGATGCTCAAGGATGCGGATGGCCGTTATGTGATGGTAAACAAGTTTTTTGAGACGTTTACGG
Organism: Desulfovibrio desulfuricans; assembly: GCF_004801255.1. Classification (NCBI taxonomy): domain Bacteria; kingdom Pseudomonadati; phylum Thermodesulfobacteriota; class Desulfovibrionia; order Desulfovibrionales; family Desulfovibrionaceae; genus Desulfovibrio; species Desulfovibrio desulfuricans. Next base: position 2,428,218 of record NZ_CP036295.1, on the reverse strand, counting down.
GGAATCTTGAGGCAGATGTTGTTGGCAGGCGCATCGCTGATCTGCTGCCGTCGCAGATTGCCGAATCGGGCATCCGCCTGGATAAAATGGTGATCGAGACCGGCAAGGCGCACAGAACGGAAGAATCACGCTATGATGCCGCGGGCGAGGCCCACACCCTTGAGGTCGTGCGCGTGCCGCTGTTTGACCCCGATGGCGCGGCTAATGGCCTGGTGTACATGGGCACGGACATCACTGAGCGCATCGCGTCAGACAAAGCCCTGCGGCGCGCCCAGATGGAGATGTACCAGATATTTAACGCCGCCGGCAGCGCCATGCGGGTTATCGACCGCAATCTTATAGTAAAAGAGGTAAACGCCACCTTTACAAACTGTTTTGGATACTCGCGCGAGGAGATGATCGGCCACTGGTGCGGCGAGCACGCCAGCAGCGATCTGTGCGACGCGGACTGCGTTGGTCGGCGCATACTCAATGGCGCGCCGAGGGCCGCCAGCAGGCAGATGCGCCGCAAAAAGGACGGCAGCATCGTCTACTGCGACATGGTGGCCACGCCGTTTTTGTCGCCTGACGGAGAGCTGCTGGGTATTATTGAAGATTGCCGGGATATTACCGATCTGGTCGAGAGCCAGCAGGCAGCAGAACAGGCCAGTAAGGCCAAGAGCGAATTTTTGGCCAACATGAGCCACGAAATACGTACGCCCATGAATGCCGTTGTGGGCCTGACCCACCTGACCCTGCGCACCAAGCTTAGCGCCACCCAGCGCAATTATTTAAAAAATATCGACAGCTCCGCCAAATCGCTGTTGCGCATTATTGACGACATCCTCGATTTTTCCAAGATCGAGGCAGGCCGCATGGATATGGAGCATCTGGACTTTAATCTGGAGGAAGTGCTGCTGGGGCTTTCGAGCCTTGACACCTCCAAGTCCGGCGGCAGAAACATAGAACTGCTGCTGCGCATCGACAGGGATGTTCCCCTGTTCTTTGTCGGCGATTCGCTGCGCCTGGGGCAGGTTTTGATCAACCTTGTGGGCAACGCCATCAAGTTTACGCCGGTGGGTGAAGTTGTGGTGCGGGTTGCCCTGCAGGAAATGCAGGAGCAAAAGGCTTGCCTGCGCTTTACGATTACGGATACGGGCATCGGCATGGGGCAGGAACAGCTGGACAAGTTGTTTAAGGAATTTACTCAGGGGGATTCGTCCACAACCCGCCGGTTTGGCGGCACCGGGCTTGGGCTTTCCATCAGCAAGCGGATAGTGGAGCTGATGTGGGGAGAGATCAGCGCAGAGAGCGAGATAGGCAATGGCAGCACGTTTTCCTTTACCGTCATGCTCGATATGCAGGCAACTCAGGCCCACCGCGCGCCCCTGTTATTGAAAAACCTGCATGAACGGCGGGTTCTTGTGGTTGACGATTCCTTTTCAAGCCGCGAAATTCTGCGGCAGGAGCTGGAAGACATGCAGCTGCGGGCGGGTACGGCGGACTGCGGCGAAGCTGCTCTGGCAGAGCTGGTGCGCGCTGCGGAAGACGGCGACCCTTACGACCTGGTGCTCATGGACTGGAAGATGCCCGGCGACAACGGCATTCAGGTGGTGCGCCTGCTGCGGGGCTGTCGCGAGCTGCCCTACATACCCACGGTAATCATGGTCACGGCCTACGGGCGCGAAGAAATAATGGAAGAAGCCCAGGCCGAGGGCATCAGCCATTTTCTCATCAAACCTGTAAGTCCTTCACTCTTGCAAAACGCCATTCTGGACGTGTTTGGCCAGCGCTCGACCGACGAGGATGAGTCTGGCTTGCCGCAGGAATTGCGTATTCCTTCCAGGTTCAGGGGCAGCAAGGTACTGCTTGCTGAAGACAACGAGGTCAACCAGCTTGTGGCCAAGGAACTGCTGGCGTCGTCCGGCTTCAGCGTGGATATCGCCAATACCGGGCTGGACGTGCTGCGTATGGTGGAACAGACGGAATACGCCATGGTGTTTATGGATATTCACATGCCCGATATGGACGGCATTGAAGCGGCAAAGCGTCTGCGTATGCTTGAGCGGTATGCCCGCACGCCTATTATCGCCCTGACCGCCGACAGCATGGTGGGCGACAGGGAAAAAAGTCTGGCCGCAGGTATGAACGATCACCTTGCCAAACCCATTGATCCTTACCGGCTTATTGAGGTTGCCACGCAGTGGCTGCAGTGGCGGGAGGGGGGCGGCACGCCCGGCAACCCCAACGCGACTCCGTTGCAGTAACCGGCTTGCCTTGCAAAATATTGCCGGGGGCGGCACGCGCCGCCCCCGCACCGCCGTTTACGGCGTCAGAGGCAGCCGCAGCACAATCCACACCGCTGCAGGGGCCAGGGCCGCAGTCAGTATGCCCGCCAGTATCATGGCAAGCCCGCCCATGGCGCCCTGTTCCTCGCCTTCCTGCAGGGCCGCAGCTGTGCCCTGCGCGTGCGAAATTGTCCCCATGGTCAGCCCCCGGGCAAAGGGATCCCTGATGCGGAGCACATTAAGCCCCCACAGGCCAAAAAGCGAACCCAGCGTGCCTGTCGCCACCACAAAGGCGGCCGCGAGCGACGGAATGCCGCCGTACATGGACGCCACCTCGACGGCAAAGGGGATGGAAACTCCCTTGGGGAGAATGGAAATCACCACGTCTTGCGGCAGCCCTCCCCATCTCGCCAGAATACCCGCCGAAAGCATGGCCGCAAAGGCTCCCGCGCCCACGCTGGCAATAATGGGCATGGCGTTGCGCACCAGCAGGCGTCTGTACCGGTAGAGCGGCAGGGCCAGGCTGACCGTGGCCGGGCCGATGAGCAGGGTCATGACCTGGCGGGCCGGCTCGTACGTTTCGTAAGGGATATCGCAGGCCAGCAGCGCTGCGATGACTATGGCGGCGCTGCCCGCCACAATATTGATGAGCGGGTGCCTGTAGCGCAGGTACAGGCCGCGCACCAGCGCATAGGCCAGTACCGTACCTGCCACGCACAAAAAAATGCTTATGATCTGCATGGCCCATCCTCCCCTTCAGTCTTTTGTCCGCATGCCGCGCGGCGGCGCAGCCCTCTGGCCATAAAACCCACGATCACCAGCGGCAGGGCCGTGCTGCCCACAATGGCCGCTGCCAGCACCCAGCCGTAATCATAAAAAACCCCGCCCCACTGCATGAGCCCCACAGCAATGGGCACAAAAAAGAACACCAGATGCCGCAGAAAATATTCTGCAGCCGTGCTGATGTGGCTTTCTTTTACAACGCCAGTCAGCAGCAGCACAAAGAGCACGATGATGCCCAGCACGTTGCCCGGTATGGGAATGCCCGTCAGGCGGGTGATCTGGTCGCAGCCCCAGTATATGGCAGTGAGAAGAGCCGTCTGCCAAAGCAGTTTCAAGGTCGCACGCATGGAATATTCCTGAGTTCGGGTTGTCAGCTCATCCGCTGCCGCTGGGGAAAATTTGGAGTGAGGGTTTTTCCCCTGCAGCAGCGGGCGGCTTGCGGCATAGGTTATGGAATGATAATTGTCATGGCAAATGAATAAAAATGAAAAAAATAGTCACAAATGGTGAATAAATGGAAGTGTCAGACCTGCGTACATTTATGGCTGTAATGGAAAAGGGCAGCATCAGCCACGCCGCCAAGTCGCTCAATCGCGTGCCCTCGGGCGTTACCGCGCGGATAATGCAGATGGAGGAAGACCTGGGCGTGCAGCTGTTTTTGCGTGAAAAAAAGCGCCTGTTGCCCACTGCCAGGGGGCAGACGCTGTATGCCTATGCCCGCAGGATAATCGTTTTGATGGATGAGGCGGAGCTTTGCGTAAAGGGCATGGAGCCTGGCGGGCGGCTGCGCATCGGCGCGCTGGAAAGCGCGGCGGCGGCCCGGCTGCCCGAAGTGCTGGCCCGGCTGCATGCGGAGTACCCCAATATAGAGCTTGAGCTCGTCATAGGGACCAGCCGTTCACTGTACGACGATATACTGGAAAACAAGCTGGACGCCGTATTTGTGGTCGACGCCCCAGTGGACGATCGCCTTGAGCGGGTAGCGGCCTTTGAGGAGCGTCTGGTACTTATCGCCACCAACGGCCATCCGCCCATCCACACGCCGGACGACATCGGGCGCAAGGCGGTGCTGGCCTTCCAGGGCGGCTGCGCATACCGAAACCGGGTAATAAACTGGTTCAGGGCTTATGGCTGGGAACCGCAGCACATTGTCGAGCTGGCTTCGTACCACGCCATAGTGGGGGGCGTTATTGCGGGCATGGGGGTGGGGGTGGTGCCCGCCTCGGTGCTCGATCTGTGCCGCACTGACGGCATGCTGTCGGTGCATGCCCTTGAGCATCCGCTGGGCAGCGCAGTTACGGAGCTTGTGTGGCGCAAGGGCATGGCCTCGGCCAATGTGGCCGCCGTACGCCGCTGTCTGGCCAGCTGCGAGGCCCCAAAGGGCAAGTGACGGGCTCTGCCGTGCGCATCCGGAGCGCCCGGGTGGGGGCCCTCGCGCCGCAACCGGCAGCAGCCATAGTTTGTCGCGAGCGGCGGGCTCTGCCGGGGCCTCGGGGCTGTTTGGGCAAACCGGCGCTATGCGCCAGCGCGTTGTCAGCTGACGGCGGCAGGGGTGTTTTCAAAAAAAACAAAGGTGTCCTTGCCACCCTGCTTTGCGCGGTAGAGAGCTGCGTCGGCCCTGGCGTACAGATCGCTGAAGGTTGTTCCGTGCTGCGGAAAAATGGCCACTCCCATGCTTGCCGCCAGATGGTAGCGTCCGTCGCCGCCAAAAGACGCGGCGCGGATGCTGCGGCTGAACTCCTCCAGCTTGTCGAGCAGCGCTCCTTCGCTCTGCTGAAGGGTAAGCACCACAAATTCGTCGCCGCCAACGCGGCCAATGATGTCTTTTGCCTCAAAACCGGCGCTGATGCCGTGCGCGAATTCCTGGATAATCCTGTCGCCGACCACATGACCAAGCGAATCGTTGAGCTCCTTAAAGTTGTCGATGTCGAGCATGATCATGGCAAGGATGCCCTTGCCGTACTGGTATTCAGCAAGGCGCGTTTCGATGAGGCTCTGGGTGGTCATTTTGTTGTAAAGGCCAGTGAGGCCGTCCTTTAGCGCCATTTCCTGCAGGTTGAGTTCCTGTTTTTTGTCCTTGTCGATATTCTGGCGGCAAATGACGATGTGGATGGAGTCGTTTTCCGCCCAGCGCAGCACATAGCCTGTTTCCCGGTACCATATGTATTCCCCGTTTTTGCCGGCATACAAAAAGTCGCAGCTCAGCTTGTTGCACTGCATTTCAAGCGCAGTACGTACAGAATCAGGGCTGAATGTCTGCATAAACAGCGCGGCATGGTCCGGGTGAATATGTTTGGTCACGATGGTTTGCAGCATGGCGCTGTACGACGTGCCGGGCTTGAGGCCAAGTTGCTGCAAAAAGCGTTTTGTGCCTTCGCCGCAGGCAATATCGTTGGTAATGTCAAATTCTATAATGCTGTCATAGATCTGCGAAGTGGCGTTTTGAAGTATGGCGTGGTATTTCAGTTCTTCAGCAATGGTAAGAGATACGATTTTTGTTTTATATCTGCGAATTATTGTTGTTACAATCAAGATGACTATTAACATTGTAACAAAGACAATAACAGCGCCAGTATAGTATTTTATTCTGATCTGCTTGATGATCTCTGAGGTGTTTTTGTCAGTGACAAGGTACATGTTTGGGGCAGGCAGGTAGCGTGTTACGGCGTAGCCGTCCGCCCCGTTGCCGGAGTACCAGAGATCCGAACAGTCCGAGCTGTTTTTTTGCAGGTTCTTTTTGGCTGCGGCAAAGGCCTGCGTGGCAAACATGCGCGAATCAGCGGCGGCATGCCCGGAGGATGATATCTGCACAGCGCCGTTGTCGTTCACAAGGTATGTTTTGACCGCAAACTGCTGCTCGTACTTGGTGAGCATGGCCTGGACGGTGTTTACCCTAAAGCCGACGCCCACGATGCCCACAATTTTATTGTCTTTGTTTTTTACACTGCAGTTTACAAAAACTGTGATGGTGTCATGATCGGCTTTATCATTGTCGATATTCAGCGAAAATTCATTATTGGCGGCAGCAAACGCGCGCACCCATTTGTTTTCAGGCGCGGAGTGGTCAACTATCCTGTCAACGCCTGTAAAGTTGTAGTACCTGTCTGTCTGCATGGAGACAAGGAAGACAGAATCGTAGTCGTACTTTTTTCTGTATGCGGCAAGGTATTCTTTGATATTTTGCGTATACGAAGGGTCTTCGAGATTTTCTTTTTCTTTGGAAAGAAAGTTTATCAAAAAACTGTCGTGAGCCATGGTCAGCGAAACGTGTATGGATTGCGCAAAAATAGCATCAATCTGGTACATCATGCCTTCAGAAGCAAGACGCGTTACACTTTCTGCTTCTTTTTTCAGCGTATCCATGTTGGAGCGATAGCTGATTACAGATGTGACGGAAAAGCCGACAATGATGATCAGACAGATAAAAAAATTGGTTCTGAACGCGTAGTTCTTGTGCATGAAAAATCCCGAAGCGTAAAAGCGTGCCGCGCTCTGGCGGGCAGGGGCGCGGCGTCATAAAATGCCCAATGACGTGTATATGCAGGGTGCGCCTTGGAGCAACATCCTGTCGTTATTGTAGACCCAATAACCCCAAAGTTGTGACTGCATGAACAGTCAGCGCGGCGCGCGTCGGCAAAATGTTTTTTACCGCACCAATGCTGCTGTACAGGTTAAGAAATCGTAAATGATAGTCTGATCATGCAGCTATGACTTGCCGTTAGGTATAGCCTATAACATGGTGGAAGCCAAGGCATGAGGTCGGGAATATACCGGGCAGGCTATGGAAAATGCGGTGTGCGCGGCTGTTGAGCGGGTTTGCCTGCAGCGCCGCCCGAACCCTTGCGGGGTTCGGGCGACCGGTTGATGTCGGGTGCTGCCGTGGCTATTTGGAACAGCCGCAGCCTTGCATTTTTTTACGGATAAACTCCGGCAGGATGCCGCGTACCGATTCCATGGTCACCATGCGGCGCATGATGCCCAGCTGGTCCTGCAGCGGCAGCTGCTTGGGGCAGACGTTGTCGCAGGCCAGCAGGCCCATGCAGCCGAATACGCCGTTGTCGTCGCCGATCAGTTCATAGTAATCGGCCGGGGTGCGGTTGTCGCGCGGGTCGATATAAAAGCGCGCCATGCGGTTGATGGCGGTTGCGCCAATAAAGTCTTCGCGCATGCGGGCGGTGCCGCAGGCGGCCACGCAGCAGCCGCATTCTATGCAGCGGTCGAGCTCGAATATCTGGGTAGCCAGCTCGTTGCTCATACGGTCTTCCTGCGCTGTGGGGTCGAATTCCTTGGTGGTGTGTATCCACGATTCGATCTTGGTGCCCACATTGCGAAACCATGTGCCCGTATCTACTGACAGATCTCCCAAAAGCTTGAACACCGGCAGCGGATGCAGGGTGATGTGGTTTGGCAGGTCCCGGGTCTGCGTGTGGCAGGCCAGGCCGGGCCGCCCGTTGATAACCATGCCGCATGAGCCGCAGATGCCGGCGCGGCAGCAAAAATCAAACTGCAGCGAGGCGTCCTGCGTTTCGCGGATCATGTTCAGGGCGATAAACAGCGTCATGCTGTTGTGCTCTTCGAGCTGGAAGGTCTGCATGTGGGGCTGCGAGAGCGAATCCAGCGGATTGTAGCGGAATATCTCGAATGTCAGATTGCGTCCCATGTGGCTCTCCTTACCCCTGTTGCGCGTAGGGCACTATTTTTTCAGCGCTGATATCGGCGGTGATGATCTTGCCGCCGCCGTAGCCACGGTCTCCGGGGGGCAGAATGTAGAAAGGCGTTGCCGGTTCGTACCTGAGGGTGGGCAGGGTGTCGCCCTCCTTCCAGTATGCCAGGGTACGGTTGAGCCACTGCTGGTCGTTGCGCTCGGGGTAGTCCTCGCGGGCATGGGCGCCGCGGCTTTCGGTGCGCATCAGCGCGCCGTAGGCGGTGCACAGGGCCAGCTTGAGCATGCCGGGCACGCGCAGCGCCATGGAAAGCTCGCCGTTGGGGCCGGGGATGTTGCCGCTCGCCAGGCGCATGTTTTTGCTGCGCTCAAGCAGTTCCTGCAGCTTGGCCACGCCCGCTTCCAGATCCTTGCCGTTACGGAAAATGCCCACGTGCTCCATCATTGTGTCCTGCATGGCGTTGCGCAGGGTGTAGCAATCGTCGCCCGTGCCGCGCAGCAGGGCTGCTATGCGCCCCTTGACCGTAAGGGCGGCGTCTTTCATGGACTGGGTGGAGAACACGGTTTCGTAACCCTGCAAAAATTCCACAAGCTTTGCGCCGACAATGCGGCCCGAAACGATAGTCTCGGCCAGCGAGTTGCCGCCCAGGCGGTTGAAGCCGTGCATGTCCCAGCAGGCCGCCTCGCCAGCAGAGAACAGCCCCTGCAGCCCGTAGGCGTGGCCGTCCTTGTTGATGCGCACGCCGCCCATGCTGTAGTGCTGGGTGGGCCGTACCGGGATAAGCTGGTGGATGGGGTTGACGCCCAGAAAGTGCGTGGAAATGTCGTACACTTCACGCAGGTTGGTGGTGATGTGTTTTTCGCCCAGGTGGCGGATGTCGAGCCACAGATGCTCGCCGTAAGGGCTTGGCACGCCAAACCCCTTGCGCATGTGCTCGGTCATGCGGCGCGATACAACGTCGCGCGAGGCAAGCTCGGCCTTTTCCGGCTCGTAGTCGGGCATAAAGCGGTATTCGTTGACGTCGAGCAGTGTTCCGCCGTCGCCCCGGCAGCCTTCTGTGACCAGAATGTCGGTGGGCACCGTGCCCGTGGGGTGAAACTGCACGGCCTCCATGTTGCCAAGGGGCACAACGCCGGTTTCAAGCGCGGTAATCTGGCCGCCGCCGTCACAGATGATGGCGTTGGTGGTGGCGCGGTAGATGCGGCCATAGCCGCCCGTGGCGATGAGGGTCGCCTTGGCAAAATAGCCCACCAGCTCGCCGGTGCGCAGGTCGCGGGCAACGCAGCCCATGCAGCGCTGGCCGTCGTGGATCAGGGCCTCGGCCTGCATGCGGTCGTGCATGTCCACGCCCAGCTGCAGCAGACGGTTGTCGAGGGTAAACAGCACTGCATGGCCCGTGCCGTCCGAGGTATAGCAGGTGCGCCATTTGGCCGTGCCGCCAAAGGCGCGCGAGTGGATAAGCCCCTCGTTTTCAGATTTTTCCGTAGCCTGAAACGGTTTGCCGCCCTTGTAGTAGGTGTGCTCGCCGGGTACGACTCGGCTCCACGGCACGCCCATCCAGGCCATCTCGCGCATGGCGATGGGGCCGGTTTCGGCAAACAGGCGGGCCACTTCCTGATCGCAGCCCCAGTCAGAGCCTTTTACGGTATCGGTAAAGTGCACCTCGGGGCAGTCGCCCTCGCCCATGATGGAGTTGCCAAGGGCCGCCTGCATGCCGCCCATGGCGGCGGACGAGTGCGACCGCTTGGGCGGCACGAGCGAAAGACAGATAACGCTGAACCCGGCCTGGGCCGCTTCCACTGCCACGCGTTCCCCGGCCAGGCCGGCGCCTATGCAAAGAACATCACTTTCAAAAACTCGCATACGCACCCCCTATCCCAGAAACCACACGCGGGTCAGAGCCGCCGCGCCGAGCAAAAGATAACAGCCCATGACAACCCAGGTCCACTTGCGCCATGCGGCGCGCGTGGCCTTGACGCACAGGCCGAATTTGACGGCCAGGCGGTACGCGCCGATGCCCGTATGCAGAATGACGCAGGGCAAAAAGAACACGTAAAAGGCCAGCCAGCCCGAGTGCAGGCGCTTGGCGCTGCCCGCCGCATTGATGGGCAGGTCGGTCATGACGCTGTACACATGGTAGAAGGCGCCGGCAAGTATGATAATGGCCGTAAACACCTGCACCAGCCACAGCCAGGTATCCAGTTCCCTGAGGCCTTTGCTGTGTTGCACAAAGACGCCCAGCTCGTTGGCCCGAAAGGGCATTTTGCGGGCGGCGATGTAAAAGTGAAACAGGATCAGCAGCACGATGACGGGGGCCGCCACCTGCGCCAGCATGGTCACTTCGAGCAGCCATGCAATGCCGTTGGTCAGCGCAGGGCTGATAACGACAGTTCCTTCGAGCACCAGATGCACGCACACAAAAAGCGCCAACACCGCGCCCGAGGCCGCTTGCCAGAAGTCCAGGCGGGTTCGGGCGTCGACAGGGGATCTGCTTAAGGCCATACCAACTCCTTCATAATGTGTCAGGCATTATAAAACGGCGCGGCTAAGCCGCGCCTGTCTCGGCATTGGGCTGCAAACCGGCGTGTCAGGGGTCAGGAGCGTCTGTAGGGAGCCTGCCCGGTTTCGTAGTAGTTGTCGCCAGTGCTGTCGATGACGACAATGGCGGGAAAGTCCTCCACCTCCATGGCGGCCACGGCTTCCGGCCCCAGGTCTTCGTAGGCGAGCACGGTGTATTTTTTGATGCTGCGGGCAATAAGCGCACCGGCCCCGCCCACGGCGGCAAGGTAGGGCACGCCGTGCTTTTTCATGGCTTCCACCACTTCAGGCTTGCGGTAGCCCTTGCCGATCATGCCTTTGAGCCCCTGAGCGAGCAGCCGTGGGGTATAGGCGTCCATGCGGCCCGACGTGGTGGGCCCGGCTGCGCCGATGACCTGGCCGGGTTTGGCGGGGCTTGGCCCCACGTAGTAGACGACAGCGCCCTTGAGATCCACGGGCAGGGGGTCGCCCTTGTCCAGGGTTTCCACCAGCCGTTTGTGGGCCGCATCGCGCGCGGCAAGAATAGTGCCTGAAATAAGCACCCGGTCGCCCGCCCGCAGCGAGCGCGCGGTGGCATCGTCAAAAGGGGCGCGAATTTTTTTCATCTGGGTTTCGGACATGGGCGGCCTCCTACAGGGTAACTTCGGCGTGACGCGCCGCGTGGCAGTTGATGTTAACGGCCACAGGCAGCGAGGCGATGTGGGTGGGGGCCCATTCCACATGCACCTTGAGCGCCGTAGTCAGCCCGCCAAGGCCCTGGGGGCCAATGCCGGTCTTGTTGATAAGCTCAAGCAGTTCTTCTTCAAATGCCGCGTATCGCGGATCGTGGTTGCGGCTTTCGAGGTCGCGGGCGGCGGCGCGTTTGGCGCAGATGGCGGCCATCTCCATGGTGCCGCCAAGGCCCACGCCCACCACCATGGGTGGGCACGAGTTGGGGCCGGCGGCCAGCACGGCGTCAAGCACAACCTTGCGCACGCCTTCAATGCCGTCGGCAGGCACAAGCATTTTTACCACGCTCTTGTTTTCTGAGCCCGCGCCCTTGGGGGCCAGCCGCAGACGCAGCGCATCGCCGGGCACGAGGCGGGTGTGGATGACGGCAGGGGTGTTGTCGCGCGTGTTTTTGCGCTCAAAAAGCGGCTCGGCCACGCACGATTTGCGCAGGTAGCCGTCCACATAGCCGCGGCGCACGCCTTCGTTGACAGCGTCTTCAAACGCGCCGCCCACGATGCGCACATCCTGTCCCACGTCGGCAAAAATCACGGCAAGGCCGGTGTCCTGACAGATGGGAATACCGTCGTTGGCGGCGATGGAGGCATTTTCCAGCAGTTGTTCAAGAATGTTTTTGCCAACGGGCGAGGGCTCCGTCTGGTGCGCCCTGCGCATGCCGTCCACCATGTCCTGCGGCAGGTGGCAACAGGCGCGTACCGCCAGATCGGCAATGGCGCGGGCGATGTCTTCAACACTGATTTCCTTCATGGCATCCTCTTTATGCGGCAATGATTGCTGTGATCCGGGGGTGGCCCTGCCAGATCCGCTCAATATTCAGCCAGCACATGATGTGCGAATTAGCGTGTAACTGCCAGTAAATATTAACGCCTTGCCCTATTGACCTTGGGGCTGTCGCCGCCCTTGCCGGGGCGGCCATGCACGCGGCAACCTTGGGCGCTCCAGAGATTAGGTGCGGCAACCTTGGGCCATGCAAAATAAACAATTGCGCGAAGAATGCCAGATGTACAAGTTGCTGGCAACAATATATTATTGAATGGTTGATCAATCTTTGTACTTATTTAATGGATGTTGAGCCGATGGAAGCGGTATGCGATGTAAAAAATACTATGTAAAAAAAATCACAATCATTTTTATTATACATTTAATAGTTACATATTAATCAAATTTTGCAGTATTATTATGTATAATATTGTGCAATTTGTGTCAAATTATCGCTGTTATATTGTGTTATGCAGACGTATATTGTCGGGTTAAGTGTATTTGTCAGCAACCGGTCGATGCTCCTCGCAGAAATACTGCCTCCGTTATTTAAAAACTATTGCGCAGTTTTGTCGCAGCGTTGCATATGACAGTTTTATCCAGGCCGACGCGCCGACTGCCCGATGCCGATCCGCACCGGCGACGGGCCAACCCTTGGCTACGTAGTTTTTTATTTTGGGGGCGGCAAAGACAGCTCTGGCGGAGCAGAAAAAGACAGGGCCGCCCGGGGTGATCCCTCGGACGGCCCTGTCTGTGGGGCACTGTCTGCTGGCGCTGCCTACTGTGCGGCGGGCGGGGTGCGCGACAGACTGCGCCGGGGCGTTTGCCGTGCCCCGGTTTGCACCCGCGCTAGCGGATAAAGTTGGTTGGTTCCCAGGCCTCGGGCGTGGGCGTTGCCACGCCAGCGGCCTTGCCTGCCGCAATGCACTTGAGCAGCCAGGCCATGTTGTCGCCCAGAGCGCGCATGATCTGCAGACCTTCCTTGTCCTGCATGACTTCATCCGGCGTATTGCCGTGCACGGCGTTCCAGTATTGCGAAGACACCACAGGCATGCGCGCGATGGTAAAGTACTTGTTGAGCCGGTCAAAAGAGGCGCTGGCCCCGCCACGGCGGCAGCTCACCACAGCGGCGGCGGGCTTGAAGGCGTAGCTGCCGGATTTGAAAAAGAACATGCGGTCAAGAAAGGACGTGATGCCGCCGTTGGGGCCCGCGTAGTACACTGGCGAACCCACCACCAAGCCGTCGGCCTCGCGCAGCTGGTCGATGGCCTCGTTGACGTGGTCGGCGTTAAAGACGCAATGCCCGGTATCCTTGCATTTGCCGCAGGCAATACAGCACTGGATGGGTTTTGCGCCCAGCTGGAGCAGCTTTGTTTCAACGCCGTTTTTTTCAAGCTGCGCGGCCACGGTGGACAGCGCGGTAAAGGTGCAGCCCTTGGGGTGCGGGCTGCCGTTGATCATCAGAACTTTCATGACGTACTCCTTTCGGGCGCGGTATGGCCGCAGCCCTGTGCGTGGGCGGTGGCGACACGTTTGCCGCAGCCGCGTTGCGCCTGGTGTTGCTGGGCAGACACCCGGCGGACGGGCGCCGGTAGTGCGGAGCAGATTGCCGTTGAAATGCTTATCTGCCCAGGAAGTTGGAAAAAACGGAGCCGATAAAGGCTCTAGGGGGTCGCCCGGTTGCCGTGTACGGCTGCCGCTGCCATGTGCATGGCGTCGGGCGACAGGTTTTTGAGAAATGTCAAAAAATCAGCTACGTTGTTTGCGCGGCAGGCCAGGTAGCACATGATGTATTCCCGATGGGTCAGCTGTGAATCAAAGATGGCCCAGGGTCTGTCGGCGCTGGCAAAGGGCAGGGCAAGGGCCTGCCCCACGACCGGATGGATAGGCAGCCAAAAATCCTCCAGCGGGTGTACAAAACCCCTGCGCGTGCTCGGGGGCAGCCCGCCAAGGCCCAGCAGGCGCAGCAGGCTGTCGGCCATGTGGCACACAAGCTCGCGCCCCGGATGGTTGACCGTGATGAACATCTGCTCGTCGCGCCAGCGTTCGCGCAGCAGCGGGGCGCACTTGATGGGGCCCTCGGCCTCCTTGGCCTCCTCGCGGCAAAGCGATTCCTCGGCCTGCCGGTTCAGCGTCGCCGCATCGCCCAGCAGCCCGGCAGAGCCGCGCAAATACAGGGTCATGGCCTCGTGCGGGCTGACCCTTTCCAGCAGGGCTTCCAGCAGGCTGTCGGCAAAATTGATGCGCTCGTCGCGCGACCAGAAGGGCCAGTAGCCCTTGAAAAAAAGATTGGGAATTTCAATGGCCTGACAGTGCGGCGGCAGTTGCGGCAGCATCTGCTCCGTGGACAGGTCGCCCCACTTGGGGGCGAGCCGCTGGTACAGGAAGAGGTCGCAGCGCTCGATATCCCGCGCGGCTATGCTTTGCCGCGTGTAGTTGACGTACTGGCGGATGTAAAAACGGCTGCCAAAGGCCGGGGTATTCTCCAGCAGGGGACGCAGCGCATCACCCTGGCAGTTGGCGTGCAGAAGACACAAAGCCTGAGCCATGCTTGGTTCCGTGTGGTCTGGTTAACGGTGTGCGGGGGAGGGGCTGAGGCGGCCTGCGGCTCGCTGGCAGTCAGTCGTCCACTTCCATATAGGTGGCGGTTTGCGCACCTTTTTCAGACACGGCAACACTGTACAGCCGCACCTCGCGGGCCTGCGGGTCGTCGTGCGTTGCCAGCAGCTCGGCCATGCACCGCCAGATGTGCCGGGCCAGATTTTCCGAGGAGGGGTTGGCAACGTCAAATGGCGGCGTTTCGTTGAGCAGCCGGTGGTCCAGCCCGTCGAGTACGGTCTTGAGGCCCGTCTTGAGGGTCTTGAAGTCGAGCAGCAACTCCGTATCGCAGGTCAGGCGTTGCCCCTGCACGGTCAGCTCAACCGCAAAGTTGTGCCCGTGCATGCGCTCGCACTTGCCTTCATAGTGCCGCAGGGCGTGACCTGCGGAAAAATCGTCGCGTACGGTCAGCCGCCAGAAAGCGCCTTTTGTCATGACAGTATCCAGTAGACCACAAAGGCCGAAATAATGACAATAATCATAGCCAGCAATATGCGGACGTTTTGATTCCATTCAAAACCGGGGCGCGGATCGTCCAGATCGGGGTCGCCTGTAGAGGGCGGCGTAAAGAGGCTTTGCATCCAGGAAAAAAAAGACATGAATTTCCAGTTTGTTGCAGGTTGATTGGGCGTATTCGCAGCACAAGGATAACAATTGCGCGGGATATGTCAAAATGGCGAAACAGCGTGGTTTTACCCGGGGTTGCCTGTTTTTGCCAAGAGTTGCCCCGCCGCTGCCAGTTTGTAGCTATTTTGTTGCCTGATTGCTGTCCATCTGCAGTCTGATTGCTGCCCGGCGTTCACGTTGCGCGCTCACGTTGCGGCGGCCCCGCGCGGCGGCGCGCTGCCGGTTGACGAAGCGCCGTCACCCTGAAACACTTGGCCCATGAAATGGCGAACAGTGCAGATCAACACCCCCGAGGGAACCGTCAGCGCCGTTGCCCCGGAAATTATCGCGGTCAGCCGGGCAACGGACATCCCGGCTTTTTACGCGCCGTGGTTTGTCAGCCGCCTGCGCGCCGGGTATGCCCGCTGGATCAACCCCTTCAATGGCCGATCCCAGTTTGTGGCCTTTGACCACACGCGGATGGTCGTGTTCTGGAGCAAAAACCCGCAGCCCCTGCTGCCCCTGCTGCCGCAGGTGGAGGCCCGTGGGCTGGCCTGGTATCTGCAGTTTACGCTCAACGATTATGAAGAAGAAGGCTGGGAACCCGGCCTGCCCCGACTTGCGCGGCGTATTGATACGTTCAGGCGGTTTGCCGACATCGCCGGACCGGAGAGGGTCGTGTGGCGTTTTGACCCGCTCATGCTGGCGGGCGGGCTGGCCAGAGACCCGCTGGGTTGCGAAGCGCTGCTTGAGCGCATGGAGCGCGTGGGCCGCGCGCTTGCGGGCTGCACCAGCAAACTGGTGTTCAGCTTTGCCGACATCGCCGACTACCGCAAGGTGCGGGAAAACCTGCGCAGGGCGGGGCTTGGCTGGCGCGATTTTACGCGGGAAGAAACGCTCCGCGTTGCCGCGGGGGTGGCCCGCATCGCCGGTGATCTGGGCATTGCCGCCTGCACCTGCGGTGAAAAGGGCGATTTTGCCGCCCTGGGCATCAGCCACAACCGCTGTATTGATCCCGAGCTTGTCCTCAGGCTCACCAACCGGCATCCTGATATCCTGCGGCTGTTTGGCCTTGCGCAACCGCGACAGCTGGGGTTGCCGCTTGCCGGGCCGTCTGGCGACCCGCCCTCGGCGGCAACCGAATACCCGCGCGACAGCGGCCAGCGGGCGCAGTGCCTGTGCGTGCCCTGCAAGGACGTGGGCCAGTACGATACCTGCCCCCACGGCTGCGTGTACTGCTACGCCAATACTTCGCCCGCCACGGCGGCCCGCAAGTATCGGCTGCACGACCCGGAGGGGGAGAGCATCAGCCCGCAGCAATAGCCCGGCAGAGGCTCAGGGGGCGGGCGTTGCCCCGGCTCTGTCCTCCATTGGCGCAAAATGCACGGTCACCAGCAGCACTTCGGCCCGCGAGGTGTTGCGCAGGGGCGGGCCCCAGGTTCCCGTGCCCGCGCTGACAATGGAGTGGAAGCTGCCCTTGGTCAGCAACCCCAACGGGTTTTCGTATTTGCGTTCAATCACCAGATTGAAGGGCCACAGCTGTCCGTAATGGGTGTGGCCCGAAAATTCCAGCACGGCCCCGGCGTCGCGGGCCTCGGTTAGGGCTGCGGGCTGGTGGTCGAGCACCACAAGGGGCAGCTGGCGGTACTGCTGGGGCAGGTCTGACAGAATTTCTGCCAGGCTGTCGCGTTGCGTGCCGGTAAAGCCGGGCTTGCTCAGGTCGTCCCTGCCCGCCAGTATAAAGCTGTCGTCCACAACCGCCCACTGGTCGCGCAGTACCTGCATGCCCACGCTGCGTAAAAAATTCAGGCTCCTGTCAATGGAACCCGAAATATACTCATGGTTGCCGGGTACGGCCCAGTGGCCCAGCCGGGGCTGGGTCAAAGCCAGGGCCGCCGCAATGGCCTGCGCGTCGAGCTTGATGTGGTCGTCAATAATGTCGCCCACATAAAAAATGGCGTCGGGCTGCTCCGGGGCCAGCAGCTGCATGGCTCTGGCCAGTCGGCCCGCAGTTATCAGTCGGCCCAGATGCATGTCGGTAACAATGCCCAGCCGCAGTGGTTTGCGGGTCAGGGCGTCGGGCACCGGAGCCTGCATGCGCACGGTGATGTCGTACTGCCGCAAGGCGGGAAAGGCCGCGTTAAACCAGCTGGCCGCGCCCAGCAGTACCGGCAGGCCAAGCACCAGCAGCACGGCTCCCCAGCGTGGCGCCATGGGCGGCGCGCAGCCAAAAATTCGTGCGCCCAGCCCCCACACGTCGGCAAGCAGCGCCAGGACAAAGGCGTAAAAGGCCACGCCCATCCAGAACGCGCCCGCCCGCAGCAGCCACACATGGGCCAGCGTTGCCCCATGCCCCTTGTACAGCAGGGGAAAGGCCGCGCCCAGCACGAGCACAAGGGCGCAGAGCACAAAACGCAGCCAGCCCGCGCCCGAAAGAGCGCGCCAAAGCCACCAGGATATCCAGCCGTTGATGATGGCCAGGCCAATGCCTGTTACCAGAAAAAATCGGAACATATATTATAAAGCCCAGGCGGCAAGAGCTTTATCCAGGTCTGGCCCGGGTCTGACTTTTAGAGTGTTGTCGAGATGCAGCAGGCACAGATGCCCGTCGAGCAGCACCTGGGCGTGGGCCTCGACCGGGCCGGGATACTGCTCCAGCAGATTGCGCAGGGCCAGCATGTCGTCGCGGCCAAGACGGTGGGCCGGTATGTGCACGCACACGGGGGTGTCGCTCAGGCCGCAGGCCTCGGCCAGCGACCGGGCGCTCTGCCCCAGCAGCTTGACCTCGCGCGGGGCGTCCTCCGCCTCTTCGTCCATATCGGCATTGTCGGCATTGTCCGTCTGGCTGTCGAGCCGCGCCACCAGACAGATGGGCTGCTCCGAGCGCAACAGGTCGCGGCATTCGGCATAGGAGCGGGGAAAGAACGTCACTTCGGCGTGGCCGGTGAGGTCTTCAATGCCCACAAATGCCATGCGCTCTCCCTTGGATTTGGTGAGCACTTCCTTGACGCTGACAACCAGCGCCGCGCAGCGGATCTCCGCACCGGGAAAAAGCTCGCGCGCGTCTTCGAGCGTTGTAAGGCCCAGGCGGCGTATCTCGCGCACAAAGGGCTGCAGCGGATGGCTGGTCAAAAAGAAGCCCAGGGCTTCCTTTTCGGCCCGCAGCTTGTCGTCGTCGGCCATTTCGGGCAGCGAGGCCTCCGGGCAGTCGAACCCGATGCCGGGCTGAGGGGCGCTTTCCACTGCCGGGGCCATGGAGAGCAGCGAAACCTGATTGGAGTTTTTGTCCTTGGCTTTTTTTTGCGCGCGGGCAACCACGATTTCAATGGCCGCCAGCAGGGCGGCGCGGGGCAGGCCAAAGCAGTCGCACGCGCCGCCCTTGGTGAGCGATTCGAGCACGCGCTTGGTAACCTTGCGCAGGTTGACCCGGCAGCACATGTCAAACAGCGAGGCAAACTCGCCGCCCTCGGCGCGGGCCTCGACAATCTCGCGGATGGCTTCGTCGCCCACATTCTTGATGCCGCCAAGGCCAAAGACCACCTTGCCGCCGTGGGCCGTAAACTCGCGCTGGCTCTGGTTTACCGAGGCCTGCACCACGTTGATGCCCATGTCCTTGCAGCACGAGACGTACTTGAGCAGCTTGTCCTGGTTGCCCATTTCAGAGGTGAGCAGGGCGGCCATAAACTCGACCTTGTGGTGCACCTTGAGGTAGGCCGTGTAGTACGAAATAAGCGCGTATGCGGCGGAGTGCGACTTGTTGAAGCCGTATTCGGCGAATTTTTCCATCAAGTCGAAAATTTCGTTGGCGTTGTCTTTGCTGATGCCGTTTTTTTCCGCGCCGGCAACAAAGTTGACGCGTTCCTTGGCCATGGCCTCGGCTTTCTTTTTGCCCATGGCGCGGCGCAGCAGGTCGGCCCCGCCCAGCGTGTAGCTGGCGATGATCTGGGCGATCTGCATGACCTGTTCCTGATAGACGATAACGCCGTAGGTGTCGCGCAGGCAGTCGGAGAGCGACGGGTGCGGATAGACCACAGGCACCTGCCCGTGCTTGCGCTTGATAAATTCGTCCACCATGCCCGAACCCAGCGGGCCGGGGCGGTACAGGGCCAGCATGGCGATGACGTCTTCAAAGCATGAGGGCTTGAGCATGCGCAGATACTGCCGCATGCCCGAGCTTTCAACCTGAAAAACGCCGTCCGTGTCGCCACGGGCATACAGCTCGTAGGTTTCGGCGTCGGTGAGGGGCAGGTTGTCGAGGTCGGGCGGTTCGTTACCCTGCAGGGTGATATTGTCCAGGGTATCCTGAATCAGGGTCATGGTCTTGAGGCCCAGAAAGTCAAATTTAACAAGCCCGGCCTTTTCGGTCATGGGGCCGTCAAACTGGGTCACAAGTTCGCCGCGTTTGCCCTGATAGAGGGGCAGGTATTCCTCCATGGGCTTGTCCGAAACCACCAGCCCGGCGGCGTGGGTGGAGGCGTGGCGGGCCAGCCCCTCGAGGCGGCGCGCCGTGTCGAGCAGGTGCGTGACCTTGGGGTCGGAGTGGTAGAGGTTCT
The DNA here is from genome assembly GCF_004801255.1 of Desulfovibrio desulfuricans. Lineage (NCBI taxonomy): Bacteria > Pseudomonadati > Thermodesulfobacteriota > Desulfovibrionia > Desulfovibrionales > Desulfovibrionaceae > Desulfovibrio > Desulfovibrio desulfuricans. Next base: position 2,408,721 of record NZ_CP036295.1, on the reverse strand, counting down.
CCAGCTCCGGCTCCGCCTCAAGGGCCTTTTTGATGGTCATCTTGAGGTCGGCGGGCACCAGCTTGGCGATGCGGTCGGTTTCGGCAAAGCTCATGCCAAGGGCGCGGCCCACGTCGCGCACCACGCCTTTGGCCTTCATGGTGCCAAAAGTGGTGATCTGCGCCACAGAGCCCTCGCCGTAGGTCTCGACCATGTGCTTGATCACCTCGCCGCGCCGACGTTCGCAAAAGTCCACGTCGATATCGGGCAGGGAGACGCGTTCGTTGTTCAGAAAGCGCTCAAACAGCAGATTGTACGGAAGCGGGTCAAGGTTGGTGATGCGCAGGGCCCAGGCCACCAGCGAACCAGCGGCAGAACCGCGCCCCGGCCCCACGGGCACGTTGTGGTTTTTTGCCCAGTTGATGAATTCCTGCACGATAAGAAAGTAGCCGGGAAAGCCCATTTCAAGGATGACGCGCAGTTCGTACTGCAGGCGGTCGCGGTACATCTGCATGTCCAGCGTGGCTCTGTCGGGGTGTTTCTCCAGCCTTTTTTCAAGGCCTTCTTCCGCCAGACGCCTAAATTCGGAGTCGAGGCTGGCCCCCTCGGGCAGCTTGTATACCGGAAAGTAGTGGTGGCCAAAGTCCAGCTCCACATTGCACTGCTCGGCAATGCGCACGGTGTTGGCCAGCGCCTCGGGCACATGGGCAAAGGGCTTTTCCATCTCTTCGATGGATTTGTAGAACAGCTCGTTGGTGCCAAAGCGCATGCGCTTGGGGTCGTCCATGGTGGTCTGCGTCTGGATGCAGAGCAGCACCTCGTGGGCCTCGGCGTCATCTGCCGTGAGGTAGTGGCAGTCGTTGGTGGCGACCAGCGGCACGCCCGTGGTTGCCGACAGCTCCAGCAGGGCGTTGTTGGCCTTGGTCTGCTCCGGCAGGCCGTTGGACTGCAGCTCAAGGTAAAACCGGTCGGGATAGATATCGGCGTATTCGCGCGTAAGGCTCAGTGCCTTGTCCATGTCGTCCGCAAGTATGGCGCGGGGTATTTCGCCCGCGATGCATGCCGACAGGCAGACGAGACCCTCGGAATATTTGCGCAGCAGGGGTTTGTCTACCCGGGGTTTGTAATAAAAACCCTCAAGGTAGCCCTTGGTCACCAGCTTGACCAGGTTGTGATAGCCTGTGTTGTTCTGGGCCAGCAGGATGAGGTGGTTGCGGCGGCGGGCCAGGGGGGAGTCGGTGCTTTTGTCCGTGTGGTCCTGGCAGACGTAAACCTCGCAGCCAAAGATGGGCTTGACGCCGTAGTCTTTGCAGCCCTGAAAAAAGTAGGCAGCGCCAAACAGGTTGCCGTGGTCGGTTATGGCGCAGGCGGACATGCCAAAGTCTTTGGCGCGGGCGCACAGATCCTTGATGCGGATGGCGCCGTCAAGCAGGCTGTATTCTGTATGGCAATGAAGATGGACAAAATCTGACATGGAAGCTCCAAAAGCGGCAACGGCGGGCATTACGGGCGCGGACGCCCTGCGGCGGGGCGCGCCGAAAAAATTTATAGCACAGGGGCGGGGGGGGCTTCAAGGCGGCTCGGCGGGCGAGGCGGCGGAAGCGTCAGGTCCGCTGGTCGCCAGAGCTTTTATAACAGTTTAAAATAACTATAATATTCAATGCATCATGCACTGCTGACCAGCTGGCCGAGACGGGCTCAGGGCTAAGGGTGTTGCAGCCGCAGCAGGGCCGCCGCCCCGGCAAAAATGGGGCGGCGCTCGTGCACCAGAGCCCCGCTCCGGTGCACGAGCCCCTCAATGCCGCCCGTTTGCATAAAATTTGACTGGCCAGCGCGGCTGGCGCGTAGCGCCGCATGCGTCCTGCCATGTATACCGCCCAGAACCCGGGCCAGAACCCCGCCCAGAACCCCGCCCAGAACCCCGGTCAGCGCCATGAGGCCTTGCGCCGCAAGGACGGCAGGCAGTTCAAGATTGCGCTCGGCCAGTTTGAAGTCGGCCACCAGCACCGTCTCGGCGTTTTGCAGGGCCAGACGCAGCAGCGCTTGGCCCTGATCCTCGGGCAGATGCCACAGGGCGAAGGCAAGACGCACGCAGGGCAGGGCCGCATTGCGGGCGGTCGCGTCGCTGACTGCACAAAGCCGCTGCAGGTCGGGGGTGAGCGGTGCGTGGGCGTACGCCTCCGGCCAGGGTACGCCACGGGCAAGCAGCGCCTGCCAAAAATAGGCCGGGCAGTCAGACATGCTTACTGGCTCCGCTGCGCAGCGTCCAGAAGTCCCAGCAGATAGTCGCGCGCCGGGGCCTGGGGGGCCGTGTCGGGCAGGTGGCGCAGCAGTTTTTGCGTGTGCCCGTCCTGCAGAAACTTGCGTCGGCTTGAGGCAAAATGCAGGTCAAAAAACCATGTGCCCAGCAACAGGCGAAAGTCGTTGACGCAGCTGAGGTCGGCATAGGCCGCCACCCGGTGGTCGCGCACCGCCTGCATGATGGCGGGGCTGGCGATGGTGGGGTCGTCCGGCTGCTGCAGCACCACGCTGGGGTTGTAGGGGCCGGGGCCGTTGAGGTGCTCGTCCATGATCCGCAAAATGTCCAGTTTGTCCGCATCGCGCACCACATTGGTGACCAGGGCCACCAGGGCGGGCGTTTTTGCGGGCAGGGCAAAACGGTTGTGCATGCCCACGGCCGCCATAACCACCTTGCGCGTTTCAGGGGTTTCATGCGCAAGGCAGCGGTGCGCCTTGAGAATGCGCACGCCCATCTGCCCGTGGTTGCACGATTCCCTGTCCCGGAAGGTGTGGTAGCGCAGATATTGCTCAAACCGGCCCACGTCGTGGTACAGCGCCGCCAGAAGACTCTGCCGCGCGGTTGCGGCGTCAAAGCCCTCGCCCTCCACGGTATGGCGGGCATTGTCCAGCACATGCATGGTGTGCGTGATTTTAAGATCCATGGGAGAGGCGTCGCCCGTTTCCATGGCCTTTTTTTGGCTGGCGTAGGCGGTAAACCATGCCAGATGGGTAGATATATCTGCAAGTGCAGGAGAGATCGCGCTGTTCATGAAAGACAGATACGCTCTGGTTTTCGGCAATGCAAACAGCCCCTGCGGGGCTACTGGCCGGGCGGCGCGGGCGAAAGCAGCTTTTCCGGCACTTCGCCGGGGCCGGGAATTACCAGTGTTTCCGGGTTGATGCTGTACCAGGCAAACCACATGGAATACGCGCCGTAAAACTGCGGCATGGACGCGCCCTTCATGTTGCCCTCAGTCGCAACGCCTGATCTGGGGTCCCACAGGCTGCGGGTTGTCAGGTCCATGAGCTTGCCGTTCTGGGCAACGAACAGGAACGGCTCGGACCATATCTGACGGTTGAAAAGACGCACCACTTCAAGCCCTCGGTCGTAAACGGCCACCAGGGCGTGCGGCCCCACAAAAAAGTTTACCGCGCCTTTTTTTCTGACGTAGCCGATGTCGATGGCCAGCAGATATCCCTCGTACTCGATGCAGAACATGGGTGTTTTGCGGGCAAAACGCTTGTCCATGCGCTCGACAGGGTAGATGAGCCTGTCGTTGTCGTAGTAGGTGCCCCTGCGCAGGTAGTTGCCGTAGGGGTCGCGCCCGTATGGCTTGTTGCCGTTTGGCTTGGCCAGCACCACCGCCTGCGGAAAGGTGCGCTTTGCCGCGCCCCAGTTTGTCCAGTACACGGGGGCCATGGGCAGCCCGCGGCCCAGCAGGGGGCCGTCAAAGGCCATGCCTGTCTCCTGCAGCCAAAGGCTGCCGGAATTGCGGTCGATGAGCACGCTGTTGCCGTCGTAGAGGCGTCCTTCGGTGTCAAAAATAAGGTTCAGGCCGCCCATGGTGGAGTCATAGGCCATGAGCGTGCCCGTGGTGGGACAGTAGGTGATGGCGTAGGCCTTGTCGTCCACGATTTCGTTGACGACCTGATGCCAGACCATGATGCGCTGCGGGTACACGCGCGGCCCGCCCGGCAGCATGACCACAAAAACCACCTCGTCGTCGCTGAGGCTCAGGTTTGCGTCCTGCACAAGGTCGTAGCGCGGGCGGTACAGGGAGGGGATGGAACCGTACTTGACGCCGGTTTCAACCATTTTGCCCATGATGGCGGCAAGTTCCTGCAGACTGCGGGGCCGCGCCTGCGCCGGTCCGTTCCACAGCACGCCCAGGCAGGCCATAACCAGCAGCGCCGCAATCAGGCCGCGTCCGGGCAGGCGGGCAGGCGACAACACCCGCCCCGAGGCAGCGCCGGCACGCCTCACTGCGCCCCACCTTTGCCAGTGTGAGAGGGCAGATATTCGCTAAAAATATAGTCGCGCAGGGCCTGGGGCCATGGGCGCAGGGGCTTGCCCAGCAAACCGGCCAGCTTGCTGTTGTCCAGTACGGAAAAAACCGGCCTGCGGGCTTTTTGCGGCCACTCCGCCGAATCAATGGGTACGACGCGGCACGAAGCCCCGGCAAGCGATACCGACTCGCAGGCCAGATCGCACCAGCTGGCCTGACCGCCGTTTACGGCATGCCAGATGCCCGCCGCGCGTTTTTCGGCCAGGGCGGCGCTCCAGTGCGCCAGATCAAGCGTGTAGGTGGGCGAGCCTGTCTGGTCGTGCACCACATTTATGGAGTCGCGGCGCTGGCAGGCGGCAAGGATGGTATCCACAAAATTTTTGCGTCCGGGGCCAAAAAGCCAGGCGGTGCGCACAATGCAGGCGCGGTCTGGCAAGATTTCCATCACGGCCTTTTCGCCTTCAAGCTTGGTGCGGGCATAGACCGAGGCGGGCTGGGGCAGGTCGGTTTCTTTCCAGGGGGTTTCGCCCGTGCCGGAAAAGATGAAGTCGGTGCTGTACTGCACAAAAAAGCCCGCGCTCTGCGCCTTGACGCAACGCGCAATGGCTGCGGGCAGGGCACGGTTGAGCTGGCAGGCCTCGTCCTTGTGGTCCTCTGCATCGTCCACTGCCGTCCAGGCCACAGTGTTGAACACTACGTCGGCCTGCGCCCCGGCAATGGCGGATTGCAGAAAGGCCATGTCCAGCAGGTTGCCGTTTTCACGGCCCAGGGTTGCTACTTCCCACTCGCGGGCTTTAAGCACTCGCGTCAGGGCCTGGCCCAAAAGGCCGGTTGCCCCACCAAGTACCAGAGCTTTTGCCATGCGACCCCCAAAGGTTTGCCCGTCAAACGGTGCTGCTGATGTGCTGGCCATTCTCCGGCACAGTATCCCCGCATCGTGGCCGGGGTCAATACAGTACAGGCAGGTCAAGATCAATTTCATACGGGCGCGCTTGGGCATCAGACATCCACGCGGCCTTCTTGCCTCAGGGGCGCAAGTGACGTACAAAAAAGCCCCATGAAACATGCCATTCTTCTGGTAGCCTTTGGCGCGAGCAACCCGCAGGGACAAAACGCCCTCAAAGGCTTTGACGCGCTTGTGCGTCAGCGGTATCCCGGAGTTCCGGTACGCTGGGCCTATACCTCGCTGCTGTTGCGCGAGCGCATGGCCCAGGCCCGCCAGAAGAGCGACTCTGTCTTCAAGGCAGTATGCCGCCTGGGGCTTGAGCGTTTTGAAGCCGTGGCCGTGCAGCCCCTGCAGACCATACCGGGGCAGGAGCACGGCGATGTGCGCGCTGCGGTTGAAGAGGCCGCAGCCCAAGAGCATCTGCTGTGCCGGGTGGGCGCGCCCCTGCTGGCCTCGGCGGGCGATGTGCGCGCAACGGCCAGCGCGCTGGTGCGGCATTTGCCCGCCGGGCGCGCGGCTGACGAAGACGTGATCTTTATGGGCCACGGGGCGGAGCACGAGGCGGTTGCCCGCTATGTGGACCTGGCGGCAGCCGTGCGCGAGCTTGACAGCCGCGTATACGTGGGCGCCATGAACGGAGCGGTGACGCTTGAAGGAATTTTGCCCAATCTCGTTTCACGCCGGGTATGGCTTATGCCGCTTTTGTCGGTAGTGGGCCGCCATGCTCTGGAGGACATGGCGGGCGAGAACGGACACAGCTGGCGCAGTCGCATTGAGGCCCACGGCCATCAATGCCTGCCCGTACTCGTGGGGACGGCGGAATACGCCGGTGTGGCTGAAATATGGCTGCGGCATCTTGAGGATGCCGTTCAATCCCTTGCTGCAGGCTGGGAGAAGAGGTGACCTATGCGTGGATTTTTGGCGGCTATACTGGTTTCGGGGCTTTTGCTGGGCGGGTGCGGCACCATGGGGACGGGCGATACCGGCCCCAAGGAAAAGGTAAATCTTGCCGCTGGCGTGCAAAATGCCAAGGCCAATGCATTTAACCCCTACATGCGCAGCTCGTTGCCCAACCTGCGCGCAAATGATGCCGAAAGTCAGGCCATGCTGCAAAAAATGGGCGGCCGTGCGACTTCCATCGAGGGTGAAGCCGCGTACCGGCCCCAGTGGAAACAGGAACTTTACCCCGTACTGTTTGGCGACCCCAAGGCGCCGCACGAAGTGCTTGTGCTGCTCGACTTTGCCTCGCCGCAGAGTGAAAAGGTGTGGCATGCCGTGGCGGAAGCCAGCCGCTCCGTTTCGCCCCAGCAGTGCAAGGTGGTGGTATTTGCCAACAGCAAGGAATATTACGGCACCGACCTCATGGGCATGGGCATCTGGATTTCTTACTCCCGCCCCGGCCAGGCCATGCAGTACATGACCTATGCGCTCTCGCGCTGGAACGAGGTAAAGGCCGCCCAAAAGAAGGCCAAGGGCCGGGTTGTGGCCTTTAACAACGAGTATGACGCCACGGTGGAATCCTCGGACTTTCCCATCCACTACAGCTACATGAGCAAGCTGCGGCCCCCGGTGAACTCCGCCGAGGAACTGGCCGTGGGCAAATACTGCTACAATGCGGGCAACGTGAACCTGTATCAGGCCCAGCAGATTGCCCAGTATTTCGGCATCAAGACCCTGCCCGCCGTGGTTGTCGACGGCAACGTGCTTTCGTCCGTATCTGCCGGCAGCATACTTAAGGCCATGGAATAGGCAGCTGTTTCAGCCGCGCGTGTATTGCAGCAAGGCCCGCTCTCTGAGCGGGCCTTGCTTTTTCCTACGGACGGCAAAATCCGTTACGGGGGAGCTGGAGAGAGCTGGAATGCCCTGGGCTGAAATGCCTGGGCTGGAATGCATGCCGGACAGCCTTGACCCAACCTGTACCACCTTGTGCTCTGGCAGGCTATCCGCTGCATGATGGACAGGAAAGATTGCGCGCGTCTGAACGGCTCGGCTCCGCAGGGGGCGGGCTGGCAGCTAGAGCAGGTTGTGGTCGAGGCGGTAGATCATTTCTATGGGATTGAGCAGTACAATGCGTCTGCCCGAGGCCACAATGAGCCCTGCGTTGCGAAACTGCTGCAGGGTGGCGCTGACAGTTGGCTGGGTGGAGCCGACCATGGAGGCCAGCTGCTCTTGCGGGATATTCAGCGGAATTTCGCAGGGCTGGTTCCAGGCTTCGGTGGTGCGCAGGGTTTCGTAGGCCAGCGAGATAAGCAGGCTGGCCAGGCGGTTGGCCACGTCGCTGTTCTGGCGGCGCACCAGATCGCCCATCTGGCGCAGTCTGCGCCCCAGCAGGGTGATGACGCTGCGGGCGAGGGGGTAGTGCTCCTGCAGCATTGCCTCAAAATCCTGCCGGTTGATGGCGTAGAGCACCGAGGCGCTGGCCGTCTGGGCGCAGGCCTTGCGGGGAGAGTTGTTCAGCACCTCTGAAATGCCAAAAATTTCACCCTTCATGCGCAGCGAAAAGGTCATTTCCTTGCCTGTGCGGTCCATGCAAAAAATCCGTATCAGGCCGGATTCTATATAAAAGCAGGAATCACCGGCATCGCCCTCAAGAAAGACCATTTCATTTTTGGGCAATTCAAGGCACTGGGCGTTTTTTAAAAAGAGGCTTTTGACCTCGGCGATGCCCTTAAAAAAGTCCTCTTTTTCCAGATGCCAGTACGTGTCCATGGAGGCCCTTCCCTGTATGGAGCGCCTGCGCCCCGCCGTGCAGTAACGGCGGGACGCAGGCGGCTTTATCAACAGTACGTTGCGCTATCAGGCCTTGTCCAGCCGGTTGACGTAGCGGTAGGTCTGTTCCTGCCCGTTGATGTCGCGGCACTTCCAGATAATGAAGTTTGAGCCCATGATGGGGCGCAGTGAAGCTTTGAAGTAGCCCAGCTGATAGGGCATTTTTATTTCAAGCGCGCCTGCCGGGCAGGCCTTGATGCAGGACATGCAGTCCCAGCAGTCGCGGGCGGCCCGCAGATAGGCCTTGCCCGTGCCGGGGTTCAGGGCCATGAGATCGCCGGGGCATACTTCTTCGCAATGGGTTTCTTCGCGCCCGTTGCAGCCGTTGCATTTGCGCGTGTCGATTTTAGGCGGCATTGTTGTTCTCCTGACTTAGGGCTTGTACCTGTCGCCGGGCAGCAGCTGCTCGTAGGGACGGGTAAAGGTTGTCATTTCTCCCGTGGCGGGGTCGCGGCGCGATTCCACAAAGCAGTCAAAGTTTTCGTCGTCGCGTTGCGGGTAGTCCGAGCGGGTCTGCCAGCCAGCCCAGCGGGTCTCCTTGCGGGCCTTGAGGTGGTGCACCACTGATTCGGCCACATCCACGCGGTCCATGGTTTCGTTGGCCTGCATGAGGTCGTGCAGATCGTTGGCGCGCAGGTACTGAAACTGGCTTTGCAGTATCTTGATGTGCCTGAGGGCGTAATCGAGCTGCTGCTCGTTGGCGCGGTAAAACTGGCTGGAACCCCCAGCGTATTCGTCCATGAGACGTTGCAGGCGTTCCTTCATTTCCAACGGGCTCACGCCTTCCTCGTCGCGCGAGAGCAGCGGGGCGTATATGCGCGCCTTTTCCTGCTCGATCTGGTTGGCGTCGTGCTCCGGCGCATGGGCCACGGTCATGTATGCCAGGGCCCCGCGCGCGGCCAGCTTGCCCTCGGCGCAGCAGCCGCCCACAAATTTGTTGGGGTTGCCGCCCGCTGTTTCACCCGCCGCAAACAGGCCGGGCAGGGTGGTCATGCGTTCCATGTCCACCCAGTAGCCGCCGCCGGTGTGCCCGCCCATGATGTAGGGGTCGGACCCGAAAATCTCGATGGGTTCTCTGGAGGGATTCTGCCCTCGGCTGGCGAGAAAAAGCACGAAGGAAGGACGTTCGTTAAGGTAATCTTCCATCATGGCCTTGGTTTTTTCGGGCGACATGTGGGTGGTGTCGCAAAAGCAGGGGCCGCGACCGGACAGCCATTCTTCCATGGGAGCGTTGGCGCGGATGTAGCGGGGTGCCGCATCGCCGCCCAGGCTCGCGTAGCGGCTCATGACGCGCTCGCCCAGCGAGTTGATGATGGGCGCGCCGTAGCCCACGGAGATGGTGTCCACAGGGCCGCAAAAATCCTTGGTGCGCGTGGCGACCCAGCGCTGCTCAAGGCTGGTGAGCTCCGCGCCCTGCCGCAGGCCCATGGCGTAGCCGGAGCCGACGCAGTAGGGGCACATCCAGATTTGCGAACCGCTGTCGGTGGAGTCGGCCGTGTAGGACTTGTACAGCGTGCCTGCGCCGCCGGTGCTCACCACCGTGGCCCGCGCGCGGAACACGTAGAACTTGCCGTCGCGCACGCCAAAGCCCATGGCCCCGGTGCAGCGGCCATCGGTTACCAGCAGGCCCGTGGCGGCCACGCGGTTGTATACGTCCGCGCCTGTCGCAAGGGCTTTTTCCGCCATGATGGGTTTGAGCTGCTCGCCGTGGATGGAGATATCCCATTTGCCGCGGTAGCGCACATTGCCCTGCGCATCCTTGAGGATGGGCAGGCCCCAGCGTTCCAGATCTTCCACGCATTCGTTGAGCTCGCGGGCATTGGAAAGGGCCAGGTCTTCGCGCAGGGGGCCGCCGCCCACCTGCGAGCGGCTCCAGCGCACCAGGTCTTCGGGCGTCTTGTCCGGCGGAATATAGGTGTTGATGGCGTCCATACCGGCGGAACACGCGCCGGAGCGCATGATGTCGGCCTTTTCGACAATGACGATCTTGGCTCCGGGGTTGAGGCGGGCGGCCTCGGTCGCCACAAAGCAGCCCGCGTTGCCGCCGCCGATGATCAGCAGGTCGGCGCTTACCTCGATGGTTTCAATGTCGTTCAGGCTGGTTGGCCGAAAATCGACCGCATGGGTTGTTTTTATACGTGCCATAATGTCCTCTTGGGCAAAAGGTTGGGGCTGTTAGGGCAAGGTAACGTTTTGTTTAAAAAGGCCAGGGCGCGGCGGGGTTCCACACGGGCATGCCCAGCAGGGCATACCAGGGGGCCATGATGCATACGCCGTAGGCAATGGCGATGAGCACGGCTACCGAGCCCACTTTGGCGTAGTCGGCGGTAGAAAAGGTCTCTGTGCTGTGGGCGATGACGGCGGCGGTGATCTGCGTGGGCAGCAGGTAGGCAAATGTGTCGGTGTCGCACACCAGCATGGTAAAGGCCACGGGATGCAGCCCAAGCCTGGGAGCCATGGCAAAGACCACGGGGGCCAGCATGGCCACGGCCGCCACGTTGGAGAGCATGCCAAGGCGGATGATGTGCGTGCCCACCATCATGGTCAGCAGCGTCTGCCACCAGTTCATGCCCACGACCCAGGCGTGGATGTGGTCGGCAAGCCACTGCGCCACGCCGGCCTGCGTCATGGCCGTGGTCATGGTCATGGCGCCGCCCAGCAGCAAAAAGGTTCCCCAGATGGTTTTTTGCTGTACGGCCTTCCACGTGCAGGGCATTACGCCCGGCGCAAACAGCACCATCATGCCCACAAGGCCGATAACGCCCAGAGGCTGGCGGTGCAGCTCATAGATAAAACTGCCCTTGCCGGTCACAAACATGAACCCGACCAGCAGAAAGATGCCCAGCAGCACTTTTTCGGGCGTGGTCATGGGGCCCATTTCCGCATAGCGGTTTTCAAGCGTGGCCGCGCCGCCAGCAATGGAAATGCAGCTGGTGTTAAAGTAGTAGCGCGTCCACCAGTTGGTCAGCACAAACATGCCAAGGTAAGGAAATTGCAGGAGCATCCAGTTGAGAAAGTTGATGTTGGTGAAGCCGTTTTTTTCAAAAATGCCCACCAGGATCATGTTGGGCAGGTGGGCAGTCATGATGAACATGCCGCAGATCATGGAGCCGTAAACCAGCGACTGGATGACGATGGCTTTTTTGGCGGCGCGTTCTTCGGGCGAGTCGCCCAGCAGGTTGCAGATGCCCTGCACCACGGGCAGCAGGGTGGCGGCGCGGGCGTTGGCCGCCGGAACCAGAAAACCCAGCACGATGTTGACAAAAAACATGCCCCAGACAACCCGGCATGCCGAGGACGCCTTGAAGCGGGCCAGGATGCCCAGCGCAATGCGGCGGTCAAGGCCGATGAGCTGCATTACCGCCGCCACCATAAAGGCAAACAGGCACAGCCAGAGGACGTGGTCGGTAAACCCGGCAAAAATAATCGCCATGGGCGGCTTGCCGTTGGTCCAGGGCAGGGCCTGGGTGATCAGCAGCATGGTGGGAATGGAAATGCCGGTTATACCGGCGGGCATGGCCTCGCTGACCCACATGATGCTGGCCCATACCACAATGCCCAGCACTGCCATGCCGTTGTGCGTAAGCCCGGTAAACGGGGGGATCACCCCCCACAGCAAAAAGAAGGCAACCCACGCAAGGACGAATCCTGTAAGGACGCGCAGGGGGTTTTTCCCTGTATTACGAATATTTTCACAAAGATAACCCCAAAAAGATTGCCTTGCGGCAACAGAAACCTGAGTCATAGACCTACCCCACGGTAAGATGTGTTCGGTACGCGCGTGGATACCGAACTTAGGGCAGATTGACCTTGCGTTCCATTTGCTGGCTGATAATTGCGAAAAAATTTCTTGGCCTGGCAGTATGCGTTGCGGCTTCAAGGCGGTGTGCAGTCGGGGCGGCGCAGGGCATTTGCTGCGCTATAACATATTGAATTGGTATGAATAAATCACGGCAATGCGCTGCGGCATCCGACGCTGTCGCCAAATGCCGGGCATTTTACCGCCAGAGCGCACAAAAAAATGCCCCGTGGGGGGGGCAATTTTTTTTGGCAAAGCTACATGCGGAAAAATTCCAGAGGCGGGGCCTTGGGGATCATGCCCGCGTCGGCCAGCTTTTGGTAAAAGAGCATCAGCCCCTGCTGTTCTTCATCGCCCAGAGTGTAAACAAGGCCCTTGCTGTAGTAAAAGGCCAGCTCGTCGCGCGACAGGGGGCAGCCGTGGGCTGTGAGGTCGAGAATCACGTCCATGTGTTCAAGGCCCCAGTCGCGCCCCTGCCGCAACAGTGCGCCGGGGTCGCTGGTAAACAGGTTGGCCTCTGCCGCCGCGCGGCTGACCACCCACAGGCCAAAGATAAAGGGCAGGCCCGTCCAGTCGCGCCAGGCCTCGGCCAGATCAAGCCGATAGGGATAATCGGGGTGGTTGCGCAGGCGCAGGGCCTCGTCGCCAATGGCCAGAAAGGCCACCGGCGGATTTTTGCCGCGCAGGGCGGGAGTTACCTGCCCGGTGGAATAGCTGACGTTGAGCTTGAACTGGTCGCGCATGATCAGGCGCAGCAGGGCGACCGAGGTGTGGGTCTCGCCGCTGATAAGAATCTCCTGCCCCTCGAGTTGCTCAAAAGGCACGCGCGAGAGCAGCAGCACGCTCATGACCGGCCCGCGCGAGCCGATGGAGAGGTCCTCCACCAGCTGGTAGCGTTCTGGGCGGCTGGCGTATTCAAAGCACGAGCAGGACGAAACATGCAGCTCGCCGCGCGCCATCATGGTGTTGAGCAGAGCGGGCGGGCCGGAAACCAGCTCGTAATCGTGGGGCAGGATGCCCGCTTCGAGCGGATGATAGATGGGGAGTACGTTGAGGTAGCCAATACGGCCCATGCGCAATACGGGGGGATTTTTATCTTGCGTGGTCACGGGACGGTCACCTTTTGCCAGGGGCAATGCCGATGGACGAAGTTTGAATGTATGTCAAAAAAAGCGTTTCCGGGGGCGTGCCCCCGGAAACGCCCGGCATCTGTGCGGCGGCCTTATACTTCCGGTTGGGGAGATACAGGCGTGTAATCCATGGTGCGCTGCACAGGGGTAAAGCCCGCCGTGCGTATGACCTTGTGGATGTCGCTGCGGTTCATGCGGAAGGAAACCCCCGCTGCGGCCACCACGTTTTCTTCAATCATCAGCGAGCCAAAGTCGTTGGCTCCGTAGAACAGGGCCAGCTGGGCCACCTGCGGGCCCATGGTTACCCACGAGGCCTGGATGTTGGCGATGTTGTCGAGCACCAGGCGCGACACGGCCAGCAGGCGCAGATAGGCGGGCGCGGGCAGCGGGTCTACGTTGATGCGCGTGTGCGCGGGCTGGAACGTCCAGGGAATAAAGGCCGTAAAGCCGTGGGTGCGGTCCTGCACCTCGCGCACGGCAAAAAGGTGATCAAGCCGGTGGGCGGGTTCTTCCTCATGACCAAACATCATGGTGGCCGTGGTGCGCAGCCCCAGCTTGTGGGCTTCTTCCATAACGCCCAGCCACTGCTCGGCAGTGCACTTGTTGGGCGACACCTGGGCGCGTACTCCCGTGTGCAGAATCTCCGCCCCGCCGCCGGGCAGGGATTGCAGGCCCGCTTCTTTCAGGCGGCGCAGCACCTCGTGCACGGAAAGGCCGAACTTCTCCGACCAGAAGAAAACCTCGGGCGGCGAAAAGGCGTGGATGTGCAACTGCGGCCATGTGGCGTGCATCCAGCGCAGCAGGTCTTCGTACCACTCCAGCGGCAGATCGGGGTGGTGTCCGCCCTGCAGCAGTACCTGCGTGCCGCCGAGGGCCAGGGTTTCGTCGATTTTCTGCGCCATCTCGTCACGGCTGATGACGTAGCCGCCTTCCTGGTCGGGTGCGCGAAAAAAGGCGCAGAAGCGGCAGGCGCAGACGCAGACGTTGGAATAGTTGATGTTGCGGTCGCCCACATAGGTGACAACAGGCTCGGGATGCATGCGCAGGCGCATGGCGTGGGCCAGCTGGGCCAGGGTGTGCAGGCTGGCCTTGTAGTACAGGGCCTCGGCGGCGGCGCGATCGAGGCGCTGGCCGCTGGCGGCCATGGCTGCGGCCTGACGCACGTCGGCATAGTCCGCTCCCTGTTCGTCAAAGGGACTGTGCGCGGTAAAAAACGTACTCACTGGCGCGCCTCCGGGGATTCGTCGTTCAGGGTATTGAAGGTGGCGTTGCGCCGCACCGGGGTAAAGCCCGATTCGCGTATGAGGTGCTCCAGCTCCTCAATGGTCATGCCCTGGGCGGACTGCGCGCCCGCCATGTGGCCGATGCGCTCCTCGGTGATGGTGCCGTCCAGGTCGTCCGCGCCGTACCACAGGGCAACGGGGGCCAGCTTGGGGGCCATCATGATCCAGTAGGCCTTGAGGTGGGGAATATTGTCGAGCATCAGTCGCGACACCGCCACCGTGCGCAGCTGGTCCAGCCCGCGCTGGGGGCCGACCTTGTCTTCGGGCAGCTTGAGGCGGCTGTGCTCGGTGAGGAAGGGCAGCGGAATAAAACAGGTAAAGCCGCCGCTCTTGTCCTGCTGTTCGCGCAGGCGGCAGAGGTGGTCGATGCGGTGCTCGTACGATTCGATATGCCCAAACAGCATGGTGCAGTTGGTGGCGATGCCGAGGCTGTGGGCCTCGCCCTGGATGCGCAGCCAGGCTTTTGCATCGGCCTTGTGGGGGCATATCTGCGGGCGCAGCGTTTCGTCAAAAATTTCGGCGCCGCCGCCGGGCATCATGACAAGACCGGCGTTTTGCAGGCGCTTGAGCACCTCAAGGGTGCTGATGCCTTCAAGGCGGGCAAAGTGCTCTATCTCCACAGCCGTAAAGGCTTTGACCGGCAGGTTGGAGTTGAAGGCCCGCACCGCGCGGATCATCTCTTCAAACCAGGCCAGGGGCCGGGTGGGGTGGCAGCCGCCCACAATGTGCAGCTCGTCCAGATGCAGGGGGGTTGCGTCGGCGGCCCGCAGCCGGGCCAGCACGTCGTCCAGGCTCAGGACAAACGCGCCGGGTTCGTCCTCCGCATCGCGCCTGAAGGCGCAAAAGGTGCAACCGTTGACGCACACGTTGGTGTAGTTGATCTGGCGGTTGACCACATAAAAAGCCTTGTGCCCGTGCAGGCGGCAGCGCACATGCAACGCCAGCGCGCCCACGGCGGTAATGTCCGGGCAATTGAACAAAGTAAGCCCATCTTCGGGCGAAAGCCGCTCCCCGGCGAGCACCTTTTCGCGGATAGACGAAAGGCCCAGGGCGGCGTAGTATGTTGCGTCTAGCATATCTGAATCCTGTGCATGGATTGGGGGCAAAATGCCGCTCGCAGATTAAGCCCCCCCGCCGCACGCTGTCAATGTGAGGAAAAAATGTCTGCCTTGCAGCCGCAAAACCTGTCTTTTGGCCTTTCGCCCTGTCCCAACGACACCTATATATTTCACGCCATGCTGCACGGGCTTGTGCCTGTCCCCGCTTCCATCACGCCGCATATGGCCGATGTGGAAGAACTGAACAACCTTGCCCGGCAAAAAGGCCTGGATGTAACCAAGATGTCGCTTGGCGCAACCACCGAAATCATGCAGGATTATGCCCTGTTGTCCTCTGGTGCGGCATTGGGCTGGGGCTGCGGCCCCCTTGTGGTTGCGCGCAAAAACCTCAAGCCCGAAGACTGGCGCAACGCCACTGTGGCCGTGCCCGGTCTGCTGACCACGGCCAACCTGCTGCTGACCCTGCACGGGGGCTTTCAGGGGCCGCGCAAAGAGATGCTGTTCAGCGACATCATGCCCGCCGTGGCCAGCGGCGAGGCGGATCTTGGGCTGATCATCCACGAGGGGCGCTTTACCTACGCCCGGCAGGGGCTGGTAAAACTGCTTGATCTGGGCCAGTGGTGGGAGGGCGAATTTGCGCTGCCGCTGCCGCTGGGGGCCATTGCCGTGCGGCGCGATCTGCCGGTGGCGCTTGCCCGCCGCGTGCAGAACACCATTACCGCCAGCCTGGCCTATGCCAACGCGCACCCGGAAGACTCGCGCGAATTTATCCGCGCGCATGCGCAGGAGATGGAAGAGAGCGTGACCAGCGCGCACATCAAGACCTTTGTGACGGATTTCAGCCTTGACCTTGGCCTGGCAGGCCGTGCGGCCATCCAGACCCTGGTGGGCCGCGCTGCGGAGCTTATGGGCAAAAGCCTGCCGCCGGAAGGCCTGTTTTTGCGTTAGCCCGCAAGGGCATACGCCCGCCTCAACCCCAAGCCCCCATGTTTCGCGCGTTGCGGCGCGGACGAAACTCGTCTTACCCCGGACTTTCCGGGCTGCTCTGGCACTGCCCCCTGGCCGCGCCATGGATCACCTGTGAGAACCTTATGTTTGAAAAATATTTTTCCTTTTCCGAGGCCCGCCGGTTTTATTCGGTGGGTCTGCCCATCTTCATAGCCCAGATTTCACAGACGGGCATGACCTTTGCCGACACGGCTTTTGCCGGGCAGTACAGCGCGGAGCACATGGCGGCGGTCGCCGTGGGCGGCAGCGTGTGGATGCCCGTGGCCCTGCTTGGCATTGGCTGTCTGCTGGCGCTCTCGCCGCTGAGCGCCCAGCTGGTCGGCTCCGGGCGTCCCGACCGCGCGGCGCACCTGCTGCGGCAGGGCCTGTGGCTTACACTGGGTATGAGCATTGTGCTCATGTCGTTTTTTTACGTCATGTCGCTGCACATGGACGCCTTTGGTCTTGAGCCGGAGCTGGCGCGGATCTCCGGCGGCTTTTTGCGGGCCATGCTCTGGGGTTTGCCGGGCTTTCTGTTTTTTGTGAACCTGCGCAGTTTTCTTGAGGGCTTTGCCCGTACCCGCCCGGCCATGATCATCGGTTTGCTGGGCCTGCTGGTAAACGTGCCCTGCAATTACATATTCATCTACGGCAAGCTGGGCATGCCCGAGCTGGGCGGCGTGGGCTGCGGCGTGGCCTCGGCCATCAGCTTTTGGTTTATGGGACTTTGCATGCTGTACTATTTGCGTCGCGACCCGCAGTACAGGCATCTGGGCCCGCTGTTTGCGCCCTTGTTCCGTGGCGTGAGCGCAAGCGAGCCCCGGTTTGACGGCGCGCTGGTGCTGCGCGTGCTGCGCATCGGCCTGCCGGGGGCCCTGGCCCTGTTTTTTGAGGTGTCGCTCTTTGCCCTCAGCGCCATTTTACTGGCCCCGCTGGGAACAGTGATGGTGGCCGGGCACCAGATAGCCCTCAACTTTGGTTCACTGGTGTTTATGGTGCCGCTGTCCATCAGCATGACGGCCACCATACGCGTGGGGCGCTGCCTTGGCGCGCTGCAGTGCGAACGCGCCAAGCTCGTGGCCCGCACGGCCCTGACCCTGAGCGTGATTTTTGCCCTGCTTATCGCCACGCTTACTGTGCTGTGCCGCAAGGGCATTGTGGCCATATATACGGAAGACGCGGCTGTTGCCGCGCTGGCGGCGCAGCTCTTGCTGTACCAGGCAGCCTACCAGATTGTGGACGGGCTGCAGGTGACGGGCATCGGCGTTCTGCGCGGGCACAACGACACGCGGATTATCTCGGTTATCTGTTTTGCGGCCTACTGGATCATCGGCCTGCCTCTGGGCTTTGCCCTGGCAAGGACAAACCTGCTCACCCCCGCCATGGGCGCGGCGGGTTTTTGGGTGGCCTACATTGTGGCGCTGGGATTTGGGGCGGCGTGCTATCTGCTGCGTGTGCGGCAGCTGCACGGGCTTGCGCCAGAAGACATGCTGCAGAGGGTCAAGCGCTAGGCCGTAGTGCCTTTTTATCTGCTTAAACAGCTGGGGCCTGTCTTGCGGCAAGGATTAACATCCAAATCCTTGCCGCAAGACAGGCCCCAACGCGTTTGCCCGCAGCTACGCGGACTTGTGCCGTATATTTGCTGCGGCTGTTGCCGCAATGCCGTCCGCGTTATTTGCGGAAAGCCTGCTTCCAGGTAAATTTGACGACAGAGAGCATGTCGTTGAGGCTGCTTGTTCCCGTGCTTTTGCCGCGAGCCAGGGGGTCCAGCAGCGGAGGTATGGGCGTGCCTGTCTGGGGCTGCGAGGGCGACTCTGCGGTCGGCTCCTGCTGGGGGGGCTGCGACGCGCCAGCGGTGCTGTCGTTCTCGCCCCACAGGGAGATGACGGGGGCTGTAGCCCCCTGCCCCGCACGCATGGCGCCCGACCGGGCCGCAGACCCCTGCTGCGCAGGCGCGTCCTGGTATTCATCTTCCGCCAGCGCAATGCCCACGGGGCCTCGGGCACGCGCGCCCGCCCGCGGGGCGCGGGCCGCTCCATGGGCAGCCTGCGCGGCCGGGGCCAGCTGGGAGAGCGAATCGTCGGCCTCGTCAGCCGCGGTTTCCGCTTCTTCACGCGCCCGTGCGTTTCTGCCGGCCCGCCACTGGCGTTCTGACGCTTCTTCAATTTTTTTGGCCTCGGCCTCCTGCGCCATGGCTTCGAGCGTGGAGCGGATTTCAGCGCTCAGGCCGCGGGCATCCTCGCCAAGAGCCTGCTCAAGGCAGGCCTCCATACTCTTGAGCAGGTCGTCGGAGGTGTCGGCGGCAAGGCACATCTGGGCCATGCGCTCTGTAATCTGCTGACGGGGCGTAATTTCGTAGCCCTGGGCAAGAATGCCAGCCGCATAGTCGTAGTTGCCCTGGCGCATCTGCTGCAGGGCCTCGGACAAAAACGGACTGCGGGCGTTGGGGTCTTCCTGGAGCATGCGGCCATACACGGCCCGTGCCCTGTTCCACTGCCGGGCGCGTACAAAGGTGGCTGCGGCCAGCGACAGATAATGCCGGTAGCGGGCCATGTCGCCCTTGCCCTTCCAGGCTGCGGCCATGCCAAGCTCGGCCTTGCCCTGGATGAGCGCCCCGCGCATGGCCCGTTGAAAGGCGTTGATGGCGCTGTTCCACTTGCGCTGTTCAAGGCACTGCATGCCCACGCGAAAGTAGTCTTCAGGCTGGCGGACGGGTTTGAGCAGGATGCCGTATGTGGCCAGGGCATCGTCAAAGGCCTTGGTGCTGGTCATCTGCCCGGCTTTGTCCAGGTCGTCGAGCGTGGGGCGCGAGCCCACCAAAAAATCAAGATGCGCCTTGAGCTGATCGATGGAGTAGGGCCGCGCAAGCAGGGCGCTTGCCCCGCAGCCGAGGGTTCTGAGCTGTTCGACCTCGCTGTCGTGCGGGAGAATAAGCAGAACCGGCATATCCAGCAGCAGGGGGTGCAGGCGCAGGATGGCGCAAAGCTGCTCGCCGTCCATGTCGGAGAGGCGCTGCGAGCACACGGCCACATCGGGCCGAAAAGCCGGGGGAAGTTCGTCAAGACCGGCCAGCATGCGGGCCGCCGCAACGCCGGAGGTAAGGCACTCTATGCGGTCGGCTCCAACATCGCGCAGGGCGCGCCTGTCGAGAGCGGCCATAGATTCGCTTTCGCTGAGAAGAAGAACATGGATCTGCCGTTGGCGGGTCATGCTTGTCCTTGCCAGAGAGACCTGTTGAACGCCCGCTCTGGAAGAGGCGGGCTGGGCCTTCCGTAAAAATACTATACCCTCAGCGCGAGGCTTGCGCAAGAAAACTGCACCGCTAAATTTATGAAATCAAGGTTACAGCGGGCGGACTAAAGGCGGATGCAAAAAAAGCATGCTCAGTTCATGCATGCATTGCAGCGGTTGCAGAGCCGTATTCGCTGCGGGCTAATTGGCAAAGGGGATGATGTGGGCGCGGGGACTGGGGGCCGCTTCCTCTTCAAATGGGGGCGGGCAGGTGATGACCGTGTGGCAGTAGGGGCAGTGGAGCTCGCCGTCGCTCCGTTCAAGGCGGATGAGCCCTCCCTCGTGGTCGTAGCAGCGCGGGCAGAAGGGCCCAAGGTCAACTTCCTGCGCCTTGAGCCAGTACAAACCGCTGCGTCTGAACAGGTTGCACGAAAGCCTCATGGCTTCTTCCATGGTTTTAAGGCGGGTCTGCAGGAGATGAAGTTCGTCGTGCAGGGCTATGCTGCGCGACTGCAGTTCCATGAGCAGCCGGCGAGCCTGTTCGTCCCGGCCAGAGGCGAAGAGATCGTTGATTTCTTTAAAAAGGCGATAGTGCAGCATGGTTTACTTCCCTATTGCTGCTCTATATCGGAGCCCGGCAGTATATCTTTAGGGGGCTGGAATCCGCCATTGGCGCGGGGTGAAAATTTTTATCCGTATTTTTAGACCGTTGAAGCGGGAATAATTTTTTAGATTTTTTTTAGACCTGCGGGGGGGGCAGGACGCCCCGACCATGATGCGCAGGCATAAAAATGGCGGCTGCGAGACGCTTCAGGCCATATTGACAGCCCGGACGCGAGACATCGCGTCACCGCCCCGTGGATGCGGTCTTGTACAAGCTGTTTTAATAATATCAGTAAGATACGATAATTACATCTTGCGACGCGAAACAGGGTCAAGGGAGCGCAGCATCTCGCGATATCGGGTTTCTTCATCTGCCGAAAGCGACGCTGGCAGCTCCCCGTGGCGCAGCAGTGCCCCGCCCAGCATGTCGGCCTCTTTGCGGGCCCCGGCGCGGCGCACCATGTCCGTGGCGGCATCTGGCACGGGCGTGCTCACCTCAACCGCCTTGCCCTGCTCGATTTTTTGCTGTTCTTCCGCCGAAAGGCGCAGTACTTCCTCCTCCACCAGAATGGGCGCGGCGGCGCGCATGGCGAGGGCGATGGCGTCAGAGGGGCGGCAGTCTATGCGGGTTCTGCCGTCAGGGCCGGAGAGCACCAGAACCGCATAGTACGTGCCCTCGCGCAGGTCGTTGATCTCCACCCGCCGCAGTTCGGCCTTAAAGGCCTTGAGCGTCATAAGAAAAAGGTCGTGCGTCAGGGGGCGGGGCAGGCTTTCGTTGTTGAGCACCAGTGAAATGGCCATGGCCTCCATGGCTCCCACCCACAGGGGCAGCACCGCATCGCCGCTCGCCTCGCGCAACACCACGATGGGTGTTTTGCTCTGAGGGTCGATGGTAAGGCCGAAAACGCGCATTTCTACCATGGTTCCCCCAGTCTTTGGGCCATGAGGCTGTGTTTTTTTGCCTGGCTGATGCGCACCCGCACCATGCGCCCCGTGTGGTCGGCCAGAGGCGGCAGCTCCACATGCACGGGAGCCCCGTAGGGGTCGCGCCCCTGCCAGCTGGGCTCCGGCCCTTGGCTTTCCTTGGGGCTGGGGTTTTCGATCAGCAGCGTGGTCTCGTCGCCGACCCTGTGCCGCAGCCAGTTCGCCCCCAGCTCGTCCTGCAGGGCCTGCAGGCGCAGCAGTCTGTCTTGCGCCACCTCAGCGGGGATTTTGTCGAGAAACAGCGAGGCCCGCGTGCCCGGCCTGTCGGAATAGCAAAAGGAAAAACTGGACATAAAATTGCTGGCGCGCATCATGCGCAGCGTATCCTGAAAATCCTGCTCGCTCTCGCCGGGAAAGCCCACGATAAGGTCGGTGGAAAGCGCCAGGTCGGGCCGCGCCTTGCGCAGACGCTCCACCAGATCAAGAAAGGCCGCGCTGTCGTACCGGCGCTTCATGCGGGCCAGAACGGCGTCAGACCCAGCCTGCATGGGCAGGTGCAGGCGCGGGCACAGCTGGGGCAGCTCGGCAAAGGCGGCTATGTCTTCCGGCCCCATATCCTTGGGGTGCGGCGTTACATAGCGCAGCCGTTCAAGGCCCGGCAGGGCGGCCACTTTGCGCAGCAGGGCGGCAAAGCTTGTGCCGTCGCCGCTTTTGTCCTGCCCGAAGGCGTTGACGTTTTGCCCCAGCAGGGTGATCTCCCGCGCGCCGTTGTCGAGCAGAGCCTTGCATTCATCTATAATAGCCGCGCTGCCGCGTGATTTTTGGCGGCCCCGTGTAAAGGGCACGATGCAGTAGGCGCAAAAGTTGTCGCAGCCCTGCATGATGTTGGCGTAGGCCACGGCCCCGTTGACCACGCCAGGCTCGGTGGTGGCCTCGCGCTCCACATACTGGCTGGTAAAGTCCAGCAGCGAAAGGCGCTGGGCGGGGTTTTCCAGCAGGCGTTCAATAGCCTGCGGGGCATTGCCTATGCCGTCGCTGCCCGCCACAAGGCGCACCTGGCTTTCTTTTTCAAACAGGCTCTCGCCAAGCTGCTGGGCCACGCAGCCAGCCACGCACACGAGCACGGCGGGGTTGCCGCCCGAGAGCTGGCGGATGCGGCCAAGCGCGCTCATGACTTTCTGTTCCGGCTTTTCGCGTACCGAACAGGTATTGACCACCACCACCTGCGCGTCTTCGAGCGGCGCTTCAAAAAAACCGCGCGCACTCAGGGCACGTCCCAGCCAGTGGGAGTCGTGCACGTTCATCTGACAGCCAAAAGTGATGATATGGTACGTTTTTTCGATCATGATTGTTGTTACTGCTCTATGTCCAGGTCTGCATCGTACATGCCGGGCGCGCCTTCTTCTTCAAGAGCGGCCACGCGGTCTTCAAGCCAGTCGAGCACGGCGCGGGCCGTGTGGTAGTTGAGCAGTATGCGGCTGTGTATGCAGCGGTTCACTTCGCGCACGTCCGGCTCGCCGGGGGTCATCTCGTGCCCGATGGAACCGTCGGGGGCCACCAGCTGCTCCGAAAAAGCGGGCAAGGCGTCACTTTCGTGATAAAAATTCATTTCAATTTCGCCCTGAGGGTTTATACCGCCCCAAACGCCGTGGGCTGTCTGCAGTCTCGCGCTTTCATCCATCTGATATTTATAGCGGATCTTTGCGGGGTGGTCACTGGGCTTGTTCATGCGGCATCCTTGTGGTGGTGGTATCAGGGGCTTGGCCGCAGGCTGAGGCCCCGGTTGCAACGACATCAATTGTGCGGCAATTGCATATGATAAAAAAGAGCCCCTGCCAAGTAAAGGCGGCAAACCGCCCCCCCGCGGACACGGCAATGCTCCGGGCCGGACAGACCGTGGCAAACACGGCAAAAAAAGGATTCAAAAAAGCGCGGCGGAGCGCAAAATGCTGCGGCAGCCCGGCTCTGACGCGCGTGCAACAGCCTTGCAGCGGCAAACATGCTCTTGACGATGCCCATTGCATGGATAGAATATCTGCTGCGGCTCATAAGCACGGCCAGGCGCTGCAGCGCGCGGGCAAATCAGGCAATGAGCACCCAAGGAGAACACGTGAGCGAGGCAAGCAGCAAACCGTATGAAATCCGGCGGCATGAAGTGCAGCCCTACTTTGATCTTGAAGCCTTTATGTCCATGAGCAAGGAGACGCGCCTTGGCGGGGCCATACTTGAGCGCCTCGTGGGCCTGTGGGGCGAATGGCTGCCGCAGCTGAACGTGTGCGAAATTGTTACGGGCAAAATTTCGTATCTGGCCGTATGGCTGCCGGAAGACGTGGAAAATTACGTGGACGAAGCGTGGGGCAAGTCAGCCTCTGACGGTTTTATGATTAACAACCTTGCCCAGTTTATGTGCATGGCCGCCGTGCAGGATGCCCTGCCGCAGGTGGAAGACGCTGGCTGTGCGCCCTCGCCGCGCCCCACCGAAACCCTGCGCGAGGCCCTTGCCTCGCTGGGCATCGAATACCGCGAAGCTTTTGGCACGCTGACCCGTCGCTACGCAGTGGTGACGCATTACCCCTTCAAGGGCGGCTGCGAAATATGCCATTTGCAGTCCCAATGCCCCAAGGGACAAGGACAGGCCGAGAGCCCAAGCATTCTTTTGCCGGGCTATGAGGCGGAAAATAAAGAAAACTGATTGCCCAGGCGGCGGCCATGCCGAAGCGCCGTGCGCGCGTATGCGCAGGCCGCCGCATAATGGCGCGCCGGGGGGCCTGACCGATGCTTTTGGTCAACAGCCGCTAGCGGCCTTCCATCACCAGGGTGCGGGCAACTCCGGCAGGCGTGCGCACCACCAGCTCAACGGTACGGGCATTGCGCGCCACCGACTCGACCAGACAGGTTTCCGTGGCGTCCTTGTCGTAGTTGCGTACATCCACCGTGTCGCCCTTGGTGGGGACGCGGTCGGGGATAACTTCGACAAGGTCGGCCGAGTCGGCGTCAAAGCCGTCCCAGGCCAGAGCGGGTATGGTCATGCAAAGACAGCCCAGCAGGGCTGTGGCGAATAGCAGGTGTTTCATGCAAGCATGTGTAAATCCATTTGCCCATCTTGGCAACTGCGCGACCCCAAACGGCCAGCAGCAGCCATCCGCGCGGGCTGGTCAGCTCTGCGACGGGCATGGCCGCGTGGTGCGGTATCTGCGGCTTTCGGTAACAGACCGCTGCAACCTGCGCTGCGCCTATTGCCGCAGTGATATAAACCAAAAATTCATACCCCATCCCAAGGTGCTGCGGTATGAAGAAATGGTGCGTCTGGTGGGCATGATGGCCTCGCTGGGCGTGACAAAGCTGCGGCTGACCGGCGGCGAACCCTTTGCCCGCAAGGGGTGCGACGAACTTTTGCACCAGCTGCACGCGCACTATCCCTCCCTTGACCTGCGTCTTACCACCAACGGAACCCTGCTCGGACCGCACATCCCCATGCTGCGCTCGGTGGGCGTAAGCGCTGTTAATCTCTCGCTGGACAGTTTTGACCGCGATACCTTTGCCAAGGTCACCGGGCGCGATATGCTGCCAGCGGTGCTGGACTCGCTGGACGGCCTGCTGCGGGCGGGCATTCGCGTAAAAATCAACGCTGTGGCCATGCGCGGCGTCAACGACGGGCAGATGGACGATTTTGTGCACGCCGTGCGCACCATGCCCATTGATCTGCGGTTTATCGAATTTATGCCCATGGGCAGCGGCACGCTGTGGGGGCCGGAAACATTCTGGGCCGCTGGGGACATCCGAGCCGAGGCCGAGCGCCGGGTGCAGCTTGACCCTGTGCAGGACGACAGCGCCGAGGCTGGCCCGGCCAGGATGTTTGCCGTGCGCGGCGGCAAGGGGCGTCTGGGATTTATCACTGCCGTCTCCTGCCATTTTTGCGGCACGTGCAACCGGCTGCGGCTCACCAGCGACGGCAACCTGCGCACCTGCCTGTTTGACGACAGGGAGTATCACCTGCGCGGCATACTGCGCAGCCCGCACTTTGACGACGGGCAGCTGGCCCGCGTGGTGCGGCTGGCCTGCGCGGACAAGCCCATAGGCGCTGATCTGCTCAAAGCCCGTAAAAAGGGCGAGGCCGTGGCCGACAAGCACATGGTGGGCATTGGCGGTTAGCCGCACCGACATGGGCACCGCCAGTCGGGATGCCGGATATTGCTGTGCCCCGGTACGCAGGCGCTCTGTGAACCGAGATTCTGCTGTTCCGCGCCTGGCAAACGCCATTTGAAACGCGCCGTCTTTCAGTCTATGCTCTGGCGGTCGCAACCTCTACTTTTGCAAGGAATCCATGATCGCCTATCTTGAAGGCCGCCTGGCCGAAATATGGGGCAATGCCTGCCTTGTGGTTACCCAGGGCGGCGTGGGGTACGAAGTGGCCCTGCCCGCCCATACTCTGGCCGCCCTGCCCGGCAGGGGGGAACCCCTGGTGCTGTACACAAGCCTTTCCGTTCGCGAAGACGCGCTGGAGCTGTTTGGTTTTGCCACCTTTGAAGAACGGCAGACCTTTGAGGTGCTGGTTTCCATCTCCAAGGTCGGCGCCCGTACTGCTTTGGGCATCCTTTCCATATTCCGGCCCGAGGATCTGCGCCGCGTGGTGCTTGAGGACGACGTGCTGGCCCTCACCCGTGTTTCGGGCATTGGCAAAAAAACCGCCGAGCATGTCTTTTTGGAACTCAAGTACAAGCTTAAGGTCGAGGATGTGCCGCAGGCTGCGGTGCTGAGCTCGGGGGTGCGCCCCGGCTCGGTGTTTCGCGATGTGCTGGACGGGCTCGGCAACCTTGGCTACGAGCCGGACGAGTGCGCGCCGCTGGTCAAAAAACTGCTGCACGAAGAGCCGGATCTTGACGTTACCGGCGCACTGCGGGCTGCCCTCAAGGCGCTCGCCAGAGGTAAGGCCTGATGTCGGATTTTACCAGCCAGTGTCCCGACCAGTGCGCTGCTGAAGGCGCGACGGGCATTGATGAAAGCGTGCGCCCCCGCAGTCTCGACGACTTTATCGGGCAGGACGAGCTGCGCGCCAACCTGCGCGTGTACCTTGGGGCCGCGCGCGAGCGCGGCAAGGCGCTGGATCATACGCTTTTTTACGGCAACCCCGGCCTGGGCAAAACCACGCTGGCGCAGATCATGGCCTCCGAGCTGGGCGTCAATCTGGTCTGCACCTCGGGGCCGGTGCTCGAACGCAGCGGCGACCTTGCCGCCATCCTCACCAATCTCAACCGGCACGACATCCTTTTTGTGGATGAAATACACCGCATGCCCATTGCCGTGGAAGAAGTGCTGTACCCCGCCATGGAAGACTTCAAGCTCGATCTGGTAATCGGGCAGGGGCCAGCGGCGCGTACGGTAAAAATCGACCTTGAGCCGTTTACCCTTGTGGGGGCAACCACGCGCATGGGGCTGATTTCTTCGCCATTGCGCGACCGTTTTGGCATTGTGGCGCGGCTCGAATACTATACGCCCGGCGATCTGGCGCGGGTAGTGCAGCGCACTGCGAGGATTTTGGGCGTAGAGGTGACAACCGACGGCGCGGTGGAGATTGGCCGACGTTCGCGCGGCACGCCCCGCATCGCCAACCGGCTGCTGCGCCGCGTGCGCGACTTTGCGCTGGTTCACGGCGACGGCATGGTAACGGGCGAGCAGGCCTCGGCGGCGCTCAAACGCATGGACGTGGACGAGCTGGGGCTTGACCAGATGGACCGCAAACTGCTTGAAGTGCTTATAAAACACTACGACGGCGGCCCGGTTGGCATCAAAACCCTTGCGGTGGCCTGCTCGGAAGAAGTGCGCACCATTGAAGATATTTATGAGCCATTCCTCATCCAGTGCGGCTTTTTAAAACGCACGCCACGGGGCCGCATGGCAACCCCTCTGGCCTACAGGCACTTGAAAATGCTGCTTTCTTAGGTGTATGCTCTCTCAGGCCAGTTAGTTGGCCCACTGCACAAACTGAAAAGGGGAGGGAGCATGCTGCTGCAGGTCATTGAGGGAAAATTCAGCGTCTGCAAGGTGGAAAACCTGCGCGCCGTCAATTTTAATGTGCCCTGGCTGTTTGTGGGCAAGACCGATGCCGAAATTTCTGTGGTCTGCCTGACGGCCGATGTCCCCCACGCCACCCTCGCCCGCGAGGACGGCTGGCGTGCCCTGCGTGTGGCGGGGCGTATGGATTTTGGGCTCACCGGCGTTATGGCGGGCTTGTCCACGGCGCTTGCGCGGGCGGGCATCAGCCTGTTTGCCGTCTCAACCTTTGATACGGACTATATATTGATAAAGGCGGAGAATCTCGCTCCAGCGCTCGAGGCCCTGGAGGAGAGCGGGTATATGATTGAAGGCGCGGCTCGGTAAGCGGGTCGGCTGACGCGGCGGCAGCAGAACGCCGAAGTTTTTTTGCAGCGGGGGGAGGAGCGTAACGGCTCCTTCCCCCGCTGCAGGTTCAGCTGTCTACCTTGCCAGCGCGGGCCGCGTTGAGCACGGCCATAAGCGCCACGCCCACATCGGCAAACACGGCTTCCCACAGGCCGGAAAGCCCCACGATGCCCAGGGCCATGAACAGCCCCTTGATGCCCAGCGCCATAACGATATTTTGCCACACAATAGCCCGCGTGCGCCGCGCTATGCGCAAAAGCTCCGGCAGGCGCGCGGGGTTGTCGTCCAGAATGACCACGTCGGCAGTTTCAATGGCCGCCTCCGCGCCCAGGCCGCCCATGGCCACGCCCACCCCGGCTGTTGCCAGCACTGGGGCGTCGTTGATGCCGTCGCCCACAAATATGGTGTTCTTTACCGGACCAAGGGCTTCGAGGGCTCCGGCTTTGTCCTCGGGCAGCAGACCTGCCCGCAGGGTGTCCAGCCCAAGCTGCTGGGCCACTGGGCGGGCCTGCTCCTCTCTGTCGCCCGTGAGCATGGCGATGCGCTGCACGCCAAGGCGGCGCAAGCCCTGTATGGCCTCGGGCGATTGCGGCTTGATGCGGTCCGCCACCACCAGTGCGCCCAGCAGTGTGCCGCCTCGGGCAACGTACACCACGCTGCCGGGCAGGTTTACATCCATGGGCGCGATGCCTCTGCTTGCAAGCAGGGCGGCATTGCCCGCCAGCAACTCGCCGGCGTCGGTGCCCGCAATTACGCCCATGCCGGGCAGTTCTTGCATGCCGGTAAGCGTTGCGTCGTCGGTGGTCAGGCCCCGGCTCTGCGCCGCCCGCAGCACCGAGCGGGCAATGGGATGGTTGGAGCGGCTCTCTGCCAGGGCTGCGGCGGCAAGCAGGTCATCGGGCGCGATGCCTGGGGCGGGCAGCACCTCGTTTACTTCAAACACGCCTTCAGTGAGGGTTCCTGTTTTGTCCAGCGCCGCCACGCGGATGTCGCGCAGGCTGTCGAGCACCGCTCCGCCCTTGATAAGGATGCCCCGCCGCGAAGCCGCGCCGATGCCGCCAAAATACCCGAGCGGGATGGAGATAAGCAGGGCGCACGGGCAGGATATGACCAGCAGCACCAGCGCACGGTAAATCCACTGAGAGAAGGGCCCAAGCCCGAACAGCGGCGGCAGCACCGCCACCAGCAAGGCAATGCCGGTGACGGCTGGCGTGTACCAGCGGGCCATGCGCGTAATAAAACGCTCGGTAGGGGCCTTGCGCGCCACGGCGTTTTCGACCATCTCAAGAATACGGGCAATGGACGATTCTTCAAAAGCGGCGGTAAC